>CAZLBC010000085.1:3217-15841 GCA_964557575.1 uncultured Planctomycetaceae bacterium
CGGCCGGCACCATAGCGGTATTGATCCTTACTCTTCTGCTCCTTCCCCCGCTGCGTGTGCTGCGCCTTCTTTTTCGACCTTCTCCAGGGCGGCGATGCCCGCCCGGGCGGCTTCCCGGTGGCTGCGGTGTGCCGTGGTGTCCTCCAGGACCTCCCGGTAGGCGGCGATCGCCGCGTCGCGCCGACCCCTTTCGGCCAGGAGATCGCCGCGGCCGATGAGCATTGCGGCACGCCACCAGCCGCGGAGTTCGGCGACGTCCACCTTATCGAGCACGATCTCCGCCGCGGCATATTTCTTCTGTTTCCGCAGGAGCCGCGCGGCCGCGAGCAGTCCCCGGAAATAGCGCGCGTTGCCGTGGTGTCTGTCCATTTCCACGATCGCGCGGTACGCTTCGAGGGCGCCGTTCCCGTCTGCCAGGTGTTCCTCCCGGTTGCGGCCGATCACCAGCCGGATCCCGGCCTGTTCCAGGTCGTCGGTCGTCAGGGACAGCGCCGCGACCAGGTCCTTCTCGGCCGCCGCGCCCTTGCCGACCGCGCAGAATGCGCGGCCGCGGGCGAACAGGGCCTCGCCCGCCTTCCAGAACGGCCAGGCCTCGATCTTCTCATCCCCGAACTGCTTGACCACTTCCGTGTATTGTCGCTGCGCGACGAGGTTCTGCATTGCCGCGGTCTTCGCCACCGCCGGAATGGGGATGCGGGCGGCCAGTGCCGCCGCGCGGTCGTAGTGTTTCAGGCGGCGGGCGCACGCGGCGGCTCGTTCGAGGGCGTCGGACTTCTGGAACTCGGTGACGTCGTCCCCGGCCATCCGTGTCCAGGCGTCAAGGGCCGCGGCGTATTTCCCGCCCCGTTCGCGTTTCACCGCGGCCGCGCGGTCCTCGACGTAGCCGGCGAACGCCGGCCCCCCGGCCAGGAGGATAAGTATCGTTACCGGTGTTTTCCGCACGGCAGCATCCTTTCCCGTCTGCTCTCGTTTCGGTGTGTCATTTCACATACAGCCTGGCGAACTTCAGTTTCTCGTGGAAGGTCTTCTTTCCCGTCGGGGAGAAGGCCGCGTGCTCGACGCCGGTCTCGCGCGTGCGCTGGCGGCAGACGTTGAAGTACCACGGCAGGTCGCTGACGGGTTTCCTGCCGACCACCTGGTGCAGCGGGTCATTGGCGTCCGGGGCGACCGGGATGCGCACCTCCGCCGTCCAGTAATCCTCGCCGACGCGGGTGGCGACCGTCGCCTGCGCGTCCCACCGGTACCACCGGTCCCTCGATGCCCCGCGGTCGAGGTCCGCGACGGCCCCCGCGGGATTGATCGCGACCTGGTAGTAGGAGTGGGCATCGGTCTCCAGCAGGATCTCAACCACGTCCCCGTACCAGATCGCCGGGTCATCGTCCTTTTTCGTGCCGATGTTCACCGGGTCGCCCGCCCGCTCGCGGCACCGGACGGCGAAGTAGATGCAGCCGTCCCGGCCCCACGCGGCCTTGAAGGTGGTTCCGAAGGTCGGCCGGCGCCCGGTCTGGAGTTCCCGGAGCCGGCCCCGCGCGTGGTAGGGGGCGTCTTCCCAGAACGGCTCGTCGGGTATTCCGTCGATCCGGATGCCCGTCGCCGCGCGGGCGAACCGCAGTTCGGGAACCGGACCCCGCTCGACGGCGAGCTGCCGTGACCTGCTGCGGAGGGCGGCGAGGTACTCGTCGACCAGGGCGAGGCGCTTGTGGTACACCGATTCGGGTTGTACCTTTTTCCGCGCGGCGTCGAAGAGCGCCAGGGCCTTGTCGACCGGCTCCTTCTCGGTCCGCATCTCCTGCCAGTGCTCCTCGCAGAACGTCAAGAACGCCTTCATCTCCTCCGCGGCGGGCCCGTAGAACAGGCGGCAGTATTCCGCGAACAGCGCGCCGGGGTCGCGGTGCGGCCCGCCCCAGTACATGCGGGTCGTGAAGTAGACGTTGACGTGGTTGAAGCCGGGGGCGTCAAAATCGCGCCCGACCGTCAGCCAGATGTCCTCGCCCCGCGAGATTCCCTTCACGGCGTTGACGCTCCGGCCGATGACGCGGGGCAGGTAGGAGGGCAGGTACCAGCCGCGGCCGGTGAAGGGATAGTTCTCGAAGATGAGAATCCTGTTGCCGGTCTTCTCGAGCCAGGCCCGGCGGAGCGCGCGGACCTCCTCGCGCTGTGCCGGCTTTGATTCCCGGGGGCGCCGCCCGCCGACGATGCAGACCCGCACGTTGGGTTGGAGTTTTTCGATTTTCAGGGGTGGCAGTTTGTATGCCCCGTACGCGCAGCAGAGCACCTTCCGGTCAGGATGCGTCTTTCCCGTTTCCCGGGCCACCCGGTCGACGAAATTCCAGACGTAATCGGACAGCCGCCCGCGGGCGCCCCGGTCCGGCGTGTCCTTTCCCGCGCAGCGGGGGCACTGGCACATGGCGGTAAACCCGTCGGGCGGCATCACGGAGACCGTCTCCAGCCCGTAGTGGTCGTAGACCGTCCGGACGTACCGGACGGTCTCGTCAAACAGGCCCGGCGACGACAGGCACAACTGGTTGAGGCGCCGGCCGGGCCGGTTGTGGCGCTTCCCGCCGTACAGCGCGTAGTACTCCGGGTGTGCCGCCAGCATCTCTTTCCGGTGGGTCATGGTCGCCAGCCCGTGGGCGACCTGCAGCCCGAAGGGATCGCGAACGCCCAGGTGCATCGCCCACAGCCCGACCGCGCGGTCCTGCACCCCGAAGCGGAAGTTGAACCGGCGGACGGGAAAGTCCGGGCGCACCGTCCGGTCGACCGCGGGCAGCCGGATCGAACGCCGGGAGGGAACGACCGTGCCGCGTTCGCCGGGGAGGTACCACCGGACGCCCAGGTCGCGCAGAAAGCCGCAGACCGCGTTGAACGAGCCCCGCTCGTCGTAGGCCCACACGTGCAGCGCGCCGCTCTTGACGCCCCGTTCCGATGCCGGCGTGTCGAAGTCCCACGCCCGGCCGGTGTAGTTCTTATGCAGCCGGGCCATCGGGTTGCCCCAGACCGCGCCGGTGATCGCGTCCCACTGCGCATGCACCTTCCCGCTGATCCAGTGGCCGTGGCTCCGCGGCCAGGGCTCGACGGGCGTGAAGTCGTCGTCCCGGCCGATCAGCACCAGCCGGTCCTTCCCGGAGACGATGCGGTACGCACCGTAGTGCAGGTTCTCGTCGGAGATTCCCAGCCGCTCGGTGGCGGGGCTCCGGCCGACGTAGATTCTGACCGGCAGGTCCCCGCCGGGATCGGTCGCGATCGGCAGCCGCGCCCCGGAGATCTTCTCGATATGCCGCTGCAGTTCCGCGGCCGCCAGGCGCGTCGAGCGCGGCGGATTCCCGGCGATGACGATGGCGGCGCGGGCCCGGCCGTCCTCGACGATGAAGGGGCCGCCCGCGGCGGCGCGGCCGCAGAGGGCGCAGAGGAGCACGAGGGATCCAGCGGTTATATATCGTGCTGTCGGTGGTGTGCCGTTGGGGGATCTCATCGCGTTTCTCCTTCAGTTCCCGCCGGCGCGATGTCCACCAGGCAGACGCTGAGGTTGCGAAGGTCCGCGGCGAGCCGGAGGCGACCGCCCGGGGCGTCGCGGATCTCGTCGGTGACGACGTCGACCGTGCCGGTTGCGAGGTTGTAGCGGCCGCCGTTGTCGGGTGTGCGGTTGATCACGTAATCCGTGTAGGCATTGGAGTGGTCGCGGTCGATCAGGAAGCGGCGGACCCGGCAGCGGGACGGCAGTCCCGCGATATCCAGGCGAAACCGGCGGGTAATGTCGGCGGCCCCGTGCCCGAGATGCTGCGACACCTTCGCGCGCCGGCCGTCGAAGTGCCACAGCAGGACCCGGACGGCCTTCCCGTCGCGGCAGGCCAGGGCCCCCGCAACATCGGTTTCGTGTATGCCGTCCCGCCCGTCCAGTTCGACGGCCAGGCGGTCGCCCCGCAGTTGGTTCAGCAGCGACCAGGTGAAGTAGGCGGGCGTGACGACGCTGCCCTTGATCATCGGCAGCTTCGTGCCCAGCCGGTGCCACCGGCGGGGGATGCGCCAGCCGGTCTCGGCGGTCTCTATGGTCGCCGGGAAATCGTAGACCCGCTTCCCCCCGGCCTCGATGCGGGGGTCGCCCCAGAGGCCGTGGTCGGCGACGGTGGTGTGTCCGGATCCGCCGCAGTCGGTCCGGAACTCGATCGTCACCTCCCGGCCGGCGAAACGATCGAGCGGCAGGGTGTGATCTTTCCACGCGGTCTTTCGGACGTGTCGCTCCAGCAACGTTTCCTTGGCGTCTTCGGCCAGGACGCGAATGCTCATGCCGATGCCGTCGGCGTCCGCGTGGTCGATCGCCGCTGCCGTTGCGGCATGCAGCACGGCGCCGTCCGGCACGCGGAGTGTGTACCGGCCGAACGTGTAGGCCGGTTCCGGCGCGCGGCCCGACGGCACGGCGTGGGTATAGAGGCAGGAAAGCGTCCGGCCGCCGAGTGTCCGCCGGGCGGCGTAGAACCGCGCGACGCGGCCGGGGGCCTTCCGGAACGGCCCGCGAAACGTCCTGCCGGCCCCGTCGATCTCTTCGGGGGGAAAGTGGGTGTTGAAGCTGACGATGCTCGACCGGTCGAGTCCCGCGCGGACCTGGTAGTGGACGGCCGCCGCGAGGTAGGCCGCGGCGTACTCGTTATCCTGGGTCTTGTCGCGCGCCCAGAGGTTCCACTCGTCGAGGAAGTACTCGCACCCGAGGTCCGGCCACTCCGCGCGGACGATACCCTTCGCCCGCAGGACGGCCCGTTCGAAGTCCCGCGGGTGCGGGCAGCCGTACTGGTGGAAGCAGATGAAGTCCGGGGGCAGGTCGCGCCGCCGGCAGAAGCGGACGAATCTTCGCAGCCCCTCTTCCTGGACACCGGGCAGCGGCCCGCAGGTGGCCGGTCCCCCGACCTTCGCGGTGGGATCGACCGCCCGCACCGCGCGGACGGTCTTTTCGTAGAGGTCGAGTATCGGCGCCCACCGGGCCTCCCCGCTGCGGACGGCGATATCGGCCTCATTGAGCATTGCGACCCAGTAGCGGACGCCGCATTTCCGCTCGACGGTGCAGTGGCGGACGATCCGCCGGATGAACGTCCGCCACTCGTCGATATCCCGCGGCGTGTTGTAGTGCCGGGCCTGTTTTTCGGCCCCCGGCGGGCTCATGACGGCGGGGAGGTGGTAGGCCAGGCGTATGTACGGCTCGGCCCCGGCCGCCCGGTAGGTATCGACCATCGTATCGAAGTCGGTGAAGTCGATCGCGATCTTCCCGGTCGCGTCGCGGGTCACCGCCGCGCCCCACAGCCAGTTCTCCGAGAACGCCACCATCCGGACCAGGTCGAACCCGGCCTCCCGGAAGCGGCGGAAGTAGGGATGGTCCCGCGTGAACGGCACCGGGTAGGTCCGGGAGTTCCAGGGCGTCACGAACCGCCAGGTTCGCGGCATCGGGCCGGCCGGTGTCCCGGCATCGACGGACAGCGCGACGGTGTTCGCCTCCGCCGCCGGCAGGTCCGGCGGGGTGAAGGTCGAGGCGATGCTAACATCATCGACGGCGGCGTCGGCGGGCTCGCGCCCGTTTCGGGCGCCGATCATGAGTTCCGCCGGCAAAGATTCCAGGGCGGTCACCCCCGACATCGCGTTGAAGCGGCCGTCGGTCTCCAGCAGGCAGGCGAGTTGCCCGGTGCGGGTCGTCCGCCAGGTGGCCCTGACGCGGTGCCAGGTGTCCTTTTTCCACCCGGCGATGTCGACCGCCGCAGCGCGCCGGCTTTTCGGGTCGGCCTTGTAGACCAGCAGCAGTCGGCCCCCCGTGGCGAAGACCGTGATATGCGCCTGCCCCCCGCCGGTGTGAAACAGCGTGTGGCGGCCGGGGTCGTCGCCGGCCCACCACGGCCTGACCCACATCTCGACCGTGCCCGCGCCGGCGGTCAGCGCCCCGGCCGACGGCAGCCGGACGTGTGCCCCGCCCGCAAGCAGCGCGGCCCTGCCCGCGCGGCCGTCGACGAAGGTTATCCGGCCCTGGATGCTCGCGCCGGCGCCGCTGATTCCGGCGGCGTCATCCAGGGAAAGCCGGACCGTCCCGGCCGGGGTCTCGGGTGCGGCGGCCGCGGGGATGATGGTCGCCGCGGCGGACAGTGTCGCGAGTATGCCCAGCAGTGTCATGGCAGTCCCATTGTACCGGCAGGGCGGGGTAAAGGTAAGTGGCAGTGAAGACGGCGTGGAGAGCACTAACCTCGGTCGCGTCGCTCTCGCTCATGGAGGAGATACCGCCGCAGCAGGCGTTCACCGCGCATCACGTAGAGTATATACATAATATCGTCGTCAGCGAGACGGTAAAAAATAGGGCACGGCCCGACAAAGATTTCCCGGCGGGAGTTTTTTCAAGTTCCGGCGGTCTGCGCCCGGATGTGGGGTGCTGCGCAAGCCGTTCAACGGTATCGAACACCTGCCGGACAAGCCGTTTGGGCGGCGGCAAAATCGTCCAGAGCGATATATTCGGCGATGTCATCCAGATCCCCGATGGCGGGATCGGTCCATATCACGCGAGCCATTTTTTCATGTTCTCTTAAGTAATACTAAAGTATCACTATTGATTCGGTGAAATCTTTTTTTTCGTACCGTCCGGGTCCGCGACGACCACGTGGACGCGGGCGACGGCGGGGGCGCCCCGGGCGCCGGTGTGGGAAGCCGTCGCGATGTAGTGGCCCGGTTTTTCGTAGCGGTGGACGGTTTTTGCGTACCCGTCGGGGGCGTGCGTCTTTGCGTTGCCGTCGGACTTCACCGTTACCGGCGGCGAGCCGTCGCCGAAGTCCCAGGTCTCGCCCCCGCCGGTCCGGAAGGTGCGGACCGCGAACGTGACCGGGTCCCCGGGGGCGATGCCGGCGGTGGGATAGAACGCCGCGTGGATCGTCGGCGGCAGGGGTTCGGGTTCCTCCCGGTCGATGACCTGCACGACCTGGAAGTCATAATCGAGATGACCGGCGGGGCCGATGACCTTCAGGATCTCGCTGAAGGAGCCGGCCTTATCGTAGCGGCGCCGGACCCGGGGTCCCGCCGCCGTCTTGCCGTCGGCAAACTGCCATTCGCAGCGCAGTTTCCCGCCCCCGGCGCACCAGGACCGGGACCCGTCGAGGACGATCGTTTCGCCGGTACGGATCAGGCGGTGGGGGCGGGCGACGGCGACGACCGGCGGGTCCTGCTGACGCAGGCAGGCTTCCCATACGAAGCCGTACGCGGCCTGGGTGCCCCACAGCCCCGAGGGCTGCCGGCACGTGATGTCGAAGTGCAGGTGCGACCAGCCGCCGCTGCCGCCCTCCTTTCCCAGGACGCCGATCCGCCGGCCCCGCGCGATTCTCGCGCCGGGCGTTATTCCCTTCTCGATGGAGATCATGTGACTGTAGCGGTAGTACCAGCCGCGGTCGTCAAGGACGTAGACCACGTCGCCGCGGGGATTGACGGGCGTGTCCTCGTAGCCGGGGAGAGTGGCGGAGGCCGCGGAGACGACCAGGCCGTCGGTGGCCGCGAGAATCGGGACCATTCCCTCGACGCCGCCGAAGTCGAGGCCGTAGTGGTAGTAGACCCGCTTCCGGGCCGGGATCTCGCAACCGTTGACGAAGCAGGGTTCGTTGGCCATCTGGGTATCGCTGCAGAACCACCGGGTCCGGACCGGCAGGCCGAAGGTCGCCGGGTCGACGAGGGGCGAGCCGGCCGGCCAGAGCCGCAGGCGGGCGTCTTTTCTCAGCCCCCACACGTTCTTTTTGGAGCTTCCCGTCCGGTAGCCGCGGGTCACCGCGCAGTCGATGCGGACCCCGGCGATCGTGGTCGGCAGGTGGTAGGTGGCGGCCACCAGCACCGTCCGCTCGCCGTTGACCGCGACCGTCGCCTCCGCCCGCCGGACGGCGTTCCGCAGGTCGTCGCGGTGCTCGGCGAGGTCCAGGAGCCGGACGGTCGCCGCGGACCCGTCGTGGAGCCGGACCTCCGCAGACTCCCCGCTGTCGAGGTCCACGGTGCGGACCAGGGGGGTCCGCGTCGGCTTCGGGGGGCCGGCCGCCAGGCCGGCCGCGGTTGAAATGGTGAGTACGAGTACCGTTGCGGCGCCTCGGTGGATCATGGTGTGTTCTCCCGCGCGTCGTTCGCTTTTCGCCATTGAATGCGGGCGACGTGGACGCTGTTGTCCGCGCCCCGCTTCTCGCAGCCCCGCGGCTGCATCCACTCCGCGGCCGTCACCCAGGTCTCCCGGTCGTCGACCCGGCAGACCCCGAAGTTGCCCAGCCGGGCGCCCCGCTCGGGTACCAGGATCCGCTCGGTGGCGCGCACCACCCGCAGGTGCGCGGTGTCCACCCGCGCCATCAGCAGCGGCGCCCGGTGCCGGAAGACGTGGTCGTTGTGCGCCCCGCGCCGGGTGTAGACCAGGTAGAGGCCGCGGGGGCCGACGACCCAGTGCTGCTGGGTATTGTAGTTGCCCAGGGGCTTGCCGTCGTCGAAGCGCCACGGCACCGGTTTCGGGAAGTGCAGCCCGTCGTCGCCGGCCGCCACGTACCCGGCCCGATCGTTGCGGAGCGTCAGGTAGAACCGGTCACGGAACCGCGCCAGGGAGGGTTCGCAGTATCCCCGGGGGACGTCGTGTTTCAGCGCGGTCCCGCGTTCGATGCAGGTCAGTTCCCGGCCGTCGAAACGGCAGAGCAGGACCGTCGCGTTGTAGCACCGCCGGCCGCTGGCCTTGTAGTAGACCGGCAGGAGCACCCGGCCGTCGGGCAGGTCCCACCGCTGGCCGCTGCCGGCACCCGTGCTGTAGAACGCCGGCTCGTCCGGCAGCGCGACCGTCAGCCACGGCCGCCACGCCCCGACGGCGGGGTCCCAGGTCGCGTAGGCCACCTGCCGGGGACGGTCGGGCATCACCCGGTTCTTGACGTACCGGACCGTCTGCCCGGTGCCCAGCAGCACGCCGGTTTGCTCGTGCCACGCGGGGACGAAGTCGCACACCGTCAGTTCGGCTGCTGCCTCCTTCCGGCGTTGGAAGGGCCGCTGGGGCTGCGGGGCGGTCCAGGTCCCGTCGCGGCCGAGCCGCGTCATCACGTGGATGCCGTAAAAGACGTCGGAGCCGCTGAGCAGCAGTTTCTGGAGGGTCATTACCGCGGTCGGCGGATCCCCCGGGATCATCCCGGCCCGCGCGTGGACCCAGCAGGTCTTCCCGTCGAACCCGCCGACGGCCGTCTCCCGGCGGAGGTCGTACGCGGGCGGCTCCCCGGCCCGGGCGGCGGAGGCCGCCAGGGTGATCGCGGCGACGGTCAGTCCGCAGCGCATCACTGTTTCCCCCCGCCGAACACCGCCGTGATGTCCGCGATGGAGACGCCCAGGACCGCCCGGCAGACCGGGTCCAGTTGCTTCTCCGGTCCCCGCAGGTGGATGGTGCGGTGGACGTGTACCAGGGACCCGCCCGGTGCGAGGGCGGCGGCGGGGGAGGAGGATTCCAGCTCGTAAAACGGGCCCATCGGCTTCGCGCCGGGCTTCGGCGGCCCGTCGTTGTAGCTGTTGGCCGCGTCGCCGGCGTAGGGCTTCTCCTGGATCTTCCAGAGGGAGTTGACGTAATCCTTCGCCGCCGGATCGAAGGTGAACTGCACCACGGTCAGGGCCCGGTCGGCGGCGTCGTAACTGCCCAGCACGCCCCGGCACCGCGCCGGCCTGATGCCGATCTTCGAGCGGCACTTCCCGTCGCCGCGGAAGAAGACGGTCTTCTCCCCGACCACCAGCCGCTCGGGAGGGACCTTCCCGAAGTAGTCGTCGATGACCTTCGGGCCGCGCGCTGATTCGGGGCCGGGGACGACGGGGATCACGATCGTCGTGGCGTCTGAGGGGGTGTACATCCCCAGTATCCAGACCGACAGCAGGCCGGTTTCCTTTTTCCAGGGTTTTTCCCCGGCGTTCGTGATCCGGTTGACCGACTCGTAGGCGACCATTTCGAGTCCCGCGGCCGGGTCGGCTCCCAGGTGGTTCCAGGCCCCGGCGGCGTCCAGCAGCCTGATTTCCCGGTCGATCCGCACCCGGAACCTGAAGCCGCCGTAGTTGGTCAGCCCGAACGCACGCCGAAACGAGACCGCGCGGTCCGAGCGGGATACCACGGTGTACGCATCGGTGTCAATGGAGGCCGGCGTCTGCCAGTGATCGAAGTCGAACGGCGCGTCCTTCGCGAAGAAGATCGCGTACTGGCCGCCCTCCGGGCCGAGCCAGAACCGGTCCTCCCCGCCGAACGGGTTCATATGGGCGACCGTCTTGCCGGAGGCGATCAGCTCCCGGTTGATCCACCCGTAGCTGATCCCGCCGGGGCCGCCGCCGGTACTGGTCATGACCCGGCCCTGGTAGGCCGGGACCACGGCCACCCGGGCCTTCCCGCCATGATCGTTCAGGACGATTGTCTCGATGTGGGTCGACAGGAATGCGACGTCGTCCGCGAAGGTCGGCGCGTTTCCCGTCGCCCCGGCCGTCCCGTGTTTCCCGTCAGGGGCGCAGGCGGCGACCGCTAAAACGAGCAGAAGCAGTAGCGCTGTGCATTTCATTTGATTGTTCTCCCTTCCCTCGACCGGCCCGGCCGTTGTATCATGTGTATCGACAGCATACAGCGCGCCGGGTCGTTTTTGTACCATAATGCAGCGCGCATTACCGGACACAGTGAATCGAGGAGACCGGCCATGACAGAACATAAACAAACCAGGCGGGGAAAAACCGCCGGGGGGATGACGCGGCGCGATTTCGTCCGCGGAGCCGCGGTGCCCGTCGCCGGGGCGGCTTCGCTGGCCGCGGCGGGATGCGGCGACGGGGACGGGGTGAATACATCATCGGGAAAGGGCGGGCCGGATTTCGGCCGCGTGAAGAAGGGACGCATCAAGCAGTCTTTCGCGGCGTGGTGCTACACCGGGGAGAACGGAAAGGGCTGGAACCTCGACCAGCTCTGCCGGTTCGCCAAGGCCCTCGGCTGCCCCGCCGTCGAGGTGCTCGACCCGGAGGATTTCCCCACGCTCAAGAAGTACGGCCTGGTTTGTTCGATGACCAACACGCACACCTTCGTGCGGGGGATGAACAACCCCCTGCACTGGGATGAATGCCATGCGAAGCTGCGGACGTCCATCGACGCGAACGCGGCCGCCGGGTTTCCCAACGTCATCAGCTTCACGGGCTTTGCCGACACGACGAAGGAGGGCGGCAGCATGGTGGACCGGGAGGAAGGATTCAAGAATTGCGTCGCGGGTTTCAAGAAGATTGTCGGCTACGCCGAGAAGAAGAAGGTCAATATCTGCATCGAGATGCTCAATTCCCGCGACCCGGTTCCCATGAAGGGACACCCCGGCTACCAGGGCGACCACATGGACTACTGCATCGACATCATCAAGAAGGTCGGCTCCCCCCGGCTGAAGGTCCTCTTCGACATCTACCACGTCCAGATCATGGACGGCGACCTGATCCGGCGGATCAGGGAGTACGGCGAGTACATCGGCGACATCCACCTCGGCGGGGTCCCCGGCCGCAACGAGATGGACGAGACCCAGGAAATCAACTATCCCCCGGTCCTCGCCGCGCTTCTCGAGACCGGTTACGACGGCTACTGCGCCCACGAATGGATTCCGAGCCGGGACGCCGAGCAGTCCATCCGCGAGATGGTCGCACTCTGCGATATCTGAATAAGGATACGACGATCACGATGGCTGCGGAACACGACGAGGAAAAACTCAGGCGGGACATGTGCCGCGTCCTGGAACTGATGTATAACCGCCGGTTCATCGGGGGACCGGCCGGGAACATATCCGCCCGGCTCGGGGAGGACCGGTTTTTGATGACCCCTTCGGCCCATTTCAAGCAGCTCCTGCGGCCCGAGCAGATGATCGTCATCGACGCCGACGGCGGTAAGGTCGCGGAGACCGACGGCAACCGCGGCCTGAAGCCCACCTCGGAGGTCCCGATGCACCTCGCGGCGTTCCTGAACCGGCCCGACGTCGGGGGCGTGGTCCACGGCCACCCGAACCACTGCGTCGCCCTCTCGGCGGCCGGCGTCGAGATTCGCACCCAGGTGCTTACCGAGGCGATGCTCTTTTTGGGGAAAATCGGCCACATCCCTTACGCCACGCCCACCACCCCGGAACTCGGGGACCGGGTGGCCGAGCACATCACCCGCTACGACACGCTCGTGCTGCCCTACCACGGGGTGATCGCGGTCGGGGCGGACATCTGGGACGCCTGCGCGCGGCTCGAACTGATCGAGCAGGCCGCGGAGATCAATTACCTCGTCCGGACCTGCGGTGGCGAGGTGCCGCTTGGTGAGGAGCGGATCCGGGGAATGCTGGAACTCCGCAAGCAGTACGGGATGGACAAGCCCTCGGACGCCGAGTTGCTGTAACGCGGGGTCGGACCACAGTTAATGCTTATTATGTTTCAGCTTATGCGTTTTTTTATCCCTAAAAAGGGGCTTAGAAGCGATTTTCGAGGGTGTTTTTGGCCTCTAAGCGTACGGAAAAAAACCGAAGAAGTGGAATATTTCTGACCTTAGAGCGGATTTTGACAGGGGTAAAATCGGCCCTAAGGCCTTTAAACCTGTCTTTGTTTTGGCTAATGTATTATGAGAAAATAAGTTACTGTGGTCCGACCCCGATGAGG
>CAZLBC010000085.1:15941-21301 GCA_964557575.1 uncultured Planctomycetaceae bacterium
GTTTTGGCTAATGTATTATGAGAAAATAAGTTACTGTGGTCCGACCCCGATGAGGCTTCGTGTCAATCGACGATCTGAAAAAAGCGGGAAATGAACATAACAAAGATTATCGCTCTTGAAGAAGTCGCAACGGATCTTGATGACGGCGAACAATTCTACAACTCCCAGGAACCCGGAGCAGGAACCTATTTCAGGGACAGCATCGTTTTGCGGATATTGAATCGTTGCGGCCCTATGCGGGTATTCACGCGAAACACACGGTTTATACCGCATGCTCTCGGTGAGATTTCCCTACGGGGTATACTACACCCTTAAAGGGGATGTTGCTATCGTGGTTGCGGTTCTGGACATGAGGAGCAATCCGGCCTCGATTCGGGGAAAGCTGCACAGCAGGAAGTCCTGAAAATGAGATTCACAGGCCCGTTTTCCGTTATGTTCCCTCACTCCCACGCCACGTGGTACGCTATCCGGTCGAGCTTGTTGCGGATCTTGCCGGCGACCTGGTCGAAGTCCAGAACGCGGACCCGCCAGCGATAGGTGCGGGACCCGTCGGCGTGCTCGTCGGCCCAGTACGTCCCGTACCAGCCCAGGGGCTTCTGCGGCGACCGGACCTGCCGGATCGACCGGATTGTCCGGCGGGTGGTGATCGCCGCGTCGACGTGCAGTTCCTCCCGGTCGTACTGCTCGCGGCACCAGTGCCGCACCGCGTACGCCCCCGCCCCCCGGCAGACCCAGAGGTCTTTGCCGTACCACTTCTTCCAGTCTTCCGGCACCCGCATCTTCACCGGGACCCACGACGCCGGCCCGCGGACGGTCACCGTGTCGCCGGCGACCGCGCACCCCGCCGGCGCCGT
Organism: uncultured Planctomycetaceae bacterium; assembly: GCA_964557575.1. Lineage (GTDB taxonomy): Bacteria > Planctomycetota > Phycisphaerae > SM23-33 > SM23-33 > CAZLBC01. The sequence goes on from CAZLBC010000085.1 coordinate 16,796, forward strand.
CTTCGGCCCGCCGGGGACCGACAGCCGGACCGCCGGATCGCCGAACAGCATACGTATATAGAGGCTGTAGCGGTTGGGTCCCCGTTGCTGCTGGCCGGTGTCGAGCATCGACAGGACGATGCTGTTCTGGGCCGCCCGGTGCGCCGCGCCGACCGTGTCGCCGGCCAGGATCCGGTTCCAGAACGTCATGCGGAGCTGCTCCTGGTAGGCGATCCCGGGCCGGCTGTTGCCGTGGAAGGCCGTTGCCCCGTTGCGCAGCAGGCGGGCGACCACCGATTTACAGCCGGCCTGCCGGTCGAGCGCCGCCGTCAGGCAGCCGCCGGACTCGACTATCGCCGGCGCGAGCAGGACCGTCGAGTCCCACCAGTAGGTGTGCCCGAGGTTGGTCCACATCGAGTGGGCCATGTGGGTCAGGACCGCCACCTCCGTGAGTCCCGAGTCGGGGCCGATTCGCTTCGCCCGCTTCCCGCCCTTCCCGTCCTTCCCGGGCTTTTGTATCCAGGGCAGGTCCTCCCGGTCTTCGCGGACCCGCGTGCGGAACCCGGCATTCTCGAAGAGCGGCCAGTAGGCATTCTCCCACATCGCTTCCCCCGCCGCGTATCGCCAGGGACCGCCGGCCAGGTCTTCGCACGTGACCGCCCGGCAGGCGTACAGCGTCGCGGCCGCCGCGTCCTCCGCCACCAGGCGCGCGACGCGGATCTCGGCGAACGGGTCGCCGTCGGCGTTCGCGTAGGGGTAGTCGGACTGCAGGTCCGCCGGGCTGCCGGGGTCCTTCCGCGCGATGAACGCCGGGACCGCGCGGGGGAATCCCGCGATGCACAGGTAGCCCGGCGGCCGGCCGGTCCCGGTGCCCCGGGCGAAGCGTAGGATGTCCTCCCGGACGTGTTCGGCGGCCGGCCGGGTCAGCCACAGGACCGGTTTTCCGGGGCCGTTCTTACGCCCCAGCGACAGGACGTACTCATTCCCGCCGATCGCGACCCGGTCCGCCGTCATCAGCGGCCCCTCCCCGGCCCCGTCGAACGTCCCGTCGCCGTCCAAGTCGATGTTGACCCGCGGGTTCCGGTCGCCCTTTTCGCCGCTGAACACAAAGTCGCGGCCCCCGCCGATGTCGATCCGGCCCCGCCGCGGGCGCTGCTTTCTATTGGGCAGGCCGGCCGGGATGTTCTCTTTCTTCCCTATCGGCGTCGCGCCGAAGCCGGCCTTCCACCGCACCTCCCGGTCCAGGGTGAAGACCGCCCCGCCCCGCGCGGCCGCCAGCAGGGGGGCGGCCAGGGAGATCTTCTTTACGACGGTCTCCGTCCGGTCGGCGGGATTGACCGCCGCGATGTAGTCGGTTTTCAGGCCCGCCGCGGTCATGCGGGCGAGGATTCCCGCCGCCCCGTCTATTTGCCTGACCGCCGGTACCGCCTTCTGCAGCGCGGCCGCCCCCGCGCCGTTGACGGCCAGGACTTCTTTCGCGCCGAGGGCCCGAACCAGTTTCAGGTCCGCTGCCGCAGGGCCCCCGTCCGGGACAAACAGCAGGGGGGCCCCGGTCCGCGCCGCCATCGCCGCCGCGGCCAGCGCGCCGGCGTAGTCGTCCTCCCCGCAGACCACGATGGTCTCCGCGGTCTTCCAGAATCGCTTCGCGAGGCCCCGCGCGGCCGCGCCGGCGGATCCGGCCGCCAGCCGCTCCGCCCCGGGCGGGCGGCAGTCGACCGACACGACGGTGTCCGGCCGGTACCGGCGGAGGTAGTCCCGGGTCTCGGGCCGCAGGGCATCCGGTTCGGCGGCGGCGATGACGACGGGGACTCCGCCGTTGGCCCGGGCCCCGGCCGGGACGGCGGCGAGGTACGCCATGTCGCGCCAGGAGGGTTCGGTCGGGACGTACACCAGGATCGCGGTCCGCCCCGCGCCGGCCGGCGCGGCGGACAGCAGCAGGGACGCCGTGACGATATATGGAAGTGTTTTGCGCATCATGGGAAGCATGGTATACCCCTGTCCGGCGTTCGGTGCAAGTGTGACTTACAGAACGGTCTCGGTACGGCGGGCCGTGCTTCGTACGGTCCTCTTCGGCCGAGGTTGTGTTCGGCGACCGGGGTGGAAATGTGTCGCCGGTATGGCCGGCGTGTGGCGAGCAGTGTACAATGCGGTATAATGAAATGCAGTTTCGGACGCGAGTATCGCGTTGAACTCAGCGGCCGGCGAGGTATGCCGGTATGATCTCGGTATTGGAGAACAGGACCATGGCAAACCGGGAAGATCTTCTTTCGAGAATCACGGTGAACCCCCGTGTACTGGTGGGCAAACCTACTATCCGTGGTTTGCGGATCACCGTCGAACATATTCTCCGGGCGTTGTCCGGCGGCGTATCGGAAGAGAAATTGCTTGCTGAATATCCCGAGCTTGAGCGGGAGGATTTTCAAGCTGTCTACGCCTATGTCACCGAGCTTGTCGAAGAGGAGCGGGTGTTCAATGTCGAGGTGAGCGGATGAAAGCATCCGGTATCAGGTTTCTCATCGATGTCAATGTCGGCGGTGAAATCGAACGGTACTTGCGGGAAAAGGGGTACGACACGAAATCCGTCAGGGAGATCGACATCCGCATGGAAGACGAGGATATTATCCGCGTTGCCGCTGCGGAAGAACGTATGGTTGTCACTATGGACAAGGATTTCGGCGAACTGGTGTATCACTCATCGGCCGCGCATAGCGGCGTGTTATTGCTCAGACTGGAAGACGATACCGCCGATGAAAAATTGCAGGTTGTCAGGCACATCATAGAGAACTATGCAACCGAGGTAAAAGGGTGCTTCTGTGTCTTTCAACATGACCGCTTCAGGATAAGAAAAACAAAGCAGGGATAATACAATCGATTGCGGTTCAGGTAGGCCCTCCCCCGTTTCGCCGATGCGCATCTGTGCCGGACAGGTACAGCAGCCGGTTGTTGAACATGTTCAGGTCGGGCGTGCAGTGCGGAAACGGCGCGGCCGGTTTTTCCGCGCCGAGAAACGGGCACAGCGCGTCCCAGTCGTCCTCGATCCGCATCGTCAACACCGGGGCCTTTCTGCTGAACGCCGCGATCCGTTCGCGGTGGGCATGGTAACCGGCGAGCATCTTTTCCTCGTCGAACCGGTTCGTGTCGAACACCGCGGCGTATACCCGCCTGTTGACCGGATTCTTCCTGAACAGGTCCATCTCGAAGAAGCCGCGCAGCGACCGCCGAAACGACGCGAGCCAGGATTCGGCGTCCCGGACGGTGTGGATGAACAGCGCGTCGGGATACCGCCGGTGCAGTGAGACAAAGTCGCAGTAGATCGGGGTGTCGCAGAGGAAATCGGCTTGTTCGTAGAGGGACTCGTCGAAGCAGCAGTGGACCGCCCGGTACCCGAGCCGCACCATCGCCACGGTCAGCGAGCAGGTCCCCGTTCGCGGCAGGCCGATCCCGAAGACTTTGCGTTTCCGGCGCACGCCCTCACTCCCTGATCACGGGAAAGCAGACCGCGCCCCAGTCGGTTTCCGGCCCGGCGTCGATCATGATCCGGATCATGGCGGGTACCACGCGGCCGAGGATGCCGGCGGCCCGTTGCATGCATGCGCGGTTGTACGCGCTGCCGCTGGTCGCCGCCCCGTGGAAGACCTGCACCCGCAGGAGGTAGAGCCGCTCGAACAGCTCGGTGATGATCGGCAGCGTGTAGCCGCCGCGGAAGTTGACCATGGCCTGCTGCTGCGCCCGCTCCTGCCGCGCTTCCCAGTCGCCGGCGCCGTTCCAGAAGTGCCGGGAGAGGAACTTGTTGTAGGCCAGGTGCAGGATGTCGTCCCGGCCGTCCCGGACGATGGCCCCGAGGCGGTCTTCGGTGTCCCGTTTGACGATCTCGGTGAGGAAATATTGCCAGCTCTGCCGATCCTCGGGCTTCCGGCCGTCGCTCTCGAGGTGGCCGTAGATGGAGTTGAAGGCGATCCAGAGCGCGATGAATCGCATGTCCAGGACCGCCGCCCCCTCGGCCCGCTCCAGCCAGCTCAGCCCCCGCCAGACGCGGATGCTGAAGTCCTGGTGGGCGCCCCGCTGTTCGCGCGGGATCCGCCTGAACGCCTCCCGCAGCCCCGCGGCGGTGGGGGGGTGATGTTTCTTGTTGTTTATCATATTGGAAAATTGATTGATCTTTAGACGAGTTGAAGTGTATTATAATATAGGTGTTGTTATATTAGTATTTTAATTTATGCCAGATTCCCTCAATTCTTCTTCTGTTGACCATGGGAGACGAGTGTTTTTGTTAGTTATCGCACAAGAACCAAATTTGCCATAAATTTGTTCTTTTGTCAAATTATTTGATTTGTGCAGACTAGCACCAATCAAATTGGTTCTAAAAAAATTCGCACCCAAAAAATCGGTTAGACCAGCATCTGCTCGCCACATCTGTGCACCCATAAAATTGGCTTTCCGTGCATCAGCTTTTTGAATATAAGCGTCATAAAGATCAGCACCTATAAAATTTGCTTCTCTCAAAATAGAATTATCGAGTTTAATTCG
>CAZLBC010000086.1:0-1869 GCA_964557575.1 uncultured Planctomycetaceae bacterium
CGGTGGCGGCGGGGGCGGTGGTGGTGGCGGGGGCGGCGGCGATATCATCCTGCTACTCTTCTGGCTCTGTATAGAATACCCGGCGATCGGCATACCCCTCGCGATCATCGTCATCGTGGGGGCGATCTTCCTGAAGAGAAGGGGCACCGACGCCTACCGCGCCAGGGTCATACGGAAGGGGATGAATGCCTGCGCGTCCGCGCTGTCCGCGACCGCGACAAAGGAACTGCAGGACCGGGACCCGCATTTCGACCCCACGGCCTTCTACGACCGGGTCCGCAAGGCCTTCATACGCTGCCAGGAGTCCTGGTGTGCCCAGAACCTGGCGGGCATCCGCCCGTTCGTCTCCGACCGGATATACGAGCGGTGGTCGCTGCAGATCAGCGAGCAGCGGGACCTCGGGTTCCGTGACCACATGGAAGACATCAGCATTAAACACGTGTCCATCGCCCAGCTCGAATCCGACCCTCCCTTCGACGTCCTCGCGGTGCGGATCACGGCCTCCGCCGTCGATTACCGGGTAGATATCAAATCCGGCACGTATGTCGGCGGAAACAAAAACGCGGAGGATTTCACTGAATACTGGTCGTTCATCCGCCGGAAGGGCACCGCGACGGCAACGGGCACGCCGGGACTGATGGAACACCACTGCCCCAACTGCGGGGCGGACATAGCGATGAACCGGTCCGCCAAGTGCACCTACTGCGGCGCCCTGCTGCGCAGCGGCGAGTACGACTGGGTACTCGCCGAGATCACGCAGGCGTGCGAATGGCGGCGGCGGGAGGCGGCGGCGATACCCGGCGTCGCGGAAATGCGGGCTCGGGACCCGGAATTCAACCTCCAGAACATCGAAGATCGCGCGTCCGTGGCGTTCTGGCGCAACATGGCCGCCGATCGGGAACAGACGATCGCCCCGCTCGCCAAGATCGCCCGGCCCGACTTCTGCACAACTCGCCGGCGGGAATTCGCCCAACACGGCGGCAAGACATTCTCATACTACGGGCAGTGCGCGGTGGGTTCGGTCGACACCCGCGGGATCATCCTCGGCCGCGAGCGGGACACGGCCGTCATGGAAATCAGGTGGGCCGGGATCACCATGCGGGCGAAAGCCGGTGAACAACCCCGCCCCGTGCTGAAACGCCGGATGTTCCGCACGCTCTATGCCCTGGTCCGGCAGTCGGGAGCCCGGACCCGGGCCGCGGGCAGCGCGTCCAGCGCTCACTGTCCCAACTGCGGGGCCCCCGAAACGAGCGGACTGGCGAACAATTGCGCGTACTGCGGCACGGTCCTCAACGACGGCTCGCAATCGTGGGTCCTGGCGGCGACGCCGGCCTGGGCGTCAACGGAGGCGCAAAATCTCGTGGAGAAGCTCAAGGCAACGCCGGTCGCGTCGGCGGCTGATACGCCTTCCGTCGAAACACCGGTTCCGGAAACGACCCGCGAAACGCCCCCCGTGTCGGGACTCGTGGCGTGGATGGTCCGGACGATGGCCGCGGACGGTGATCTCAACGAAAAGGAGCGCGAATACCTCGGAAAGACGGCCGACCGCCGCGGCATCCCGCGAGAAAAACTCGATGACATGATCGCCGCGGCGGAGTCCGGGAACATGGAGATACCCCAGCCCCGCGATTTTCGCGAGGGGCGCGAGTGGCTGCGGGGGATGGCCGGCATCGCCCTCGCCGACGGAACGATCAGCCGGCCGGAGGCGGCCCTCCTTTACAAAACCGGGACGAAGCTGGGTTTCTCCGGCTACGACATCAAGCAGATGCTCCGGGACGAGAAACGGAGAATGTACCGCGAGGCGCGGCAGCAATTGCGGGAGGCACGGCGCGCGTAAAAAAGGGGGAAAGGGATCAGGGGACAACCTGG
>CAZLBC010000086.1:1969-14133 GCA_964557575.1 uncultured Planctomycetaceae bacterium
AAGTAACGGTACACATCTTCCGCTCTTTGACGAAAAAGGTACCTGACCCCTTTTCATCTTCCGCTCTTTGACGAAAAAGGTACCTGACCCCTTTTTCTCCCTTTTTCTACAAGCGCGGCCGCCGGCCGCGCGGGCGGCACACGCGGTGCTACTTCTGCAGGAAGACGAAGGTGCCTTTCTTGTTGGAGACGGCGATATCGACCTTCTTGTTGCCGCTGATGTCGGCGGTGACGAACTGGGTGCCGACGCCGCTGTCGTCGTCGATGCGATGCGGGGTCCACCGGGGCTTTCCCCCCTCCCGCTCGAGCCGGAACCAGTAGAGCACCGCCGGTTCCGCGGCGCCGGGGTCCTTGCCGTTGTGGGCGTACCACCGCTTGCCGGTGACGTGGTCCTGCAGGCCGTCGCCGTCGACATCCGCGAGATTGATGGCGTGAAGCTGGGAAAACTCCTTGGAGATGAGATGTTTCTTGAACCGCATTGCGCCGCCGGACCCGCCGGTGTTCTCAGACCACCACAAGCCGTAGTCGTGGGCGGCCGAGGAAATGACGTCGCGGTCGCCGTCGCCGTCCGCGTCCAGGACCCTGAGGTGCGCGCAGCGGCCGCCGGTGATGTCGCAGGCGTGAAACGTCCATGCGCCCTTCCGCGGGTCCGCCGGGGCACGGAACCAGCCGCAGTAGATCAGGAGGTCCTTCCGGCCGTCCCCGTCAAGGTCCCCGACGCCCAGACCGTGGGAGAACCGGTGGGTGCCCATCTTCTTGCCCTCCTTGCCGGGATAGGCGGGGCCGATCGGGTGCCGCGTCCAGGAACCGCCGGCCGTTCGGGGCGGCTGCCACCAGGCGTGACGGCTCTCCGGCCGGGACGGAAAGACCGGCTCGTCGGCGCCGTCGCCGTCGATGTCGGTCACCATCGGTGACTCGTTGCAGACCGACGCGGCGAAGCGGTGTTCCTTCCAGTGGCCGTCCTTCCCGCGGGAGTTCTCGTACCACGCCCCCTCCTTGCCGGGGAAGCCGAGGCGGATGTAGTCGATCCAGCCGTCCCCGTTGACGTCGGTGGAACCGGCGCCGAACGTGTCGCTGTACCCCTTGGCGGGATTGAACGTGCGGGGCTTACGGAAGGCGCGCGGTTTCCAGTCGGGGGCCGCGTACCAGTAGCAGCCGGCGATCACGTCCGTTTTGCCGTCGTGGTCGACGTCGCCGACCGCCACCGCCTCGGCCGTGAACTCCTTGCTGAGAACGTGCTTTTCAAAGGCGACGTCGGCGGCCGGCTTTTTTGCGTCGGCTCCGGAAACCGAAACAGCGGACATCAGCAGGACAGTCAATACCGGGATCGACGGCTTGGTGCCCGCGCACCGGGGACGCGCAACCGTCGTGTATGAATGTTTCCGCGTCATGGTATATTCTCCTCTGGATAAGACGCAAAAGGTGTGCACATCATCGCTCTTCGCTGCATGGTATACCTGCCCGCCGCGGGTATCAATATATTTCGGCGAGGAAAAGGGGACGGGAGTCTTTTTGCTCGATCTGAAACATCATGCAAGGCGAACTTCATCAAAAAGACTCCCGTCCCCTTTTCCGTTCGAATGGTGTATACTTGAGACCGGCAACCGGACCGCACAATCGTCCGCCCCGCCGCAACGACAACCAGAGGAGAAGGAAATGACCGAACCCACAATCGCCATGATCGGCGCCGGCAGCGTCGTCTTCTGCAAAACGCTCCTGAACGACATGATGGCAACCCCCGCCCTGGCCGGGGCCACCTACGCCCTGATGGACTGCGACGAGACCAGGCTGCAGCGGATGGAAACGTTCGCCAACCGCATGCTGAAGGAAAACGACATACAGGGGACCGTTTCGGCGACCACCGACCGCCGCGAGGCCATCCGGGGCGCGGACTTCGTGGTGGTCATGATCAACGTCGGCGGCCGCGACGCCTTCGCGGTGGATTACGAGGTGCCCATGAAATACGGCGTCGACCAGTGCATCGGCGACTCGCTGGGACCGGGCGGCGTCTTCCGGGGACTGCGGACCATTCCGGTCCTCGTCGACATCGCCCGGGACATGGAAGAGCTGGCCGCCCCGGGGGCCGTCATGCTGCAGTACGCCAACCCGATGGCCGCCAACTGCCTCGCGCTCGGCGGCGCCACCGACGTGAGTTTCGTCGGTCTCTGCCACGGGGTGCAGACCACGATGGACCTCATCGCGGGGTACTGCGACGTGCCCAAGGAGGAGATCGACTACGTCTGCGGGGGTATCAATCACATGGACTGGTTCCTGGACCTCCGCCACAAGGGCCGGGACCTCTACCCCGTCCTCAGGGAGGTCTTCGAAAAGCCGGCATACTACAAGAACGAGAAGGTCCGCGGCGAGACGATGCGACAGCTCGGCTACTTCTGCACCGAGTCCACCGGCCACCTCAGCGAGTATCTCCCGTGGTTCCGCAAGAACAAAAAGGCCCTGGATCTCTACTGCGACGAGCCGGCCTTCGGCGGCGAGAGCGGCGCGTACTACAACTACACGAAGGCCCTCGCCGAGAAGTACGCCGAGCACGATCCCCTCGAATACGAGTCGGCCGCGATCGAATCCCGGAGCGTGGAGTACTGCTCGTACATCATCGAGGCCGTCGTCACCGGGACGCCGTTCCGGCTGATGGGAAACGTCCGCAACGACGGCTACATCACCAATCTCCCCGACGGCGCGTGCGTGGAGGTGGCCACCTTCGTGGATGCCAACGGCCTGCACCCGACCCGGCTCGGCGCGCTGCCGCCGCAGTGCGCGGCCGCCTGCATGACGAATATCAACGTCCAGATTCTCGCCGCGAAGGCGGCACTCGAGTCGGATACCGAGGCCGTCGTACACGCCGTCGCGATGGACCCGCTGGCCGGGGCGGTCTGCACGCTCGGCGAGATACGCCGGATGTGCGCGGACATGCTCGAGGCCCAGCGCCCCTGGCTGCCCCGATTCGCGGGAAAGAAAATCCGGGAAACGCCGGACATCGAGATCCCCGACGGCTGCACGCCGGTCGACGTGCCGGTCGACCCGGCCCTGGCGATCGTCAACCGGTTCCAGGAACTGATAGAGCGCGAGACCGAGTAGGAAGCACAACCGGCGCCGCGGTGCACGTGCAGGTGCCGGCGGCGGACGTTCGCGTCCCCGCTCCCGGCGGCACCGGCTGTTTTCCGCACCGCGGCGCCGCGGGCGGAGCGGGGTTTTTCAGTGCGCGGCCGCGAGGTTGCACGGTGACGGGAATAATCCCGCGAACCGGGAGACGGCGATTTCTTGTAAGCAGCCTTGAAGAATCCACCCTGTGCGTGTTACAGTCTTTTCAGAAACGGGTTACAACCGACAATTTAAAAAGGAGTGTTCTTGGGCCACGGGGATCTACGGTTCAGGAAAAGCGGCATCATGATACAGCACAACGAACTCATCACGCTCCTGATCACGGTGGGCATACTCGTCTTCATCGCGGCGAATCGCTCCCGAATAAAACAGTTTCCCTCGCCCGCGACCTTTCTGGTCAGCTTTCTGCTTTTGTTCTGCGGCTGCGTCCTGACGAATCTCGAAGAAGTGTTCCTCGAGGATATCCTCAACCATGCCGAGCATTTCTGCTACGCCGCAAGCGCGGTCGTTCTCGCCCTCTGGTGTCGCAAGGTGTTCACGCGGCCGGAGGAAGATGGATGAGCCTGATAAACATCTTCGACGCCGCCGCCGTCCTCGCCGTCGTCGCCGCTTTCGGTTACCTGGCCCGAGGTCGGAAACGCGCGCTGGACCGCAACGTCAAGTTCATTCTCATAATCCTCCTGGTGACGACCGCCGTTCACAACCTGTTACTGTTTGGGGAGTGGCTGCAGATACACTGGATACCGGACGCCCACGTGGACTTCGTGGGAATACTCGAACCCCTGATGTGGGGGTTTCTCGTCTTCACGTTCTTCATGAGCACCGAGGTCTCCCGCCGCCGGCACACCGAGGAGGAACTCTACCGCGTCAAAAAGGCGGTGGACTCATCCGGGGACGCGATCGGGATGTCCACGAGGGACGGATACCATTTCTACCAGAATAGTGCCTTCACGGAACTCTTCGGGTACACGGTGGAGGAGTTTCGCGAGGACAATCCCCCCTCCCTGATTTATGCGGACAGTGCGGTGGGACAAGAGGTATTCGCTGCGATCATGGCCGGCAAGCCGTGGACGGGCGAGGTGGAGATGAAAGCGAAGGACGGCCGGCGCTTTCCCGTCCTCCTCCGGGCCGACGCCATCAAAGATGCCGCGGGCGAGATCGTCGGGCTGGTCGGCATACATACCGATATCACCGAACAGAAACGGGCGGAGAAGGAGCGGCTGGACTTCGAGGCGGGTGTTCAGCAGGCCCAGAAACTCGAAAGCCTGGGCATCCTCGCCGGGGGCATCGCGCACGACTTCAACAACATCCTGACGGCGATTCTCGGCAACGCCGACCTGGCGCTCATGGAAATGACCGCGGAAACGCCCGCCCGGAACCATATCGCCGAAATCAAGAACGCCGCGAAGCGGGCCGCCGACCTGACCAACCAGATGCTGGCCTACTCGGGCAAGGGGAAATTCGTTATCGAACACGTCGAGCTGTCGAAGATGGTCGCGGAGATGGGCCACATGCTCGAGGTGTGCGTATCCGGCCGGGTCGAGTTGAAATACGATCTCGCCGAAGACCTGCCCCCGGTCGAGGCCGACCCCACCCAGATTCGCCAGGTGATCATAAATCTCATCACGAACGCCTCTGAGGCCGTCGGCGACCGTCCCGGCGTCATCTCCATGTCCACCGCCACCGTCGACGTCGACCGGCACTACCGCCGACACCTGTTTCCCGGCGAGCGGATCCCGGAGGGGCGATACGTAACCCTCGCGGTCACGGACACCGGCTGCGGCATGGACGCGGAGACGCGGGAGAAGTTATTCGACCCGTTTTACTCAACCAAGTTCACGGGCAGGGGCCTGGGGATGGCGGCGGTCCTGGGCATCGTGCGGGGCCACAAGGGCGCGATCAGGATCGTCAGCGAGAAAGGCGCGGGCACGACCGTGACGATCCTCCTGCCGGCGGCGGAAGCGCCACTGCCCGCAGAAGAAGCCGACGCCGAACCGGCGGAAAAGGCACGGGATACCGGCACCGTGCTCCTGGTCGACGACGAAGAGACGGTCCGGGCGACCGGCAGGAAACTCCTTGAGCGGCTGGGCATGTCCGTCCTCACCGCCGCCGACGGGCCGGAGGCGGTCGAGATCTACACCCGCCGGGCCGACGAGATCGACCTGGTCATACTGGACCTGACGATGCCGCGGATGGACGGGGAAGAGACCTGCCGCGAGCTGCGGCGGATAGACGAGGACATCCGGGTGATCGTATCCAGCGGGTATAACCACCAGGAGGTGACCCGGCGATTCACCGCCGCGAACCTGTCGGGTTTCATACAGAAACCCTACACGATCCGGAAACTCGAATCGGTCATCAACGAGGTCATGCAGGAATAACTGCCGGGGCGCGACCGCACACCGTTGTAATGCCGCCGTCACGACGGCCGAACTATTATTATTTCATTATTACTCAAAGTGACCGATTGGAGATTGCAACTGCAGATGCATAAAGAGGTAAGCCGAAAAACAGGGACTGTCCCTTCAGGGACCGTCCCTGCTTTTCGGCGCTGCATATACAGTAGCACTATCATAGGTGAGGCCGAATCGGTCAGTTTGAGATTATTATGCAATGCGAGTGCGATACATACGTATACGGTTACAGGGGTATGCGCAAGAAACTCAATCCGGCCCGGGGCGATGCGGGGTATTGCAAGAACAAGAAGGAGAGCAGTGTGCCATGAAATACCGGTTTGCCGAGGTGTTCGATCCCTTTTTCACCACGAAGAACGTCGGCAAGGGGACGGGGCCGGGGCTGGCAACGGTGTACTCGATCGCCCGGCGCCACCAGGGGTTCGTTTCGATCGAGAGCGAGACCGGCCGCGGCACCGACGTCAGGATGTACTTTCCCGCCGTCGATCCGGGCAGGCTCGCGGAGGATCCCGAAAAATCCACTCCCGACAACCTCGCGGGAACCGAGACGATCCTGCTGGCCGAAGACGACGCGATCGTTCGTCGCCTGGCCACCATGGTCCTGGAGAAGGCCGGCTACACCGTCCATCTCGCCTCAAACGGCACCGACGCGGTGACGGTCTTCGATCGACATGCGGATGAGATCGACGCGCTGGTCCTCGACGTGCTGATGCCGGGAAAAAACGGGCGGGAGGTCTACGAGCACGCCCGGCGGGCCGGGCCGGCTATCCCGGTCGTCTTCTGCAGCGGATACAGCCGGCAGGTTCTCAAGACCGACTACCATCTCAGCCTTCCCTTCGGCGCGTTCCTTCCCAAGCCCTATGCCCTCGAGCAGCTCCTCGCCGAGCTGCGCAGCGTCCTGGACCGGGCGAAAGAAGATAGAACACCCGAGGACGAGGCCGCATCGACCGGGCGCCGGAGGCGGGAACATAAAACAAACCCGGGTTAAAAATACTGGATATTCGTCTCATGCATTGATACCCTTACTGTTTCCAAATCAACCATTAATTCAGGAGATTTGCACGATGAAAGACGCGCTATCCACTCACCTTTCCCGGCGTAACGTGCTCATGGCCGCCGGCGGCGCCGCCGCGGCCGCGGCGCTTCCCCGGCCGGCCGCCGGCACGGAACTGAAAACGGACCAGGGCATCGGCCTCCAGCTCTACTCGGTCAGGAAAGACTGCAAGAAGGACTTCGACGCGGCACTCGAGCAGGTCGCCAAGATGGGCTACGCGGGCGTGGAGTTCGCCGGCTACTACCGGTACGGCAAGGACGCGAAGGGTCTGAAAAAGCGGCTTGACGACCTGGGCCTCAAGGCCGCCGGGACCCACATCCGCACGAACACGCTGCAGGGCGACGCCCTCAAGAAGACCATCGATTTCCACAAGACGATCGGGTGCGAATATCTCATCGTCCCCGGCGACGGCCGGTTCTGCAAGGAGGACAAGAGCAAGGAACTCGCGGAGATCTTCAACACGGCCGCCGCGGTACTCAAGCCGGAGGGGCTGTACTGCGGCTACCACAACCATGCCCGGGAGATGAAAAACGCCGCGGGCGACAAGACCTGGTGGGACCTGTTCGCCGAGCGGACTTCAAAGGACGTCATGCTCCAGCAGGACGTGGGGTGGACCGCCCACGCCGGAAAGGACCCGGTAACGTTCGTGCGCAAGTACCCCGGCAGGACCCGGACCACACACTTCAAGGCCCACGCCGAGAAGGGCACAAAGCCGTTCGTCGGCCGGGACTCCATCGACTGGCGGGCGGTGATTACCGCCTGCCGCGAGGTCGGCTGCACCGACTGGTTCACGATCGAGCAGGAAAAGTATCCGGACGGAAAATCGCCCATGGAGTGCTGCGCAATCTCCCTGAAGGGATTAAAGAAGATCCTCGCGGAGATGTAGATGCCGATAACAAACCGCGGTGCCGGTCGGGCCCCGCCCGGCCGGCGCCCGGTTTCTACGCGCCGTTTGCATTACCCTGTTCGACTATCTCCAGGAGGCCTTCCAGCCGGGCGGCATGTCCCCGTTCCGCCGCGACGAGCGATTCGAAACGGCTGCGGATATCTTCGTCGTCGATCAGGCCGGCTATCCCGGCATAGTACGCGGCCATCTTCTCCTCGAGGGCCTTCATCTCGGCAACCTGCCGGCGGAAATCATCCCTAGTAAACATCTTTTTGCTCCTCCAGTATCCTGCTCCTGATCTCCTCGAGGATCCGCCGGTGTTCAGCGCAATCCCCGGCAACATGGTTCATCACGTCGGTTACCGTCTTCTGTACCGGGGGATCGAACCCGTAGCGGGGCAGCGACTGCCTGATGTGGTGGTAGTAGATCGGCGCCGCCCGTTCTTCCATGAAAATCCCGTCCTTGATTTTTTGCAGCAGATGCTGTTGCGTCAGCATAAGTATCGATTCCTCTCCGTCACGAGACGTTTTTTGATCACCGGCCGTTTTTCACGAATGCCCGCCGTCCTGAAGAAAAACACCGCCGACAGCAGCAGGAAATGATACAGTACCCAGACCAGGCTCAGCAGGACCGCCGGCTCCCGCTCGAACAGCAGCCGGTTGACGCCCCACACCAGCGCCCCGAAGTGAATCGCCCAGAAGGCAACCTGGAACCACACGGCCGCATACGGCAGGGCATCTTCGGCGCCCTTTTTCTGCGTGACCGAGAAGGTGGACCCGCGGCCCAGAAATGCCGCAACGGCCGCCTTCATGTACACGGGAAAGGCCGTAAAACCGAGCAGGACACCGCCAAAGAGGTCGCTGAAACGATAGTGGCGTTCGGCCATACCCGCGAAAAAGAGACTGAACGACAGCAGAAAATACGGGATAAAAGTGAGGAAGTAGACCTCCGGCTCCATGAAAAAGGTGGGCGTATCCGAAAATATATACGTTATCGGGCAGATCATCAGGAGAAAATAGGCCCAGCCGATCAGGTAGTAGCTGCCGGTGGCGAGGTGTTCCCACCACTGCGCGGGCCGCATGCCGAACGGATGCAGGATCATGTTCTTCAACACCTTTTTCAACACGCCGATGTTTCCCCGCGACCACCTGAACTGCTGGCGAAGGTACGGTCCCAGCGTCTCCGGCCCGCTGCCGAACACGCTCGTATGCGGGAAGTAGAGGCTCTTCCAGCCCTTCACGTGCATGTCGATGGTCGAGGAAAAATCCTCGGTAACCGATCGCTCGTCCAGCCCTCCGACGTCCACGAGGGCCTCCCGGCGGATAATGACATTGGTCCCGCAGAGGATCATCGCCCCGTGGGCGCTCTTTCCCTCGCACAGGTATTCGTAAAACATGCAGTGCTGCATGTTCGCCGCGCGGGCGATCGGGCTCGCATCGGTGTTCGTGTAGTACTGGGGCGTCTGGACGAACGCCAGCGCGGGATCCGCTTCCATGATCGCCACGAGATCCTCGAGAAAGCCGGGCGCGGGATTCTGATCGGCATCCAGGATGACCACGTACTCCTGGTCGAGCGTCTTCACGCAGTCGTTTATGATGCCCGCCTTGGCCCCGTGCCGCGTCGCCCGCCGGAACACCTCGGCACCGTAGGTCACGGCGAGCTGCTCGGCCTCCCGCACGTATTTCTCGTCGGAGGAATCGTCCAGAAAATACACCTTCTTGCCGGGGTACTTGAGGTTGTACAGGCAGGTAAGGGTCCGTTCCAGGACGTCGAACGGCTCGTGACGGGCCGGCACGAGCACGGCAACCGCGGGCAGCTTTTCACGCTCGTTCAGATCGACCGCGGGGGGGGCGGGCATCTTGCGCGAGCCGACGAGGTTTATGTAGAACGCCACCGACTGGTACATGACGAACGCCTCCCCCAGGAGGAGCCCCAGGGTCAGGGCGCCGTTGATGTTCCAGCCGACGTTGCCCGCCAGGAGGGCGGTCCGAACGACCACGTACACGCACCCGCTGACGATCACCAGGTTCACCAGGGCCACCAGCAGGATCCCGATCTTCCTTCCCCCCGGCCCTGCATGGCTGTCGTTGTTCATTCCGCACCCCCTAGAAACAGGGTCACCGACAGCAGCGCCTCGTCGGCGTCGTAGACCGTCCCCCGCGTCATCGAGCCGGTCAGGTTCAGGCGCACGCGGCGGGAGAACTCGTGGTGCAGCCCCGCCCTGATCGTGTGGGCGTTCTGGTTCTCCGAATCCCAGTTGAAAGCGTATCCCGCCTCGTAGTAGGTCCTGCGGGACCCCCAGAACAGCTCTTCCTCCACGAGGTAGTGGCGCCAGTCGACACTGACGGTGTGCATGGTAAACGACCGGGGCGAGTAATACACCGCGCCGGCCTCGTCAAACGCGCGGTGCTCGACGCGGTAGCCGACGGTGAGCCGCCGGGGTTCCGCCAGTATTTTCAAACGGACCTCACCGAAGGCGGTGCCCAGCGTATTATCGTCGGTGAGGCACGAAACCGCGTAGCCTCCGCGGGCCCACAGGTTGTCATTCAGCAGGTACCGCAGGGAGACCCCGTTGTCCAGCCGGTAGAGGCGCCCGTCGTAGGTGGCGCCGTTCTCGCGGTGCTCGCGGCGCCGGGAGTACAGCCCCGCATCCAGGCCGGGCAGGGCGGCGACCGACAGGCCGGCGTCGTACAAAAACTCTCCTTCGCCCCCGGCGTAACGCCGCCCGCCGGCCCGGAAGCCCGCCTCCCAGCCGGGACCGGGACTATACGCCAGCCCCATCCCGGCGACGTCGGCGCCGCGGTCGCCCCGGTCGGAGAACGCCAGTTCCTCGCGGGCGTACTCTCCGTCTATCCGGACCCGGTCTCCGATCCAGCGGCGGACGCGGGTCCCGAAGGAATAGTATTCCACGTCCACCGAGCGGGTTGCGCCCTCCCGCCGGCGGTAATTGAAAAACGGAACGACCGCCGTCGCCGTGGAGCGCAGATCGACTTCCGCCAGCGCCTCCCGGGCCCTGAAGTGGCCGGGGTACAGCGCCAGCGCCTCACCGTACGCCTCACGGGCCTCCGGCCACAAAGACTTCCGGGAGCAGGCCTGTCCGAGGTCGAACCACCCCTCGATGTTGCCCGGCTCCGCTTCCAGCAGGGACCGGTACCGGGGGATGGCGGCGGCATCGTGCCGCCGGTAGAAGGCGTCCTTCGCCAGGAACTCCTTCCGGACGGCGCGGTTGCCGGGAGCGCGTTCCAGAATGCGCCGGTACGTTTCGAGGGCCGCGCCGTACCGCCGGTCCCAGCCGAGCACCCGGGCCTTCTCCCGCCGGACGTTCCCGTCGCCGGGTCGCTCGATGATCAGCCGGTCATAGACCCCGATCGCCTCGTCGTAATCCCGGTTCCAGCTCAGGACCCGCGCGAGGCGGAGGCGGGTCTCCCGGCGATTGTCGCCGGCCGCGATCGCCCGGCGGTACAGCGATATCGCCTTATCGTACCGCCGGCGTTCGGCGGCGACGTCCGCGGCGGTGCGGAGCAGTGCCGTGTCCTCCGGCGCGCGGTCGATCAGCGTTTGCAGCAACGGTGCGGCCGCGTCGAGGTCGCCGGCCAGGTACAGCGCCTTCGCCAGTTCTGCGCCGCTGCCGGTATCGGACGTATCGGATTCGTACACGGGGCGAAAATGCGCCGCCGCCTTTTCGTACCGGCCCGCGGCCATGCAGCAGCGAGCCAGTTTCAGCCGGACACCGTGCCGATCCGGCGATGCCTGCAGGAGCTTTTCGTAGGGGGCAATGGCCCGCTCGAACCCGCCGCTGAAATACAGCGCGTCGGCGTAGAGCCCCATAATCTCGCGGTTGTCCGGCTTTTTCTCGTGCAGCCCGGCGAGGACCGTCGCCGCCGCCGCGTGCTGCTCCGCCCACACCAGGGTCTTTGCGCGCATCAGCGGCCACCGCTCGCTGTCCGGCTGCCGCATCGACAGCGCCGCGTACCGTTCGGCCGCCGCCGCGAATGCCTTGGCCTGCACCGCGAGCTGCGCGGCCGCCACGAGTGCCTGCACCGACGGCTTTTCCGCCGTCAGCAGCGGCTGGAGGATCTGCAGGGCCTCTTCGGATGTTCCCGCCAGTTCCGCCGCCTTCGCCCACCGCAGCCGCTCCGCCGGCGCGAGTGTTTTGACCGCGTCCGCCAACTGCCCGAAATACCGGCGGGCCGCGGCATAATCCCGCGCCCCCATCGCCGCACCCGCCGCGTTCCGCAGGATCGCCGGCCGCTTCGCCTTTGCGGCCGCGGACAGCGCCGCCAGGAGCTTCTTGTAGAGCCCCGCCGCCTTCGCGTGAGAACCGGCATGATACAGGGCGTCGGCGTAGAGCCCCATAATCTCGCGGTTGTCCGGCTTTTTCTCGTGCAGCCCGGCGAGGACCGTCGCCGCCGCCGCGTGCTGCTCCGCCCACACCAGGGTCTTTGCGCGCATCAGGGGCCACCGCTCGCTGTCCGGCTGCCGCTCCGACAGCGCCGCGTACCGTTCGGCCGCCGCCGCGAATGCCTTGGCCTGTACCGCGAGCTGCGCGGCCGCCACGAGTGCCTGCACCGGCGGCTTTCCCGCCGTCAGCAGCGGCCGGAGGATCTGCAGGGCTTCTTTCGGTTTTTTCGACAACTCGGCCGCCTTCGCCCACCGCAGCCGCTCCGCCGGCGCGAGTGTTTTGACCGCGTCCG
>CAZLBC010000086.1:14233-20912 GCA_964557575.1 uncultured Planctomycetaceae bacterium
GCCGCCTTCGCCCACCGCAGCCGCTCCGCCGGCGCGAGTGTTTTGACCGCGTCCGCCAACTGCCCGAAATACCGGCGGGCCGCGGCATAATCCCGCGCCCCCATCGCCGCACCCGCCGCGTTCCGCAGGATCGCCGGCCGCTTCGCCTTTGCGGCCGCGGACAGCGCCGCCAGGAGCTTCTTGTAGAGCCCCGCCGCCTTCGCGTGAGAACCGGCATGATACAGGGCGTCGGCGTAGAGCCCCATAATCTCGCGGTTGTCCGGCTTTTTCTCGTGCAGCCCGGCGAGGACCGTCGCCGCCGCCGCGTGCTGCTCCGCCCACACCAGGGTCTTTGCGCGCATCAGCGGCCACCGCTCGCTGTCCGGCTGCCGCATCGACAGCGCCGCGTACCGTTCGGCCGCCGCCGCGAACGCCTTGACCTGTACCGCGAGCTGCGCGGCCGCCACGAGTGCCTGCACCGGCGGCTTTTCCGCCTTCAGCAGCGGCCGGAGGATCTGCAGGGCTTCTTTCGGTTTTTTCGACAACTCGGCCGCCTTCGCCCACCGCAGCCGCTCCGCCGGCGCGAGCTTCGCGACCTTTTTCGACAGTTCCCCGAAATACCGATGCGCCTTCCGGTAGTCCTTCGCCGCAAACGCCGCGTCGATCAACCCGCGGAGAACTTCTTCCGCGGAGGGCTGCGCCGCGTCGCCGTTTTCCGCGGCGGCGCATAGGGGGGCAACCGGGAGCCCCCCGGCAATCAGCATTGCGGCGATACCAATAAGATGACCTGTACGCATATACGGTTACCGTTCATTACCATTGTCGGCGTTATCGCGGATAGCTCTCAATTGTTCCAGTAAGCGCAGTGCCGCCGCCGGGTGGCCGGCCCATGACGCCTCCTCCGACGCCTCGAACAGCAGGTGCCGGTCATCGTGGCGGGCCTCCAGGAGTTTCCGGTACAGGGGCCACGCCTCGTCGTGCCGCCCGGATGCCCGCAGCAGCCGGGCGAACCGCTCGATCACTTCGCGGTCATCCGGGTGGGTATCCAGCCATTGCCGGTACAGGCCGACCTTTTCCCCGGCGTCGGCCGCGCGGAGTTCCATGTCCGCCAACTGCCGCAGCCGGTCCGCGGAAAGCCCTTCCCGCTCCGCGATGTCCCGCACCAGGGCCGCGGCCCGTTCCTTCTCGCCGCTTTCCAGGCAGGCCGCGGCGAGATCGACGGCAACCGAGAGATCTCCCGGGCGCTCTTCCGCGAGCGCCGCCAGGAGGGGCACGGCCTCAGACGCGCGATCCGCGGCCACGAGGACCCGGGCCAGTTCACGGCGGACCGCGGCACTGTCGCCGCCGGCCCGGAGCGCCGCGCGGTAGGCGGTGACGGCCTTTTCCTTCTTTCCGCCCCAGGAATAACTGCGGGCCAGGCCGAGCAGCAGATCGGTATCGTCCGGCGACTCCTCGAGGAGATCCCGGAATACCACCGCCGCCCGGTCGAAACGCCGCCCTCCCTGGTACCAGTGGGCAAGCTGTCGCGCGATCTCCCGGTCGTCGGGGCGGATCGCCCTGAGCCGTTCATAGCATGCGATGATGGTATCGATGTCACCGGTCCCCCGGCGGGCGGCGGCGAGAGAACGAAGCAGGTCGGGATCCTCCGGCGATTCCGCCAGCAGCTTCTCGAAGGCCTCCGCGGCGCTCCGGTAGTGCTTCGCCCACAACAGTGCCCGGGCCCGGGCGCGGCGGAGACGGCGGATCCTGCCGCGGTTTTGCTTTTCGGCGGCGCAGCTCTCCAGGGCCCGGGTGTAACGGCTGATCGCCGAGGGGTAATCCTTGCGCCGCACAAAAAGATCCGCGAGCCGCTCGTTCCACTCGCCGGCGCGGCCGGGGCGCAGCTCCAGCAGGCGCGCCAGGGCCGACACGGCCGGTTCCAGGCAACCGGATTCCTCGCCGAGGGAGACGATCCGCTCCAGGATAGCCGGATCATCCGGCCGTTCCTCCCGGGCCTCGTTGAATAATGCCATGGCCGCATCGTGCCGGCCCGCGGCGTAGAGTCTCTCCGCCCGGCGGACGAGCCGGTCGGCGGCCAGCAGGTCGACGTAGACCCAGGTAAGACCAACGGAAAGGATGATCATCAGGAATAGCGGCAGCTTGCCGTACCGGGCGATCATGGCCGGGCGGGACGGTCGGACGGAGGGTGGTGCGGGGACCGCGGTCTCCTCGCCGCTCCCCGGCCGCCCGTCGGCCGCGCGGTCGGCCTGCTGTTTCAGTATGCGCCGGAGATCTTCCTCGTCGAGATAGCCCTTTTCGACAAGCAGGGCCCCCAGCAGCGGCGCCGTCCCCTCGCGGCGCATACGCTCCTGTTCGGCCAGGCACTCCTGTATGCGCGGGCGGTCCGCCAGCCCCGCGTCCAGGAGCAGCCGTCCCAGCAGGTTTTCTTCGGTTTCAGCCATGTCCCAATCTTGACCGGGGCCTCTGATACGTCGGCGGAGATACTCGCTTACCACCATAGTACAGGGACTATAGTAGTAGTATTACGGCAATACCTTTTATTTTATTCGGCTGTTATCCCGCCGGGACTTGCGGGCGTTTGGTCTCACTCCTCCAGGACCCGCTGGACGGCGTAGTAGGCCGGCTTGGGCCGGTAGTCGGCGTCGAACAGGGAGGGGCGCCGGTGCTTCTTCCATCCCCCGGCGTCCGATATGTGCCAGGTATTCCAGGTGACCACGCCGTTTTTCCGCCGGGACAGAAGGGTCTTCAGGATCCGCGCGTAGGTTGCCGCCTGGGCCTTCAGGCCGGCCGGCGAGGCGTTCTTTTTCAGCCAGACGCCGGCCTCCGTGACGTGAAAATCCAGGTCGTTGGCGTGGGCCCAGTCGATGAGTTTCTCGAGGGCGTCGCAGTGGTTCCAGCCGACGTCCACGTGGGCCTGCCAGCCGATACCGTCGACGCGGAGTTTCCGCTTCCGCAGGTAGCCGACCGTCGCCTTGATCTTCTCCCAGCACGTTCCGTGTTCGGGGCCGGCGTTCTGGTTATAGACCAGCTTCAGGTCGGGAGCGTGCTCCGCGGCGATCTCGAAGGCCATCCGGATGTATGACGGGGTCTTGTTCGCGTCGCCGTCCCGGCCGATCTTCTCCCACGGGCACTCCCAGCGGTCCGTGCCCGGCCGGGGGCCGTGCCACGTCCCGTTGGCCAGGACGGTCTCGTTGACCACGTCCATAAAGCGGAAACCGGGCTTCCCGTTGTAGCGGCGGCAGATCGCCTCCATGAAGCGGCGGAGTTCCTCCTCCAGCTCGGCCGCCGTCCGCCGATCGTCCTTGGCCCACCGGGAACACTGCGGGCTGATCGGGCAGTGCATCCGGAGCACCTGCCCGTGTTCGGCGACGTGGCCGACCCAGGCGTCGGCACGCGACCAGTCCCACGCGCCCGTCCGGCGGCGGATCACGGCCTGCTTGAAGTCGTTCTCCGGCGTGACGTACCCGAACTCCCGGTCCATGATCAGTCCGTGGGGCTTGCCGAAGGCCCACGAGCCGGTGGTCGCGCCGATCAGGACCCGGCCCCGCGGAAACCGCTCGGCCGCGATCTCCCGCAACCGCCGCCCGTCGGGCACGGGAAGCTCACCGGCGGCACGGAGACAGGGAAAGACACAGACGAACAGACCGAGCGACAATACAGCGCGCATCCGGCTACGAGACATGCGATCGCCTTTCAATCGAGATTCCGGGAGCAGCCCGATTGTACCGGCAATAGCGCCCGGAATCGACCCCGCTCCGAGCGGCGGCGGGCCGCGCGTGACAAAAAACACATACGCGGTTGTCATTTACTTCATTGTCTTTGCCGGGTTACGGCATACTATAGACAATGAGGAACATACCATGAAACGCCACCTTCTCACATACCTCCTGCCGGCGTACCTGTCCGCCTGTGCCGCCTTCCCGCTTTCCGCCGCCGCGGGGGACGGGGCGGTCGTATCCGTAGACGGTGAGAAGCCGCTGGCCCGGGGAACACTGAAGGCGGCCTCACCCATACATACCAACCGGTCGTACACGTACCGCGACGTGCCGAAGGCATTCCGGGGGATGTCCTACCTGCTCCACGAGCACAAGAATCCGGCTGCAGTCGAGCTGGAGGTGAAAAAAACCGGGAAGATCTTTCTCTGTCTCTGGGACGGGGTCACACCGGGGGATCTCGGCCTCGACGGCGCGTGGACCGAAGCCGCGACATTCCCGGTCGTTATCTCCGGCCGCCATTACGATGCCGCGGTGTTCGGCGCGGAACGCGCGGCGGGAAAAACGCTGAATATTAAATCCGTCAACAAGTGGGGATCGGTGATCGTCACGCGAAAGATCGAGGGCGTGCCCGACGCCGCCTGCGGCACTGCCCCCGGCGACGGCGGCCCTGTTCCCGGCGACGAATACGACCGCCTGAAAAAACTGATGGCGGAAAGCCGCGAATGGGACCTGCAGCGGCTCCAGCGGGAGGTCGTTTCCCCCGCAGCGCTCCTGCGGCCGTCGGACACAACGCCGGTGGACGTGATACTCCGCCGCACCCGGGCCCTGCTCGACGACATCGCGGGCATGGCGGGTGCCCCCGGCCTGGCAAAGGAGAAAGACCGCCTCGCGGCATGCGAAAAAGACGAGCGGCGATCCGGTACCGAGGCCGAACGGAGGGAACTGTTCGGTGCAATCGCCGCGCTCCGCCGGGAGATCGCCTTCAAGAACCCCCTGCTCGACTTCGACCGCATCATCTTCCTGACCCACCACAAGTCCACGTACGACCACATGTGCGACCAGTACTACGGCTTCAAGGCCCGCCCCGGCGGCGGCCTGTTCGTGCTGGACGATCCCTTCGGCGAGAACCCCGC
Source organism: uncultured Planctomycetaceae bacterium (assembly GCA_964557575.1). GTDB lineage: Bacteria > Planctomycetota > Phycisphaerae > SM23-33 > SM23-33 > CAZLBC01. Next base: position 19,062 of record CAZLBC010000086.1, read on the forward strand.
GGCCCGCGACCTCCTCGCCGACGCCGTCGTCACCAACGGCCGGCTGATGGGCCGGTCGCTCGCCGGCGGGTCGTTGATCTCCCTGGAACTCGACTACGACGCCGAGACGATCTTCTTCGGCTACAGCGAGTGCGGTCCGGGAAAGGGAACCTGGGTGCCGGAAAAATCGTTCCACATCTTCAGGGTCGACGCCGACGGCGGCAACCTCGTCCAGCTCACCGACGGCCCCTTCAACGAGTTCGACCCCTGCGTCCTGCCGAGCGGGCGGATCGCGTTCGTCTCCGAGCGGATCGGCGGCTACCTCCGCTGCGGGGGACGCCCCTGCCCGACCTACACGCTCCACGGCATGATGCCCGACGGCAGCGACATCATCTACCTCAGCTTCCACGAGACCCACGAGTGGCACCCCAGCGTCGACCACGAGGGCAAGATCGTCTACACCCGGTGGGACTACGTGGACCGCGACTCGGACATCGCCCACCACATCTGGCACTGCTATCCCGACGGCCGGGACCCCCGCAGCTACCACGGCAACTACCCGGCGTCCCGGGAGTCCCGCCCCTGGATGGAGATGTCGATCCGGGCCGTGCCGGGCTCCGGGAAATACGTCGCCGTCTCCGCCCCCCACCACGGCCAGGCCTACGGCTCGATCATACTCATCGATCTCAAGAAGAAAGACGACCGGTCGACGTCACAGGTCCTCCGCCTCACCCCGGCGGTCCCCTTCCCCGAGTCGGAGAAGGCCCCCGGCGTCCCCCACAAGAAGGGAACCCACCGGCCGCGGGCCGAGGTCTACGGCACCCCCTGGCCCCTCGGCGAGAAGTACCACCTCTGCGTCTACGACCCGGCACAGAAACACTACGGGATCTTCCTCGTCGACGCCTTCGGCAACACGATACCGATCTACCGTGACCCGGCCGTCCCCTGCCTGGACCCGATCCCCTTCCGGCCGCGGAAGCGGCCCCCGGTGATTCCCGCCCAGACGCGGCACGCCGCGGCCGACCGGGGCGGTAGCCCCGTGCCGGCGACGGGCACCGTGGCCGTGATGAACGTGTACGTCAGCGACAGGGAGTGGCCGGCGGGCACGAAGATCACTGCCCTGCGGGTGGTGAACCTCTTCCCGAAGGCCACGCCGTCGCAGGGCAAGCCCGAGATCGGCCATGCCGCCCAGTCCCTGGCCCGGGGCGTGCTGGGAACCGTCCCCGTCGAGTCCGACGGCAGCGCGTGCTTCACGGTCCCGGCCGGCATCCCCATCTACTTCCAGGCCCTCGACGAAAACGGGCTGTGCGTCCAGAACATGCGGTCGGCGACCTACGTGCACCCCGGCGAGACGCTGAGTTGCGAGGGCTGCCACGAGCCGAAAAACGAGCCGCCGAAAAATATCGACCGGGACATCTCCCTGGCCCTGAAGCGCCCGCCGTCCCGGCTGGCACCGGAACCCGAAGGCTCCTACCCTCTCACCTTCCCGCGGCTGGTCCAGCCCGTCCTGGAGGCGAAGTGCGTCACCTGCCACGAAAAGAAGAAAAAGGCGCCCTCCCTGCGGGGCGACCGCTTCGAGAAGCACGGCTGGTCGGAGGCCTTCTGCACCCTCAACCGCTTCGCCTGGGGAAAGCACGGCGGCAACGGGGCGATCAGGCGCAACGGCCGGAGCTACTCAATCCCCGGCAAGGAGGGGGCCCGGGTCGCGAAACTCTACACGCACCTTTCCAAGGGACACCACGACGTCGAGCTGACCGCCGAACAGATGCGCCGGATCACCCTCTGGCTGGACTGCAACAGCAATTTCTACGGCGCGTACTTCGAGACCGGCGAGCAGGCCCGCGGCGCGGTGATCGAGCCGAAATTCGGCCT
>CAZLBC010000087.1:0-20221 GCA_964557575.1 uncultured Planctomycetaceae bacterium
ACCGGTGTACCTCAACGACGCCGACCAGTACGCCGCCCCGGGGACGACGCCCTTCGCCGGAAAGCTGGGCCTGGCAGCCGGGGGAAAGACCGTGACGATACAACCGCTCCCGGGCCGTGAGGGGCGCAGCCTGATCGAGTACGCGATACAAATCAGGGAAAACGGCGACGCGCGGGTCACGCGGACGCGGACGTACTGCGGGACGGCGTTCGGGAGTTTCCACCGGCGGTACGCCGAGATGCCCCCCGAAGAGCGGCGGCGCCATCATCGCCGAATGCTCACCGCCCTTTCGCAGTCGGCCGAACCGGACGGAGAACTCGTCACGAAATACGACACCTATCCCGGCGTCGAGCGATTTACGGCGATGATTCATCGATTCGCGGTGCGCGACGGAAAGTACTGCTACTTCACCCTGCCGCGGGCGATGACGGGAACCCTGCCGGCGGACGCGGACACGCGGTCCAACCCGTTGCTGCATCCCCGCCGGCTGCGGCGGGAGGTCATCTACCGCGTCGAACTGCCCGCCTCCGTAACGGCCGTTCGCATGGTTCCCGACGACCTGGCCTGGCGGGGGCCCGCCGGACTGGGGCGCATCGAATCGGAATCGGGCGTGGACACGAGCGAAAACGGCGGGCCGGTCATCACGATACGGCGCAGGGCGTCGCTGGACCCGGCAGTCCTGCCGGCCGCGCGCTACGCGGAGGTCCTGGAAATCGACCGGCGGCTGGCGCACCCGTCGGCCCGCACGATAACCGTCGAGCTGAACGAATAACCGCCTACTCGACGGTGAACGGGACGGTCAGTTTTTCCTCGTCGTCGAGCAGGAGTTTCACCACGTACTTACCCTTCGGGAAGCCCTTGTCCGGTTTCGTGAGTGAAAAAGAGATGTGCTTGCCGCGTCCGACAGCCGGCGCGAAAAGTGCTGTAACCAAAACCGCCGACATGTTACATTTCTATTGAAGAAACAATCATGTCCTGACCACTGAACAAGGAGAAAGACAATGAACAGAACAGTTACACTATCATCCGCCGTCATCCTCGCCGCCGCTATTGCCCCGCCGCTCGCCGGCGCCGAAGAGAAAGAAGGATGGAAAAGCCTCTTCGACGGCAAGACGCTCAATGGCTGGATACAGAAAAACGGCACGGCCACCTACCGCGTGGAAGACGGGGCCATTATCGGCAAGACGACCAAGGGCAGCCCGAATTCCTTCCTCTGCACGGAAAAGGAATACGGTGACTTCGAGCTGGAGTTCGCGGTCAAGCTGATGGACAATCAGTTGAACTCGGGCGTGCAGATCCGCTCGCAGACCAAGCCGCTGAAGAACAAGCAGAAGAACAAAGAGGGCAAACAAAAGTTCGGCCGGGTCAACGGGCCGCAGGTCGAGATCGAGGCCTCGGGGAAAAAGGGCGCCCAGTCCGGCTGCATCTATGGAGAGGCGTGCGGCGGCTGGATGTCGTCGAAAGAAACGCGGAAACCGAACACGGCCTTCGTGGACGGCGAGTGGAACACGTACCGCGTCGTCGCGCAGGGGCCCCGCATCCGGACCTGGATCAACGGTAAGCAGATCGAGGACCTCACCGGCGAAAAGCACTACAAGACGCACCCGAAGGGCTTTATCGGCCTGCAGGTCCACGGCGTCGGAAACCGCGGGCCCTTCCAGGTCGCCTGGCGGAAGATCCGCATCAAGGTGCTGGACAAGTAGGGCCTGCTGAACACGTCGGGCGCCGGGCGGTCCGCGAAAGTGAGGAGCGGTTACTGTCCGAGTTCGCGGCTGCGTTCGGCGGCCGCACGGATCGCGGCGATCAGCGTGTCCTTGACGCCCCCCTCCTTCATCATCTCGAGGGCCTTCTGGGTGGTGCCGCCGGGCGTGGTGACCTGCTCGCGGAGGGCCTCCGGGGATTTCCGGGTCTCCGCCAGAAGCTTGCCCGCGCCGATACACGTGTAGGTGGCGAGCATCTCCGCGATCTCCGGGTCGATCCCCTCGGCAACGCCCGCCGCGGTCATCGCCTCGACCAGGTAGAACAGGTAGGCGGGGCCGGAACCGGACACGCCGGTCACCGCGTCCATCAGTTGCTCTTCCATGACAATGGTCAGGCTGCTGCAGGCGAAGAGCCGCTGGGCCCAGTGGATGTCCTCGCTCGTCGCGCGGGGGCCGGCCGCGATCACCGACACGCCCGAGCCGACGAGCATCGGGGTATTGGGCATGACCCTGATGATATGCCCCTTGCCCTTGAGCTTCTCGTCGATAAAGGCGGTGGTGACGCCGGCCGCGATCGAAATCACCGTGGCGTCATCGGCAATCACCGGCGCGATCTCCTCGAGCACCCCGGGAACCACGTTCGGCTTGACCGCGATCAGGATATGCGGGCAGCCGCCGGGAATGCGGTTGTCCTGGGCCGAAAGGATCCCGAACTCGATGGCCAGCGTCTGTTCCCGGGTCACGACCGGGTCGTAGGCCACGATCGCGTCGTGGGGCAGGCACCCGCTCTTGATGACCCCCCGCAGAATCGCCTCGCCCATGTTGCCGGCGCCGATGACGCCGAGTGTGTATTCGGTCATTGCTGACTCCTGTAAATGAATGTGCGCGCGGGATGTCGGCGATACGGCCGCGCGTACCCCGCAGACTCTACGACTCCGCCATGAACGGATACCGGTAGTCGGTCGGGGGAACGAAATTCTCCTTGATCGCCCGGGTTGAAATCCACCTGACCAGGTTCAGCATGCTCCCGGCCTTGTCGTTGGTGCCGGACGCCCGGCCGCCGCCGAAAGGCTGCTGCCCGACGACCGCGCCGGTCGGCTTGTCGTTGATGTAGAAGTTGCCCGCCGCGTCGGCGAGGGCGTCGGCCGCCGCGACGATCGCCGCGCGGTCCCGGGCGAATATCGCGCCGGTCAGGGCGTACGGCGACGTCCGGTCGCACAGCCGCAGGGTTTCGGCGTACTCCCCGTCGGGGTACACGTACACCGTCAGCACCGGGCCGAAGATCTCCTCGACCATGGTCCGGAAATCCGGCGTCCGGGCGCGGATGACCGTCGGCTCGATGAAGTAACCGACCGCATCATCCCGGCCGCCGCCGACGAGGATTTCGGCGTCCGCGTGGTCGCGGGCATAGTCGATGTATTCCGCGATGGAATCGTACGCCGCGCGGTCGATGACGGCGTTGAAAATGTTCGTGAAGTCCTCGGGGCCGCCGGCAGGCAGGCTCCCGGCCTGTTCGACCAGCGCGTCGCGGACGGACGGCCAGAGGCTCTCGGGCACGTAGGCGCGGGAGACCGCGGAGCACTTCTGGCCCTGGTACTCGAATGCCCCGCGGACCAGCGCGGTGACGGTCGCGTCGACATCCGCGGACGCGTGAACGAACATGAAATCCTTTCCGCCGGTTTCACCGACGAGGCGGGGATAACCGCGATAGCGATCGATATTCTCGCCGACGGTCCGCCACATGGACTGGAAGACCGCCGTCGAGCCGGTGAAGTGGATGCCGGCCAGGTGTTCCTCGGGCAGGACGATCTCGCCCATGTCCGCCCCGCGGCCCGGAATGAAGTTGATCACGCCGTCCGGGAGCCCCGCCTCGCGCAGGCACTGCATGAAGACCCAGGCCGAGTAGACGGCCGAGGAGGCGGGCTTCCACAGGACCGTGTTTCCCATCATCGCCGGCGCGGTCGGGAGGTTGCCGGCGATGGACGTGAAATTGAAGGGCGTGACGGCGAACACGAAACCCTCCAGCGCCCGGTACTCGACCCGGTTCCATATGCCGCGGGGAGACAGCGGCTGGTCACGATATATCTGCGTGGCAAAACGGGCGTTGAACCGCAGGAAATCGATCAGTTCGCAGGCCGAATCGATCTCCGCCTGGAAGACGTTCTTGGACTGGCAGAGCATCGTGGCGGCGTTTGCCGCCGCCCGGTAGGGGCCGGCAAGGAGATCGGCGGCCTTCAGGAAGATCGAGAGCCGGTCTTCCCACGCCATCCTCGACCACGCGCCGCGGGCCTCCACGGCGGCCGCAACGGCCGCGCCGATCTCCGCGCGGCCGGCGCGGTGGCAGGTCCCGAGCAGGTGTTGATGGTCGTGGGGCGGACGGCATTCCGCGGTGTCGCCGGTGCGGATTTCCCGGCCGCCGACCAGGACCGGGATCTCGACGGTCGCGGACCGGCATTCGGCCAGCTTCGCCTTCAGGGTATCGCGCTCGGGGCTGCCCGGGGCGTAGGACAGCACGGGCTCGTTTACCGGCTGTTCGATGGTGTAAATCGCGTTTGCCATATCCGTCTCGTTTCTCCGGGAATAAGGCGTCAATTCGTCGCGTCCGCCGGAACCCGTTATGCGCCGGCGGCGGACACTACCATACCCCCCGCGATTCCCCGCCGTCAAGAATGTACGTTCGAATTAACGGTCCCGGGCGGGATTGCCTCTTTTATTGTTCCCCGGGCCGGACGATGCGGAGGTCGAAAATTCCCCCGGCGAGCGCGCCGGGTTCCGCCCGCAAGGTGACGGTGATTTTTTTCTTGCCCGCCGTGAGTTTTTTCGGCAGCGGATACGTGACGTCAAAAAACTCACCCGGGCGATTATTGAGCAGTTTCTGACTGCCGATCACCGCGTCGTCGGCCAGTATGTCGAACCGCCGGTCGCCGGTCTCGCCGCCCCAGTAAGTCACCAGGACCAGGTTCCGGGCGTCCGGGTCAATCGCCAGGTCGTAGCTGAACCGGCCCCCGCCGGTCGCGTGACGCCACCGCCGATCGCGGAAGATGCCGGACGAGGTCTTCTCGCCGTTCAGCCCGTGGGCCTTCTCGGATTTGCGGACCCCGACGAGCACCCGGTCGACGGTCCGCGCGTCCAGTTCCTTCCGGACCACCGGTTGCGGCCCCCGGGGGACCGCCTGTTCGGGGTCCTCGACAATCCAGACCTGCGACCAGCCGCCGCGGTTGAGGCGCGCGAAGTGCGGAATCGCCGTCAGGCCGCCGCCCGTGATGACCATCACCCCGCCCAGGAGGTCTTCCCGCCATGCGGCCGTCAATGCCGCCTCCGGTTTCAGGACGATATCCCGCACGTCCTTGTCGTGGTCGACCTGCTCGACGCTGTACACCAGCGGCCCCCGCTGGAGGGCGACCCGCCCCCGGTCGGCCGCCACCCGCCCGTCGGCGTAGACCCGCTGGACGGGCATGGGCAGGGCGACCGTTACCCGGTCGCCGGGTTGCCACTGACGTGCGAGCGTCGCATAGCCGTCCGCGATCGCGACGTCCGCGGCACGGCCGTTGACGGCGATTGTCACCCGGTCACCCGCCTCGGGTTTCGCCGTGTAGAGCGCGGACGCCGCGCGATCCGGAATCCGGACCCGGAGGGCGAACCGCGCCGGTTTTGCCGGGTGCAGGGCGATCGAGACGTCGCCCTTCCAGGGATAACCGGTTTCCTGGATGATCCGCAGATCAGCGCCGCCGACGTTCCCGATCTCCCCGGCCCCGGCCACGAAGTGGTTGACCTGCAGGATGTCCCGTTTCGCATTCAGCGCGTACGCCTGGTTCACGATGTCCAGCAGCGCCCGGGGGATGTTGCCCACGCAGCAGGGGCACCCGTGCCACGGGTAGCGGCCCCGATCGGAGGCGAGGGGGTTCTGGTAAAAGAAGTTCTCCCCGGACAGTTCGATCGCTCCCAGGATGTTGTTGTAGAGGACCCGCTCCTGGACGTCCCGGCAGCGGCCGGTCGCGTGCATCCGGTGCATGCGGTCGGCCCAGAACGACAGCCCGCACCCGGCGCAGGACTCGCAGTAGGCGCTGTGATTGGGGAGCGTGTAGTCGTCGGCGAAGGCTTCCCCGTGGGAGGTTGCCCCCACGCCCCCGGTGATGTAGTACCGGCGGTTGATCGCGCTGTCCCAGATACGGTCGACGGCCGCGCGGTAGGCCCGGTCGCCGGTCAGCATGGCGAGGTCGGCCATGGCGGTGTAGAAGTAGGTCGCCCGGACCGCGTGGCCGACGGCGTGTTCCATTGCCACGACCGGCCGGTGCGACTGTTGGTACGGGCCGCGGTGCTTCTCGACGGCATGGCGGTGGTCGAAGAGGTACTTGGCGAGTTCGTAATACCGGTCGCCCGCACCGTCACGTTTAACGTCGTTGACCAGCCGCGCCAGGCGGCAGAGGGCGTAGCCCATCCCCGCGTGGCCGTGGACCCAGTTTCTCTTCGGGGGCGGCCCGAACGTCCGGCAGAGGAGGTCGGCGCACCGTCGCGCCGCGTCGTAGAGACGGCGGTCCTGTCCCCCCGTCACGCGGTAGTGGGCCACGCCCATCTCGATGAAATACCCCTGCACGTAGAACTCGTGCTTGTTGATATCGGTGAAGCGCTTCCGGCGGTTGACGGTATGGTAGGAGTGGATATACCCGTCGTCGGTCTGGGCGGCCAGGATGATCGGGATCCACTCCGCCAGCTTCTTTCGCAGGAATTGCTGGGCGGCGGCGAGTTCCGCGTCACCGTCCGGATCGATCCCCAGGGCCAGGCAGATCGATTCGACCGTGTTGTAGACGTACGCGTCGCTCCAGGGACGGCCGGTGAACGTCCCCGCCGGTTCGCCCGCGAGAACGCGCGCGGTGTGTACCAGGTTCAGCAGTTCCTGCCCCCTGCCCCCCTTCTCCATCTGCTCGATGCAGTGGGGTATCCATTTCTCCGCCAGGCGCTTGGACTGATCTTTCCAGAACCCCCGCACCGCGTAGCGCCGGAAGTAAACCGGTTCGAGGGGTGCGGCGCCCGTATCAATTGCCGCGACCGACGGGGAATCGGCGTTCATGTTTTGCGTCTCACCGCAGGCCGCCGCAAAGATCGATGCGGCGATGGCCGCGAACAGTACTGTCCGGTATACACTCATGGTCTCTTCTCCCGTGTTCCAGGTTTGCCGTCGATACTATCATACCGTGCCGATACGCCGAACGTGTATTGTATCCCGTACGGCTCTTATTGTACGTACCTATTTTTGATATGTCACCATATAATTACCGGATTGGACACCCGCACTGGAACAGCGGGCAAAACCCGACATCCGATACTCCCAAGAGAACAGGACGGTTTCAACTCTCCCGTGTTCCCCATCGCGGCGCCGTATAATACAATACGTTGCACAAACGGGTCAGGTGCCTTTTTTCTTTCTGGAGGGACCGCGGGGCGATTATACACCACAGCGCGGCGCCGGGGACCACCGCGCGGCGCACCCCGCCTATTTCCCGACGATCTCGACGGGGATCGCCGGCAGGTACCCGATGGGCCAGCGGCGATTTCTCTTTCCGGCTCCTCCCTTTTTGCCCTTCGGCCGGAATTCCCTGAAGACCTGGACGATCAGGTTTCCCGAAAAATCGTCCGCCGCCGGTTCCTCGTCGGTAGTCAGCGAAAAGGCCAGGCCTTCGTCCACCACCGCGACGTCCTTTATGGCCACGCCGCCTGGCGGCTGGTTGAGCTGAAGCACTATCTCTTTGAGCATCCTGTTTTTCCTGGTCTTGACAACGATGCGCTGCGCGGCGCCGGCGGCAATGCGCACTGGCGTCTTGCCGGCAATACTGAGCTGCGGCGCCGGCCATTTCTGTTTCCTGACGTACACCATGCACTCCTCCGCGGGCAGGAGGTGCCGGTAGAGAAAGGCCTGCATCACGTCGTCGGCGGCCCCCGCCACGCGACGGATGGTCTTTCCGCCGACTTCCGCGACCCCTTCCAGTTTCAGGGCGACGGGGCCTCCCCGGGATTTCAGCGGCGCTTTCAGCGTCAGCCGGACGTGGGTGCGGCCCGCCGGGATCGATCCTCCCTGGAGCTGGAAACCGGCGGGGGATTTGACCCGCAGTCGTATCGGCCCGTCAAACCCGTCCTTCCTGATCGCGTAGACGGCGACCGGCTGGATCGCGCCGGGAACGGTATACACGCTCGACGGGGTCACCCGCAGTGCGAAATCGGGCCGCGGGGCCGAGATGCGGAGGCGATAGGCCCAGGCATCGCCGCCGTGCCGCTGGGCGTCCGAGAGTTGCACGTAGTAACGTCCCTTCTTCGGCAGTTCCGCCGTCAGGTATGCGTCGGCGTGATGGGTGATCAGCCCCGCCTCGTCTATGTGCAGGTGTTTCTTTTTGACTACCGCGTCGTCGTTCCACGCGATCACCGTTCCCGCGCCGTCGGTTAATCGCAGCAGCGAATCGAGGGGTGAATTCAGCCGCCGGGCCCAGACCGCGGCCACGACACGGTCCCCCGCCGCGCCGTCGACCGCGAACACATCGACATCACCCGGCTGCTCGATCCGTCCGTTGACGATCACGGGCATCTCGACGGTCCGCGCGTCCTCGATACGGTCGTTGTGTGTTCCCTCCCCCGTCTCCGGCAGATCGTCGACGCGATAGGAAACGGCGTTGGAATACACCCTGCCGTCGGTATACGCGGCGCGCCGGACCGGCGCGTCGCCCGGATCGGTGTCGAGGATCATTTTTCCCCCGGAGAGATTCCACCCGTCGACGGCGGCGATCGTCTTGGCGCCCTCACGGCCTCCGAGGGGAAAGGCCCGGGTAATGAACGGGACTTCACCGACCGCAAGCCGGTAGACGAAATCCTCCCGGCCCCGGTAGATGGCGTCCCGAATCTCCAGTTCGTAGATACCGCTCGCGGGTATCTCGCAGTAAAGAACCGGATCGGGCATGAAGCGGTAATCGTCCGCGTAAGCCACTTCTTTGCCCTGCGCGTCGTAGACGGCCAGCGTGGCCTGGAACCAGCCGGGAACGGCATCGGCGAGGTACGGAACCAGGGATCGCGCGCTGACCGTCATAACCAGGCGCTGATCCTTCTTCGCCCGGAAACGGAAACGGTCGATGTCGCCGGGCATGATCTGTCCGTTCAGCACGAAGGGAACGGTGAACGGCTTGCTCGACAGCAGTTTTTCGACCCGGGGCATCGTGCCGATGAGCGGGATCCGCTTGAAATCGGCCCCCTCGCTGCGGTCGTTGGGCTCCAGTTCCCTGACCTCGGGGAGCTGGCCGATCTCCATGACAACGGGATTCGTCAGGCCGTTGCTGGTCGCAATCCGCAGTTCGCGCAGTCCCGGCGCGGCGCGGGCATCGACGGAAATCTCGATCAGCACCGACTCGGCGAGCTGCCGGTTGCGCTGCAGCTTCTGCCGGGGAAAAAAGAGCACGTGCTTCAGATGCACGAGCTGCCTGAGGCTCTTTTCATCAAGGTTCTCGAGCAGGTGGTGTTCGGGAAACTTGATTCCCTCCAGTTGTACGTTCTTCCCGAGGCGCGACAGCATCTTCTGCGACCGGGCGCGTATGGTTTTGAGTGTCCTGTCGGGAACGCCGGCCTCCTCGATGCGCTTTTCCCGCACCGCGGCCATCCGCTTCATCAGCAGGTAGCGCTGTTCGCGGTTGATGTTGAACAGGGGGCGAAAGTACGTGACCACCGCGGCCTTCACCCCGTCGCCCGAGACGAACACCTCCTTCGCGCCCCGGAGAAACTGGCCGCCGGCGATGATCCTGAACGTCGTGCCCCGCTGCCCGCCGCCGGGATACAGGTAACCGATATGCGGATCGCGATTCGCCTGGCCCGGCGCCGCGGCCGGAAAGGCCTGGATCGCCGCGATCAGCGCGACCAGCGCGTGCGTGCGTAATAACGACACCGTTCGCTCCTCCGTTACATGATCTCCGTGAGCATGCCCTCACCCTTGTCGGCGCCGGGCATCACCGTCACGTCAAGGCCGCGGGCATTCGGCAGGGAACCGTCGGGGTCTATGCCGAGCAGGGTGTACATGCTCCCGAGGAGATTCTGGGGATAGACCGGGCGCTCGGCCACCTCCGTACCGTACGTGTTCGACGCGCCGACGACCCGTCCACCCCTGAATCCCCCGCCGGCGACGACGGCGGAGAAGCACTGGCCGTAGTGGCTGCGCCCGCCGTTCCAGGGCGGGTTCCACTGTATCTTCGGCCCCCTGCCGAACTCGCCGCTCCACCAGACGATCGTGGTCTCCAGCAGGCCGCGGCCGGCGAGGTCCTCCAGGAGGGCCGCCACGCCCCGGTCCATCTCGGGCTGTTTCCGCTGGAGCGTCTGGAAGTGCTGCTTGTGCGTGTCCCACCCGCGGTAGTTGACGGTGACGTACGGCACCCCGTACTCGACCAGCCGGCGGGCCGCCAGGCAGGACTGGCCGAAGGTGTTGCGGCCGTACTTCTCCCGAATCTCGCCGGATTCCTTCGACAGGTCGAAGACCTCCCTGACCTCGCCGAACATCAACGCGTAGGCCTTCTTTTCGCAGGTGTCGAACTGCTCGAAGTGCGGGTTGTTCGGCATGGTCTTTCCCAGCGAATCGAGCGCGTCAAGCAGCGTGCGACGGCCGTGCTGCCGCTGGTCGGAGATGCCCCGCGCGACGATGCCCTCAACCTCAAAGGGATCCCGGCTCGGATCCCCGCCCGTGGCGAACGGCTTGTATGTCGGCCCGAGGAATCCCGCCTCCGAAAAGCGGCCCTGCGGCCGCGTGAGCACGATGTAGGGAGGCACCTTGCCCGCGTACGTCCCGCCGCGCCCCGCGAAGAGTGACGCGACCGCCCCGATGCATGGATAAACCACCCTTCCCGGCTCGTGCCCGGTCTGGACGAGGTAGGACGCCGTTTCGTGGGCGTTGATACCGTGGGTCATACTGCGGATGATCGCGTACTTGTCGGCCTGCTTCGCCAGCAGCGGCAGCGTCTCGCTGATCACGACCCCGTCGACGTTCGTCTTGACGGGTTTCTTGTAGGGGCCGGAGTACTCCTCGCCCGCGTCGGGCTTGGGATCGAAGGTATCCAGGTGGCACGGGCCGCCCCACATCCAGATCTGGATGACCGACTTCGCCTTCGCCGCCGGGGGTTTCGCCTTCGCCGCCAGTGCCGACGGTCCGGCCGCCGCCAGAGCGGCGGTACCGGCGAGTCCGTGTTTGATCGCGTCCCGCCGTGTCGTGGTGTTTTCGTGTTCCGCGTTCATATCTCGTTTCCTCGTTTTTCCGGTCCGGCGGACGTCAGTGCCGGTACAGGAACTCCTTGGCGTTTATCAGCGCCCACGCCAGGTCGACGGCGCCGTTTCTCGTGCCGATGCCCTTTTGCTTCATGTACTTCTCCGCGCTGCCGATCTCGTCGGCCGTGGGTGGCCGGGAGAGCACCACGTGGTACAGCATGGTGATCAGTTTCCGGGTATCGCCCTTCGCGCGTTGCATGAGCATCCGCAACCGCCAGCTCCGGGTGATCTTGTTTTGAATGGTGGACGAGTTCAGCAGGTGCAGGCTCTGGGCGTCCGTGGGCGTGTTGTTCCGCTCGGTATGCATCCCGGTATCCCGGGACGGCCGGCCGAACATCTCCAGGAACTGGCTGGTGATACTCCCGTCCTCCAGTTCGATGGACCGTTCCTCGGCGGGAATGAACGTGTAGGGCTCGGGGATCACGCTCGAATACGCCTCGCTGGCCCCGGCGATCCGGTTCAACGCGTCGATGAGCACCTCCGCGTCGAGCCGGCGGACCGGGTAGCAGGCGAAATATTGTTCCGCCCGCGCCGCGCCACCCCGCGGGATCGACGACTGCCGGTAGGTCGCGGAGTTGGCGATGAGCCGGAAGATATGGCGGAGATCATAGTCGGCCGCCGCCAGTTCCTTCGCGAGGTACGCCAGTATCTTCGGATGGGCCGCCGGGTTCTCCGGCCTGATATCGTCCGGTTCGTGGACGATTCCGCGGCCCAGCAGCCACGCCCAGATCCGGTTGACGGCGCACCGGGCGAACCAGGGATTCTCCGGCCTGATCAGCCAGTCGGCAAAGACCCGGCGGGGATCCTCGCCGGCCCTGATAACGACCTTCTTTCCGTCGGGGAACGCCGTCTTCAGCGGGCCCGCCGGCGCGGGATCGAGGTAGACGATCTCCTCTTTCCACTCGGCGGTTTTCTTGTACGCCACCCGGGAGAAAAAGACCGCGGTGTCCTTCTGTCGCTGCGCGGGCCACTGTTCGAACCGCGCGCCCATGAAGGTCAGCGCGACCGCCGCGGCAAGCGCCGGCGGCTCCTGCCCCTGCAGGGCCCGGTAGAAATTGACGGGGGGGACCCGGAAATTACTCCCGCTGGAGGTCAGCAGCGCGCGGGCGAAGCGATCGTACGGCATGTTGCCCCTGACCGCCTCGTAGACCCAGCGGGAGTAGGCCTGGACGCCGTTGGGCCAGAGGTTGATGGGGAACTCCGCCTTGATCCGCAGGGCGTCGCCCCACTTGTGGGTCCAGTAGTCGGCGAATTCCCCGCGCCGCATCAGCTCGTCGATCAGTTGCCGGTATTTCTCCGGCCGCCGGTCGTTGAGAAACGGGTGGATCTTCCGCGGGTCCGGGAGGGTGCCGGTCAGGTCGAGATGTACCCGGCGGAAAAAGACCGCGTCGCTGCAGAGTCCCGCCGGCTCGATCTTCTGTTTCCGCAGGCCCTCCAGGAGCAACTCGTCGATCCGGTTGATCGGCGCGAATGCCGTGCCCGACTCGTACGGATTGTCGTTCTCCGCGGCCCCCGCGGCGGCCGTCGACAGCAGGGCTACCGCGACAAAGGCCGCGACCATACCTGCAGCGGTGGTGATACGGTCTGCTTTCATCCGCTCCTCGCGCACTCCTCGCCTGGTTGTTAAACGGACCGCGCGGGCGGGTTATTGCCCGCGCGGGCATAAAATGCCGGAACAACTCGAATCCTGCGGATTGAACAATACACCATTATATACCCCCCCTTCCCCGCCGGAGAGAAATATGCTCCGGTCAATGCAAAAAAACCGCGACGGGACGAAACACAACACGCCACGGAAAAGGGATCTGTGATCGGAATTCTCATCAATAATTTACTGGTATTTTAGCCCTTGAACAGACCGATAACAAGTCTCAAGTTACACTCAGAAAAGAAGATATATTGGCTTTTCTACCAATTGATAGCATTACCCCCCCCCGCAAAGCTGCGCCTGACTGCTTGCTTTTGCTTTGCATGGCGTTTTGTAAGTCCGCGGAGCGCGACAAGCCGGATCAAGGTTTCAAGCTGGCGACATAGACGACCCAGTCCTGATCCGCGTCGGACGGCGGCGCGCCCAGCGAAACTTTCTTGCCGCCTTGCGCCTTCGCCACCGATCCCATCTTCATCGACCCGCCTTCCCGCGGATTGAACCAGCGGATGGAGCATTCGCCGTCGAAGGTCGACAGGTCGAGGGTCGCCTCGCCGCCATTGGGCAGATAGACGATGCAGGCCTTGCCGGGCTCCGCCATCGCCCAGTTGCCTTCGCCGGAAATCAGGCTGTTGTCGGGCGACATGCGCCAGAACGGGGCCTGCGATGCTTCGAAGAATTCCAGAACGTAACGCGCATAATCCCACCAGCGGTCGCGGCTGCGAAAGTCCTGACAGGTCATGTCGCTGTGATCGTATCGAGCGCCGAAATAATACTCCGCGCCGGCGCCGCCCGCCAAGACCGTTCCCCAGATGACGCGCTTGCGGCCGCGATCGTGACTGGCGCCGGCGTCCTTGTCGGGCAGAATGCCATAGCTGCCCCGCCCTTGCTCGTCGTTGGCAACCACCCACTTGCGGCCGGCTGCGGCCGACTTAGCGACCCATTCGGCCACCTTGGGATAAATATCCAGGTATTGATTGTCGCCCCCCTGAACCGAGACGCCACTCAACATCGATTTGTCTCCCAACAGTGGCGTGTAAATCTGTTGCAATTTGCCCGGCACAGTGTGCAGCACGATCAGGTGGCCATAAGGATCGTGGTCGACGAAGTACTGGGCCATGGCGCGTTGCTGGGGCGGAGCCTGCGAGTTTTCCTCGCCGAGGTTCCAATTCATCGCCAGATGGTGTCCGAACCGCGCGATCAGTTCCCGGATGTACAATTTGCGCTCGACGCCCAGCTCGCCATCGTCCAGCGCGGCCGTGACTTTCTTGCCGTCAAGATCGAGGTCGTCGTTTTCCCGTTCCTGCAATTTGAAATGCAGGTACATGCCCATCCTGATACCGTGTTCGAACACGACTTCCCATTGGTCGAGTTTGGAGCAATCGTAGCGGGTGCGATCCTCTTTCTTGTCGCTCAGCATGGGGAAGACATTCTGGTCGTCGCCGCCGACGGTGTACGTCAGGAACGAGAAGACGTTCATCCTCTCCGACGCCAAATAATTGATCGCGCCGATCAATCCCTTGCCCTTGTCGCCCTTCCACACGGGGTCGCCTGGCCGCCAGTCGCGCACGTGCGGTTCCCAGCTTTTCCGTAATTTCCGGATATTGGGCGTGTTGTCGAAATCGTCGTAAGCCAGCAGGTTTTCCGGGGAGTCGGCCCCCTGCTTCATGAAGTACCCGCCCGTTTCGGCAAACCGCAGGTAATGTTCGTTTACGTATTGGAGCCGGCCTTTGGCGCGTAAATCGATTCCGCCCTTGTCGGTCGGCGCAACTTCGAAGCGGCCGCTCGCGCCGTCGAGGGGGGCGACGGGGACGCCCGCTTGCGGATTGTCCTCGATGGCGACATGGTCTCCTTGGCGGAACGAAACGGTATAGTTCCACTCGCCGGTCGCATCGGGAGAAAAGTGCGCGCGCCATTTCGTGCCGCTCGACGCGGACGTGTCGGCCGCATCGCCGTCGGCGGCGAAATAGCCCGGAACGACATAGCGCTTCTCGCCCTGAGAGAAGATGACGTTGAGCCGATAGTTCAGGAACGGATTCGTTTCGCCGGTTTCGCTGGCGAGCGGTCCGTCGAACGTGAGGGTGATCTTGTGCCATTTCTTCATTTCGCCGTCGATGGCGGGCGCGATCGATGTTCCGAGTGTCGGCGTCTGCGCCGTTGCCCTGCAACCGAGAGGGACGATCAGGCTTCCCAGATACAGCGCCGTGAACAGTGCCGCGGGCATCAGGCTACCTTTCTTACGGACCTTGAATTGACGAATCATATTCTTGCCTCGCTTCCTCTTTTCGCGATTCATTCCCTGCGCGGTACAGTCGTTTCACTCGCTTTCACTTCGATATCGATATTGCGGCAACTGGGGTCGATCACGATTATGTCGGGGATAATGTTTGAGACGACATTGCCGGTTCCCGAAATATTGACGCATCCCTTGTCGAATTCGAACCCGGCATGATCATAAGTAAAAGAGGGGGGGGCGTTCAGCAGGTAGTCGGAGACGATCTCGATCCTGTTGCCGTAGATTCTCGAATTCCTCGCATCTTTTACACTGATGCCTAGAGGACAATCCCGCAGGATGTTGTTCCGAATGATCAGATTCTCGTGAAATCCACCTGCAGCATTTCTCGTTCTTAAGCTGCGCGATCGTACCAGCAGGTTGTCTTCGATGATGGTGTCTTTGTTCAGATGAACAAGATCCAGATCCAACTGCACGTCCACGATGGTGTTGCCGGAGATCCAGCTCCTTTGCAGCGTGTCCAGGATTGCGTTCCGCAGGCCGCCCACCAGTTGCATGTTCCGGATCACCTGTTGACCATTCGTGCGCTTGGTAGCGTCTCTTTCATCGGCACCGAAGTTCATCAGGTCGTCCCGGACGTACTCAAACCGGCAATTCTCGAACCACTGCTTCCTCGACCGTGAGTTGCAACTCGAGTGGCCTGAGAAAAAGCGATCTTCGGGACGAAGGACATTCACGCCGATCACGCGTAAATATTCGCCCCGTGGAGTCGCAACGGCGACGTCCGGCGTGTGAAGGATTGTGATGTTGTGGAGCAGAACGTTGCTTGCCGCGTTAAATTGAAAAATATGATCATCGTCGTCATCAGTTACCCAATAATACCCCGGTTCGACCCCAAGCAGGTCGATTGTCTTGGCTCCGAACTGGCATTTGTCGGGATTGAGCTTAAAATCGTAGTAATGGAACCCCTTGGTGGTACCTACATAAGCGTCTTCCCACCTTTCAGTTGTTTGGTAACCGCCATAAAATCCCTGCTTGTTCGGACGCATAAAGACGCCTTTTTCCCGGCCCCACCCACCGCCGGTAAAGACTCGACTGTCAACTCTAACCGAGAAGGTGAGGTTGTTCTTGTCGACCTTCGTGATGACGCCTCCGACCTGATTCAATGAGTTCTTGTTAAAGTCGATCGTCAGGCCTGATACCTGGGCATGGTCGCCGATCCTAAAGACAAATATTCCTCCTGCGTATCCCGTGTTATCGGCAACGGCCTCCGCAAGCTCAATGATGATTGCACTACCGTTTCCTTCGAGGATCCAGTTTCGCTTGTCAGCAGCATTAAGAAAGACGTTCCTTCTGTTTATTCCACTGTTGGGTTCCCTCACATTGTATGTTTTGTTGGCAGGAAACCGTATGCAGCCCCATTGGCCCAATGTGTTCCTGGTACCGTAAGCGGTAGCTTCTGCAAATACGGCTTGGATATGCTTCCAGTTCGTTGAGGGGTTGGTACTTGGTTCGCCTACATCAAAATACTTCGGGAAACCGAGGGTGAAGGTGCGGGAAGGAGTCCAGGAATCCGATGTTCCGTTCTCGTGGATGTGGCGAACGCGCCAATGGTACGTTTCCCCGCGCGTCAACTCATTGGTGGTTGCATACCAGCTGATGGTGGCAGGAATGATATCATTATCCACGAGACTGACGAAATTCGAATCCGTGGCGATCTGGATCTGATATTTCCCCGAATAGGGCGCTGGAACTGCATCGTTCCACTCAAAATAGGGCAGCGTCTGGTATTGCGTGGAACCGTTCAACGGATGTTCCAATGAAGGCACCGCCGCGGCGGCCTGAGCTCTGTCAAAGAGGCACACAGCCGCGACCGTCAGCAGGAAGATGGTTTTGCACATGGTTTTCATTCCTTCGTATCCTCGTAACCGTTCAGGGCCATCGTTTTTGACTGAACCACCGGCCGTGGGCGGAACGGACGAGGGCTTACGCACTGGCCGAACGGCTTTAAACACAACGCCTGAATGACGGCTATTTTTATGGTTTCGCTTTCAGATCGTGTTTGAAGCGCTTGCTCAGCTTCTCCCAACGCGCGATCATCGCCTTACGCTTCTCGGGCATGGCCCGGCTCAGATCGTTTAGCTCGCTGCGATCCTTCGACAGGTCGTATAGCTGCCAGTCGTTGCTACTGACCCTCGCTGAAACAATTTTGAAGTCACCCTCGATCAACGCCTTTCCCTTGAACCGGAAAAACAGGTATTCGAGAGGTACCGTTCCGTCTTCGGCCAAAACGGGCGTCAGGTCGCGGGCGGGCGTAGGTGGCGCGTTCGGCCAGCGCCTCGGCCACGAGCGCCGCGTCGGCGTCAGGTCGCGGGCGGGCGTAGGTGGCGCGCCTTCGATACCGGGCGGCAAGCCCGCGAGCCCGAGGATGGTCGCGGCCACATCGATAAAGTGGGCCGGACTGTGGCGCAGTTCGCCCCGGGCCGCGATGCCCTTCGGCCAGTGAAAGATGCCGGGGGTGGCGATTCCGCCTTCATGGGCATACGACTTGTAGTAGCGGAACGGCGTGTTGGAGGCCGTGGCCCAGGCCGGGCCGATACAATAATGGGTCAAGTTGGAGCCCGGGCGGGCCTCGGGATCATGCCCGTTGCGGCGGATCATGAATTCCGAACTGGCTCCGTTGTCGGACAGGTAGATGATCAGCGTGTTGTCGAAGGCACCCGTACGCTTCAGGACATCGACGACGCGCCCGATCTCCTGATCCATCCGATCCATCATGGCGGCGTGAATCTCCATTTTCATCGCCTGGAAGCGTTTCTGCTTCTTCGTCAAGGTATTCCAGGGCGGCGTGTCGATGACTTCACTCGGACCGAAGCGATCCATCACTTCTTCCCAGGTAGCGAACCCTGCCGGGCGGTTTTCCACACGATCCATGGGCGGAAGGGAAAGATCGCGGGAAACAATGCCGAGATCCTTCAAGCGCTTCAGGCGCCGTTCGCGGATGACATCCCAACCCGCATCATACGCGCCGCGATATTTCTCGATGTCCTTCTCCAGTGCCCACAGGGGAAAATGCGGGGCGTTGAACGCAAGGTTGAGGAAGAAGGGTTTGTCGGAATGATTGGCCACATGATCGTGGATGAAATCAATGCCCTTTTGGGCGATCCGCTCGGATCCCTTGAAGGCACCATTGGAGAGATCTCCGTCGGTAGGAATGTAGGATCCCGCCGGCGCGGAAGGGATGGAGACCCTCAGGAATCCGACTTCTGCGGGGGTGGCGTCTTGATGCCACTTGCCAGTATGGTAACTGCGGTATCCCGCCGCGTTTAGCCGTTGCGGAACCGTTTGCACCCAGGAAGCATAGCCATCCGTCTTGAAGCCGCCCGTCTGCTCGAAATAGTAGCCAGTGAACAGGCAGGCCCGCGACGGATAGCACTTTGCCGTCGAATACATTCGGCTGAAGCGCAATCCGTGCGCGGCCAGCCGGTCGAGGTTGGGTGTTTGAATCTCGCCCCCGTAGCAGCCAATGTCGGAAAATCCGCTGTCGTCGGACAGGATCAGGATCACGTTGGGCCGCAGTTCCTTTGCGCCACTGCATGGTGAAATCAGGGCTGCAACTAAAATAACAAGCGTGGCGATTTCCTTCATAATCCGCATCATACTTTCTTTTTGATTTGGAGTGATATTTTTTGTCGAAGTCATGGGGCGTTGAGGTAGTGGCTGAAGCTATGGTGTCGGCCTGATCTTTACTGTCAGCTCACGGTCGGGAAGTTTCCATTTTCCGATGATCAATTTTTGCGAATCGGCATCCCAGCGCATCGCCCTCCCCTGATCGTGGTTGCTTCGGCCAAGGCCTTTAATCCCGCGCAGCCGCGTGGCACCGGGCGGCAACGCCAGCGTCAACCCCGGCCCTATTTCAATGTACGCGCCTTCAGGATAATGCCGTTCCAGCGGAATAAAGAGCTCCGAGCTGCCCCGTTTCGCGTTGGGTCGCAGACGCATCGTAAACGTGCGCGTGTCGAAATCGTATTGATAGTGTTCAATGCGGCCAGCGACGACCAACGGACGTGTACGAACAATCACGTCGGTGATGAATTTCCGCTCCACTTTCCCGGTGGCGCTGTCATCCGAAAAAATTGCCCAAGTGAAGGTTTCCTTACCCGCTTTATTAATAGGAGCACGCGAGCCGGTGAACCAGGCTTTGATTCCGCCGAAGCCGCGCGTATCCAATATATTGGCACTGAATTCGTAAAGCTCGGTGTATTTCTTCTGTAGCGCGGGATCGTTGTCCGCCCTCAACTCCGTTTGCTGTCCCCATTCGCCCAGCATCAGCGGGGTATCGGACTCCACCGCCTCCCGCTGGAAACGATCCATCATGTTCTTAAACACCTTGGCACCATTGTACGAGTGCGGTGCGTAAATGACACGATCGCGACCGAACGGTTCGTTGATGGGCAAGCAGGGACCAGGTACAACTTTGTTTATCTGGTTAAACGGTTGGTAGAGTGCCCACTTTTCGGGGCTGATCGCGTGCATGGCATCGGTCAGGCGGCGCAGCAGGGGCAGCAGCAATTTACGGGTGGCATAATCCTCATCCTTCACCGAGCCGGTCTCCGGCTCATTGAGCAGGTCATAGCCAAAAACAAAAGGTTCGTTCTTATAGCGTTTCCAAATATGTTTCCAACACGCCAGCAACTTATCCTGAGCACCATTTGTGTCGTTCCAAAGAACATCCCACCTCCCATCGCCGGACAAATCACGAGGGCCGTAAAACACCATTTTAAACTGGGTTTTCAAGCCAACGCCCTTGGCCATCTCGACCATGCTGTCGAGTTTTTCAAGATAGTCGGTTTTCAATGCCCTGCCGGGATAGCCCCCCAATTGTCCAACGCCGATGCGGAGCACCACGAAATTGGCACCCATGCGCACCATGCGGTGGTAGTCTTCCGGCTGATAAGTGACTTCTCCGCACCTATCGGAGGTGATCGTCACATACCCGCCCGGGATGACATGGCGCCCTTGCTCATCAAGGATGGGTTTCGTACGCGGCACCTCGGCAGCCTGAGTGTTTACGCTGAGGCACACAATCACGACCGTCAGTAAAAAGATGGTTTTGCACATGGTTTTCATTCCTTCGTATCCTCGTAACCGTTCACGGCCATCGTTTTTGACTGAACCACCGGCCGTGGGCGGAAACAGCCAGAAATTGGCTCCAGCTAACTCAAAACCAAAATCATTAGAGTCGTGGTTTGACGTCCTTCAAGGGGGCAAGAAATTTTGCCACACTATCTATCGCACCACATCCGCCTCGGGTGCTCGCTTAAAATACTGTAGAGCATTGGGTTATTCTGCCGATACATTATC
>CAZLBC010000088.1:0-19327 GCA_964557575.1 uncultured Planctomycetaceae bacterium
TGGCTGTAGGTGTTGTCGCTGAATTTCCAGTGCTCCCACAGGGTCGTCGCGCCCTGCTCGAGCATGTGCCCCCAGCCCGGGAACGCGCGGGTGTCGACCATGCCGCGGGCCACGTCCGCCCGGCCCGCGCGGCTCAGCGCGTCGAGCATGAACCGGGTCCCGAAGATCCCCGTCGTCAGCCGGCCGTCGTGGTTCGCGATGTCCTTCAGCAGGTGCGCGAGGGCCGCCGGGCGGTCCTTGGCCGGCAGCATGTCCAGGAAGAGGGCGAAGGCCTGGGAGCCCTGGACGCCTTTGCCCGCGACGCCGGTGCCGGGGGCCACGCAGTGGTCGATATACGCCTTTTTAATCGCCCCGGCGAGCTTCGCGTATTCCTCCGCCTCCGTGTTCTTCCCGAGGACGGCGGCGAGGCGCGACAGCAGCCGCGCCGATTCGCAGTACAGCGGGGTGACCATCGGCGGGCGCGTGTCTTTCTCGAGGGCCTCGTGGTCGTGCAGCCCGCGGTCAACGATGTGTCCGGGGTTCTGCGACCGGACCAGGTCCAGCCACTTCTTGCTGACGGGATACTGCTCGGCGACGATGCGGCGGTCGCCGTAGTACCGGTAGAGCTGCGCCAGGAGGTGGGGGTGGGCCATGTGCCAGCCGACGTAGCAGTACTGGATCCCCACGGATGGCGCGGTGTCGGTGAGCATGCCGTCGGGCAGCGCGCTGTCGTGCCAGTCGCGGGCGGCCTTGGCGTAGAAGTTCGCCATGTCGTAATTGAGCATGAAGGCGTCGGACGTGTTGACCAGGTCGCCGCCGTAACAGAAACGTTCCCGGTGCGGGCAGTCGGACTGCACGCCGAAGAGGTTGCTGAGGAACGTCCGGCGGCACATCGTTTGAATGCGGTTCAGCAGTTCGCTGGAGCAGGCGAACGACCCGGCCGGCTCTACCGCGCAGTGCATGACCAGGCCCGCGATGTCGTCCGGCGCGGGGCGGGCCGGCAGCCCGGTCAGCTCGATGTACCGGAAGGCGTGGAAGGTGAAGCGGGGCGTGTAGGTCTCCGGCCCGCCGCCCCGGGCGATGTAGGTGTCTTCCTGCCGGGCGACGGCGGGCGAGCCGTCGGCGGGGGGTTTCTTACGCTTGATCTGCCCGCAGACGCTGGTCATCGGGTTCAGCGTCCCGTCGTCATGCAGCAGCTCGCCGTAGCGCATCCTGATCCGGGTGCCGGCCGGGACGTCGAAGGTGAACCGCGCCCAGCCGCCGAAGTTCCGCCCCATGTCGACGATGTAGACGCCGTGCGCGGGTTCCGTGATGCAAACCGGCGCGATGGTTTTCGTGATCTTGATCGGCGGCGGGAACTGCGCCTGGAGCGTCCCGGCGGGGGGCGGGGCGACCGCGGCCGGTTGCCACGCGGTGTCGTCGAGGCCGGGACGGTCCCAGCCGTCGACGGCCTTCCGCGCGTCGACCGTCTCGCCGAGGTAGATGCTGTTGCGCAGGATCGGGCCCTCGGTGAATTTCCAGGAAGCGTCGCTGGTGATCGTTTCGCCGGATCCGTCTTGATAATCGATGACGAGCTGCGCGATGAAGCGCGGGCGCCCGACCGGCAGGTGCTCGCGGAGGTTCTTGCGGCCCCACATGCGGAGGGGCAGGGGGTTGTACCAGCCGTTGCCGAGCGTCACGCCGAGGCAGTTGCGGCCCCGGGCCAGTTGCGCGGTGACGTCGTGGACGCTGTAGAACACCCGCTTGTCGGGGCGCGTCCAGAGCGGGTCGAGGCGGTGGTCGCCGACGGCGCCGCCGTTGAGCCGCGCGTGGACGTACCCCAGGCCGCTGATGTAAAGCCGGGCGCGTCGGACCGGTCCGGAGACGGTGAATTCCTTCCTGAACAGCGGGGCGGGATCGTCCTTGTAGAAGTCCGCGTCATTTTCCGGCAATGGCGTGCCGTCGGACAGCCATCGTGCGGTCCAGTCGGCGGGTTGCAGCAGGCCCATTTCCCAGGACGCCGGCTCGCTCCATGCCGAAGCGGCGCCGTCCGCGCCCCAGGCCCTGACCTTCCAGAAGCAGCGCTGCCCGGAAGACAGCCGTTTGCCCGCGTAGGGGACGTTCAGGCTGCGGCCGGAGGCGACCCGGCCGCTGTCCCAGAGGTCGCCGCGGCCGGCGGCCAGCGTCTCGGGAGAACCGGCGACCAGCACGCGGCAGGCGGTCTGTTTCTGCCCGCGGACGGGGGACGACAGCGCCCAGCTCAGGCGGGGGGCCGGGACGTCGATGCCCAGCGGGTTCTCCCGGTATTCGCAGCGGAGGCGGCCGACGGCCAGGGCCGGGGCGGTCACCGGTTTCGGCGCCCCGGCGGACGAACAGGCGGTTGTCAGCAGCAGCAGAACCCCGGTCGACGGCAGCAGGCGGGTATGGGCGGTCATAAATGCAAGCTCCTTTTTCCGATCAGTATCTTGAAAATATCCGATATTTTCCGATTGACACCTTGAAAATTATCGTTATCCTGTAAGAGTAAAATACTGTAAGGCATTAGATAAGAGTTGATTATGATTCCCAGGCAGAAACACGAGACCATAGTAAGGTACCTCGACAGCGATGATATCCTGCTTATCATCGGCGCCAGGCAAACGGGGAAAACGACGCTGCTTTCCTCGGTTGCCGATCATCTGGTACACCACGAGCAGCCGGTAACAATGATCACGCTGGAGGATCCGGAAATAAAGCGGAATCTCAACAGGCACCCTGACAACATATTTCAGTACCTGACCGTTAACAAGCAGAAAACATACCTTCTGGTCGATGAAATTCAATACCTCGAAGACCCGTCCAACTTCCTGAAGTATCATTACGATCTTTCGAAAGACACGCTGAAGATCATCGCAACCGGCTCATCGGCATTCTACATCGACGAGAAGTTCAGGGATTCGCTGGCCGGGCGAAAGAAACTGATAGAGTTGTTCCCGTTCTGCTTCTCGGAGTTCCTGCTCGCGCGCGGGGAAGCCGACCTCGCACACCGTGTGAGCAGCCGGCCTGCCGCCCTGGAAAAAAGAGAGTGGACGCCCCCCGACAAAAGAAGGCTGCTGAATCTCTGGACCGAATACACCCGGTACGGCGGCTACCCCAAGGTCGTTCTCGCCGACCGGCCGGACGACAAGAAGGAAGTGCTCAAGGATCTGGCGTTCAGTTTCCTGAAAAAGGATATTCACGAAGCGGGCGTCAGGGACGAAGACAAATTCTACCAGCTGGTCAGAATACTCGCGTCTCAGGTCGGCCAGCTTGTCAACAGCAATGAACTCGGCAACACGATAGGGTTGTCGCAGGAAACCGTGAAACGGTATCTCCGCATTTTGAGAAAGTCGTACATCGCCAGGCTCCTGCTCCCGTTTCACCGCAACGTCAGAAAAGAGCTGACGAAAATGCCCAAAATCTATTTTCTCGACAGCGGCCTGCGAAACTTCCTGATTCGCTCGTTTCCGGAGACGCCCAAGCAGTTCGCCGACGGGCAATTGCTGGAAAACCAGGTGTTCTGCGACCTGGTGAAGCGGGGAGTCGACAGCATCAAGTTCTGGCGCACCCAGGACCGGAAAGAGGTCGATTTCATTGTCGATGACCGGCAGGCGTATGAAGTCAAAAGCACGGCCGGACAATTCAGCGCAGCCAGGTATGCCGCATTCGGGGAGGCCTATCCGGATGTGGATCTCTCGCCGCTGGTGCTGCAGGACGATCGGTACCTGGACGTCCTGGATGTTGTCACTTAGAGCTGGTTTCATAACTTCAATTTGGACTACAAGCGGCTCTTTTGCCGTCTGGCGGCGTCACGAAAACTCGACATATTTCCTTAATATGTCGTCGTTTCCGTTCCTTGCCAGATCGACAAAATACCTCGCTTTCGCTACCAAAGCAAGTTATGAAACCAGCTCTAGCAGGTTGTTGAAAAAGTAGACCGTCGCCGAGAACGAGAGATTTTTTGTTCCGGCAAGAAACGAAAGCAGTTGCATATGAGCACTATTCTGCTGTTTTCGTGACGCAGCCGGAGCGGAAAAGATCCGTTCGCAGGCAGGTAGTATTTTTCAACAGCCTGTCACTCGAACGTCCTTCTGCCCGCGCCGCCGGGGCCGAGTTCACTGCGCATCCGCTCGGCGCGCTTCATGAGTTCCGCGACCAGGCCGGGATGCGTGCCGGCCACGTCGTTCTTCTCGCCGATGTCCTCGGCGGCCATGGTGTCCAGCCGCGGGGTGTTGATCTTCGTCGCGCCGTAGCAGCCGAGGTCGCCGTAGCCGAGGTCGTCGGCGAAGATGATCACGATAGTGGGTTGTTCGGCGGATCCGGCGGGGGGGGGGGCGCCGCGAAGACGCAGCAGAGAAACGCCAATGCAGCCGGCAGTCTGTTCATGACAGCGAACACTCCCGTGCGGACCGGAATTTTACGCGCTCGCGGGCCTTGTCCGCGTCAGGCCCGCCCGAAGAGTTTGGCTGCAATGAGTACTCGGACTTCATCGTGTTCTCCCGGTGCGGGTGTTTACGTGCGTCCGCGCACGGCATTGTACCCGCTCCGGCGGGCGGATGACAGGCGGTGCGCCGCGATCCCCGCCGGCGACGCGGCGCTTTGCCGTTGCCCGCGGCCGGGCCGTGCGGTAGTATCGGTGCCGCGGGGGCGGACGGCGCGACGGCCGGGATCGAGCGACACATGGATACACCGACGAGCATATTCAACGACGTGATCGGCCCCGTCATGCGGGGCCCCTCCAGCTCGCACTGCGCGGCGGCGCTGCGGATCGGGCGGGTCGCCCGCGACCTGATGGGCGGCGACATCGAGCGGGTCGCGGTCGTCTTCGACGAGCGCGGCGCCCTGGCGACGACCCACGAGACGCAGGGGTCCGATATGGGCCTGTGCGGCGGGCTGCTGGGATGGGACGCCGACGACGAGCGGCTTCCCGGCGCGGCCGCGGCGATCGGGGAGGCGGGGATCGACGTCGCGATCAGCGTCGAGGACCGCGGCGATCCTCACCCGAGCACCTACCACCTCGCGCTGGAAAACGCCGCGGAGCGCCGTGCGCTGACGGCCGTGTCGACCGGCGGCGGCATCATCGCGGTCACCGCGATCGACGGCGTGCCGCTGGAGATGCGCGGTGATTATTACGAAACCCTCTTTTTCACCGGCGGCCCGTGCGGGGACCTCGCGGATACGCTGAAGCGGTGGCCGCACGCCGACAGCGTCGTCGCCCACGACGGTCCCCGCGGCGGCATCGTCCGCGTGCGGGGCGCGCGGTTCGCCGACGAGGCGACGGTCGCGGAGATCCGGGCCGCCCACGATAGGGCGGCCGTCAGGCGGATCGCCCCCGTCCTGCCGGTCCTCAGCCGGGCGGACATCCGGGTCCCGTTTTCAACATGCGGCGAGATGCTCGCGGCCCTCGCCGGCCGGGATACCACCCTGGCGGAAGCGGCCGTGGCCTACGAGAGCGCGCGGGGCGGCATCGGCGGCGCGGAGGTCGTCGCGCGGATGGCGGGGATCGTGAAGATCCTCCGCGGGTCGATCGAGCGGGGGATCGCGGGCACCCGGTGGGACGACCGGATCCTGGGCCACCAGAGCGGCGGGTTCGCGTCCGCGCTGGCGGCGGGCCGGTTGCCGGACGCCGGGGTCGCCAACCGGATCATTTTGTACGTGACCGCCCTGATGGAGGTCAAGAGCGCGATGGGCGTCATCGTGGCCGCCCCCACGGCCGGGTCGTGCGCGGCCCTGCCGGGCGCGTGCCTGGCCGTCGCCGACGAGCGGGGGCTCGGCGACGGGGCGGCGGCGGAGGCGCTGCTCGCGGCGGGGCTGACGGGCGTCTTTATCGCGAACGGCGCGGGGTTCGCGGCCGAGGAGTCCGGCTGCCAGGCCGAGTGCGGGTCGGCGGCGGGGATGGCCGCGGCGGCCCTGGCGACGCTGGCGGGGGGCACCGCGGCGCAGGCGGTCGCGGCGGCGTCGACGGCGCTGCAGAACTCATTCGGCATGACCTGCGACCCGGTGGCCCGGCGGGTCGAGGTGCCGTGCCTGGGCAAGAACGTCGCGGCCGCGATGAACGCCCTGGCGTGCGCGAACATGGCCCTGGCCGGCTTCGACCCGGTCATACCGCTCGACGAGGTGATCGCGGCGATGGACGCCGTCGGGCGGAGCCTGCCCCGGGAGCTGCGCTGCACGGGACTCGGGGGGCTGTCGGTGACGAAGACCGCGAAGGAACTGGAGCGCCGCCTCGCCGGCGGGAAGGGCGGCGCGGCGGACTGAAAAGGCGAGCAGGCGAGAGGAATAAAAGGGTTGCAGACCCGTTGACAATTATACCAATTTGCACTATACTAATTTGCACTATACTAAATGGTATAATTTAACTACCGGTGGAGGAGGGATATGAATCCGTTCAAATACGGCACAACGGTTTCGGATGAGGACTTCTGTCCTCGCCCGGAGTTGGAAAAACTGATCACGAAACACGTGGCATCGAAACAGAATATCCACATCGAGGGAGACCGGCGAACGGGGAAGACATCCCTCATTTTCCATGTGGTTGGTGCTATGAAAAAACGGCTTCTTATCCACTTCGATTTCATGCTCGTCAAGAGCGCCGATGATATCCGCGCCAGGATCGTAGACGGATTATCCCGTGCCTCTCACCGCGTCGGCATGTTCGAGAAACTCGTAAAAAAACTTGCCCATCTCCGGCCCGTGGTCGGCCTCGATCCCTCGACCGGCGAACCGACGCTTTCCCTCGCACCCGCATCCGGTTCGGCATGTTCCGGGACATCCCTGGTTGAGCTTATCGAGTTCGGTCGAACGAGTTTCTCATCGAAAAATCCGGTCATCTTTTTCGACGAGTTCCAGGATATCCTGAAAACGCCCGATCCCGACGAGATCCTGGCCGTGCTTCGCGGTTCGATCCAGCATCACCGCGACTGCGCCTATATATATTCCGGCAGTTCGCGAAGCGACATGGATTCGATCTTCCGGCATCCCGACCGGCCATTCTACAAATCCGCGATTCCGGCCCCGGTCGGGACCATAGACCGCGGCGCCTTTATCCCCTTCCTGGTCGGGAAATTTAAAAAGGGTAAACGAAGGGTGTCCGGGGACACCATCGCGAAAATACTGGACATGGCTGCCGATAATCCCGGCGATGCGCAGGAGGTCTGCAACTGCCTTTGGGACGTCTCGAACGAAGGGACGGTACTGTCGGACGACGACGTGGAATCCGCCCTGCAGGTGATCTTCGAGCGTGAATCGAAGTATTTTGAACAGGTCATCGATTCACTTACCAACCATCAAAAGAAGTGCCTGCGGGGAATCGCGTCTCTCGACGGTACCGGGATCTATTCGAATCAATTCTTCGATCTGACCGGTACCCGCAACCCGGGGAGCATTACACGGGCCGTCAATAAATTTCAGAATAGCCGAATCATCCACGACAACGGAGAGAAATACGTATTTGCGAGCCCGTTCCTGAAGCTATGGCTTCTGAGAAATCCCAACCTGTGATGTGGGGGCCGTACTCTTTCGGAGAATCGCGCATGGTTTCGCGATGACGCTCGAAGTCAAGCAGGTCCCCCGCAATTGTCGAGGGCGGCGCGGATCTGTTCGCGGGCGGCGGGGCCGGGGTTGCGGAGGGGCGGCCGGGCCGGGCCGCAGTCGACCCCGGCGATCTTCATCGCCGCCTTCAGGGCGCCGACCCCGCAGCCGGTGGAGACGATCGCCGCGATCATGTCCGCCGCCCGCCGGCCGTCTTCCCGGGCGGCGTCGATGTCCCCGGCCAGAAAGGCATCGATGAGCCGCCGGTAGAGCGGCGCGGTGAAGTTGTACGTGCTGCCGATCGCGCCCCGGCCGCCGCGGGCGAGGGCCTCCACGAGCAGTTCGTCGCGGCCGAAGAGGATGTCGAAGCGGTCCCCGTCGAACGCGATGCACCGTTCGTAGTCGTCGAGGTCCTCGTGGGTGTACTTGATCCCCGCGAAACAGGGGATGCGGCCGGCGGCCCGCTCGAGGAAGTCGCGCATCGGGAAGGACACCCCGGTCAGCGCCGGGATGTGGTAGAAGTAGAAGGGCAGGTCCGGCGCGGCGGACGCCACCCGGGCCGACCAGTCGACGAGGTCGTCGACGGTCGCCGGCCGGAAGTAGTAGGGGGCCGCCATCCCCGCGCCCCGCGCCCCGATCGCGGCGGCGTGGGCCGTCATCCGGCGGCACTCATCGAGGCAGGTGTGCCCGACGTGGACGATGACCGCGAAGTCGGCCGGCGCGGCCGCGACCCATCTTTCCGCAACCGCCATCCGCTCCGCGGCCGTCAGGGAGGGGCCCTCGCCGCTGCTGCCGTTGACGAACGCGCCGGCGACGCCGCTGTCCCGCAGGAACGCGGCGTATGCCGGAATCACGTCGGTATTCAACTCAAGATCTTCGCGGAGCGGCGCGAAGGGCGCCGCGATCAGTCCGTGCAGGCGTGTGTTCATGTCGTTCGTTCCTCGTATCCGGCGGGGGAAGGGGGGGCGGCCCCGTTGTTTCGCGTGTTTCGGCCCGGGGACCTCATTGAACCATCCCGTCGGTTTCGCTTATTTTGAAGCGGGTGCAGACCACGGAGTGCTTGTTCTTCCCGGGGCGGTACTTGATGTAGGTGGTGGCGACGATCGTTCCGTCGGGCAGCAGTGCCATCCCGGGGTAGCCGCAGTCGCCCCCGGCGTAACTGTGCAGCAGCTTGATCCGGTACTGTCCCGGCCGGCCCCGCCGTATGTCGTCGTACGTGCCCACCCAGGCGACAAAGTGGCCGGCGGTCCGGCTGCCCTTCGCCTTGTCGCGGAAGGCGATGACCCACCGCCCGTCCGCGAGCCGCACGCCCCTGTGGCGGTCGCCGGTCAGCCCCCAGGGCGTGTCCGCCGGCGCGCTCCAGGTGGTCCCCTCGTCGGTGCTGAACATCATCAGGCTCCGGCCCCGGTGGGTGTTCTCCCGCATCAGGCAGCAGAGCTCGCCGCCGGAAGGGGAGCGGAGGGTGAAGGGCTCGCAGGGGTCCTTGCCCTTCACGTCGGCGATGACGGCCGGCGTCGACCAGGTCAGCCCGCCGTCGGCGGTCAGCGTCTGCAGCACCACCAGGGAGCCGCCGGCCCGGCGGTGGTAGTAGCCGGCGTACCGCCCGTCCTTCAGGCGGAGTACTGAACTGAAGGTCATGACGCAGGGGAACCCCAGCGGCGGCATCTCCCGCCATGTCGCTCCGCCGTCTTCGCTCATGATGCTCGGCATCCCCGGCCCGCCCCGTTTGCCGAGCGCGGCGGAGAAGACCCACAGGCGGCTGTTGCCCGGCGGGTCGACGAGGCGGTAGATGCTCGGGCAGTTCTGGTGCGTGCGGAATCCCGCCGGCAGCCGGTCGTCGAGCCGTCGCCAGGTCAGCCCGCCGTCGTCGCTCCGGGCCATGGGGCCGGCGTGGCCCCCGTGATTGATGCACCAGACCGCGAAGACGGTGCGGCCGCCGGGCATCAGGACGGTCGTGGGATGGCCCTGGTAGGTTTTTTCGGTGCCGGCGGCGATGACCACCTGGCGGTCGGTCCGGCCGGAGATATCGGCGAGGGGCAGGTCGCCGCCCGGCCCCGCGGCGGCCGCGGCCGGCGTGTGCCGCTTCAGCGATGAGAGGGGGAACGCCGCGAACACGATGTTCCCGTAGGGCTTCTCGCCGGCCTCGTAGAGGCAGGCGATCTCCCCGTTGGAGAGGACCGCCAGGTCCGAGTAGGCGCTGAACCCCGGGGTGAGGACCCGCGACAGCGGCCAGGTTTTCCCCCCGTCGAGGCTCGCCCGGACGGTCATGTTCCGGCGGCCCTTCGTGTCGGCGGGATTGCTGAAGAGGATGACGTCACCGCCCGCGCGTGCCGGCCGCGGATACCGCTCGATCGCCGCCTGGCAGATCGGCTCGACGAGGGCCGTGTCGAACCGCTGGTTCCGCCACGTCGCGCCCCCGTCGTCGCTGACGGCCGTCTGCCGGCACTGCCGCGCGCGGTCGTAGTTGCGCATGTTCAGCAGCAGCCGGCCGCCGGGCAGCTCCGCGACCGCGCACTCGTTGACCCGGTGCCGGGGGGAACTGCCGCCGAGTTGCCAGGTCTTGCCGTGGTCGTCGGAGTAGATCACGTGGGAATAGTAGTGTCTTGTCTGCGCCTCGATGTGGTCGCAGGGGATCACCAGCCGGCCGGCGCGGGGCCCGGCTGTTATCTGGATGCCGCTGCCGGGGCCGGTGGCGTACCACGTCCAGTCCGGCTTTTTGACGTCGCCGGTGATCTCCACCGGTTCGCGCCAGGTCCGGCCGTCGTCGCGCGAGCAGGTCGCGAAGACGCGGCGGGTGTCCGTGCTTTTTTGCGCGATGATCTCCCGTTCGCGGTCGTCGCCGCGGTTCCAGGTGGACAGCAGCCAGACGGTGCCGGTGACGCGGTCGACCACCGCGCAGGGGTTCCCGCAGGTGTTGCCGGCGTCGTCCCGGATGATCCGCGGCTCCTCCCAGGTCGCCCCGCCGTCGGTCGACCGGGACATGATCGTGTTGATGTCCCCGGTGTCGCTGCGGGAGTTCTTACGCCCCTCGCAGAAGGCCAGGATCGTGCCCGTCGTCGTGACCGCCAGGGCCGGGATGCGGTAGGTGTGGTGGCCGCCGGTCCCGGCGGTGAACAGCGGCCGGCCGACCATGGCCGGGACCGCCTCCAGCGCGCCCTCGATCAGGAACTGTTCCACGGTCATACGGTTCCGCCAGGGCCGCAGGCCGACCCGGCGGACCGGCCCGTTCCAGCCCGCGAGCCGGTGCATTTCGCGGCCGTTTATCGTGAACCGGGTGGTGCCGTCTTTCCGGACGGCCGCGAAAGTGAAGGGCGTTTCCGGCTCGATATGCGCCGCGGCCGCCCCGATCATCCGGGTCTTGCCGCCGAAGAGGGGGCCCTCCACGAAGAGCTTTCCGCCCCGCCCGTCGAAGCCAACGTGGCTGTCGTCGAGGACGAACGAGGCGGCGGTGCCGTCGAGCTGCTCGAGGGACAGCCGGGCGGTGACCCGGAAGTCGCCGGCGCCGAGCCCCGTTCCGGCCCGGAGGTACCGGTTCTCGCCGGCGGCCGCCAGGCCCGCGTCGGTTTCCTTCCACGGCCCGCCGGCTGCGCGGGCGGCCGCCGGTGTTCCGTCCCGGACGACGGCGAGCTGTTCGGCGGCCGTTGCGCTCGTGAATAACCCGGTGAACAGCAGTGCTGTTATCGGGGAGATTTTCATCGACTGTTCTCCTGATGTTGATTCGTTTTTTTCAGTTACCGGCTCCGAAGCTCAGCGAGTAGAGCGTGGCGCCGGTCAGTGTGAAGCGAAGCCGGACGTCCGTCCCCCCGATTGCCTTGTTCATCGTTGGTCCTTCCGTTGCTGCTGCGTGTACACCGTCAGGCCCGCGAGGGGCTTGCCGCCGCCGCCGGACAGGAGGCTGACCGCATAGCCGACGGCGAGGCAGGAGGCCATCCCGGTCAGGGTGTAGAGCAGGAGGTGGACGGCGGTGTGCGCCTTGACGAGGTACTGGACCGCGCCGCTGGCGGCCAGGCCGGCGATCGCGCCGATGCCGTTGGCCCGGCGGGTCAGCATCCCGAGGAGGAACAGCCCCCCCAGCCCGCCGGCGAAGAGGCCCAGCAGGCGGTTGAACTGGTCCCACAGCGACGTGAACTCCCAGGAGGCCATCACCAGGGCGAAGACGGTCCCCGCCGCCCCGATCAGGACGGTCGCCCAGCGGGCGACGGCCAGCGCGGACCGCTCGGTCGCCCCGCCCCTGAACCGGCGGAACCAGTCGGTCGTTACGGCCGCCGCGACCGAGTTCATGCTGCTGTCGAGGCTCGACATCGAGGCCGCGAAGATGGCGGCGATCACCATGCCCGCCACGCCCGGCCGCAGCTCGGTGACGATGAACCAGGGGAAGATCGCGTCGGCCGGCTCCAGCGCGGGGTTGGCGGCGCCGGGGTTGTCGCGGTAGAAGAGGAACAGCGCGGTCCCCACGAAGAAAAACAGCAGGGAGGCCGGCACGGTCAGCACGGCGTTGGTCCAGATCCCCCGGGCCGCCTGCCGCTCGTCCCGGGTGGTCAGGTACCGCTGGACGACCGCCTGGTCGGTGCCGTAGCTGATGAGGCTGGCGGCCGCGCCGCCGAGGACCACCGTCCACAGCGTCGGGGACCGCAGGTCGAGCGCGCAATCGAAGGTGTGCAGCTTGCCGGCCGCGCCGGCCGCCGCGAGCGACGCGGCCGGGCCCTCGTCGAGCCCCAGCAGCATGACGGCCGTGGCCAGGATCGCCCCGCCCACCAGCACCACCACCTGCATGACGTCGGTCCAGATCACCGCCTCGATTCCCCCGAGGACGGTGTAGAGGATGCTGAGCCCGCCCATCAGGACGATGCACACCCGCACGTCGATGCCCGTGACCACCGAGAGGACGATCGACGGGATGAACAGGACCACCCCGATCCGCCCGAACTGCAGCAGGACGAACATCGCGCTGCCCGCCAGGCGCGCGACGAGGTTGAACCGCTTCTCGAGGTACTCGTAGGCGGTGGTCACGTTCAGCCGCCGGTAGAACGGCAGGAAGAGGAAGACCACGACCGGGGCGACCATGATGATGGCCATGTTGAACATGAAGTACCGCCAGTCGGTGGCGTAGGTCTTGGCGGGGATGGCGATGAAGGTGATCGCGCTGAGCTGGGTGCCGAAGATGCTGATCCCCGCCGCCCACCAGGGGATCCGCCGGCCCGCCCGGAAGAAGTCGTCGGTGGTCTTCTCGCGGCGCGAGAAGTAGAAGCCCATGGCCACCAGCGCCGCCAGGTAGATCCCCAGGACCGTGTAGTTCAGGACCCCGAACGGCGGGGGGGCCGGGGGCGCCGCGGCGCGGACCGCGCTTGTCCGCACGCCGGGCCGGATCTCCCCGGAGGGGATGACGATCCGGCCGCGCCACCGGGCGGCGATCGTGGTGACCGGGGCGGGGCCGGGCACCGTCCCGATCCGCGTCCAGGTCCGGGTGACGGTGTTGAATGCGAGGACGTCCCGGCTGAAGCCGGGGTGGTTCTCGAGTATCCGGTTCTTCTCGGCCGCCAGGGTTTCCTTTTCCGCCCCCGCCGCGGATGCGATCCGGCGATCGAGTTCATCGAGGCGCACCAGCAGTTTCCCCCGCGCGCCGCCGAAGACGAGGATCGACGCGGTCCCCGCCGGCAGGGCGGGGGCGGCCATCACGGAGAGGGGCGCCGCGGCGCCCTCCGGGCGGACCTCCCCGAGCGATTCCCATGCCCGGCGGTCGGGGCGGTAGACCCAGGCGTCGGTCAGGATCGCCGTCGGCCGTTCCGGCGCGATGTGGCGCCCGCCGAACAGGTAGAAGCAGTCGGTGGTGCCGTCGTGCTGCGCGGCCGCCGCCGGCAGGATTCGCGGCGGGCCGGGCCACGACGGCGGCTCCCGCCAGCGGTTTGCCGCGCTGTCGAAGGCGAAGAAGTCGGTCGTCGCCACGGCGTCTCTCATCGATTCCTGCCCGCCCGCGACGAAGACGGTCGTCCCCGCGAGCCCGGCGGCGGCGAAGGCCAGCGGCCGGGGCAGGGGGGCCAGCGGCTTTCGGGTCACGGCTTCCGCGTCCGGGTTCCATCTCAGCAGGAACACGTCGCGGTAGCAGCGGTCCGCGTCGCAGCCGCCGATGCAGATGACGCCCTCCTTCGTGGAGACGGCCGCCCCGTATGCCAGGGGCCGCTCCAACTGCCACCCCGTCCGCCAGGCCGGCGCGCCGGCCGCGTCCTCGATGAGCACGTAGATCTCGTCGTGCCAGACCTTCTTGCCGCCCCGCCAGGGGAGTTTTTCGGGGAAGTTGGCGCCCCCGGCGACGATGAGGGTCCCGTTGTGAGCGCCGACGAACGGCCCGGCCACGCCCGGTTGCACGTCGTTGCCCGGTGCGGGCGGCAGGGGGGACAGCGCCGAGAAGCGCAGCCCGCCGTCCGCGCCGGCGGTTGCGCATGCCAGGGAGAGCAGCAGCGCGGTTATCGCGGCGGCGTCATTCCTGGTCACCGGTCTCCTCCGCCTCTCCCGACCCGGGCCACGCGTCGAGCATCCGGAAATGCGGTTCGAGGTGGTTCCGCATCGCCTCGCGGTATTCGGCCGCGGTCCCGTCACGCAGGACCTCCAGCAGACGCCGGTGGGGCACCGGGTCGGGCGGGGGGTCGCTTTCCCGGCGGACGGCCTCACGGAAAAACGCCCGGAGCAGCTCCTGGAATTCCGACAGGAGCCGGTTGCCCGACATCCGGTAGAGCACGGCGTGGAACGCGATGTCGGATTGCACCCGCTCCTCCCGCGTCAGGGCGGCCTCCCACTGCTCGACGGCCTCCTCCAGTTCGGCGAGGGCCGCCGGCGTCCGGCGGCGGCAGACCAGATCGGCCATCCCCATCTCGATGACCAGCCGCAGCTCGAAGAGTTCCCGCGCCGATTCGTCCCCGATCAGGTCCGGCAGCAGGATCCGCCGCAACCCGCCGAGGAAGTCCGGCTCCCGCAGGACGATGCCCCGCTTCCGGCGGGACTCGAGCACCCCGAGCATCCGCAGCCGGCTGAGGGCCTCCCGGACCATGTTCCTGCTGATACCCAGTCGCTCGGCGAAATCCTTCTCGCCCGGGAGCTTGTCGCCGGGGCGGTATCCGGCGTCCCGTATCTCGCGGAGGATGCTCGCCTCCGCCCGGTCGGTCAGGCTGTCGGACGCGATCTTTTTTCCCTGCATCGGGGGCACCTTTTATATGTAGGACATAT
This sequence comes from uncultured Planctomycetaceae bacterium, assembly GCA_964557575.1. Taxonomy (GTDB): domain Bacteria; phylum Planctomycetota; class Phycisphaerae; order SM23-33; family SM23-33; genus CAZLBC01. The sequence continues at coordinate 14,725 of CAZLBC010000088.1, forward strand.
TATTACTATAGCTCCGCCGGCATTCGGGCACAAGGACTTTTCCGGCGCATTCTTCGCGACGGGCGGTACGGCCGCGCGGCCGCAAAAAAAAAAGGGTTGCGTCGACCCGGTCGCGGGATGCATAGTATACAACAGAACGGCGACGCGATCGATCGCCGGGAGGTGCTGCCATGAGATTGAATTATCGCGTACGCATTCTCCTGCCGGCGGCGGCGGTGCTGGTGCTCCTGCATCCGGCCGCTGCGCGGGTCGGGATCGTCTTCGATACCGACATGGACACCGACTGCGACGACGCGGGCGCCCTCGCCATGCTCCACGCCCTCGCCGACGCCGGCGAGGCCGAGATCCTCGCCACGGTGGTCAGCTCGAAATACCGGTGGTCGGTGCCCTGCACGGCCGCGATCAACGCCTGGTACGGACGGCCGGACCTGCCCGTCGGGTGCCCGAAGGGCGACGGGGCCCCGACCAACCGCGGGTCGCGCTACGCCCGGAAGATCGCGGCGGCGTTTCCCACCCGCTTGAAAACCAACGACGACGCCCCGTCCGCGGTCGCGGTCTACCGGCGGGTCTTGGCGGCACAGCCCGCGCGCAGCGCGGTCGTGGTCACCGTCGGTTACCTGACCAACCTGCGGGACCTGCTCGACTCCGGCCCGGACCGCCACAGCCCGCTGAATGGCGCGGACCTGGTGCGGCGGCACGTCGCGCGGTGGGTGTGCATGGGCGGCCGCTACCCGCGCCACCTGAAGCACGGCAACTACGGGAACTTCATGCCCGACCCGGGGGCCGCCGTCGCGGCGGCGACGCGGTGGCCGACGCCGGTCTTCTTCAGCGGGCTCGGCCGGAAGGTCCGGACGGGCAAGGGGCTCGGGAAGACGCCGAAAGGGAATCCGGTCCGCCGGGCCTACGAGCTGTACCTCGGCGACCGGCCCACCCGGTCGAGCTGGGACCAGGTGGCCGTGCTCTACGCCGTCCGGCCGGACGCGCCGTTCTGGCGGGTCCGGGAAGAGGGGCACAACCACATCTTCGCGAACGGCACCAACGAGTGGCGCGGTACGCCGGACAAGAACCACCGCCTGGTGACCTTTCCCGGCGACCGGCGCGAGGAGGTGACGGCCGTCATCGAGGAGCTGATGACCCGTCCTGGTCGCGGTGGCCGGCGCGGATGACCCGGTATTCGCCGGTGCCGGTGTCGAGGTCGTAGATGCTGAAATTCGTCTTCACGTCGAATCCCGCGAACCGCCGGGCGAAGTTGACCGAGGCGCTGCCGTCGGCGCCGCTGACGATCCGGTGGAACACCCCGCAGGGCCAGGTCAGCATCGCCGCGCCCTCGTAGAGCAGTTCGCCGTTTTTCCTGACGGAGCCCGGGGCCACCGCGAACCGCTCGACCGTCCCGTGGGAGGGGGTGTAGACCTCGGTGTGCCGGACCCCCCGCAGGACGAGCAGGTTGTCCTCCTGTGCCGGGTGCATGTACCAGGGGCGCGCGACATCGCCGACCGGCCCGGGCGACAGGGCCTCGGCGTCGTGAACGACGACGTCGATGCCCTTCAGGGCGGTGGCCAGTTCTTCGGGGACCACGTCGAACCGCACGCCCGGCGTGTGCCGGAACGGTTTCAGCGGGACGATCCGGTAAAGCCCCGCGACTTCTTCGAACGGTGCCGATTGCGAATCCATGACTGCCTCCTGTGGAAGTAGTATAGCGCCGCGCGCGGCGTGGTTTCAATCGGTGAAAAAAAGGGGCCCGCCCCGCCGTCGCCGCGGGGGCGCCGGCGGGACAGGCCCCGGTGATGATACTCCTGGCGGCGCGCTTACATCACGCCAGCGTGTAGGCCTTCTCCCAGCCCTTCCGGGGGGTGCGGCCGATCAGCTTGTTCGCTTCCGCGTCGTCGAACTTCATCGTGTCGCCGCTGAAGGTGATCTTCTTGTCGACCTGTTCGGCGATGATGCCCAGGTTGATAATCGCGGTCATCTTGCCGGAGTACATGAAGTTTGAGCAGGTCGCGTCCCACGGCGCGGCGCCGCTCGCCGACGCCAGGAAGTTGCTGTGGATGTCGCCGGCGGTTTTCGGGGCCAGTTTTTCGACCGTGAACTCGCTGCCCTTTTTCTTCTTGCCGTCCTGGTAGATGACGGGGCTGGCGTTGTAGTCGCTGGCCGAGATCAGGACGCCTTTCTCGCCGATGAACATCGACCCGGTCCGCGGCAGCTTGTTGTTGCCGACCTGCTCGGGCACCTCGGGCTTGAGGTTGCCGTCGTACCAGTAGGCGTCGAAGCCCGGGCAGTCGCCCTTTTTGGCGAACGACCACTTGATGATCTGCTTGTCGGGGAACAGCAGTTCGTTCCGCCCGATGATCTTGATCGGCTCGACCGTGCAGTCGAACTCGGGCTTCATGATCTGGAACATGGCGTTCGTGGTGTGGCAGGCCATGTCGCCGAGGGCGCCGCAGCCGTAGTCGTACCAGCCGCGCCACTTGAAATTCAGCTTGCCGCGGAAGGGCCGTTCCGGCGCCGGGCCGAGGAAGGCGTCCCAGTCGACGTCGTCGGGGACCGGGATCGGCTTGTCGCTGATGCCCGGGTTCTTGGTGCCCTGCGGCCACACCGGCCGGTTCGTCCAGGTCTTGACCTCGGTGACCGTGCCGATCACGCCGGAATGGATGAGGTTGTAGCAGTCGCGCCAGCCCTGCTGGGCGTTGCCCTGGTTGCCCATCTGGGTCGCGACCTTCTTTTTCTTCGCCATCGCCGCGAGGTCCAGGCACTCCCGGACGCTCCAGGCGAGGGGCTTTTCGCAGTAGACGGCCTTGCCCGCCTCCAGCGCGATCATCGCCGCCGAGAAGTGGTTGTGGTCGGGCGTGGCGACGATCACCGCGTCGATCTTGTCCAGCGCCTTCTCGTACATCTTCAGGTAGTTGGTCTCCCTGATCAGGTCCGGGAAGGCGGACGTGTTGAACATGTTCGCCTTGCCCTTTTCGTAATCACAGGCCGCGACGAACGAGTTTTCTTTCTTTTTCCACATGCCGTGGTGGGCCTTGCCCCGGCCGCCGCAGCCGATCTGGGCGAAGCGCAGCTTCTTCTCGGCGCCGCGCAGCGGGATGGCGCGGCCGAATGACGCGGCCGCGGCACCGGCGGCCGTCGTCTGGATGAATGTCCGTCTGGTAATAGCCATCGTGTTCTCCTTTATACATTTCTGGAAACGTGGATTCTCGTCGGCGTGAAATATGAGCGCCAAAAAAAAACTATACCGTATTCGAAACGGAGATTAAACCGCCGCGCGGCCAAAAACGCGCGTTTTTTTCAAAGGGTCCCTTACGGCGCGGGGAAACCCCCGTTGGGCCATGTAGACCCTGAACAGCAGGATCTTCTTCTTTTCCGCCGGGTCGAACAGCAATCGTTCCACGTCCCGGACCTTCATTGCGAGGTCGACGTCCCGGCACTCCGCGGATTGGTTCCCCCGATGAAACTGATCTTACCCGCGCAGTCGGAACCGGCTATGCTATCCAGCATCTTGTACTGGAGATATTCCTTGAGAATGAATTCCCTGAAACGCGGCAACCGCAGTTCTTCGGGATAGACCGCGTATAATTCCTCCATGCTAACCATGACATACTCCCTTGAAACAGGCTATTCTCTTTTCGAGGGCCCGGCACCGAAACCGGTCGAGATACCGGTCGAGTTTTTCCCTGTCAACGTCTTCCCTGACGATGTCCATGTCGAGCCGGAGTTCCCTGATCCGGTCCTCGCTGTCGCAACTGCTGTGGAGATAGAAGTAATCGAGGAGGGCCTTTTCTGCGTCGGCGATGCGGATCTGCCGGTCACCGCCCGGGTTGAAACGCGGGCTGAAGGGGATGAATCCGTAGCCGAAGTACAGCGGCCGCTTGACGTGCGCGTAAGGGAAATTGCCTGCGGAAAGGCGACAAATCGCAGAGATATGCGGCGGACCGGTTGACGGATGCATCCTGGACGGGTGCCGCCGATGGGCGGCTATTTTTCCTCGGCCGGTTTTTCCAGGAGTCCCTTCAGCAGGTCGCCGGCGCCGGGTTGTTTCTTTTTGTCGTCTTGCCCGTCAGTCTCGTTTTTCCCGCCGGTATCGGCCGTGCCGTCCCCGGACGTATTCTTCTTGCCCATGAGGTTGTTGAGCAGGCCGCCGGCGCCGTCTTTGGCCTTCTTTTCCAGCAGGGCCTTCGCGGCCTTCTCGATGAGCGGACGGATGTCGACTTTTCCCAGCCGCGGATTCAGGCGATCGCCGACGATGGGGATTTCGATCCGCACCTTCGATTCGTTCAGGATTTCGGCGTACTGCTCGACCGGCCCCGCCGCGCCGAACTTCTTCAGCACGCCCGGCCTGACCGGGACCGACACCCACATCTCCACGGTGTTGTCGAAACCGACCGATCCGCGGAAGACCAGGTCGAAGTCCGCGGGAAACGTCATGGTGAAGTTGTCGTAATAAATCCGGCCGTTTTTGATCTCGAAGTCCACGGGGCTGATCGTCACCGCGGAGAAGCCCTCCCCGATCTGCGCCATGTCCAGGAGCGTGCCCAGGAGCCCGGCGGGTTCGAGCCGGGTCTTTGTCATGTCGAGGTGCCCGCTGCCCCTGCCGTCCTTCGCGTGC
>CAZLBC010000089.1:0-19160 GCA_964557575.1 uncultured Planctomycetaceae bacterium
CCTGCGGGCAGCACGCGGAGCCTTTACCCCGCTGCCGGCCGCAACCTGACCGATAACGACAGATAGAGAACGTACAGTACAACCAATTGGGGAAACAGAGAAGGGAAAGGGTAACAACACGTCAAAACAAGAGACGGTGAAACGAACAAGTGACTGATCTCCCCTGTTTTAACCTCCCCATATTTAAAATCTACTTCCTGATGTGAAAGTGATGTAAGAAATTAATCAGATACTGGAACCACCAAAAGCCTTAAATACGCTTTTATTGAATTGGGTGTCTATATGTATGTGTATGTGTGTGGGTGGGGGTGGGGGTGTAAAAAAAGCCGGCCCTGCAGGGCCGGCTTTTTATCGGAGCGACTGGATTTGAACCAGCGGCCTCTGCGTCCCGAACGCAGCGCTCTAGCCAAACTGAGCTACGCTCCGAAAACATTACCGGAGGGGGATTATATCTCCGCCCTACCAACCGTCAAGATCGACGGTCAAAAAACGCCCGCCGCATGCACTGTAAGCCGAGTTCTGTTCTTCCGCGGGCGGGCACCCCGGGAAGATGAAGGCCATTTATCTGGACCCGACGTTGCCGCCGGGCTCTGCCCCGAAGGACAAGCGGCCTACCCGTGATCCGTGGACGGGAACCGCGCCGCGAGGATCACTGTTTGGCCTTGCACCCGGCGGGGTTTGCCGTGCCGGCGGCGTCGCCGCCGCCGCGGTGCGCTCTTACCGCACCATTTCACCCTTACCCCGGCCGCGCCGGGGCGGTATGTTTTCTGTGGCACTGTCCCTACCCCCCGTCGAAACGGGGGGCGGTGGGCGTTACCCACCGCCGCGATTCCATGGTGCTCGGACTTTCCTCTCCCGGCCGCCGCGGGCCGGGAGCGACCTTCCATGCATACGGACACCCTATATTATATATCGCCTGTCCCGACTTTTAAAGCCACCGGCAATATGATCTCCCGGAAGATTGACAACCGGGACAATCACAGCCACAATAACCAGTCACTTTTGCAGGGCGAGAACCGCATGCAGGAAATGATTACGGCAGATTGGATCCACGAAATGGTTGAGGAGCGGCAACTCGGCCGCCTCAAGGGGGGGCTGATCAAGATGGAGGTGCACGAACTCGCCCACCTTTTTTCAACCCTGCCGGACCGGGATGCGCTGGCGGTCGCGTTTCGCATGCTGCCCAAGGAAACGGCGGTAGAAATATTCGGGTCCCTGCAGATCGACCAGCAAAAAACCCTCATCAACACACTCAGCAGCGATCACGTCGCCAACATCATCAGGGAAATGCCCCCCGACGACCGCACGGAACTGCTGGAAGAAATGCCCGGCAGGAGCGCCCAGCGGCTCATGAATTATCTCAAAGGGCGCGAACTTGAAATAGCGAAGGACCTTCTTGCCTACCCGGAGGATTCAATCGGCAGGCTGATGACCCCCGAGTATGTCGCCGTCAGGAAAGACTGGTCGATCGAAAAGGTCCTGCGTCATATCCGCCGCATTGCCGAAAGCCGTGAAACATTCAATATCATCTACGTGATAAACGACGACTGGAAACTGATCGACGAAATCTACCTCGAGGACATCATTCTCGCGGAACCTGATCACATAGTCGAAGAACTGATGGACAACCAGTTCGGCGCGCTTAATGTCTGGGAAGACCAGGAAACGGCAATCGAGGTGTTCATGAAATACGACGCCGCGGTTATGCCGGTCGTCGACAGCGACGGCACCCTCGTCGGCATTGTCACCCACGACGACATCATGGATATAGCCGAGGAAGAAGTGACCGAGGATATTCAAATGATGGCCGGCGTCCTGGCAACGGAGGAAACCTACCTGACAACCGGCATGGCCGGCATGATGAAAAAGCGGCTGCCGTGGCTTGTGCTTTTGATGGCCGTTGAAATCGTGGCCGTCATGATCCTGAAAGGGTACCAGCAAATACTCGCCCTGCTCGCCATGTTCATGCCCCTGATAAACGCCAGTGCAGGCAACGCCGGAAACCAGATCGCCGGGTTGATGATCCGCAGTATCGCCATCAGGGAAATACAGCTCGAAGATTGGCTGAAAGTGCTGACGCGGGAGATCTTCCGGGGCCTGATAATGGGGTTGATCCTGGGACTGTTGGCCGCGCTCATCGCGATCATGTTAACCACGGCGGAGAGTTACGCAACCGCCGCCGCCGTGGCCCTGGCAATGATCACCGCGGTCTGTATAGCCAATATCATGGGATCGATGCTCCCCTTCTTTTTCCAAGGGGTCGGCATCGATCCCGCCGTTACCTCCGGCCCGCTCGTCACCTGTCTGATGGACATATCGAGCATCCTGATATTCTTCTCTATTGCCAGCGCAATACTCGGCATCACCGCAGGTTAATGCTTTGCCAACACGAATACCGTTTCAGGTTATAAAGCCGGCCCTCGTCTATATCGCCAGTTCCGTGTAGTGTTCCTTGCCTGCCCCCCGCCACCATTCTCTGACGGCTTCCTGGATATCTCCCGCGCCGAAATCCTGCCCCGTGATATTTCCGATGGCCCTGCAACACGCATCCCGGAAGGAGGCATTCGATATTTCGTCGTCGGTGTCGCCGATATTGACGTGTTGCGAAAGGTAATAGACCGCACGAGGATCACCGAGTTCTCCGAGTTGCTGCGCCACCAGCGTTTTCAACTCGAGGTTGTCGGTCGTCTCATCGGGAACCCGGTAGCTCTCCAGAACCTGCAACAGCGGCACCACCGACGGGCCGCCGAAGCTGCCGATTTCCGCCACCCGCGCCCGCCGGGTATCGCTGTTCCACTCGTTGAACGACTCGTAGATCCGGTCGATCCTGTCGTGTATCGTGTCGACCACTTCCTCCATCCCCGGGATGAGGGACTGGGTCTCCATGTCCGACAATCCGATATGGCCGGCCGCTCGTTCAAGCAGATCGCGCTCGGCGGGAACGACCTTGCCGTCGGCCTTTGCGGCCTCGATGAGCATTTTGAACACATCGCTGCCCTGCTGGCCCCTGGGTATCGCCATGCTCTGGGGCGACTGGCGATACTCCGCGACAAGCTGGGAAAATTCAGATTCATCGATCTGCAATCTGCGCTTCAGCCCGGCGAGGAAGCCCTTCGCCTCATCCGAAATCGACCCGTCGATACTCAAGATTACCAGTACGTTCCTGACGGCCTTTGCCGCATCCTCGTTCTGCATAATCAATGCCTTTCCAAATTGCTGGTACCGGTGTCGCGTCGGCGCGTCCTGCCATACCGGTCTATGGTAATCGCTGACCACCCGGACGAAAAAGATAAATCCAATATAAAACCCGGGCGGCAATACGCACAGCAGTCGGCTGCGGCGCAAAAAAAGCCTCACGTCCGCCGTAAAGGGACTACTGGTCAAAGAACGGTTATTCAGGTAACATGTTCAGCAACCACTGCCGGACAGGTATTACGACAATGTTTACAGGCATCATCGAAGCAATCGGCACGGTTGAATCCGTTGCGGAAACCGCCGGCGGGAGGCGCGTCACCGTCACGCTCGGTTCGGTCGCGAACGATTTCGCGAGCGGCGCGAGCGTCGCGATTGACGGTATCTGCCTTACCGCCGCCGCCGTCCACGGCGAATCCGCGTCGTTCGATATCATCGATGAAACCCTGCAAACATCCACCGCCGGCCGGCTCGGGGCGGGGAATCGCGTCAACCTGGAGCGCGCCCTGGCCGCCGGCGCGCAACTCGACGGCCATATCGTGCAGGGGCACGTTGACGGAACCGCGACGGTCACCCGGGTCGAACGCCGCGGCTGGATGCGGGTGGATTTTGCGGCTCCCCGCGAACTGACGGCGCTGATGGTCACCAGGGGTTCCGTGGCCGTCGACGGCGTCTCCCTCACGCTCGCGGCGGTGGGTGACGATGACTTCTCCGTAGCCCTGATACCCGAAACGCTGGAACACACGACCCTTTCCGATATGCCGGTCGGCAGGAAGGTCAACATCGAGACCGACATCCTGGGCAAGTATATTCTGGCGTTTCTCAGGAGGATGGGAAAAGCGGACCCGGCGGCCCGAGAGGGACTGACGATGGAACAACTCAGGAACGGCGGATTCATGTAATCCGTGGTATACCCGTGGAAAGCGATTGACGTTAATGGCAGCAGAAGACAAAAAAGAAACGGGCGGAACGGAACACGGGAAAATATGGCTGGTGGCCGCCTTTCTCGCGTGGCTCGTTCCCGGCGCGGGCCATTTTTACCTCGGGCGGCGCGTTCGCGGTATCATCATCTTCCTGACGGTGACGATCACGTTCTGGATCGGCATCGCGATCGGCGGTGTGATGACCGTCGACAGTCGTTTTCACCCCAAGTGGTTCTACGCCCAGATGGGCACCGGCATTAACGGCATCATTACCTGGTATCGCCAGCGGAACGTCTACCGGCAACTGCTCGGCGACCCCGACCTCGAACTCTACGAAGAGGAACTGCATCCGCGGGCCGACGACAAGCCGCCCGAGGCCCAGATGGAACGGGACAGGGGGCTGGCGAAGAGAAACCTGGCGCTCGTGCCGCCCAACGAAAACGTCGCCCGGGCGTATTCCGGTATCGCGGGAATGATGAATATCCTGGTCGTGTTCGACGCCGCCATTCTCTGCCTGATGGGCGTCTGCGGCGAATCGCCCGCACCGGCCACTGAAAACGGGGAGTACGCCCCGCCGGGCGGGAAGACCGATCCATCGAAAGACCGGAACGAGGGGAGCGAAGACGCATGATCCAGACGGCCACCCTCTTCTACAATCCCGTACCGATCCCCTGGCACACGGTGCCGTGGCTCATCATACCGCTCTGTATTTCCATCGCGATTATTTATCGAACGATACGGACGCAGCATCCGTCCCGGCTGCCGCGGGAAATCGCCCGGATGTTTCTCTACATCGCCGCCGGACTCGTGGCGCTCTGCATCGGTGCGGTCGTTGTATATCACGCGTTTCTGTAACGTGACGGTTCGGGGGACGGAGTCGATACCAGCAACGGGCTGCCGGCACGTACCTTTTATATACAACAATGGGCATTCTGCGCAACCCTGCTTCAAAAACCCCGTCTTCCCCCGTACACCCCGTAACAAGGCGGCCTTACTCTACCGGCCGGCGGCTCACAGGCTGAACCGTATGATGAGGTGCCGGGTTTGTCAACCGGGGCAACGGGTATAGGGTGTCCGTTGTTGTTTCCCGGGTATAGGGTGTCCGTTGTTGTTTCCCGGGTATAGGGTGTCCGTTGTTGTTTGTTCCCGAAACGGAAAGAGGACGATTTTCGAATCAGGTGTGCTGTCCCCCGAATCAAGTCCGTTCATTGTCCCTATGACTTCCGACGCACCGTGACGGTGCGCGGCAAATCCTGGATATCGTTCAGGATATCGGGAAACTCGAATTCGTCGGTCCGGTCCACCAGTTCCTGCACCGCCTCGACCTGCCCGATACCGAACTCCATGCAGAACAGCCCGCCCGGCTTCAACAGGCCGGCAACGCCCGCCACGAGCGGCCTGATGACGTCGAGCCCGTCGCTGCCGGCCACGAGGGCCACCGCGGGCTCGCTCTCCACGCCGGGCCCCAGGGGCTCGTTGTCGGCGACGTAGGGCGGATTCGCGGTAATGCAGTCGAATACCGTCTCCCCCGTCCATGCCGGCGGTATGTCGAGAAGGTCCGAACGGGCCACGGTGACGGTGTCTTCCAGACCGAGAGTGCGGATATTATCGGTGGCAATCGCGACCGCCTCGGGGGAGATGTCCGTCGCGAGTACCTGCGAAACGGGAGCATTCGCGGCGACGGCGGCGGCGACGCAGCCGCAGCCGGTACACACATCCCAGACCGTGCCCGGCGCATCGAGGCACCGGAGGTACCCAACCGCGGCGTCCACGATCAGTTCGGTCTCAGGTCGGGGGATCAGCACCCCCGGGCCAACCGCGAATGAAAGCGAGTAGAATTCCTTTTTTCCCACCAGGTAGGAGACGGGATAGCCGTCCGCCGCCCTCTTGACGAAGTGCCGGAATCTATCCAGCTCCTCTTTTCGAAGCCGGTACTCGAAACGCGTGTAGAGATCCATCCGCTGCCAGCCGACCGTCTCCGCCAGCAGCACCTCCGCGCTGAGCCGCGGTGCGTGGAGTCCCCTCGTACGGAAAAAATCCGCGGTCCAGTCCAGGAGGCGCTTGACGTTCCATTGCTGTTCCATTGTCGACATGATCCGAAATAGGTAACACAGAACATTCCCGAAAGCAAGACTGCTCGAACGCGCGGGATATCACCTCCTCGGCTGTCGCGATTTCGACGCCCTTGGCCGCCATGCGAAGCACGGCACGTGCCACGCGGGGCCTGCCGGTATAAATGCAGGCATCCTTCACGAATACCACGGCATGCCCGAAAGCACGAAGCCCGATCGCGGCCTGCAGTATCCCGCGCGAAATCCCGGCCCCGCACAGGACGAACTCCGATGGAAGCATCTCGCTGAGCAACCGCTCGGGCCGGCGGTGAGAGAAGATATCGGTTGAATAGCGCTTTTCGAACACGGCCTGGCGATACCGTTGAAACAGGTCGATCGGTATATCCGTACTCTCCCGCATCCCGAGGTCGGTCACGGGCATGATCAGCGTTCCCGGAAGCTTCATTTCGCCGGGCGTCCCCTCAATGCAGTGCGGGATACCCGAAACCATCAGCCCCTCCCGATCGGGTTTCTGGCGGAGGACGGTGCTTATGACCTTCCAGCCCGCGCGATTCGCCGCGGCGAACAGTCTGACAATCTGCTCCCCGGCCCGTCCCGACGCCGCCGTAAAGCAGCTCCCCCCCGGCAGAAACAGGTCCCGCTGCGTTTCGACGTCAAGAAGATACGTACTGATGCGCATACAACACCTCGCTCGCCGGCAGGTGGCCGTCTTTCAGCGGCCCGCCGTACCTGTGACGGGCGAGGGCGCCCCTTTTCCATAAAAAACGGATATTTTTAAACGTTCAGGCGAACACGACCGAGGCGTAGCCCACCGTCGTGTCGTCGAGGACCCACGGGTAATTCTCGCGGGTCAGGCGGTAGCTGTTGGTATACTCCAGGAGGCGTCCGGCGGTCGCGCCCATCGCCCTTACCGCGGCGAGGGTCGCCGCGATGGCGCCCGCCCCGCAGGCATTCCGGCTTTTGCGTACCTCCGGAATGATCTCCTCGGCCTTGAGTTCCTTCACGAGCGCCAGTATCCGCTCGTCGTTTTCGGTGGCAAACGCCTCGCTCTGCTCCCCGCTGCCCCCCGGGCTGCCGAAGTGCCCGCCGTGGTGGGTCAGGTCGCTGCTGCCGATGATGCACACGTCGTTTCGGCCCGCCGTGTTGAGCACGTCCCCGATGACGCGTCCGGCCTCGACGGCCACCGGGTCCGGGGGCATGCCGATCGGCACGATCCTGACGGCCGGATCGACGGCCTGGATCAGGGGCAGCTGCACTTCGATCGAATGTTCCCCGTCGTGGGCGTCGGGATTCCCGCGCAGCAACGGCGACGCGTCGATCAGTTCCGCGGCCAGCGTTTCGTCGACCTCCAGCGGGCCCAGCGGCGTCTCCCAGCAGCCGGCATCGTAGACCTCCCCGGCACCTACCGCGCCGGTGTGATCCGCCCCGAATATCACCAGCGTCGCAACGGGCTCTTCCCGCTCCATGACCGCACGGAAGGTCATCGCGGCGAGGCGCCCGGAATAAGACCAGCCCGCGTGCGGCACCAGGCCGCCAAGGGTATTGACCCCTGTATGTTCAGGAAGGTGAACCGACGCCAGCAATCGTCTGGCATGCTCGATACACCGTTCACTGTCGGCATCGTAAAAAGAACCCGCTCGAAACGGTTTTCTGACATTCATACCCGTACCCACTTTCGTAAATTTCTTCTGGCAAACGCCTTGATGTATTCTATAATTATACTAGTATCTTATAAAGATAATAACCTAAAAAGTTATAATTCCTAATGCCGCTGTTGTACGGATCAATACATGTCCTTTGTTGACAAGATGAGAGCAACGCTATCACCGGAGGCAGAGCGCAATTGAGTTACGATGAGAACAACGACACCGACGAGAATACGCGAAATCTTATCGACCCTCCCGCATCAGACACCTCCCTGGGAAGCGGCATAGCCCAGATGGATCCCGCCGAAGAGGATGAACAGCGGGAAGAGGAAGACATCTTCGATGCGGGGGATGTCGACCGCGAAGCGGAGACGGCCATAACCGGGCCGGAAGACCGTTCGGCAACTTCCGGGGACACCACCGGTGGCGAAGAGGCTATCCTCGACCTGGGCAGCGCCAGCGAAGAGGGCGAAACCGCCGTTGCCGAGCCGGATGACGATCTCGAAACGTGGGCAAAAAAGGCCGCCGAACTCAGTCGCGGTGAAAACGACGAGGACGAGGAAGTCCTCGACCTCGGGAGCGTCAACGAGGAGACGGAAACCGCGGTCAGCGAATCGGAAGAAGATGCGGAACCCGAAGACGAGCTGGCCAGACTTGCGGGCGGGACGTCTTCCGGCGGCCGGCGCTCTTCCGCGCGTCCCCGCGGGCGCCTGAGCTCGGCCGATCTCAGGTCGCCGGTATCGTCCGAGACCAAGGCCCGCCGGCAGAAACTCAAACAGCAGCAAGCCCGGCAGTCATCCCAGACCCTCCGCAAAGCCGCCATCCCCCTGTTGATCACCATGGGCGTCACGCTCGTGGTCGTCGGCATCATCACCATCGTCAAGGGTTCTGATTACGATGCGCTGCGAGACGCCCAGAATCACCTCCTCGAACACTACGGCCTCTTCAGCTTCTCCGCGATCCTACTCGGTGTCGTTCTGGGAGGCATCGCCGTCTTTCTGCACTTCGACGAAGCGGTCAAGAAAAAAAAGCGTGAAACGCGCACCCGGCAAAAAACGCGCAACGGGTCGAACGGAAGGAAACAATAGCCGCGCGGCCCGTCTACCGGCCTGCCCCTGTTCCGCTCCCGGTGTTCCCGCCCCCGGCACATCCGTGTCCCCGAAGAACCGACTGTATCCTGTACGATTTCGCGAAACGGAGCTACAATGTACGGGTATCGGTATTCCTGATCAGGCGGGCTGACCATGAACAGCATCGAAGAAATACTGTCCGACCTCAGGGAGGGCAGGATGATCGTCCTCGTGGACGACGAGTCCCGCGAGAACGAGGGCGATCTCGTCTGCGCGGCTGAAAAGATCACCCCGGAGATCATCAACTTCATGGCGACGCACGGCCGCGGACTCATCTGCCTGCCGATGAAGGGTGAAAAGGCCGACGCGCTCGGTCTCCATCCCCAGACGGCGGCAAACACGTCGACCTATGCCACGGCCTTTACCGTTTCGATAGACGCCGCCGAGGGCGTCACCACGGGCATCAGCACGGCCGACCGGGCGAAAACGATCCAGGTCTGCTGCCGCGACGACGCCACCCCCGCCGACCTCGTCCGCCCCGGCCACGTCCTCCCGCTCAGGGCCGTGGAGGGCGGTTCCCTGCTCCGCGTCGGCCAGACCGAGGGCAGCGTCGACCTCGCCGAACTCGCCGGGCTCAAACCGATCGCCGTGATCTGCGAGATCATGAACGAGGACGGGACGATGGCCCGGCGAAACGACCTCGACGCCTTCTGCGAAAAGCACGGGCTGAAGATGTGCAGCGTGGCGGAAGTGGTCAGGTACCGCCTCAGGTCCGAGCGGCTGATCGAACGGGCCGCGGAGACCCGGCTGAATACCTTCGCCGGCGACTTCGACCTGATCGCCTACAAATCCCTGGTGGACCCGGACCCGCACATCGCCCTCTGCATGGGCGGCGTGGGAACACTCGACGACGACGGAAATCCGATCGTCCACAACGAGCCCGTCCTGGCAAGGGTGCACAGCGAATGCCTGACCGGCGACGTGTTCGGTTCCCTGCAGTGCGACTGCGGCCCGCAGTTGCTGGCCGCCATGGAGGCGGTCGCCCGGGAAGGAAAGGGCGCGGTCATCTACATCCGGCAGGAGGGCCGGGGCATCGGCCTGATCAACAAGCTCAAGGCCTACAAGCTGCAGAGGGAAGATGGCATGGACACGGTGGAGGCGAACGTTCACCTCGGCTTCGAGCCCGACCAGCGGGACTACGGCGTCGGCCACCAGATCATCCGGAACCTGGGCCTCCGCAAGCTGAGGCTGATGACCAACAATCCCCGCAAGATATACGGTCTCCACGGCTACGGGCTGGAAATCGTCGAGCGGGTTCCCATCGAGATCCCCCCTTCCGCCCACAGCCGCCGCTACCTGCAGACCAAGAAGGAAAAGCTCGGACACATCTTCAAGGACTGGGAGTAATTCCGGGGACACCTTACTTAATTCGAACGCGGACATTCGGGGGACATACCTGAATTCGAACACGTCCGCCGCTATCAAGGCGTCGTATGCTCATCGATGAAGAAACAGCGGGCACCCCATACCCGTCGCCCCGTGTAGCCCGCAGCATAGCGCAGGATGTCCGCTGTTGCAGTTGTTTGAGTTGTTGTAAAACGCCCGAGTGCAGCAAGCGCCGGCAGTCCGTCGTGGCTGCGGCATACAGTGACCGAAGCGTTAGAACCGTTTTTCAGGGGGTCAAAATCGCTTCTAAGGCCCATATAGGGGCCATTAATCGATATTAACTACCGCAATACAAGCAGTTACTGTGGTCCGACCCCGCGTGTTGCCGCCTCGAACCGCGGCCAGGCATCATCCCAGGCCGTGACGCCGGCGGGCTCGTATTCCGCGATGTCGAACGAATTGCGGATGACGGCCCGGCCCGCGGACAGCGAATCGATCCCCCCCCCCGCCATCGCCTGGACCAGGATATTCCCGGTCGCGGTCCCCTCCACGGGACCGGCGAAGACCGGGAGCCCGGTCGCCCCCGCGATCATGCGGCAGAGCATCGTGTTCCTGCAACCGCCGCCGAGGACGTGAATGCGGTTGACCGGCTTCGGCTGGAGCCGCCGGAGCTCGGCGAGGGTCTGCCTGAACAGGAACCCGAGGCCCTCCATCGCGGCGCGGATGTACGCCCCCGTCCCGTCCGGGGGCGACTGGCCGGTTACCCGGCACTGCTCGTCGACGGCGGCCTTCATCGATGCGGGATTGAAGAACCGCTCGTCGGCCGCGCAGAGCACGGTCGCGAAGGGCGGCGCGGCCGCAGCGGCGGCGATCAGTTCCTCGTACGACTGGGCCGTCGCCAGGTCTTCCTTCAGGCGATCCACGAGCCACAGGCCCATCAGGTTCTTCAGCAGCCGGTAGGTGCCGCAGACGCCGCCCTCGTTGGTGAAGTTCAGCGCCAGGGCCTCGGCCGTGGCGACCGGCTCGTTGACCTCCACGCCCATCAGGCACCAGGTGCCGCTGCTGATGAAGGCCCAGTCGTCGCCCGCGGCGGGCACCGCCGCCACGGCCGAACCCGTGTCGTGCGACGCCGGCATGATCACCGACGGCGCCGGGGCCCCGCCGCCACCGGCCGCCGGCTGGAGCGTCCCGATCACCGTCCCCGGCGGGACGGGGTCAGAGAAGATCGCGCGATCCAGGCCCAGGGCCCCCAGGAGCGTCTCGTCCCAGCGGCCGGTCTCGATGTTCAGCATCTGGCTGGTCGTCGCCTCGGTGAACTCCGACGCCGCAACGCCGGACAGGCGGTAGTGAAGGTAATCGGGTATCATCAGGAAGCGGCGGGCCTGCTCGAGCAGCCCGGGGTCCTCGGTCCGCAGCGCCAGCACCTGGAAGAGCGTGTTGATCTTCATGAACTGGATGCCGGTCCGGGCGTAGACCTCCGCGCGGTCCACGAGCTGAAAGAACCGCTCCATCATCCCGTCGGTCCGGTCGTCCCGGTAGGCGACCGGTTGTTCCAGCAACTGGTGGTCGTCGTCCAGCAGGACGAAGTCGACGCCCCAGGTATCGACCCCCACGCCGGCGGGCGGGTGCGTCCCTTCCCCGATCGCCCGCGTCAGCCCGCGGACGATACTCGCCACCAGGCCCTCGACGTCCCAGCGGTAGTGACCGTCGACAAAACTGAAGCTGTTGTCGAACCGCTCGATCTCCGCCAGGGACAGGACCTCGCCATCAAGCGTCCCCCGTATCACACGGCCGCTTCCGGCGCCGACGTCCACAGCCAGGCAGTTGTGCATACATCATCTCCTTGTCGTCGTTACATCAACCCAAAAAAAGGGGACGGTCCGCGAGGGGCCGTCCCCGTTTTTCAGGACGGGATACTATTTCACCGCGTTAAAGGTGAACTCGTGGATTGACCAGTGGTTTCGGGCTTTCCCCTTCTGCACGATCTTGATCGCCTGCACCGCCAGCGGCTTCTTGAACTTCACCACGGTGTCCTTCTTTCGCCGGCCCTTGCCCTTCGCCACCGGCCCGGACCACTTCTCGCCGCCGGGGGGAAGGATGTACACCTCGTAGGACCGGGGATAGTCGTTGCCCGACTTATTGAGGGTCATCGTGAATCCCTTCAGTTTCCGGGGCCCCGTGCGGAACTCGATCTTGAACCAGTCCCCCGGCTGCATGCCGCCGCCGGTGTCCCACCGGCTCTTGGCGTTGCCGTCCAGTGCCCTGGCGGCCGTGTTCTGGTTTCGCGAGGCGGTCGCGGCCGGCCGGCTCAGGACCTTCTTGATCTCGGCCACCGCGCGGGACGCTTCCTTTTTCAGTGCCGCGTCGCCGGTGTACTTCTCGGCGATCGCCAGGGATTCCTCCGTCGCGAAATCGGGCAGCCGGGAGAGGATCGCCCGCTTCTCGTCGGCCCGCTCCGCGAGGGACAGGGCCTTTTTCAACAGCGCGACCGACTCCTCCAGCGGGCGGGACGACGGGCGGCCGGCCATCGTGATGAATCCCTGGAGCGCCAGGATCTTCCGAACCGTATCCTCTTCCGTCTCCGCGATCTTCAGCAGCGCGTCCATCGGGGAGGTGTCCGGCCACCCGACCATCGCCTTGATCGCCGCCTTCGCGATGTCGGCGTCGTCGGCCGCGGCCTTGTTCTTGACCACCGCCAGGGCCGCCTCGCCGCCCAGCCGGCCGAGTACGTCCAGCAGTGCCGGGACCGCCGCGACGGGCGCCTTTTCCAGTCCCGCGATGACGGCCGCGGTCCGCGCCGGGCCGTCGAGCTTGTCGGCGACGATGAACAGCGACCGCGCCAGCTCGCCGCGGGCCGTCGGCGATTTCTCCGCCGTCAGCAGCGCGACCATCTTCTCGATGTCGTCCGGCGCGCCCAGCGACCCGAGGGCCTTGTACGCCGCGCGGCGGACCGCCGCGGACGAATCACCCGCCGCCTGCAAGACGATCTCTTTGGCATTGTCGTCGCGCCGCCTGGCGAGTATCTCCACGAGCCGGGCCCGCAGGTTCTCGTCCCGGTCCCCGGTAATGATCGTACCGATCGCCGCGCCGACGCCTGTGCCGCGCATCCGTTCCAGTGACGTGGCGGCCTCGCCGCCGAGTTTCTTGTCGGTCAGCACGTCGCACAGGGCCGCGGCCTCGTCGCCGCCGCCCAGCGCAGCCAGGGCCTTGACGGCGGCCAGCCGGACCTCCCCGGACGTCGAACTCTTCATCATCTTGACCATCGCCGGCGCGGCGGCCGGGTCGCCCCGGGTGGCCAGGGTGCTGATCAGCACGGCCTGCGCCGCGGGATCCAGGCCGCCCAGCCGCTCGACCAGGGCCCCGGTGATGCCTTCGCCCTCCGCGCGGGAGAGCAACTGACCGGCGGCGGCCGCCATCCGGGCGTCGTCGCCCTTCAGGAGCTTCATCGCCGCGGCGACCGCCTTCTGCGGCTCGACCGCAAACAGCAGCCCGAGCGCGCCGGTGCGGACCACCGGGCTGTTGCCGGCCGCGAACAGTGCCGCGGCGATCTTCGCGGCGCCGGCCGTGTCGCCGGCCGCGACCATGGCGTAGCCGCAGTCGATCCTGGCCTGCTTTTTCCGCGCAGCAAGCTTCTCCGGCACGTCGGCCTCTTTCAGCAATGTCGCGGCCTCGGCGGTGCCGATCCGGCCCAGGGCATAGATCGCCGCCCCGACCAGGTCGGCGTCCTTTTCGCCGAGGAACGCGGCGATCCGCCCGGCGGCCTTCGCGTCGGCGCGGGCGCCGAGCGAGCTGATGATCCCGATGCGCAGCGCGCCGTCGACTTTCTTCAGCGCGTCGCGGAGGATCTCGTCGACCTTCGCGCTTTCCATGCCCTCCATCGCCAGGCGGGCGAAGTGCGCGAGCTTCTCGTCGTCGAGCAGATCCGCCAGGACCGGCAGGCACTTCTCCGACCCCACCTCGCGCAGTCGGCGGCACACCCACTGCTTGCAGGCGAAGGTCGCCTTCGTGTCCCGGAGGGTCGCCAGGAGCCGCGCCTCGATCGCGGGGTAGTCCTTGACCGCCGCCTGCCTGATCGCCTCCTCGACCGCCGCCAGCGGCTTGCGGTCCTTGCCGAACTCGTATCCCAGCACATCCGCGTACGGCTCCGCCGCACCCGCGATCCCCGCCATGACCAGGCAGGCCCACGCCGCCGTCAGTATTCTCGATCCGCGCATTGCTGTTCCTTTCATTCTGTTCGTGTGCTCATTCAGCGCGATCACTCGGGGGAATCGTCCGCCGCGAGGTCGCCGAGGGCGTACTGGATCCCCGCCAGGTAGTGGCCGACGATCTCCGGGTCCCAAAAGATGTGGTTGTTGTGGCCGAGGCTGCAGTAGAACACCCGGCCCGCGCCGCACTTCTTTATCCAGGCGATCGCGTTGTCGCCGTCTTTCCGGCCCTTCTTGGCGCCGGTCTTCGGATCGGACATGTCCAGGCTCAGCAGGATCCGCCGGTCTTTCCGGGTGTAGGGATCCTTCATCTGGTAGATCTCGTCCTTGACCGTGAAGGTTTTGCTCGTGAACGACTTGTTGACCGGGTTGTCCGGGTTCTCGACCTTCACCGCCCAGGTGCCGCCGCCGCCCCACGGGTGGCCGGCGAACAGGCCGCCGACCATCGCCGCGCCTTCCGGCCACTTGTAGAAGTTGTCCGACGCGGCGTGGATGCCGATGAAACCCTTGCCGCCCTTCACGAAATCCATCAGGGCCTTCTGCTGCTGTTCGCTGGGTTTCAGGCGGGTGGTGTTGTTGAAGAGAACGGCGTCGAATTGCGCGAGCTTCTCCTTCGTCAGCCAGCCCATCTGCTCGGAGGCGGTCTCGGGTATCACCGCCTCGTACGCCCCGGTCTTCTTGCCCATCACCGCGATGCACGCGTTGGTGACGGGAATACACTTGTGGAAGAAACCGTCGCACCGCCAGATGACGAGGATTGTGCGCTTCTTCGCCGGCTTGGCGGGCGGCGCGTCGGGGACGGCCTTCACGATTTTCTCCAGCGTGGACGGGTCGACATAACTGAGCTTCTCGGGTCCCTTCGCGCAGGCGACGGCCGCGACGAGGGCGAGGCAGGCGGACATGACGACGGCATACGACAGTACGTTCTTCATGGCTTCTTCCTTTCCGGCAGAACAGTTCAACTCGTGATGTGACCTACGATTGTACCGGGTGGGCCGGATCAGGAAAAGGGGACGGGAGTCTTTTTTTGCCTGATCAAAATATCTTTCAACCAGCGTCTTCATTAAAATAACTTCCGTTCCCTTTTCCCCCGTCTTTTCCGCCGTCGGCAGATGACCCGGAGCAAGCGGAAGGCGGCCGGCAGGCCGGCGGCTCACATACAGAAGCGCAGGGGACGATCAACCGGCTTGTTCGGCCAGGGTAGTATGGGGCGCCCGTTGTTATTTCACCGATTAACATATCGCGATCTCGTAACGGCGGACGAATCCAAATCAGGTATCGTGTGTCCATAATCGGGTATGCTGTCCCCAAAATCGCGTCCCCAAAATTCGGCGGATGATTTTGAATTAAGTATGGTGTCCCCATAATAGAATCCCCCCCAAAAAAAAGCGGGTCCGCGGCGGAGAACCGAACCGGCTCTCCACCGCGGGCCGCGCGATGGTGCAGTTACAATCGGCCGTACATTACTTGGCGGCCACGTCGCCGGAGACGCCGGCGTAGGCCAGCGCCACGGCGAGGATCGCCAGTATGATGCACAGGGGCAGCAGGAGCTTGAGACTCTTCTGAATCGAAGCGCCCTCGCCCTTGGCGGCCAGGTTCCCGATCAGCTTGGGAACGAAGACCGCGCCCGCCAGGCCGACGGCAAAGATGATGCCGAAGTTGGTGGCCCAGTAGTTGCCGTCGTACTTCGGCGCGGCGACGCCGAGGACGGTCGGGAAGCAGGGACCGAAGACGAACCCCGACAGGGCCGCCGCGATCCAGGCCACGCCCGACTTCTTCGCGGCGATCATCATCAGGATCACCACGGCCGCCACGATGCCGGCGCCGGTGATGATGTACTGCTGGTTGGCGACCACCGCCGGCATCTCGGCCAGCAGGAGCCCATTGACCAGACGACCGGCCATCATGGCGATCGCGAAGACCGACAGCATCCGCTGGGCGGAGGCGTCCGCGACATCGTCGGTGACGTCCGGCTTCTCGGCCTTGACGACTTCCTTCCCGTAGGGCGCCAGCCAGTTGCAGAACGACGCCTCCAGGGCGATGTAGCAGAACAGCGCGAGGGCCGCGACGATCGTCGCCGGCTGGACGAGCAGGCTGCCCGCCACCGCCACATCGAA
Organism: uncultured Planctomycetaceae bacterium; assembly: GCA_964557575.1. GTDB lineage: Bacteria > Planctomycetota > Phycisphaerae > SM23-33 > SM23-33 > CAZLBC01. The sequence continues at coordinate 16,612 of CAZLBC010000089.1, forward strand.
CTTGTCGCCCGTGTACCCTTCGAGCGGCGCAACCCCGGGAATGACCGTCAGCACGAGGGGAATGACGCCCAGCACCGCCACGGCGGCGCCGAAGGACATCTTTTTGAAGAGAAAACTGATCAGGAAGGGCGTCACGAAGAGCCCGAGCCCGAAGAAGATGTTGCCGATGTTGAACGCGGCCCCGGCGTTCTTGCCCTCGTACAGCACCTTGGGCAGCAGCCCGTTGCCGATCGTGTTCAGGGCCATCGCCCCGAAGCCGAGCAGGAGGCACGCCACCACGGCGGCGCCGAAACTCGTGCTGCGGGACAGCAGGAACAGGCAGACGGCGACGCCGATGAAGCCGGCGACGCCGACGACCTTGAAGCCCACGTTGTCGACCAGCACGCCCATCAGCAGCGACGCGATCAGGCAGGTGAACATGAACGCGGACACCAGCGTCCCGAACTTGCCCTCGTCGATGCTCAGGTGGGGCATCAGCTTGACGCTGATCGAGCCGAGCAGCGCGAAGCACATGCCCAGGCCGAACACGCCGGCGACCGCCACCGCCTGGTCAAGCAGGGGGCTGGCCTCGGCCAGGAAAACCATTTCCGTCATTGCTTTCTCCTTTCAAGAAAATCGATAACCATCAATCGTCCTATCGTCCCGGCATCTCAAACATACGGCAAAAGATATGACACATCCCGGTGTAACCCGGGATTCTAATGAGCCCGGGGACGATTTTCAAAGCATTTTCACCGCGCAATGCCCACATTTTTCAGGCGCCCGGCAAACCGCAGTGTTTTTCGGCAATCTCCGCGATATTCGACAGTAAAAATCGCCGCCAACCCCCTCCCGGCCCCTCCCCCGCCCTACTGTTTCCGGAACGCGGTCGGCGTGACGCCCATGATCCGCTTGAAATACCGCGTCAGGGCGCTCTGGTCGTAAAACCCCACCTCCCGGGCGATCGCGCTGACCGGCCGGGAGGTCCCGGCGAGCAGGCGGGCGGCGGTGTGTATCCGCAACTGCACGATGTACCGCGAGGGCGGCATCCCGAAGACCTGTTTGAAGCGCCGCTCGAAGTGGTTCAGGGACCGGTGCGCGAGCCGCGCGAGCGCGGGGATCTCGATCCGCTCGGCGAGGTGGTCGCGTATGTACTCGATGACCGCCGAGAACTCGTCGTAGGGCTTCAGGAGCATCCGCGACTTCGAAATATTCCGGGTCACCCCGGCGATGCCGATCACCGCGCCGCCTTTCCCGTAGACCGGGACCTTCTCGGTCAGAAACCAGCCGACGTCGCCATCGGGCCCCTGGTTCAGCTCCAGCCAGTTGACCAGCGGCCGCCCGGTCTCCATCACCCGCCGGTCGTCGGCGGCGTACCCCCGCGCCAGCTCCCGGGGGCAGAGGTCGAAGGCGTCCTTCCCGAGGATGTCCTCTTCGCCGGTCCCGCCCATCTGCACGGCGAAGCTCTGGCTCGCGGCGGTGATCCGCCCCTCCCGGTCCTTCATGAAGAACATGATGTCGGGGATGTGCTCGAAAAGCCGGAATATCTCCGGGACCCGGTCGAGTTGATCGAAGAACTCGCGCTTGATTGCCTGCCCGTCCATCGTCCCGGTATGATACCGGAATCCGCGCCGCTTTTCCCGCCCCCGGCGCCTGAAAACGTGCATCCGCCCGGCGAACGTGGTCTAATGACCGGCGCCCCCGTCATGGAGAATACTGCATCACCCGCCGAGGAACGCCGTGGCCGAACACCGGGTACCGCGCAGCGATGAAACGATCAGGGGGATCTACTGCCTCCTGATCGCGGTCCCCCGCGACCTGTGCCGCCGGGTCGGCTCGCTGGGGGTCGTCCACTTCAAAAAGGGCCGGTACGTCTACGTCGGCTCGGCGCAGAACAACCTCCGCAAGCGCGTCACCCGCCACTTCGCCCGGGACAAGAAGCGGCACTGGCACATCGACCACCTCCTGAACGCTCCCGGCGTCCGCCTCCTGGCGGCGTACCACCGGCCGGGCGACAGGAAGGCCGAGTGCCGCGCGGCCCGGCAGTTGATGGCGTCGGCCGAGCCGGTCCCCCGCTTCGGGTGCAGCGACTGCGTCTGCGGCTCCCACCTGTTCCGGGTCCCGTCGGCCGACATCGTGCGGGAACTGGGCATGGCGCCGCTGGGCGAGGCGGAGTGAAAAACGGGGACGCGTCCGCGGGCGGGGCGTTCACGCCGCAAAAACGGGATGATAGTGCAGCGGCATCAACTGGTCTTCATGCAATGCCGCCATGGCGTAGGTGTGCCCCTCTTCGTCGCTGAACTCAACTTCATAGACACCGGTATCGAGAATCTCAACCACGGTACCTACCTGGCCCGCGGCGAGGTGCCGGTCCGGCAGGTCCTGCAGCAACGCAACCACGTCCAGTTCTTTGATGTGCTTTTTCATGGTCATACCCTCACATCACGTAACACGAGGTCAACTGCGGCGTATCCTCCCCCCGCTTAATAATCCACAGGGTCCTTATTGTAGCGGTTTTTTCTCCTCTGTGCCATTCAATTTCCACACTGTATCTGCGCCCGTAAAAAGCG
>CAZLBC010000090.1:0-18749 GCA_964557575.1 uncultured Planctomycetaceae bacterium
TCTTGTTCGCGTCATAACCGTACCCGAAATCCACCACCCCCGTGCAGTCTATGTCCGTAACGAGGTTATCACTGCGGTTATAGCCGCGGGTGGTCACCAGGCCGTTGCCCAGCGTCCGGGATGTCTCACGGCCGCCGTCATCGAAGGCAAGCGAGGCGACGGTCGCGGCGGTGCCGCTGCCGTCACCGTCTGCGTCGTAGAGGACCTCATCGAGCCGGCCTCTCTTGGTGATATCCCGCTCGACGATGCTGCCGTCGGGATACTCGATGGCTGACCGGCGGCCGACGGAATTGTATATGTAGCCGACGGTGTAGGTGACGGGCACGGAGTCCGTGTCCAGTGTCAAGGACTCGGCCGTCATCTGCCCCGTGTTTTCGTCATGCGTGTATCCCACGGTGTTATTGTACCGGCCCTTTTCGGCCGAGACAAGCCGGCCCGTCTCATCACCGGATGAATCGGTGTAGGTATAGCTGTCGGTATCCTTCAGGGTGTCGTCGGACGCGTAGTATTTTCTGGTCTTCAGGCGACCTGCCAGGTCGAACGCGAATACCACGTACTCGCCCAGCTGGTCGGTGGCCTTCGTCTTTTTGCCCTGGGCGTCGTATGTGAAGGTTTTCTTATCGTAATCGCTGTCGCCCGGATTGGCGGCGGTGTTGTGGCCGGGATAAGCGACGGAGACTTTCCGGTTGAGATTATCAAGCACATACAGCGTATGGGGATTGGAGGCGTTGGCGTCGTACGAACTGCCGTCATCCCAGGCGTCGGCATCGACGATCCTGATAAGGTTGGCGTTGACATCGAAGTACTTCGCCGTTGTTTTGCCCCGGCGGTCTTCGGTTTGAACGGCCCGGCCGCGGGTATCGTAGACGACCGACGTTGATTTACTCTTCGCGTCGGTAACGGCAAGGACGTTACCGGCGACATTGTAACTCCGCTGCGTGCCGTCGCCCTGCGTGTCCTCTGTCTTGACCGTCCTGCCGCGGATATCGGTAAATACGTCCGTTCCAACGGCGTTCGGATCGCGGCTGCGGGATGACCAGTCCGTCGAACCGGTCCCGTAGCGGAACGCGTACTCGGCCGTGGCGATCTTATTTAACCCATCCACCGTCTGTATCGTCCGGCCCAGGCCGTCGCTGTAGGTCTTGTTCGAGACATACGTGATCGACTCGTCGCTTTCCTCGTAGGGACTTAGGGATTCACTGATCCGGCACAATCCGAAACCGGTCACGGATTCAGAGCCGTATGGTTTCGACATGCTCCAGGTAACCGCCGAACAGTCGCTGTTATTGAGGGAACCGGATATGGCTCCAGAAGCGCCTCCACCGGATACGCCGGCCGACCATGTCCCATCAGCAGCTACGGTCAATGTTGCCGAACCGTCACCCACCTGCTCGGTATCGACTATCACGTCCACGTCGATGCTCTGACCCTCGGCCTTGGTCAGCAGATCGCAGACGTTTTTATCGGCCGTCGGATCATCCAGGCCGCTGCCGTCGGTAAGGTCGTCGTCGTAATACCTCAGCGAAGTCAGGCCCGTATTCGGATCCTTCTGCCAGTCTTCGCTGCCTTCGGTGGCTATCGGCGGGTTCAGACGATCCGGGTATCCCCCGGCATTCGTCGGCCATGCAGGCCGGCTGTCGATATCCGACCATGTCGTCGAGGCGATTGTCCGCCCGCGTTCATCGAACCGGGTGGTAGACATCGCCACGGCATCTGCGTAGGCCGTCTCGTCGACATCCAGGAGGTTCTGCATAAACGATATCGTCGGGTGCATCTCGCCGCTGCCGGAGGGTTTTTCCTCGAGGCCGCCGAGTGCGGTGATAAACGAATCGGCATCAGGCACCGTCGCCGCGAAGATAGACCGTCCGCCCGCATCTGTCCTCCGGACATGGCCGTTACCCTCCGCATCCTTGGTCAGCACCAGGCGCGCGCAGCACGGGCTGTAGTAGTTGGCCGTCACGTTGCCGCGGAAGTCGGTTATGGTCTTCCGCTGCCCGTCGCGGTAATAGGTAAAGCTCTCGGTGGCCTTCTGCTTATTCTCAGATCCGCTGTCGTCGACGGCCTGGGCGACTTTCCGTTCTTTCAGGAGGTTCCGGCGCGTGTAGGTCATCACGACGTAGTCTTTCTGGGAGCCGTTGGTATCCGCCGAGTCGAAGTAGCGGGGGTTGTTCCTGCGCGTGACGTTGGAGTTGTCGTCATAGATCGTCTGGCTGAACGCCTTGATCTTCGAATCCGTAACGGCCGTGTCGGTGTAGGTATAATTGGATGCGTAACTGCGCGTGGCGACTGCCGCGATGGAGACGGTCGTCCGGCCACGGCTGTCGGCTATCGAGGCACTGACCACGCCCCGCTCGTCGATCGAGCGGTCCGCCAGGTCGCCGGCGGCCACGAGGTCCGTGGTGATCTCCGGATCACCGGATGCGAGAATAACGTCGTTTTCTCTATCGCTGATAGCGAACGCGGCATTGGGTGTCGTGTCCCGCAAGATACTGCAGAGCTGGGAGTCGGCGGGTATCGCGTCGGCCGCCAGGCTCAGCTCATCGGTCACGGCATTCGGGACGGCCTCCCTGATCGTCCTGATCCGGTCGCCCTCGATTGCGTCGAAGGCATTCCAGGTCTTTCTGCCGTACGCATCTTCGGTGGCAACCAGTTCGTTGTCATCGAAGATGTTCCTGGTCGTCAGTGTCACGCCGTCCCGGGGATAGGTGGTAGCCTCCACCTGCCTGCCGCGGTAATCGTAGGCGAAGGTCTTTCGTTCACCGTTGCGGGTGACGTGCCGGATATCCGTGGTCCCCACGATATACGTATAGGCAGTCTCATCCGGCTCGATGTCGGTGGCGGTCGTCGTGTAACTGAGCGTCTTCTCGGTGGCGTTGTACGACGCGTCCATCGTCTTATGGCCGCGGGTGACAGAGGTCTGCCGCCCGGCACTGTCGAAACCGTACTCGGTGACGATGTTATTACGGTCCTTCCGCATGACAAGCAGGCCGGCCGTATCGCTGGAGGGGGTGGTGTCGTAAACGAACGCCTCGGTAGACCCGTCGGCGTACTCGATCATCACCTGCCGGTCGTTTTCATCGTAATAGAACTGCGTTTTACGGCCCACCGCGTCTGTGGTGCTCTTGATGTTGCCGGAGCTGTAATACTCGTAGGAGACCTTCACGTGATGCCCGGTCCCCTCGTCGTCGGGCTCCACGACGGCGATAAGCTCGCTGTCTGAATCGTAAATGAAGTAGGTTACATTGCCGTTGGCGTCGGTCTCGGACTTCTTGAGGTTCTCCGGCTGCGGATCGGCCGCCCGGTCCTCGACGTCCTGGCGGCCGGTGGTTATCGCCGGCCCCTCGACCCCGTCGTAGTAACTCCACTCGTACTTGGCATACTCGTCCTGCTGGACGTCGGAGCCGCCGACGACCGTGATGCCCACCTCGCGGGTCAGCATGTTGCCGTTCGAGTCGTAGCTGAATTTTACGACCCGCCCGAACTCATCCTCGCTGCGGGTGACCAGTTCCAGGTCGTTATACTGTTTCCTGGAGATGACCGTGCTGTCGGCGTGGCGGGTTATCTGCGTTACCGAGCCGGCGGCGTTGTACTGGTAGTCTTTCCGGCGGCCGGTCTTGTCGATCTTGTAGTTCGGCCGTCCGAGATACCGGGCGCGTGCGTTGGGGTAATGCCACTGGTTGTACGTCGATTCGGCGGTAAAGTCGATCTTGTCCCAGGTAAACTTCTTGTCGCCCGGGTCGACCCAGTCCCACGTGCCGTATTTGCGGCCTCGCATCCAGTCCCGCAGGACAACTTTCCCGCCGCCGTGGTAGATGTACACGATCTCAGAGTCGTCGGGATCCGCGGCATCGGTATAGATCACTTCCCCTTCGCCGTTGGTAATCAGGCGGCAGATGCCGGTGGCCTGGGGGGTCATCATTATCTTCTCGTTGGCGTGGCTGCGGATATTGACGTTGTTGGTGACATACATGTCCTTGTCGCGGTACTCGGGGTTCCCCGCGATGTCATGGTAGTGGACCTTCGTGCACTGTTTTGTGCTGTCGTAGCTGCGGGAGAAGGTCGACTGGGTCCCGTCGGGATACGTGATGGTCTCCAGGAACCCCGTGGAGCTGTAGCCGAAGCTCACCGATTCGCCGTTGGGCAGGTCCACGCTCTGGACGGCCCAGCGGCCGCCCTTCTGTGTCGAGTGGTAATGATACGTCATGCTCTTGCCGCGGTCGTCGGTGATAGTATCGATCTGCCACTGTTTGGAGGGGGCGCCGTCGAAGTTGTCGCCGGGGTTGTAACGGTACGTGATGTCTACGCCCCGGTCGTTGCGGTCCTTCACCGATGTCAGGCGGCCGACGAGTATCGAAGTCGCCTCGGAGAGGGCGACGATCTCCGCCCGGCCCAGGGCCCGGTTGTAGATCCGCACGTCGTCCATGGTTCCATCGAAATGCCAGCCGTGGAAGTCGGTACCCAGTTTGACATCGACGCCGGTGGTGGCATCGGTGTCGATGGTGTTCGACTGTGCCGCGGTGATATTCTCCCTGACGCCGTCGACGTAGAGGGCCGCCTCGTTGATGCGGACCGGTCCGAGAGAGGAGCCCAGGACCACCGCCACGTGGTGCCACTGGCCGTCGCGGAGGTCGCGGGCGCCGATGACGTACCCGTCTTTGCACTCGCAGCGCAGGGCCCCGGTCGCTACGGTGCCGCCGTTGAGGCGGACCGCGAATTTATGACTCGATGATTCCCTGCCCCAGCTTATGATGGGCATTTCTTCGGTGGTTGTCTTGATCCAGGCGGTGACCGTGCGGGGGTTGTCGGCCCCGATGCCGGTATAGCCGTCGATGACGATCTTGTCGTCCGTCCCGTCGAATAACAGCCCGCCACCGCTGTGTCCGGTAGTCCAGCTCGGGCCGGACGGGGCGCACTCGTCGGCGGTGAGCCCGCCTTCTCCCTCGTTGAGCTTGAAGTGGCTTACCAAGCTGCCGGGCAGCGGCTCAAGGTCGTTATACAAGTCATCGACGTCCGTTGCGGACAGGGACGCCGAGTAGACCCGCACCTCGTCGACGTCCCCCGCGAAACAGTGATTTTCATTCGCGGCATGCCGGGCGATTTTCATTGTCGCCGACTCGGCCTCGGGAGCGCCGGAGGGGTCGGTGTTGGCGGTTACCAGTACACCGTCCCTGTAGGCGCTGAGCGTCTCGCCGTCGTACGTGGCCGCCAGGTGGTACCAGGTATCCGCCTGGAGCGTCCCGAAACGCGCGGGGTACCAGGCGCCCGCGACTTTCACGGCGGCCGCCCCGCGAAGATCCACGTTGCCGTGATTCCAGTTGATCTGGAAGTTCTTTTCCCGGTGCACCGGGCCGGAGGGGCCGGCAGAGGCCGGGGCATTCGGGCTCTTGACCCAGCAGGCTACCGTCCACTGACCGAGGTCCTGGTTGTATTCGGTATCCACGAAGTCGTCGGTGCCGTCGAAGCTCAGGCAATTGCCTTCGTGCCCGGCAGACCAGACCGGTTCGCCCCTCACCCGGCCGATCCTGGAACAGGCGGTCCCGTCGCGGCCGTTGTCGGAGGTATCCGATACGACGGTACCGGAACCGTCGTCCATCTCGAAGCGGACCTGCAGGCCGTCGCCCAGCGTCCCGGCCGTCGCGCCGGCCAGGTCGACGATCTGGAATGTCTCGGTATGGGGGTTATAGTGGCTTACGACCACCTCGTCGGCACTCGACAACGAGGAGGTATCGTTGCCTTCCGAATCCTTGAGCTGTCCGTCTTCGATCCCCCCGCAGTTGATAGGATGAAAGGTCCCGTCGGGGGAGGTGTCCTGCTCGGAATCCGGGACGAGGGAACTGCCGTTGTCGCCGTCTATGAGCGTAATGATGCAGTCGAGGGTCGGATCGTAGGTCCTTATCAGGTTCGCGTTGTTCTCGGTGTCCTGGTGTAACTCGATGTTCCGGTCGAAGCCGCTCCCGGAGCCGATGCCGAAATTCGTTTGCGTGGGGGCGATTCTGTCCCGAAAACTCACACCCGCACCGCCGCCCGCGGACGGACGGCCGGAGATCGAGGCCGGGTAGGGCATGGTGTGCATGCCCCCGCCGTAGGGACGAATCTGTCCGGGCCAGTAACCGCCGCAACTGCCGCCGATACAACCGCCGGGGCCTTGCCTGTTTCCCCTCCCGCCACCGGGATAAAAAGGGCTGCGGTGGCCACCGCCGCCGCTGGAGGGGTTGACGCCGTTGTAATCTTCGCACCCCTCCTCGCACGGCCCGCATTGTACCGGGCAGCAGGGGTCGTTGAGGCAGTCGGTTTTCTCCTGGGCGGCGCCTGTCTGGGTGTCGGTGACCACCGGCCCCTCGGTCCCTCCATCCGTGGCGAATACCATGTGGGACGCGACCGAAAAGATAACGATCGCAAGGACCATGCCGACCGCAACGAAACTTCTCTCCACTGCCTTGATCATGATCATGACCTCCAGATACCGGGATTCACGCGTACATACACGCTGCTGATTCTCGAATGCTCGATTTCGGATACATACCTTATATATAGGGCGCCGGTGCGCTCTGACTCATCTTTGTCCCCGGGCCTCGACCTCGGGGGGAATGGTTATGGTCACCAGGTACCGCACCTGCCCGGACGTCATCGGGCCGCCGGCCAGTATCCGGCAGTCGTGGTGGGTACCCTTGGTGGCGACGAACGTCGCTGAGGCGATCCCGTTATCGTCGGCCGGGACCGTTACCGAGGTAAGCTGGGACTCTTTAAACTTGCCCAGGTCGAAGCTGGTGAAAGTCACTGCCGAACCGGGGGGAGCCAAGGCCTTCAACGTTACTTCCTGGCCCTGCTCTATGCGGTGGAACCGGTTGCCGGACGGGCGGAGTAGCGGGACGTTCGGTCCCGGCTGGGCCGTCCGGAACACGCGCCCGGGGACGTGCTGGTCGAGATACTCTTTGCGGTACTGCTCGTCGGATTCCCACTTCTCCGGCTCGAACGCCGGAACTTCCACGTACGGGGAGATCCGGTGGGCGAGGCTGTTGTCGCCCCCGCGGGCCGCCTCGTAGGCCTCCTTGACCGACGCGGTCTGTGCCGTGGCCTCGGCGGAGACGGGCCGGACCCGCCCGAAGTTCCGCTGCTCGGTATATTCTTCTTCGCTGCCCCGCTGCTTGTCCGAGAACCGCCCGACACGGTCGGCGGAACTTGCCTCCCGATCTTCCGGTTTTTCGCTTCCGCCGCGGAACACCAGCCACAGCCCGCCGGCGAGAATGGCTGTACAGATACACCCTGTAATGATGAGTCGCGTCTTACCCTTGTTGCGTAACAAATACAACATCCGTTTCCCAGCAGATCGGTGTCGTGTTTTTCCGCGGACAATGCCGTGTTGAAACCCTCTGGCAATGCGTACCAGCCAAAACCATAGCAAAAGCAAAAATGGAAAACAACAAAAATCAAAAAAAAAAAAAAAAACCCAAAAAAATCCACCCGCAAATCCCCGGGTCCGAAAAAAAAAAAAAAAAAAAAAAGGAAAACAAAAAAAAAAAAAAAAAAAAAAAATAACCACAAAATCTCCACCCGCATATGCCCGGGTTCGAATAAAACCATTGCAATGCATCCGGCCGATCTATAGCATCGTAAAATGACCAGGGACGACCGGGACGTATCATGGAGGGCTGTGTCGAGACAATCGGATAACACGATCATTGGGAATACTGCCATGTTTTGCAACAGAGGAACCATCCGAACGAGCAGGTTGCTGCCTGCGGCGATCATCTTCTTGTTATTCCTCTTCTCCGCACACCTCCTGCCGGCCGCGAGCGGTGTGGGGACGGCCGAACCGCCGGAAGCGGCGGCGGCTGAGGACACGAAGGGCGGGGTCAATGATATCAAGCTTGCGCTGCCGCCGGAGATGCCGGTCAAGATGCTGATCGAGTTCGTCAGCAAGCAACTGAAGATCAACATCCACTACGATCCGAAGATCGGCAGCAAGCAGGTGACGATCCTGACCCAGAAGGCCATCCCCGCCGATTCACTGCTGGGGCTCCTGGAGAGCGTCCTGAAGACCGCCGGGCTGGGGCTGGTGGACGCCGAGCAGCCCGGCTGGAAGAAGGTGGTGCAGTTGACGGATTTCAAGGCCGTCTCCGGGCGTATCGAGACCGATCCCGCCGCGGCCGCGAAACTGCCGGCCGTCAGGATCGTCAGCCAGGTCTTCCCGCTGGCGCACGCGGACACGGCCACGGCCGAGAAGGCGATCAAGCCGTACCTCTCGGAGGCGGGGGGCAACATCTTCACGGTCCCCAACCGCGCTATGCTGATCGTCACCGACTACGCCGGCAACATCCGCAAGATTGCCGACCTGGTGAAGATCATCGACGTCCCCGAGAAGGAATCGGAGATACGGATGATCCCCGTCGAGCACAAGGACGCCCGCGACCTGGCCGCCAGCCTCACTGAGATCCTCCGCAGTTACGAGACGATCGAGGGCTCGAAGCCCGGGGCCGGCAAGCGGTACGTGATCACCGCCGACCAGGCCAGCAACCAGCTGGTGGTGATCAGCAAGGGCCCGGTCTCGCCCCGGATCCTGTCGCTGGTCGAGAAGCTGGACGTTCCGGCAAAGACGCTGACCCGGAAGTATTTCCTCCGGCACGTCTCTCCCCGGCGGGTGGAGCGGCTGCTGCTGGGAATGGGAGTCGCCGAACGCGGCGACAAAGAGTACCAGTCGGCGATCGACGAGCAGTCCGGGTTGTGGATTGTCACCGCCCCCCCGCGTATCCACGAGCAGATCGCCGCGCTGGTCGACCAGCTCGACCGGAAGGATACCGCCGAGATGACCGGCAACATGCGGTTCTACAAGCTGCGGAACACGACCGCCGCGGAGGTCCTGGCGACCATCCAGGCCCTCGACAGCGAGGGCGAGATTTTCCAGATGATCGGGCAGGAGGAAAAGGACGATATCAGCGGCCTCTCGGGCAAGAAGGGCATCGCGCGGGTTTCCGCGGACGGCGATAAGAGCATCAAAAAGGCCGAGCCGTCTACCGGGAACGGTGCCCCGGCCGAAGCCGGCGGTAAGGATGCGTCTGACCGGAAGCTGGTGGCGCTGACCCGGGACGCGGTGGTGACTGCCGATCCGAACACCAACACGATTATCGTCGTCGCCCCGCCGGCCGCGCAGGCGGTCTACAAGAAGCTGGTCGACATCCTCGACAAGCGGCGGCCGCAGGTGATGATCGAGGTGAAGCTGGTGACGATCGACACCTCCGACGGCTTTTCGCTGGGCGTGCAACTGGCCGACAAGGAGAACATCAACAAGGGCACGGAGATCTTGAATTTCAGTTCCTTCGGCCTCAGCGAGTCGATCGACCAGGACACCGGGGTCTTCACGCTGCAGCCCGGTGTGGGCTTCAACGGGATCGTGCTGAGCCCCACGAATTTCAGCGCGGTCATCAAGGCCCTGGCCACCTCCAGCCGGGTCGAGGTCCTCTCGACGCCCAAGACCCTCGTCAACGACAACGCCACGGCCAACCTGACCAGCGTCTCGGAGGCCCCGTTCACGAGCATCAACCAGGGGGAGACGACTTCGACCACGAGTTTCGGGGGGTACGCCTCGGCGGGGACCACGGTGACCGTCTCGCCCCACATCAGCGAGGGCGACTACATCCAGCTGACCTACTCGATCTCGCTGAGCAGTTTCAGCGGGGAGCAGGTGGGCAACAACCCGCCGCCCCGGCAGACCAACGAGCTGGACAGCGAGATCACGATCCCCAACGGCCACACGGTGATCGTCGGCGGCCTGACCCGCGAGGACATCAGCGACACCGATTCGCGGCTGCCCCTCCTGGGCGACCTGCCGCTGATCGAACACCTCTTCAAGCTCCAGTCCGACGACAAGAAAAAGAGCACCCTGTTCGTGTTCATCCGGCCGATCATCCTGCGGGACAGCGATTTCGAGGATCTGAAGTACCTCTCCGAGCAGGACCGCCGCGCCGCCCGGATACCCGACGGGTTTCCGCGGGCCGAGCCGATGTACGTCGAGTAGCCCCGCCGAAGCGTTCCCGTGAAAGGTGTTGTGCAGTGACCGACGTCGCAGCGAGATTTACCGGCATGCTCCGGGAGCTGCTCGGCGACCGCGCCGATGACATGCTGCCGGATGCGGGGCCGTGCACGCCCCTGCTCGCGCGGCAGGCGGCGGTGCCCGAGGAGATCGTCGCGCGGGCCACCGCCGAGACCCTGGGCATCGAGTTCCGGGACGACCTTGCGGACATCCCGGTCAGCCACGAGTTCATGCGGCAGGTCCCCATCGCCTTCGCCCGGCGCCGGTGCCTGGTGGGCCTGGAGGCCGGCAACGGGGAGATGACCGTGGCGGCGGCAGACCCGGGACAGTGGCAGCGGCTGGATAATATCTCCCGCATTCTCGGCCGGCGTATCACCCCGGTCCTCGCCCCCCGCGAGGAGATCCTGGCGGCGATCAACGCCGCCTACCAGCAGCAGAGCGGGCAGGCCCAGAAGGTCATCGACCAACTCGACCGCGACGAGGTCCTCCGCGAGGTCCGGCAGGCGGCGGGAAGTACCGAGGACCTGCTGGACGTCTCGAGCCGCGCCCCGGTGATCAAGTTCGTGAATCTCGCCCTCTTCGAGGCGGTCAAGCGGCGGGCCTCGGACCTGCACGTCCATCCCTACGAGGACAAGCTGGTGATCCGTATGCGGATCGACGGGGTCCTCCACGATATCTACCGCCCCCCGCCGGCGCTGCACGCGGAGATCATCAGCCGCATCAAGGTCATGGGGGGGATGGATATCGCCGAGCGGCGGCTGCCCCAGGACGGCCGGACCAGCGTCGAGGTCGGCGACCGGCGGGTGGATCTGCGGATCTCCACGCTGCCGACCGCGTTCGGGGAACGGGCGGTGATCCGGCTGCTCGACAAGAGCGCACGGCTCTACCGCCTGGGAGACCTGGGGATGGACCCGGCGGTCATGGCCGCGTTCGGGCGCCTGATCCACTTCGATCACGGGATCATCCTGGTCACCGGCCCGACCGGCAGCGGCAAGTCCACCACCCTCTACTCGGCGCTCCAGGAGATCAACTCAACGTCCCTGAATATCCTGACTCTCGAGGACCCCATCGAGTACCGGCTGGAGGGTATCAGCCAAACGCAGGTCAGCGAGAAGAAGGGCATGACGTTCGCCGGGGGCCTGCGGACGGTCCTCCGGCAGGACCCGGACATCATCATGGTCGGCGAGATCCGCGACACCGACACCGCGCGGATGGCGATCCAGTCGGCCCTCACCGGCCACCTGGTCTTCAGCACGCTGCACACCAACGACGCGGCGGGGGCGGTCGCCCGGCTGCTGGACCTGGGCGTCGAGCCCTACCTGCTGGCCAGCAGCCTGCTGGGGGTCCTGGCCCAGCGGCTGTTGCGGCGGATCTGCCCGGACTGCGCACAGTGGCACGAGCCGGGTCCCGAGGAGCGGGACCGCCTCGCGGATACCCCCGGCGGCCTGCCTGAGAAGATCTGCCGGGGTGCCGGCTGCGACGGGTGCCTGGATACCGGGTACCGGGAGCGTATCGGCATATTCGAGTTCCTGACGGTGGCCGAGGATATTCGCGAGGACATCCTCCGCAAGGCCAAGGCCTCCACGATAAAGCAGCACGCGGTCGCCGGGGGGATGCGGACCCTCCGCGCCGACGGGCTGGCCAAGGCCGCGGCGGGCATGAGCACGATCGAAGAGGTCATGCGGGTCACCGGCCGCGACGAGTTTTAGCATGGCGGTAAGATACCGGATATAACGATGGAGAACGCATAGCGTAAGGATCGATGCCCGTGTACCGCTACAACGCGATCGACGGCGACAGCCGGGCGCAGAACGGCACGCTGGTGGCCGATACGCCCCGCGGCGCACGCGATCTCCTGCGCGACCGCGGCCTGGAGATCACCGACCTCGCCCCGGTCATCGACGAGCAGGCGAAACCATCCCGGCGGCGCTTCGGGCGGCTGCGGGGCCGGGCGGCGGTGGCCGATTTCATACGGGAACTGGCGACCCTCCTGGGCGCGGGGATCCCCCTCAGCGAGGCACTCAAGACCCTCTCGCGCCAGCACGGAGGGCGGCTGGGGATGGTGATCGACGATATCCGCGAGCGGGTGACCGCCGGGGAGTCGCTGGCGGCGGCCCTGCGGCGTCACGGGGACTGGTTCGACGAACTGTCGGTGAGTATCGTCAACGTCGGTGAAAACACCGGGTCCCTCGACGAGGCGCTTCAGCGGCTGGCGGCGTTCAAGGAAAAGGCCATGAACCTGCGGAATCGCGTGGTCACGGCCCTGATGTATCCGATGGTCATCCTGGCGGTGGGCCTGGCGGTGACGCTGTTTCTGATGACCTACGTGGTGCCGAACCTCATCGACGCGGTCCGCGAGCTGGGCAGGGACCTGCCGTGGGTCACGGCGGTCGTCAAGTCCGTCAGCGATTTCCTGGTCGACTGGTGGTGGGCGCTGGCGGGGGGCATCGTGGCCGCCGCCGGCATCCTGGCCGCGGGTCTCCGGAGCGACCGGGGGCGGCTGGTGTTTGACGCGGCGGTCCTGCGGATACCGCTGATCGGCGACCTGGTCAGGAAGGAGAACACCTCGCGGATCGCCGTGGTGCTCGCCTCGCTTTTAAGCAGCGGCCTGCGGTTCGTGGAGGCGGTGCGGATCACCCGGGGCATCGTCAAGAACGCGGTCTTCACACGAGCCCTTGAGGACTATGAGAAGGCCGTGGCCTCGGGGCGGGACATCTCCGGGGCCCTGGAAGGGTCGCGGTGTTTTTCGCCCATGGTCGTGCAGATGCTGGCGGTCGGCCAGCAGACCGGCGAGATCGAGCGGATGCTCCTGCAGCTCTCCCGCTCATACGACCGCCAGGTGGAGACGGCCACGCGGCGGCTGACGGCGGTCCTGGAGCCGCTGCTGATCGTGATCCTGGCGGTCCTGATCGGTTTCGTGGCGTTCGCGACCATACTGCCGATCCTGGAGGCGGGCAATGTCATGTAAGCGGCATGAATACGAAAACGACAGGAAGGAGAACCCAGTCGTGCAGACGAATCGAAGACGCGGGGGCTTTTCACTGGTGGAGATCATGATCGCCCTGGTGATCGTGGGCCTGCTGGCGACGGTGGTCACAATAAACGTGCGGAGCTACCTGCTGAACGCCAAGCGCAAGAAGGCCACCCAGGACATCGCCGCCCTGCAGGGGGCGCTGGATACCTACTTCGCCGAGGTCGGCCGCTACCCGACGGCCCAGGAGGGCCTGAGGGTCCTGCGCGAACCGAGCGAAACATTCCCCGAGCCGCTGATAAAGAACCTCCCCGACGACCCCTGGGGTCATCCCTACCAGTACTACTCCTCGGGATCCCGTGACTGCGAGGTAGTGTGTTTCGGGGCGGACGGCCGCGAGGGCGGCAGCGGCGCCGACAAGGACATCAGCAGCCATGATCTCGAGCAGTAATCGCCGGCGGACGGGCTTTACCCTGGTGGAGATCACGGCCGTGATACTCATCGCGGCCCTGATCGCCGGGGCGGTGACCCTCAACACGGTCGGCCCGCGCCGGATCGCGGAGATGCGGGACGTGGTCGACCGGGTGCGGCAATTCGACGCCCTGAGCCGGGCCTACGCCGCGAACACCGGCACGGATATCCGGATCGTCGTCGACACCGATCTCGACGAGATCAGCCGTGTGGGGGGCCGGGGAACCGAGACCCGCGGCCGGCCGCTGAGGCTGCCGGGTGACTGGGGCGTGGCGTCGGTGAGGGTATTCGGCCGCGAGCCGGTTCGCGGCCGGACGGTCATCCCGTGCAGCAGCGCGGGGCTGACCCCCAGCTACGGGCTCCTGATAGAAGGTCCGGGGGGCCGGTTGCGGTGGCTGCTGGTGGCGGGGCTGACCGGCGAGACGACGGAATGCGAGGATGAAGACGAAATTCAGAACATATACCGCGCGGCGATCGAGCGGCGTTACGCTGATTGAGGCCGTGGCGGGGATCGCGATACTGGGCACCCTCCTGGTCTCCGTCCTGATCGCCGACGCCCGGCTGCGAAGGCAGTCGCGGTCGTCCCGGCTCCGGGCCGAGGCCTGCGCGATAGCCGACGTCTTTCTGCGGGCCAACTGGGACCGCCGAGAGGAACTGCTTATCGAGGCTGAGGGCGGTATCCCGGGCAAGCGCGGCTGGCGATGGCGGGCGTCTCCGGCGGATATTCCCGGCGCAGAGGATGTACACGCCCGGGGATTCGGCCTGGAGATTATCCCCCCCGACCGGACCGACCCGGCGGTGCGGCTGGAACTGCTGGTCGGCCGGCAGGAGGAGCAGCGATGAGATCCCGGGGTTTGACACTGGTCGAGATGATCGCTACGCTCGCGATCGTCGGGATGGTCACGGCCGCGTCGCTTGCGCTGACGGCGAACCTGCTGGGCCGGCAGAAGGCCGCGGGCGGGATTGCGGCGGCGGACGCGACCGTTGAGAAGATTCGGCACGTGTTGTCGCTGGACATGGCCCACGCCACCCGCTGCCGGGTGGTGGAGGGGGGGCTGAAGCTGCGGACCCGGACGGCCGTCCGCCCCGGGACGATGGAGATCGCCCACCTGCCGGTGGAGGTGCTGTACGAGATCGGCGCAGCCGGCAACGAGAGCTGGCTGGTCCGCAGCCAGTGTGCAGCGGGCGACGAGGTATTTCGGGAGCTGGTATGCCGCGACGTGACGGACCTGTCGTTCGTCCGCGCGGGCGGCGGAGAAGGCGGGCGGCGGGCGGCGGACAACCTGAACCTGGCCCCCGGCGACGCGGTGAGCTTCGATCTGCGGTTCTACCGCAACGGTACCGAGCGGACCGTGACGATCACCGCGGCGGTGCAGTAAACGAGGCGATATACCTGTTGAACTGAACGGAACTGAAGTGAATTGACGTGAACCGCGGGCGAAGAAGGAAGCATGAGACGAAAAAGACGCAACAACGACGGGTACGTCCTCCTGCTGGTCCTGCTGGTTTTGGCGGTGGCCGGGACGGTCATGACCGCGGCCGTCCGGGACAACTGCCGGCGGGCGTCGACGGCACACCGGCGACTGGGCGAGTTGCGGCGCTACTGGGCGATCCGCTCGCTGCGAGAAGTCTGCCTGCCCGAGGCCGCCGAACACCTGGCGGGACCGGAGACCGAATACCGCTGCACCGTGACGCTCGACGGCACCGATTATCGCGTGGTCCTCTGCGACGAGCAGGTGAAGGCCAACGTCAACCGCCTCGCTACCCGCCGATCACGCGCGGACCTGCATATCCTCCTGGCCCGACTCCAGGAGCGGGTCCGCAGACCCCTCACGGTCGACCTGCAGCCCGGCAGGCGCTTCGGGACCTACTCGTCGTTCGACCAGGTATTCGCCGACGCCGACCCGGCGCGGCTGATCGACCCGGACAACGCGGCGGACATGCCGACACGGCGGATTACGTTCTGGGGCGACGGGACGGTGAATTTTCGACGGGCCGGCGAACCGGTGCTCAGGGCGGTCCTGGACGGCCGGGTGGGTCTCGACGTGATCGCGAACATCACCTCGTTTACCGAGGATAACCCGACGGGGGGGCTCGATGAGCTGGTGGAAGATATCGAGCCGACCGACACCGAGGAGCGGGTCCTGCGTGATGCCCTGACCGACCGGTCGCGGGCGTTCGCCCTGTGGATCATCGCCGCCGAAGAGGCCCGGGACCGTTACGCCCTGTTCCTGCGGCAGGCGGACGAAGACGGGCGGACGGTTCACCGGAGGGGGTATACCTGGCCGTGATCTCCCTGCGGAACAGAAAACGCCTCCTCTGGGCCGCGGACGCGGTGCTCCTGGCCGCCCTCGGCATCTGTGGGTATTACGCGGCGGCCGTTCCCGTCGACATCGCGTCCCCCGATGATACGGCCGCGCGTGCCGAACATGCGGACGGGGGCCCTGAACAATCAGCCGACGCGCCCGAAGAGAAGACGCTGGCGTACTACGCCGTGATCGGCGAGCGGAACCTCCGCCGGGAACTGTTTCCCAGGGAAAAGGCCGCCCCGGCGGCCAAGAAGAAGCCGCTGCCCTTTACGCTCACCGGCACCGCCGTCTCCGGTGACGGGGCCACCGCCTTCCTCCGCACCCGGAACGGGGAAGTGAAGATGGCCGGCGCGGGCGAGACGGTCGAGGGCGCGAAAATCACGGCGATACACGACGACCGGATCGATGTGGAGTTCAACGGCGAGCAAAAGACCCTGACAATCGCCGGTGAGGGGGGGCGGCGCTGATGTCCGCGGCATACGTGATCTTATGCGGCAGCGGATCCTGGCGCATAGCCCGCGTCGGGGGTAGCGGGACCACCGTCGAGGAGATCGACGCCTCCGCGACCGACATCCCGGAAGCGGCCCGGGCGACCGCTGAAAAACTGTCCGCGATGGATTACGACGGCCGCGGGGTCTGCCTGGCCCTCTGCGCGGAGATGGTCCTGGCCGACCAGGTAGACGCCGGCCGGGCCGCGGGCAAAAGCCGGCGGCAGGCCATGTGCTACCGCTTCGAAGACCGGCTCCCGGTCGATATCGAGCGGTTGACCATCGATTTTATCCCCCTGCACGGCGGCCGGGCACTGGCGGTCGGGGTCGAGAAAGACCGGGTCGCCCCGATCGTCGCGGCGCTGGCTGATACGGATGTGCCCGTGGCGGGGATATATTCGGCCGACCTGCTGGCCCTGCGGGGCGTTCTGGAGAAGACGCCGGATCCGGGGCAATACGTGATACTGGCCGGCGAGGACGAGGCGAACATCTTCGCCGTTGAACACGGGCGGCCGGCCTGCTGGCACCGGACCGCGAACGATCCGGCGCGAATCCTGCAACGCCTGGAGGCCGACCGGCTCGAATACGGCGGTGAGGGCGATATCCGGGTGACCCTCGCCGGCGACAATCCCGGGGACATCGGGGAAGGCATCACGGTTACCGTTGTCGAGTCATCACTCCTGGAACTGGCTGCCGCTACCGGCGCGGCGGCGGCCGACGACCCGGAACTGGCGTGGGCGGATTTCGGGGGGGCGGGTCTCGCATCCCGCGACCCGCTGCGGCGGGTCCGGGTGCCCCTGAATATCCTGGTATTGTTGATACTGGCCCTGCCGCTGCTGCTGGTGGGAATGTTCTACCTGCGGGCATTGAAATACGACCGCGAAGCCGACCGTCTCAACCGGGAACAGATAACGGTCTTCCGGGACTGCTATCCGGATCGCGGGCGGCCCGGGAGCATTAGGCGGTTCCTCAGGAGCGAGTGGCTCCGCCGTGCGGCCGTCGCGGGGAATCAGTCCGGCCGGCCCCGGCGCGGCGGGGCCCTGGTGGCGATGCGCGAGTTTTTCGCCGCGCTGCCGGATGACCTGCCGGTGCGCGTCGGCGCCATGCGCATGGAACGTGACGCGGTGATCGTCCGGGGGGAGGTCAAAAGCTATGCCGACGTCGATCGGCTCCGCGGCGCACTGGAAAACAGCGGCTTCGCGGCCCGTGACCGCGGAACGGAAAAGGCGGGGAAGGTGGTGATCTTCGACATGGAAGCCCGATATACCAAGGGAGAGGATTGAGAGTATGAACAGACGACGCCTGCTGATGGTTCCGGCGGTGCTGCTGGCGGCGTGGATGGCGTTCCATGCGCGGTCGCACATGGCCGCGTGCCGGGAAGACGCCGATCGGGCGGCCCGGAATCTCGCCGAGTGCCGCCGGTATGCCGCGCGGCTCGACCGGTCCGGTCAGAAGGCACTCCCGCCCTCCGATGAGGAGGGGACCGAGGATATCAGGACGGCCGCCGAGAAGATCGCCGCCGATGCCGGTATCCGCGATCTGAAATCCGTGGACCGGCGGCCTGAGCGGCGGGTTGGAGACACCGCGTACATCGAGCGGCCCTACGCCATCCGGCTGCTGAAGGTCACGCCCATGCAGGTCGCGCGGTTCGCCCACGAACTCAGCGTGCTGAAGGGCCTGGAGACGACCGCGATCAACCTCCAGACGTTCCGGCGGGATTCAGGACAGGATTTCTGGAACGTCGACCTGGAATTCGCGTATCTTGTATACGACCCGATAGAGCGGGAAAGGTGAATATGACCGTGTTGCGCAGGATAATCGCCTGTTTTGTGCTGTTTTTCATCGGTTTGACGGTACCGGGCTGCGATTCCGGCTCAAACCGCGAGGTAATCTGCGTGACCAACCCCGGCGCCGATCTCGTCGCGGCCCGGAAGCTGAACGCCCGGGCCCTTGAGCACCTGCGGGCAGGGTACCCCCCCGGTGCCGAAGAGCATGCCCTGGCCGCCCTGGAGGCCTACGGCGACTACGGGCCGGCCTACAACACCCTCGGCCTGGTCTGCCTGGAGCAGGGACGGCTCAACGAGGCGGCGCGGAATTTCAACCTGGCCGCATCCAACATGCCACGCGACCCCTCTCCCTACTACAACCTCGGGCTGGTCTGGGAGAAGGCGGGGCGGATGGAGCAGGCCGCTGCGGAATACCGCAAGGCCCTGAAGATCGACCCTGATAATATCACTGTAACGGCAAACCTCGCCCGGGCGCTGGTGCTGGCGGGCAAAAAGGACGACGAGACCCGCCGGCTGCTGAAGGAAGTCATCCTCAAGGATGCCCGCGCCGAATGGGTCCGGTGGGCCGAGCGGACACTGAAACTGATGCCCGAGAAAGAGGACTACGAGTTCGAGCTTTTCGAGGGGGGAATGGGGGGAGGTAGGGGGCAGGATAGAGAGAAAGTGCCGGACGCAATGGAGAGATGATTGACGCAT
>CAZLBC010000091.1:0-18355 GCA_964557575.1 uncultured Planctomycetaceae bacterium
GGCAAAAGAGCCGCTTGTAGTCCAAATTGAAGTTATGAAACCAGCTCTATGCATCGTAATGGTTTCAGGCCCGGCCCGGACAACCCGGCAACCGCTACGACGTTCGCGGAGCACATCGATACCGCTCGCGGAGCTGGTGATGTGCGTGAAATGATTGCGACGCCGCTGATAGCGTGTTCACCCGTTGTATCCCGGCATATTCTGATTCCAGAGTATCGTGAGCACATCACCGGGAGCGAGTGGTCGCCGGGCGGTAGGCCGGCCGCCTGCATACCGGCGCGTTGTGACGAGCCACCACGTTCGATATGCAGGGCGACGGGTTACATGACCCGTTGTTGATTCCGTAAACAGGGGAGCGTCCCTGGTTTTGCCGATGCCTTTGTGCCGTCAGTCGCCGCCGGTTCGATTCCGCTGCGCCGCCAGGAGTGTTTCCCGTGCGGCATCCAGAAAATCGAAGTAGCGTCCCGAACCGTAATCAGGAAATGTCCACGGCAGGGGCTGCCATCCCCTGTTGAACAGCAGCGTCACCTCGGCGTAGACCCCTCCCTCCAGGCATATCCGGTGGCTGAAATTCTTCATGCTTGCCAGTACCAGTTTGGCGGGCGCCACGTACCCCGGATCGATATTGATCGGGCGCGGGCAGGAGGCCTCGGGTAACGCAGCGAACGTGTTTTCCAGGGCATTCGTCAGCCGCTTGATCGCCGGGAGCTCTTCGGGAGAGATAAGTCTCTCAAACCCCAGAAATGCTCTCATGAGGGGAAACCCGGTCTCGGCATCGTAGTAATCCGTAAAATCGAAGTCCAGTATAGCTCCCCTGATATCGATCGGACCGAATGCGGCAACAAGATCCGCCTCGACCCTTTCGAACCACGCGCGGTCCGCGGAAATCATCCCGCAGATCAATTTCACCGTGTCCGGGGGGGTTTCATTCGCCATGCAATACTCCCGGCCCGCACCTGAAACACGCCGCCGCCCCGCCCCCCGGGGCCATCTTCAATTGCAGTTTCGACGTTCGTGCGACGTCCCGTCGTTCGACAACCGCGCGCGCGGCGTCTTTGTCCGCATCCGGGGCGTCCGTCCAGATGGTCGCCGCATACGTCCCCCTCCCCAGGAAGCCGAGGGATACCGTGATCGTGCGCGGCTTCCCGTTCGTCATCGCCCCCAGAAACCATTTCCGGCCGGATCTCCTGGCTATGACGATGTACTCGCCGACCGCGCCGGCCGGCACCCTGGTATCGTCCCACACCGTCGGCACGATCCTGAGCCATTCCACGCCCGGGCCGCGGTAATGATCGGGATGGTCGCAGACGCAGGTGACCGGACTTGTATACACCACAAACATCGCCAACTGGTGACAGCGGGTGCCCTGGACCCTCGTCGGCTTCCCTATCGCGAACGTGTCGCTGGTGCAATTCAGAAACCCGCCCGGGGTATAGTCTATCGGTCCGAGCAGCATCCTGGTAAACGGAATGGTAACGTTGTGATCCGGCGTCACCTTCCCCGACCACTTGTTGTACTCGTTGCCCAGAACGCCCTCGCGGGTGACGAGGTTCGGCCAGGTACGGCGCAGCCCGGTCGGTTTATAGGCCCCGTGAAAATTCACCATGAGATGGTGTTCGGCCGCCGCTTTGACGATCCGGTGACACCAGTTCACCATCGACTGGTCGTCGCGGACCATAAGGTCGATCTTGACGCCCGCAATACCCCACCGCCGGTAGAGGGGGAACGCCTCCCGGTAGTGCCGTTCGCAGTCTTTCCAGTTCAACCAGAGCCACAGCCGGACCTCCCGGCTCGACGCGTACCGGGATAACGCGGGGATATCCATCCCGTCCACCGACGTCGTGCAATCGGATGCGCCCGGCTTCCCGTACCAGTTCCAGTCGACCAACTGGTATTTCCATCCCATGCGGGCGGCAAGGTCTATATACTCTTTATTGGTCGCCATATCCATTTTTACCCCGCCGGACCACCAGTGGTCCCAAGCCATCTTCCCCGGCTTGATCCAGGACGGATCGATCGCGGCGGGGGGATTGAGATTTTCGATGATGTCCGACTCGATCAGGTCACCGGGGCGCTCCCCGATCATAATAACCCGCCACGGCGACACGTGAGGCACGGCGGCCATGACCGGCACCCCTTCGCCGGCCAGCCGGGAAACGAGACGGACCGGCGTCTTCTTCGCGTTTTCTTCATCGACGCTCGTCTTGTTCAGCGCCCTGATATACATCCCCGCCCAGTCGTCGAGGTGTGCTTCGGTCACCGCCGCGTACAGGTGGTCCGCAACTTTCACCAGCAGCGGCATGCCGACCCAGGCGTCCGTTCCGATGTCCGACAACCGCCCCCGCGTGTACATGGTCTCCTGGTGCCCCCGGTAACCGTCGTAATCGGCTATCCACGCCGCATGATTGTCCGAAAAGGTCCACGTGCTGCATTCACCCGCGATCCTGAGGCGATCCATCGCGCCCTGTTCGGGAAACGTGTATCGATACGCCACCCCGTCGTCATACGCCCTGAACACCAGTCCCACACGGCGGCCCGGCGCTGATCTTTCCTGAAGCGCAAGGCGCAGTTCCGCGTAGTTGTTCCCTATCCTGCCCTGTTTCCCGAACGGGGGTTCCCATGTCCGGGTAATATTGTTAATGACCTTTTTCAGCGGGGACAGTCCCCTTCCCAGGGGGGGCGCGTCCACGAAATCCATACGAAGAGGAGACGGGGTTATGACGGTCCTTTCGTGGGCGTGTACCGCATAGGTCAACTCTGCGCCGACCGAAACGACGACGGAAATTTTTCTCGACGGCGACGTCACCCGGGACACGAAAGCAGTGCCTTCCCCGCCCGACGAATCCCGCATTCCGAAAAACGCACACAACAAGGCAGTTGCACAATGTCCTGCCGTCCCCCGTCCGTGGCGGCACTTACGGGAATCCCGCATGGAGCAATCCCTCAACAGTTGTCTGGCGTGGTGTTGACAAGGAAAAACGAACCGCCGGTCATGATACGACTATCCGGTGAAAATACTCCTGCATATTTCCCGGATCGAGCCGGGTAATACCCGGTTTCGTCATGAATTCCCCGTCCATGTCGACCGGATCGGCGTGGCCCAGCCACGGCTCGATGCTGACGAATTTCGCCCCCGGCCGCGACCAGATCGCGATGAACGGAAACGAGGGGTATTCGACGGACAGCCGGGTCTCGTGCTTGTACGAACAGAGACTGATGCGATGAGAATGGATATCCATGAAAATAAGGGCGTCCTCGTCGAACGTGTGTTCATTGAGCTTGATAATTCGGTCGTTGTGCAGAATGCGCTCGGCCCTTCCCGATATCAGCCCGTTTTCCAGGAAGTGCCGTTCGGTCTCTTCCTGTTTTTCGAACTCGATGTAGTAATCCGAGATGCGGTCCCGCGGACTCCAACTGCAGGAAAACGCGGGATGGGCGCCGATGGAAAAGGGAAGGATATCCTTGCCCGGATTGCGCACGGCAAACCACACGGAAAGACCGCTGCCTTCCATCGAGTACCTGACTCTCAGTTCAAAATCAAAGGGGTATTGTTCCCGGATGCTCTCGTTCGGCAACAACAGGAACTCCAGGTTCTTCCGGTCCGAATCGACCAGTTCGAATTCGCTGTCCCGCGCAAAGCCGTGCCGGGGCATGGCAAACGATTTGCCGCCGTACCGATAGGTGTGTTCGACCAGTTCGCCGACGATAGGAAACAGGATGGGGGCATGGCGCGGCCATATATCAGGGTCGGCCTGCCAGATATATTCCACCCCGTCCCGGTCCTTCAAGCTGCACAACTCGGCCCCCCGCGAATTGACGGTCGCTTCAAGGTACTCGTTTTGAATCGTCTTTTTCATCTTACAGCCTCTGCCCCACCGAACCCCCGGCGGCATGGCTTCCTCTCCCCGAAAAGAACGTAACCCGTTTACGCGTTACCGTTCTCGATCTGGAGCATGGCGAGCGACGTCGATACGTCCTTGGTAAACTCGAAAATCTTGTCGAGTCCCGTCACGAGAAACACCCCCCAGACCTGGGAATTCACGTCGCTGAACAGCAGTCGTTTTTCCTTCGATATCATCAGTTTTCGCAGCCTGAGCAGCCGCGCTATATTGGAACTGTTGACGAAACCGACGGCCCCGAAATTCAACACTGTATCGCGCGGATTCTCGTCAATGCGCTCCATCAGGGCGGTAATATCATCCGTAAACTGCGGATCATCGGATAATTCGACGATGTAGATATCTTCCGACCATTCCTTTATCGACATGGCATCATCCTCATATATATGGTTGTCGCGGATATACCCGGCTCACTACAGACTATCTTTTTTCAACCGCAGGGTCAAAACAAATAGCAATTTTCATCAATCATTCAGCGCCGCCGGTAGATACTGCTTTCAGGCGTGTTCAACCGTTCGCGTTCAGGGCGTATTTCCTCGTAAAAACGGTTTCCGTCCACGTAGTAGCCCGCCGTCGGTTTGAGATTCGGTATCCTGCTCATCCAGAAACGGTTGAATTGCTCCATCATCAATTCCCGGACGTACTTGCTGGTCATCGAGGCCAGCGCGGTCGGCAGTGAGAGCATTTCGGCGCCGGCGGCAAAAACAACGCGAACCCGCCGGCCCCCTTCCCGGAGCAGGTAGTCGCTTTTCCCGGCATCTTCTCGACAGATTTTCAGTTTCGCCCGGGGAAATATGCGCATCAGCGTTTCGCGGTACCGTATTCTCCCGCCCTGCCGGTCCACCGTAATGTGCATATCCTTTTCGCCGCCTGCTTTCCACAGCCGCCAGAGGTGGCGGCACGTGACATCCAGCGCGACGGCCGCCTTGTTTCGCGTGGCGGCAACAAGGCGATTGAATTCGCCGGCGAATATCGTCTCGGCTCTCATCCTGCGCAACCGTATGCCGTTTTCCCGCATGCACACGCGAATCATGTTTGCCGCACACTCGATATCGGTCACGTCGGCTTTCAGCGGAACCGGAAGTCCGCACGAGCCGTACCAGGCGTATCCCGCCGCCCGCCGGGCCGACTCCGGCGAAAGCAGGCCGAGCACATCGACCAGTGCCGTCGGAACAGCACGGCGGTCCCGGCCCGCTCCCCCCGCGGCCAGAAACGCCAGTGTCCCCCGCTCCAGGGGGGCAATGCCCCGTGCCGACTTCCGGTGGTACACCTTCTTGCTGTCGGCCACCGCCACGGGGCCGCCGGCCCTGCGGGAAACCGCGGTGGTCACCGCCCCCGACAGGCGTGCCCATAAATCGGTCTCCGCACCGCCATCCGTTTCGAACACGGTCGCCGAAACAACCAGGGGACCCAGCACGGGACCGTAGCCGGCCTCGTCTATGCCGGCCAGGATCATTGACGCCGCTCCCGGCACACCGCCGTCGAAAGACCGACGGCCGCCGCGAATCGGCCCGCCGCGGTTCCCTCGGCGCGGTAACTGGGGAACACGTCGTTGTTCTCAATGGTACACACCCCCGCGACGGCGACCCGGCCCGGCGACACCCCGGCATCGATCAACTGGTCCCGGTTGGCCGACCACAGGTCGAAGAAACGCTTCGGTCCCCCGCCGATGAAATAATCGGATCCGCGCGGACCGAGGTTTTCGATCGCGGCCGTGTACACGTCCTCCCCGACCGCGTACCGCCGCGGCCCGGCGGAAGGACAGATGCCCGCAAACAGGTCGGCGGGTGTTGTCCCGTACTGCTCGATCATCCCGGCGACCAGGTGCCGCGCTACCGCCGCAACGGTGCCCCGCCAGGAGGCATGAGCGATGCCGACCGCACCGGCCACCGGGTCCGCGGCAAGTATCAGCGGGCAGTCGGCGCTGCGGCAGACCAGGGCCAGCCCCGCCGCGTGGGTTATCAGGCCGTCCGCCTCTCCGGCGCAGCCTTCTTTGTCCACCCGGATAACGGTGCTGCCGTGAACCTGGCGGCACCAGGCCGCCCCGGCGCAACCTGCCTCTCCGGCGAGCCGGCGATTCAGTTCGGCCGTCACCGGCTCACGGGGATCGGCGGGAAACACTCCCCAGTAGCGGGTGGTGACGGCGTGACCGATTCCCGGGAGCGCATCGAGGGAGCGAAACCGGCCGACACACGGGCTGTCGTTTTCCTGTGCGAAATAGAATTGTGCTTCCGATTCCGGGGACATGACCGGTTACCGCCGTCGTCAGAATGGACCGTATTACCGGACGTCGATCACATCTTCTCGATCGTCTGAATGCCGAGCAATGTCAGCCCTTTCTGTATCACACGACCGGTCAGATTGCAAAAAAACAACCGGCTTTCCCGTACCTCCGTATCGGATTTGAGCACGGGGCATTCTTCGTAAAAACGCATGAATGCTCCCGCCAGATCGTAAAGGTAACCGCACAGTATATGGGGATGCGCGCTCGCGGCGGCGGTATGCACCACTTCCGGGAAGCGCAGCAGCGCGATCGCCAGTTGCCGTTCGGCGGGATCGGCTATCGTGACCGTCCCCGCGCACGCGGTTTCGTCGAGCCCCCCCTTCCGGAAAATACTCCGTATCCGGGCATAGGCATACTGCATGTACGGCGCGGTATTGCCGTCGAGTGCCAGCATCCGCTCCCAGGAAAACACGTAATCCCGTTCCCTGCTCTGGGAAAGATCGGCATATTTCAGGGCGCCGATGCCGACAGTCCGGGAAATATCATCTTTCGCGTCGTTCCCGATGTCCGGATTCTTTTCCTCGACGAGCGCCCCCGCCCGCGCCACCGCCTCGTCGATCAGGTCGACCAGTTTCACCGTCCCCCCCTCCCGCGTCTTGAACGGCTTGCCGTCCCGCCCGAGCATCATGCCGAACGGCACGTGTTCGAGGGCGACCGCGTCGGGGACGAACCCCGCCATGCGGGCGACGGCGAATACCTGTCGGAAGTGATCCGCCTGCCGGGAGTCGGTGACGTAGAGCACCCGATCGGCCTCGAACTGCCCGACCCGGTATCTGATCGCGGCAAGGTCGGTGGTCGCGTAGAGATACCCCCCGTCGGACTTCTGCACAATGACCCCCAGGGGCTCGTTGTCCTTGTTGACGAAGCCCGCCGGAAAGACGCACCGCGCCCCCTGGGATTCCGCCAGGATTCCCGCCGACGCCATCTCGTCCATGACCGCGGGCAAATCGTCGCGGTAGGAACTTTCACCGCGGACATCGTCGCGTACCAGCAGGACGCCGAGCCGATCGTACACCTCCTGGCAGTGCCCCAGGGAGATGTCGAGAAAACGGCGCCACAAGGCAATGCATTCTTCGTTTCCGGACTGAAGACGGACCACCATCCGGCGGGCCTCGTCGGCAAAGGTCTCATCGTCGTCAAAACGCCGTTTCGCCCGGCGGTAAAAATCCTCCAGGTCCGACAGCCGATCTCCCGCTTCTCCGGACTCCTGCATGCAGGCCAGGAGCATGCCGAACTGGGTTCCCCAGTCGCCGACGTGATTCTGGCGAATAACGCGGTTGCCCGCAAACGACAGTATCCGGACCAGGGCATCGCCGATGATCGTCGAACGGAGGTGACCGACGTGCATCTCCTTGGCGAGGTTCGGGCTCGAGTAGTCGACGACAACCGTCCGGGGCGCATCGGGAGACGGCATCCCGAGCCGCCGGTCGGCCCCCTGCCCGGCCAGTTGCCCGGCGAGCCAGCCGGTATCGAGCCGAATGTTTATGAAACCCGGGCCGGCAACGCTCACGTTTTCGGCGATACCGGACAGGTCCAGGAACGAAACGACCTTCTCGGCGAGCTGCCGGGGATTGGTCCCGATACGCTTTGCGGCCGCCATGCAGCCGTTTGACTGGTAATCCCCGAACTCCGGCCGCGCGGCGGGCACCACGATCGTTTCGCTCCCCCCGGCGCCCGCCTGTGCCATCGCCGCCGCCACCCGGGTATCCAGAAGTCTTTTCAGGTCCATGTCACTGCCAGTCCACGCGCCGCGCCGCGCCCCATATCAATTCCAGGTCATAGTAATCGCGGAGTTCCTCGCTGAACAGGTGCACGACCAGGTCCACGAAATCAATGACCACCCATTCGCCGGTATCCCGGCCCGCGATCCGCCACGGGGGGTTGCCGTGTTTTTTTCCCAACTGCTTCAACTCGTCCGCGATCGCGTTTACCTGCCGGTCGCTGGTGCCGGTGGCAATGAGAAAGTAGTCCGCGATCCGGCTTAGCGGGCGGATATCGAGCAGCACGATGTCGCGGGCGTGCCGGTCGCGGGCGAGGCGGGCAACCTTCAGGATCCACGCGGGATCCGATCCCGGCGCGCCTGCCTCCAGACCTGTCCATTTGTTATCAGGCACGATCCGCTATCACAGTCCGATCAGCGCGGCGATCTCGGGGGCGTACTTGACAATCAGCCCGGCGAACACCACGGACACCATGCTCATGAGCTTGATGAGGATATTCAAACTCGGCCCGGAGGTATCCTTGAAGGGATCGCCGACCGTATCGCCGGTCACCGCCGCCTTGTGGGCGTCGCTCCCCTTGCCGCCGTACTGCCCGGTTTCGATATACTTCTTCGCGTTATCCCAGGCGCCGCCCGCGTTGGCCATGAATATCGCCATCGCGAACCCGCACGCCAGTCCCCCGGCGAGCAGGCCCAGGACGCCCGCCACGCCGAGAACGAGTCCCACCGCGACGGGTATCATCAGGGCGAGCAGGGAGGGAAGCACCATCTCCTTCTGCGCGCCGGCGGTGGATATGGCCACGCACCGGGCGTAGTCCGGCGTTGCCTCCCCCTTCAGGATGCCCGGAATCTCCTTGAACTGCCGCCGGACCTCCCGGACCATCGCCATCGCGGCGCGGCCGACCGCCTTCATCGTCAGCGAGCTGAAGAGGAACACCAGGAGCACCCCGGAGAATATGCCGCAGATCACCTTGGGATTCATGAGGTTGACGCCGTAGAAATCCATGAACTGCCGCAGCGAGGCCTTCCTGGTAGAAACAACCGGATGCCGGTGACCGTCGCGCGTTACGGAGAATACGTTGTTTTCGTCGTCCGGGTTCTCTATGCCCGCCGGCGACGGCATCGTCGCCCCCCGGGCGAGATCGGCGGGAAGCGTCTTGGAAAGATCCATCCACGCGGTCACTTCCTTCTTCCCGGACTTCTTCTTCTCGGCACCGGGAACGACGCCCGCCCATTTGCCGTGTCCCATGTAGATGATCCGGCCGTCGGCGATATCCTCGTTCGCGACAACCTCCTCGGCCTGACGGTTCTGCCCGACGCGGACCTCCTCGACGTACGCCGCCAGGAGGGCCAGTGCCGTCAGCGCCGCCGAGCCGATCGCGAAGCCCTTGCCCATCGCGGCGGTGGTGTTGCCCAGGGAATCCAGGGCGTCGGTCTTTTCCCTGACGGAGGGGTCCTGCTCGGTCATCTCGGCGTTGCCGCCGGCGTTGTCGGCGATCGGGCCGTACGCGTCGGTCGCCAGCGTGATGCCCAGCGTCGCCAGGAGCGAGACGGCGGCGATGCCCACCCCGTAGAGCCCCAGCAGCGGTTCGGCGTCCCCTCCGGCGAAGGTGTAGGCCAGGACGATCGCCACGATCACCGTCAGCAGGCTCAGCCAGGTCGACTTCAATCCCTCCGCAAGGCCGGCGATGATGACCGTGGCATGGCCGGTCTGGGCATTCTCCGCAACATACTGCGTCGGCTTGTAATCGTAGCTGGTATAGTACTC
The DNA here is from genome assembly GCA_964557575.1 of uncultured Planctomycetaceae bacterium. Classification (GTDB taxonomy): domain Bacteria; phylum Planctomycetota; class Phycisphaerae; order SM23-33; family SM23-33; genus CAZLBC01. The sequence continues at coordinate 9,672 of CAZLBC010000091.1, forward strand.
GGTGGCCTTGCCGATAATCAGGCCGGCGATCATACCGACGCAGATCGCGCCGAAGATCCCCAGCCAGCTGACGCCCTCGATGCCGCCGAGGAGGTAGTAACAGACGCCCAGTGCGGCGACGAGAATCAACACGCTCGAGCCGATGACCCCCCGCAGCAGCGCCCCCATCAACTGCTTCATGCTCGCCCCCTCCTTGGTCTTCACCATGAAGATGCCCACGATCGACAGGAAGATCCCCACCCCGGCCAGCACCATCGGCGCCGCCACCATCCGCATCGAGGCATCCAGGCTGTGTTCCTCCGCGATACCGAGCGCGTTGACGGCGGAGACGCCCAGCGCGGCCGTCGCGAGAATAGAACCGCAATACGACTCGTAGAGATCGGCCCCCATGCCGGCGACGTCGCCGACATTGTCGCCGACGTTATCGGCTATGGTCGCCGGGTTGCGGGGATCGTCCTCGGGAATGCCGGCCTCGACCTTGCCGACCAGGTCGGCCCCGACATCGGCCGCCTTCGTGTAGATACCCCCGCCGACGCGCGCGAACAGCGCCTGGCTGGAGGCACCCATCCCGAAGGTCAGCATGACGACGGTCATCTCGGTGAGATCCATGTCGGTAAAGTAATTCAGGGCGATGAACCAGCCACAGATATCGAGCAGGCCGAAGCCGACGACGACCAGTCCCATGACCGCGCCCGCCCGGAAGGCCACGGTCAGCCCGCGGTTCAGGCTTTCCTTGGCACCCTGGGTGGTCCGGTTCGACGCGAGGGTCGCGGTCTTCATCCCCAGGTAACCGCACAGGCCGGAGAAGAAGCCGCCGGTGAGGAAGGCCGCGAACACGATCTCGTGCTGGACGTGGAAGACCCACCCCATCAGGAACAGGATCGCCGACACGATGACGAAAAAGATCGCCACCACCCCGTACTGCCGCTTCAGGTAGGCCATCGCACCGGCGGTGACGTGACCTGCAATTTCCTGCATCTTCTGGTCGCCGGGATTCGCCGCCCTGACCTGCAGGTAAAACACCAGGGCGAATACGAGTCCCAGGACGGCCATCGCGGGCGCGATCCACCAGATCGAGGGAATAGCGCTCAAGCGTGACATGTCGGCGATCAACAGGGCGGCTTCGTTTACTGCGGTTGCTTCCATTGCTGAGTTCCTCGCTTACAGTAGACTGTCATTTCAAATAAGGACGGGTCACATCCATGCGGCATATACTGGAAAAGTGACCGACGCGGACGGGGCTTCAATCCGTGGGGCGTGCGGCACGCGAACGTATGCCGCGCCGTGACGGCCGCGCCGGTCTCACTTGGTTTTCTGCGTTCTCTTGATGCTCTTGCGCAACGCCCGCCGGCGCCGCTCGGAGGGTTTCTCGTAGTAGCTGTTGCGCTTGATATCCTTCGTGAGGCCCTCTTTCTCACAGGCCTTCTTGAATCGCTTTATCATCTGGTTTACAGATTCTTTACCGCGTGCCTTGATCCTAATCATTCCGGTTTCACTGGTCCTTTCTGTAGTACGACCTCTGTGATGCCGCGTGCGGGTACACACGCACAGGCATAACACAATGCCCGGCCCCGCGGGCGCGACAGTCGGCACCACGGGCCGGAAAAAGCCCGCGTATTCTATTTGATGCTGTCCATTTATCAAGGGATTATCCCCGTTTTTGCCCCCGTTCCTTGCTTTCACCGGCACCAGCATGCACGTATCTCATTGTATTACTGGATTATGATCGCTTAGAATAACGCCCGGCGTATCTGGCCGTACCCATGAATGCGCCGTCGACAGCGACCGCGAAAAAAACGGCACAAGGAGAACACGACATGCAACATCTGACGACTTCCCGACGCACATTCATGAAAAACAGCGGTGCCGCGACCGCCGCGATCGTGGTTCCGGCCCACATCGTGGGCAGAGACCCGGCACGGACCGCGCCGAGCAACACGGTCGGCGTCGCCTGCATCGGCTGCGGCGGCAAGGGCGGCAGCGACACCCGGAACGCCGACAAGGCCGGGGGGACAATCGTGGCCCTCGCCGACCCGGACACCAAGCGGGCGAAGGGGAATTTCAAAAAGTACGGTGACGCGAAGAAGTACAAGGACTACCGGAAGATGCTCGACGAAATGGACCGGGACATCGACGCCGTGACCGTCTCCACGCCCGACCACAGCCACTTCCCGGCGGCGTACAAGGCCATGATGATGGGCAAGCACGCCTTCGTGCAGAAACCCATCACCCACACGGTCTGGGAGGCCCGGAAGCTGACCGAGATCGCCGCCGAAAAGAAACTCGCCACCCAGATGGGCAACCAGGGGTCCGCCGGCCGGGAACGGCGCCTGATCCGCGAGTGGATCGAGACCGGGTGTATCGGCGACGTGACGGAAGTCATCTACTGGACCAACCGGCCGATCTGGCCCCAGGGCATAGCCGAACCCCTGCCCAAGCAGGACGTCCCCGGGCACCTGGACTGGGACCTGTGGCTCGGCCCCGCGCCGGTCCGCGATTACAACACGGGATACTGCCCGTTCAAGTGGCGCGGCTGGTGGGACTTCGGGTGCGGGGCGCTCGGCGACATGGCCTGCCATTTCATGGACGCGGCCTTCTGGTCGCTGGACCTGCGCTACCCGACGAGCGTGGAAGCCCGAAGTTCCGGCATCAACGACCAGACCGCTCCGCAGTGGTCGGTGGTCACCTACCGGTTCCCCGAGCGGGTCGTCGGCAGCGACATGCGGTTCATCAAGGAGGGGGTGACGCCCACGCCGAAACGGAAGGTCCCGCCGGTCACGGTCACCTGGTATGACGGCATCACGCAGTACAAGGACGGTATTCCCCGCAGCGCGGGCGCCGCGGTTCCCCGTCCCGCGGAACTCGAAGAGGGCCGTAAACTGGCCGAGGGCAAAAACGGCCAGCTCATCATCGGCACCAGGGCCACCATCATGGCGGGCACCTACGGCGGCGGCTGCCGGATTATCCCCGAGGCCAAAATGAAGGACGTCGGCAGGCCCAGGGAAATATACAAGCGGTCCATCGGTCACGTGAAGGAATGGATCGAGGCTATCAAGGGCAACGCGCAGGTGCCGAGTTCCAATTTCGACATCGCCGGGCCGCTCAGCGAGATGGTCCTGATGGGCAACCTCGCGGTCCGCACCGGCAAGAAGGTCGCGTGGGACGGCAAGAACATGAAATGCACCAACAACGTCGCCGGGGCCAACGACCTGGTGACCAAGGAATACCGGAAGGGCTGGCGGCCCGCGGACCTGGCATAGCCGCAGCGGTTTTCAAACAATGGTCGTCGTGCACACCGGGCGGGCCCGCCGACAGTCGGGAGCTTTCACACCGGGCGGCGGCGCGTTTCGCCGCCGCCCGTTTTTTTTCAGGGAAAGATCATCGCCTCGGCAAACGCCGCCTGAAAATCCGGATCGGCGGAAAGATCGACGTGTTCCGCCCGCCGCGCGGCCGCGGCCGCCCGCTGTCGCTCGGTCGACGACATGAGGACGCGCGCGGCCCCGTGCAGCGACAGGTTCCCCACGTATCGCACGCTCTCGCCGGGTATGCCGGGCGGTATCAGGCCGATGCGGAACGCACTCCGGCGCCGGATGAACCCGCCGAATCCCCCGGCCAGCATGAAATCGCCGATATCCGCTGCGTTGAGACCCGCACGCTGAAGCAGCCGGCCGATCCCGGCCCGCAGGGCGCCGGCGGCGAGCTGCAGTTCCCGGACATCCCGCGACGTGATCGACAGGACCGCGTCGCCGTTTTCGTGCAGAACAAATGAACGGTCGCCGGCCGGGTCGCGCCTGATGCGGGAGAGCACGGCACCGGGAAGATCGCCGGCCTCGTCACGATCGAGCATGCGCCCGGACCGGTCGACGATACCCAGGTCCAGGAGCACGGCGAGCAGGTCGATCAACCCGCTGCCGCAGACACCCGTCGGCGCGCCGCCCCCGATCACGGTCAGCACCACGCCGCGCTCGTCCCGGTCGTCGAACACCACCTTTTCCACCGCGCCGGGAACCGCCCGCGTTCCGCAGGAGATGCGTGCCCCCTCCAGGGCGGGTCCGGCCGCGGTCGAGGCCGCGCACAAGCTCTCCCCGCAGGAGAGGACGATTTCCCCGTTGGTACCGATATCCATCATCATCCGCGGGCCGCCGGCGACGTCGAGCGCCGTGGCGATGATGCCGCCGACCGTGTCGCCGCCGACAAAACCCCCGATCACCGGCATGACCCATCCCGCGGCTGCGGGGATTGCTTTCAGTCCCAGTTCGTCGGTCCGGATCGAAAGCGGATCGCAGGTCCGGGGACGGAAGGGAAGCCGCGCGAGCCCGGACAGGTCGCATCCGCACAACAGATGCTGCATCGTGGTGTTTCCGGAAAACGTCACCCCCCGCACCGATGCCGGTTTTTCGGCCGCGGTTGCCAGCAATGAGGCAATCAGCTCATCGACCCCCTCGAGGACCGCGGCCTTGAGCATGTCGCCCCCGTCGCCGCGTTCGTCCGCCAGCTTGATGCGGGATATCACGTCGTCCCCGAACTGAATCTGGGGATTTGCCCGGCTCTCCACCGCGCGGCTCCGCCCCGTGGCGAGATCGTACAACTCCCCGACCAGGGTCGTGGTGCCGATATCCAGTGCGATCCCCCGGTTTTCGCCTTCGCCGCAGCGGATATCGGCCGGCAGCGGATCGGTGTTCAGGATATCACCGATGTCGCCGCGATCGGCCGCCATCTGCAGACGCCGGTACAGCAGCGACGTCTCCGGGACTTCCACCACGGCATCGTCCGTTACGTTCGCGCAGCAGGCCAGGCGCCACCCCGCCGCCAGCCGGGATTCATCGAACACCGCCCGGTCGGACGCGGACGGGGCGGGCGCACCCGATGTGAAGCGAACCCGGCACTTCCCGCAGACGCCGCCGCCGCCGCAGGGCGCGTCTATCCGCAGCCCCGCGCGGTACGCCGCTTCGAGCAGCGTGGCGCCGGACCTGACGGAAATACGCTCTCCGGACGGCAGGAACTCAATGGTTGCGCGGTCGTGATCCATGGTGTATCGCCCCGGGGCCGTGCAGCGGCCCGCGCCGGGTGAATATGTGCAAATACCTCTGTTTCATTCAAACAAGGTATGTATAATAATTCCGGTCAAATTACAAGCAACTCATCAACGGACGGAAGATAATGAGTGTTTCAGCATCACTGAGAACGATCGGGCATCCACGGGCGGTGCCCGCACTGGCGGCCCTCCTGCTCCTCACGGGTTGCGGCATGAACAGCAAGAGCCGGTTCATGGCTTCGACGCGCCGGGAAAACGGCCTGGTCATCATCCTTCCCGGCATCGAGGGGGAAAGCGGCTTCAACCATAACATCAGGCGCGGGCTTGTCGCCGCCGGCTGTTACCGGGCGCTGCCGATATACAACTGGGGCCTGCCCATACCGGGCGTGGGGCTGATAGTCAACCAGTCATCGCTGGGCAAAAAGGCGGTGGGCAAGGCGATCGCGAAGGAAATCGAGAGCTACCAGGACAACTATCCCGGGCGGCCGGTCTACGTAATCGGCCACAGCGGGGGCGGCGGCATCGCCGTCTTCGTCGCCGAGGGCATGAGCGAAGGCAGAAAACTCGACGGCCTCGTTCTGCTCGCAGCGAGTATTTCCAACAACTACAACGTCGGCAAGGCCCTCGCGCACTGCGAGAACGGCATCGTCAACTTCCACAACCCCGGCGATATCGGCCTGCTGGGCGTCGGCACCACCATCATCGGCAACGTCGACGGCGGCCACGGTCCGTCGGCGGGACTGACCGGTTTCAAGGTATCCCACCCCAAGCTCTTCCAGATCCGCGTCTCCCGGACCATGGCGGGACGCAGCGGCGCGCACGAGGCCACCACCCGGCCCCATTTCGTTTCCCGCCACGTCGCCCCCTGGGTCCTGACATCGAACTGGCCCCCCCACCCCTCGCTCGCCGGCAGGTAACGGTCCGCGTCGCAAAAATAAAATCAGATTACCCCCCGCCGCGGCTTGACAGGATCGCGCCCGTGTTGTATGAAATCACTCGCCGCGCGTGTAGCGGGGGAACGCCGCGCGGCACTGGGAATGGGCATGACGCCCGAGATCTAATCTGGGAATCGGAACCGCGACAACGGACGTACGTCGCCGGTAGCGGGTGTTCCGGGACACCGCCCGGACAATCAAGGAAGATGCGGATGACACTCGTATTGCACACGAGGAAAACGGCACATGAGACAAGCCGTGAACGTATTCTGCCTTGCGGCGGTGATGACGTGCGCCACGGGATGCGCGACCGCGCTGCACCCGGTCTGCATCAAGCTCCCGGAAATCCGGACAAACGGCGCCGGCCGGAACAACAGCGGCGATGCCATCGCCGTTGTCGTCAGGGATGAGCGTTTCACCGACAGGAACGCCGCTGAACAAAAAACGCGGGTCGTCGGCCTGATCAAAGACATGACCGGCAGGGCCGTCAACGAGGTATACCTCGTCAACTCCTCGTCCCTGTCCGAGATAACCGCGGGTCGCATTTCACATATCCTTCGCGGAAACGGATTCCCGGTATCCGGCTCTTTTCCCGACACCGCCGCGGATATCAGGACGCGCCGGCTCACCGCACGGGAGGCCGAATCCGCCGCCGACGACCGGTCGAACCAGTTGGCTGAAATGCGCCTGTCGGCCGACGGCGGTGAGCACGGCCGTTACTATACCGACAGCCCGCGGCAGATACACAAGACGGCGGACGCGTGGATACAGGAGGGGCTGAAGGGCAAGCTGCCGCTGAAGGCCCGTTCGTGCGAGGCGATCCTCTACGTGAAGATACGCGACTGCCGGACGGTCAGCAGCTACGGGCGGTGGGAGGTGGACGTCGGCGCGCGGTGCCGGGCGGAACTGTTCCTGCTGCCGGCGTCGGGCGCGCGGCGGAACCCGGTGTGGGCGGTCAGTTGCAGCGGGGTCGGGTCGCAATCGTCGCCGGTGCTGCTGGAACAGAACTTCCAGGACACCCTGAAGGAAAGCTTCGAGGGGATGATGGCACAGGTCGGCGCGGCGGTCGACAGCCCGGCGTTCAAGACGTCGCTGAAGCAGATCCTTTCGCAGGATGTCAACCTGCGGCGCATATTCAAAAAGCGGTTCAGCATCGACGTGGCGGCCGCCGGGTCGGGCGGGGCTGGCGGGGTTGGCGGGGTTGGCGTGGCGGGTGGTATGCCGGGGTATGAATTGCCGTAGCGGGGGGATACGTTTTGATATTATTTTTATAAACCCGGTGGATGTAATCAGGTGCCAGTACCACCGTCGCCTGAACAACGGGGTAAGGCTTCCTCTCGTCTCGTGAAGTACCCAACAGTTCTGTCAGGCTGTCATCCTGTAATCGCAGCTTTCCATTCTGAATGAGTCATCTTCTTGAACCGAACCTTGCGACTGAGGCGCGCTTTCAAGCGTCGCCTCCAGCCGACTTGTTCGCTGTCTGTCTTTCTGTTTGCTGTCCGGAGACTTGTGCGAGGATCTGCTCGGTGGCCTCGCGAATACCATCGACGACGATCGTTTGCACTGCGATTTCTGCACGATGCTTCATCCCATGGCCGGAAAGAACATACATGCCTGTGGCTTCCACCCGCGTGGCAAGTTCGACATCATGAGGGTGATCTCCGACTACGAAAGAGCGTTGAAGGTTTATACCGAACTCCCGTTCCGCCCTTTTCAGGAAGTAAGGGTTGGGTTTTATGCACTGGCAGTCGGAGGAACGTTGGTGAGGGCAGACGTAGGTTGCGGCAATCGGAGCGCCCTTGGCCGCGAGGTACTTCTCGACGTAATCATTCACCCGTTGCACGTCTTCGATAGTAATCGTGCCTTTGGCCACACCAGACTGATTCGTAACGATAAACAAGGCGAAGTGCTCAGCCAGGCAACGAAGCGCTGGGACCGTATCCTTGAAAAACACCACTTGCGCCGGGTCCGAAAGGTCGCCGCGATCCTCGATTATGGTACCGTCACGGTCCAAGAACACGGCAGCGCGAGGATTCTCTTGTCGGATGCTTGTCTTAGTTGGCATCATTGTTCTCCAGCGAACGTCACACCTCACTGGATTCGGCCGCAGGTCGAATTCCAGTGGAGGTGATTGTTATCTCTATTGTTTATAGACATCTTTTCTATGCCGGATACGTGTGATTAATACAGTATCATCCATGATAGAAAAAATGATTCTATAATCTCCAATTCTTAATTTTCTAAACCCTGCAAAATTCCCTTTTAACTCTGGGCATGATCCCGCTTTTGCTGGAAGCTCTTCTTCTATTTTATCTAAAATGGCACCTGCTTGTTTTTTGTTAATTTTCTTTAAATCTTTGGAAACAGACTTTTTGAAAGTGATCTTATAAATCAAGTTCTTCCCTCATTTGATCTATCGTGATTACAGGATCTGTAGTATCGTGGAGACGATCGAAGGCAATCTGTAAATCAACTTGTTCGTCCAGATAGGCTTCCAAGGCCTTTTTGATGAGAAAAGAACGAGACCTCTCGGTGTTTTTTGAAACCGCATCCAGCTCTTTAGCTAGATCATCGGGTATTCTGACTGATAGTGTTTTACTCATTGCATATCTCCATTGTAATCGCTTGTATTACATTGTACACAATGTCCTGCATCATTGTCAAGTGTCTTTAATAAAGAGATAACGTCTGCCTTGAGAAGCGGACGTCAGGCC
>CAZLBC010000092.1:0-18039 GCA_964557575.1 uncultured Planctomycetaceae bacterium
GCGGGGTGTTTCTTATTATGCACCGCCTCGGGCGCGCCGCCGTGAGGGACGATGTCCTGGATGACGTGGAGGCCCATCCGGTGGGACCGGTCGACGAGCCGGCGGTACTGTTCGCCGGTGCCCAGGCCCTCCATGAACCGGTAGTAATCCAGCGGCCAGTAGGGGCCGCGGTATTCGACCGGCAGGACCCACAGGGCGTTGACCCCCAGGCGGGGCAGGGACGGCAGCAGCCGCTCGGCCGCCGACCGGAAGCCGCCCAGGTCGGTCCAGCGGCTGCCGATCGTCCCGCCGGGATGGAACGAGTACAGGATCGCCTCGTCGACCCACGGCGACCGGTTCTCCGGCAGCCGCAGCCCGACGGCATCCATCCAGCCGTGGACGGCCGCGAGGCCGGCCCGGCAGTCGCCGCCGACCGCGATCATCGAGGCAAATCCCATCTCCTGCGGCTCGCCGGGCCGCAGGTAGCCGGCCGCGGGTAAACCGGAAGCCGTCCGCGGCCGCGGCGGCGGCCGACGACAGTGCCAGCGACAAGCCGATCACCGTTGTGCGCATGGTCCCTGTCCTCCTGTCCTACGGATCGTCGGTGACGGTCAGCCGCCTGACCGGCGTCCCGTCGCTCCAGGTCCCCATGTCCGTCTGCATCCGGTCGCCGCCGCCGAGGGCGATGTCCGCGCTTTTGCCGTCGAACGCGCATGCGCAGAGGGCGTCGAACAGCCGCCAGTAGGCGTAGTAGTCCAGGGCGTCGGTGCCGCCGGGAAACGCGCACGGGCTCATGTGCCCGGCCACCAGCGGCGGCCGGCCGCGGCGGTCGGTGTTGACCGTCACATAATCCTTCCGCGCAGCGGGGACCTGCCGCAGGGACCGGAAGATCTGCTTTGCTGATTGCTCCCCGACGACGCGGTCGCAGTCGCCGACGACCACCAGGACACTGATGCCGGCGGGAACCTTCTTATAGTCGGCGTCCGGGTACACCGCCATCCGCCCCGCCCGGCCCCGCCACGGCTGGACGGCCATCAGGGCCCGCGGCTGCGGGAGACCGGCCTTTGCCGCGCGGGCGGCCATGCCCACCGACACCCCCCCGCCGGCGGAATGCCCCACCACGGCCAGCCGCCCGGCATCGGGCGCGACGTGTCCGGGCCTGCGCAGTTCCGCGAGGGCGGCGGCGACGGCCGTCACGGCGTTGTCCACGAAGGTCCGGGGCGGGGTCATGATGCCGTCCTGGTAGCGGGGGTAGATCACGATGTTCCCCCGCCGCACGATATGGTCGATCCAGGCCCGGTAGACCCGCGGGTGCATCGCCAGCCACCCGTGGTTGAAGACCACCACCGGCGCGGCCTTCGGCGCGGGGTCGGCCGGCTCGAAGAGCCAGCAGGCCGTCGCGCCGCTGCCGTGGTATTTCTGCCGCACCGTCCGGTGGGCGTAGTCGCGCCCGCCCGGCCCGCGTTCCGGCTGTGTCGGCGGCGCGGGCTTCTCGCCGGCCGGGATGACGGCCGCCGCGAGGGCAACGATCAGGGTGGCTGACAGCAGTCGCATACACACGATGATACGGCGGCGGGGCGCGGTATGCAACGTCCCGCCGAAGCGGATACGCCCGGTGCGGCGGCCCGGCGGAACCCCCCCCCCGCTTTTCCGCCTCACTCCAGCGTGACGTCGAAGTAGACCGAGTGGCGGGTGTACGTTTCAAAAAACGGCTTCAGCGCAATGCCGTTCGTCTCGAAGCGCAGCGCGGCCGGATCGCCGGTGATCGACCGCCCGATGTCGCCGGCGTCCAGTGTCACCGGCCGCCAGGCGGGCAGTTCCCCGGATTCCGCCGCGGCCAGCAGGACCGGGCCGTAGAAGATAGCGGCGATACGCGGCTCGTCCATGACCGGCCGCAGGTAAAAGCCAAAGGGCATCCTGATCGCGATCGTATCCCCGTCCCGCCAGATCCGCGCGAGCGGCAGGTAGGTGCCCGGCCGGGCGTCGACCCGCCGGTCGGCGCCGTTTATCGCCACCGAGAAGCCCCGCGTCGCCCACCGCGGCACCCGGACCATGACCGTGAAATCCCCCCCGCCGGCCAGGGTCAGGGTCGTCCCGTCGTCGTAGGGAAAACAGGTTTGCTGCGTTACCACGACATCCCGCTGCTCCCAGGTGACCGTCGAGGGGATGTACAGATTGACGTACAGGGTCGCGTTATCCCTGCCGCGGAAGTAGATCGAGTCCTGGAACTTGGTATTGCTCTCCAGGGCCGTCCCGTTGCAGCAGGTAAAACCGTTCATGCGGGGATTGGTGAAGGTTTTGCGGGCGCCGGGGTTCAGCGGCACGTGGTACGTATTGCCGGGGTTGTCTTTGGCCACCGAGGCGAGAATATGGTTGTACAGGCCCTGCTCGTAGTAATCCATGTAGCGGGCGTCGGGGTCCAACAGGCACAATTGCCGGCTGAGCTTCAGGAGGTTGTAGGTCGCGCAGGTCTCGTTCTGGCCCTTTTCGTTGAACCCGTCGGCGAAGAGGGTGTCGGGGCGGGGCGTAAAGCACTCGGGGTTCTTCACGGACCCGGCCACGCCGCCGATGGCGTACCGGTAGCTGCGGGTGACGATGTCCCAGAAGTTCTCCGCGACGCGGTAGTACCGGCCGTCCCCGGTGGCCGCGTACGTCGCCAGCGCGCCGATCATCTGCGGAATGTGCTGGTTGGCGTGCCGGCCGCGAATCGTGTCGACGTTTTTCGCCAGCCCGTGCGCGCGCTCGGCGTTGCCGAAGAACACCGCGGTGTTGTCGAACAGTTGCGCGCACGCCCGGTATTTCTCGGCGCCCGTGATCGTATGCAGGCGGGCCATGACTTCATTCATGCCGCCGTACTCCCCGGCGATGTAGGTGTCCCACATGGCCCGCCGCGCCGCCGGGGGTACCGCCTTCAGCCGCCGGTAGACCCAGGTGGCCATCCCTTCCGCGACCGCCAGCGCCTTCTCGCCGGCGCCCGCCTCCCGGCAGTCCAGCAGGCCGGCGAGAATCTTGTGCAGAGTGTAATAGGGGGCCCAGACCTCGTCGTTGCCGTCGCCGTAGGCGGCGCCGCGCTCCAGCATGATAAACTGGTCCGGCGGGTAGGCGCTGATAAAGCCTTCGCCCCAGTGCCGGCAGTCGTGCCGCATGCCGTCCCCGAGGTCGGAGTCGTACCGCTCTTTCCCCGGTCCCGTCGGCACGGCGGCGGGGTCGGCGGTGCAGGGGCCGCCCGTCTCCGCGGGCCGGCCCGAGAGCCGCGACAGCGCGGCGAGGGTGTCGATCATATACGCCATCTTTTTTCCGAACGTCTCGCGGCGCTTTGTGTCATGCGCCGCGCCCGCGTATACCTGGGCGAGGGCCGAGAGGTAATGCCCGGTGGCGTGGCCGCGCAGCCGGCATTCCCGGCTGTCCCAGACCCCCAGTGGCCGGACGCCCGCCGGCTGGGGCCGGCCGAAGGCATCGCGGAACGCGAAGAGAAAACGGTCGGGATCCGTGTCGGCCAGGACGCGGAGAAACTTCTCGCGGTTCTTGATGAACGGCGTGGCGCGGCCCCGGGTATCCGGGTTCAGAACGACGGCGCTCAGCGGGAACGGCTCCAGCCGGCGCCGCGGCGCGGCGGCCGGCGCGGCGTCGGCGGTGACGGTCACCACCGCCCGCGGCCGGAACGGCGTGCCGGGCACCCTGCCGGTCACGGTCACGGTCCCCGCCGCCGCGACCCGCCGGTTGTCCGCCGGGGCCGGCCAGATCACCCGGACCGGCGGCCCCTGCCTGCCGCCGCGGTAGACGCCCGGGACGTAACGGGGCAGGCGGGGCAGGTGTCCGACCGCGGTCGTGACCGCGACGTCAGGCACCGCCGTCAACCGGTCGGGCCGCGGGGGACCGGGCATCGATGCGGGAGACGTGTCGTTCGTCATGCGCGGAGAGCACCCGCAGCAGACGCACAGCAACAAGAAGACGGGCAGTATCAGTTTCATAATCGTCACAGTGTACCAGAAAAGGCATCGGTCAGTCACGCGGAACGGGAGGATGGTTCATCAGTCCCGAACGGTCGGCCATACCTCCTTCGGGGCGAAGGGGGGCGATGACGCTATCGATGGCGGCCTTCAGGAAACCGGCTGTCTCCAGGCACAGAAGACGCGCAGATGAAGCCGCCCGGGATCATCGGCCGAAGGAGGAAATCAGTTCGGGGCATCGCTCAGTTTCAGCGGTTTCTTGCGCGGAGAGAAAATCAACGCGACCGTCGTGCCCTTTTCGGGACACCGGTCGACATTGATCTCGAATCCCTGGTCTGGTCCCCGGTAGGGATTCAGCGTCTGCCTGCCGTACTGTACAACGCTGGACGGCTGGGGCCAGAGGGCGATCACGACCCCGCCGATATTGGCGGCGTATACTTCCACGTCCTCCCCTTCGACTTCCCGGCGATGAAAAAAAGAGCCGGAAAATACCCAGGCATTCTCGGCGCAGACGATTTCCCCGTCCCCCGCCTCGCCGGTCTCCGCCGGCGTTTCCGGCGGAACGTCGTCGTATCCCGCCCCGCCGCCGCGGCTTACCAGGAGTGTGTGCAGCGGCACCCGTTTCGCTGTGTCGCCCTCTTTCCACGCGACCTCGATGCCCAGGTGCGAGGCGACCTGTTTCTCTATGCCCATCCACCAGAGGACGTTCCGAAACGGGTATGGCCGCCTGCCGATCATCAACAGCCCCGCGTGGAGATGTTCCGGCTTCGTGTCGGTCACGAAAATCGCCTCGTGCTCGAAGGTCCCGGGAAGACAGACGAGGTACTCGAGAATGCCCTCCTCGAGGCACACCTCCGCCTTGAGCCGCACCTCTTTGCCTTTCAGATCGACCGTCAACCCCGGCAACGTCACGATCCCCGGCTCCCCCGTCTCCGCGGCCTCCCCGGCATCCGAGACAGCCGAGGCGTCCTCGTCGTCTCCGGGCGCATGCTCGGTGGGCGGCGGAGTGTCTGATTGCGTCTCTTGACTCCGGGGAATGAACGCCCAGGCCAGGCCCCCGATGACGCAGACGGCAATACCGGCACACACGTATTTCACACGGCGACCGTTCATTGCAATCGCGATCCGTTTCTCTTTTGTATGCCAGTCACTGTGGATGTTCCGGCCGTGCGACTCAAAGGGCTCAATGTCGCCGGGGCCGACCTGCGCGGCTCAATACTGCTATTGTAGCTATTACGTCCGCCTTCAGGCTGTTTTTTCAGCCAGTGTCCTGCTCACCGCCTTACGATACCCGGTGACGGTCATGCTGTTGTCGGCGTGCACGTCGACAATGGCGTATGCATTGTTCTTCTCGCCGGACCCCTCTACCATCGCCTTCAACGTATAGTAGTGAATGCCCTCGATGCGCATGTATTTTCCGCCATGATGATGGCCGTTGAACACGCCAAGGACGTTCTTGTTATTTTGCAGGACCTCGCGCACTTCGGCAGCGTTGTTAACATAAGGATTTCCTGTGCCGCAGAGCAATTGGTGAACGAATACGATCACCGGCTTGTCCGTGGACGCCAGATCCTTTTTGAGCCACTGACGTTCCCCGGCTGGAATCCAGGTGTCCCGCCAGCCGAAATTTCCGGGTGTATATGCCTCACCCTTTTTGTTGAAGCAGGCGTCGAGGACAACGAAATGTATTCCTTTGCGATCATAGGAGTAATACGTGGCATCCTTGGCAATCCCCGTGTTTTCCACGCGGTCCTGGAACTGCTGCTTGGATATGCTGTCCATATCGTGGTTGCCCAGGACGTGATAGCGGGGACCCTTGAACTGCGCGAACACTTTCTCTATGGCAGTCAGATACGCCAGGGACGACTTCTCCGTGGCAGGTTTGCCCTGGTCCTTGAAGTCCCCCAGTTCGATCAGAAAGTCGACGTTCTTGTCGTTCATGAGCTTCACGCACTCGGTCATCTTCGCCAGGGATTCGTTGTAGACGCGCCCCCTGCCCGGCCGGTCGGCGTAATGCGCATCCGTCACAATCCCGAACGACATCCTGGTGTTGCCCCCGTTTCCGGCGGCCGGCACGGGTGACGTGGAGGCGGAGAACCCGGCGACAACCCACCCGGATGCTTTCAGGAAATGCCGGCGCGTCACTTCCCACTCGGCGCGGGTCTGCCCGGTCGAATCATTATTCTTGTTTTTCACGAGAAGGGCCTTCCTGTTATTGGTCTTCCACCGTTTATACACTGCCAGTCTTCAGCCAGTTATTCTTTTTTCAGTTCAAGCAGGGCCCCGGCAAAGGCCTCGCCGATCCGGCTGTAGATCTTTGCCGAGCCGAGGTAATGGAAACCGGCGTTGGACCTGCCGACCTCCAGGTACTTCAGTTCATCGTCGGTGAAGTGTTCCTTGATAAGTTTCTCCTTAAGCTCCTTCGCTTTTTCTTTGCTGAGCCCCTTTTTCTGCCTGCCGAAGGGTTTGGTAACCGTATCAAGCATACGCTTATCCAGCTCGCCCAGCTTATGATCCCAGTACGTGCCCGTCAGCACGGCAACGACGTTGTCCTTGAACTCCGGCATCGCGGCGGGCGCGGCCTGGGCTTTCTGGAACGGCCCGTCGGTATTCCCGCCAAGGCCCATGACGCCGATAACAAACGACATGTTCGGCGTTTTCAGATCATTGCGGACGTCGCGGATGAAGTGAGCCAGAAGTCGCGAGTACTTTTTGTAGGCATCGGGGCCCTTTGTTTCGTAGGTATGACCGTCAATCGCATCGTTGTACCCCTGAAACCATACGAGGCCGGCCAGTTCACAGCCCTCTTTCGGGTCATACGCCGAGCAGTATTTTCCGGGATCGGCCAGGACGGTCTTGACGAATTTCATCATTTTGTCGTAATAGACCCCGCTCTTCTTGCGCTTGTCGGCAAGGCTCTTCTCCAGCTTCTCGTATACGTTATGTGATTTCATATACTTGACGACATGGGGCTGGACCTGATACGGGTCGGCGCTGGGAGGACGAAAATCAACGCAGAGGCTTTTGCCGCCCCAGGAGACCTTGATGATCAGGATCGGCTCTTTGAGGTGTTCATACAGCGTTGCACCAAAGGCAAACTCCGTTCCGAATGCCGTTTCCCCTTCTCCCGCACTGCCACCGAAGCCGATGGTCAACGGGCCGTTCCTGGTTTGTTCCTTGCCCCTGCGTGAACTCAGCGCAGCGACGTGAACGTTCTTGTAGACACGCGGCTTGCCGTCCGCGTCCACGATCTTGTCATGCAAGGCTTTGGTTTCGGGGTCCGCGGCCATTGCCGGCATGGTGCTGAGGCGGGCCTTTCCCTGCATGTTCGACTGGCCGGTCATGATGTAGACTTTAAGGGGTTTGGCAAATACATTTGCCGTTGCCGACACCGTCAAAACGGTGATCAGGGTCATTATACGAAAGATCTTCATTACGTGTCTCCTCGTTGTGAAATTGCTCTATTTCTTCAGGTCTTCTTCCTTCACGTATCGCTCTATAGTTTTGAGGTCGAAGTCCTTGTCGAGATTCTTCATCAGCATCTCCCACTTCTTGTTCTCATTCGCCACTTCGCGAGGTTTACGTTTCTGATACTTCTTATGTTCCTCCTTCAGCATCTCCATGTACGGCTTGACCGCGGAGCCATAGTAGGAAAGGGCCTCAAAGCCCTTCGGAACCCGGCCGAACTTGCCCCATCCTTCTTTATCCACATATTCTGCGGCAAGCGGCAGAGCCTCTTTGAACCTGTTCTTGGCCAGTAAGATGGTGGAGTTCGCCTGGCCGGCCCCAGCAAACATCACCCCGCTGGGAGCCGGGTTTTTTGCGGCATAATAAATCTCACCCCAAAGCTTGTTGAGTTGGGCTTCACTCAAATCGTCATACGCGCCGGAGGCAGTAGATCTGGCGCCACCGTTCGGATTCGTCAGCCAGACTTTCATGGCGCCGACAACGAGATCGGGGTCTTGTTTTTCCAAGCCCTTGCCGTTCGGGAAGTACCCTCTGATATCGGCTACACGCCCGCCATAGAAAAACCTTTTGGCGAGTTGCGCAGTCAGTTTGCCGTATGGATCCTGCTCCTTGTCGAGCGTGGCAGCCAGCTTCAGGAGGGCTGGGATCGCCATTTTGACCTCCTTGCCCAGACCGTTTTTTCCTCCCCCTCGTAATTGCCCCAATCCGACTACGGCAAAGTACTTCATGGTACCGGTCTTGCCGTTCTGAACCTTGTTAATCAACGCTTTCACGGCATCCGCTGATCCGCGGCCGGCGTATTGAAGTCCGATGCACGCGCCGTAACGGACGAAGCGGTTGGGGCTGTCCAGCATGGTAATCAGTTCCCTGACCACGTTTTGATCACGGTTCCCGAGTTCCACCGCCGCCTTTTCCCGCACAATCAGCGACCAGTTGCCAAGAGCCTTCAGCAGTTGCTTTATAGAGAGCTCCCTGGGGTCGAACGTGGCTGCGGCAACGGTCTCCTTCAGTTCCTCGCCGGTAATGGGTTCGACACTGGATTCGCCTTTGCCGGTGATGTAGAGTTGTTTGCGCGGCAGACAGTGCTGCAGCAACCGTAACCCGGTGGTTTCCCAGTTGTGGTTTTTGTCGTTGTCCGGGTAGCGCGACTCTCCGTTAAAGCGCCGTTCAAAATCAGTGTAATAGCGCGTGTTCCTGCAGAAAACACCGGCCGCCTCCTTACCGCCCCGTGCCGCACCGAGGGGACCCCATATCCACGACCAGAAGTGGCCGGTATGCCCGCTCTCACGTTCCGGGTAGGACGCAACCGTCATGCGCGTAAAGTACGTTGCCGCTTCTTTGTCGCCGGCAATATCGAAGAGCACGGCGGCCTGCGAGTTGCGGCCGTTGTTGTCGTGATCGTGGTCGTTTGGAGCGTGATCTCCATAGGGGATGGTGCCTTTGTCGACGTAATAACGAAGAAAGTTCAATCCCCTCTTGACCGCTTCATCAACCAGTTTGTTTTTGACGCCGCATTTCTTCGCCATGACCATCGACAGGATACAGGTTTCGCTGCATTGGTTCATGGCGCCATACGCACCCGGCGGGCCGTACAGACCATTCTCCTTCCAGTTCGCCATGCAGTGACTGTACGTTCCGACGCCGCTGACGCCCTTGCCGAAATACTCGGCCTGCTTGTTGATGTAGGGCAATACGGTTTCGTCTTTCGTGGCCAGGTAATACTCGGTCAGAAACAGGAGTCTGTAGGATCCATGCCAGGGACCACCGCCTGCTTTGCTGTCCGGGCCGCCGACCTTATGGGCGTACTCGCGCACCATCGGCAGGTATTTTTTCTCGCCCGTAGCCAGCAGGCCCAACGCATTCATCACAGATGTAATCCCGCCTCCAAGCCCTTTCTTGAGCAGATGTGCGCCCGCTTTGTCAATCATGGCCTTCGTCTTCGGGCACTCCCAGGGTACGATCTTGCTGTATGTGCCAAGGACCGGAAGCGTGATCGTAACCTGCATCTTCTTGCCGCTGGCTGGCCGTACCATGACATGTCTGTGCGTCGGCTGATTGGTCCTCTTGGCCCACTTGGCTCGTTTGCCTTTGTAAACGATCTTTTCGAGCTTTGTTTTGGGGCGCCAGATCGTCAGCACGAGCTTGCCGCCGTTCTCTTTCTTCTCCGCTTCGGTGATCGCTTCGACAAGTTCTCTCCGGGCGTCGGACTTGAACGTGCCGCCGTTTAACCCCAGAATCACGTCGGTTTCGCGCAGGATGCCGGCAGCGGGTGAGTTCTTTTGAACCTTATTTACCAGAACCTGCTTCGTTCCGTTTTTCGACCAGAAATAGCCCTCGACCCCCGTCGGGCCGACGTTCCAGGACCTGGTCTTTTTCGCGTCAACCTGATCGCCCTTGGTATAGTCGGGGTGAACGTTCTTTTTACGCTTCGCCCAGGCCGGCTGCACGGCCAGTGCCAGTCCCATCAAAATCAAAACGATTTGCGCTTTTTGTATTTTCATCACTCTATGCTCCTTGGGGTTTTGTTTCTCTCTCCAATGATACCGCGACGGGGAAACCAGTATGTCTTCTTGTCTCAGAGCAACCCAATGCTTGTTGCCGGCCTGTTGAAGGGCTGAGATTCAGACAAAAACCATCAAAACCCCGCGGCCGGTGTCAGGTAGAGGTTCTTTTTTATTTTATCTGACTCAGCTATATGATAACTCGTCATGATCGAGTCTAGGCGCAAAAAAAACTAGTTTATGCGCATAACAGGGATTAGTATAAAAACCCATGAGTCTTTCCCGTCGCGTTGCCATTGCATTGCAGATCGATGAGCCGTATCCGCATCACCAGGAGGTGTTTGCGGGGATTCAGCGGTATGCGCAGGAACGCGGGGGTTGGGAGTGTTTAATCGACGAGCACCCGTCTTACGGCAGGCGGCAACGGCGCGAACCGGCAAAACGGTACGACGGCGTGATCGCGCGGGCAACGCCGCACCTGCAGCGGCGGCTTCAACGGCGGGGAATTCCGCTGGTCAACACGCTGTTCCAGACGAATCGGCCGGGGCTGCCGGGTGTCTACGCCGACCCGTGGGCCATAGGGCGCCTTGCCGCGGAGCACGTCATCGACCGGGCCTTTCGGCGGTTGTGCGTACTGGTCGACCGGCGGCACAAACACTCGTGGGAAATCTGCCGGGGGTACCTGCAGCGGGCGGCGAAGGCACATGTCTCGTGCACGGTACACGACCTGACCGAAGAGCCTTACGAAGATCCCGGCTGCTGGCTGCGCCTGGAGAGATCGCTGATCGACGTGCTTGAGGAGCTGACGCCGCCGGTTGCCGTGTTTGCCGAGACGGCGCCGGTTGCGCGATTAATGGTACAGCTTGCCGGCACGCGAAACTGGCGTGTACCGCACGACATGGCGATCCTGTGCGCGCACAATCTCAAGGCGGTCGTCAGCGTGGTGCCTCAGATCAGTTCGATCGAACCCAACTGCGAGCGAGCGGGATATGAAGCGGCCGGACTGCTTGACCGGCTCATGGCGGGCAAGAAGCCGCCGCCGGAGCCGCTGTATGTGCCGCCCCGCAGCGTCATTGCCCGCGAGTCGACGGACTATTGTGCGGTGGAAGACAAGGTGGTTGCCGCCGCGCTGCACTTTGTTTCCGGACGTCTCGGCAAGCCGCTGCGGTTGAAAGAAATCGCCGCGGCGGTCATGGTTTCCCCGAGAACGTTGCAGCAGCGATTTCGTGCGGGCCTGGGAAGAAGTGTCAGCGACGAGATCCGCCGGCTGCGGATCGAGGCGGCGAAGCGAATGCTCGCCGAGCCGGACCGCCAGATTCAGAAAATCGCGGTCCTCTGCGGGTTCAGAAACACCGACATCATGGGCCAGGTCTTCCGTCGGGAAGTGGGCTCGAGTCCCCGCCGGTATCGCCGGCAGGTGACGGAGGGCTGCCCCAATTGAGTTTGCACGTTATCCGGCGCGTGTCAATGCGACCGGCTCACACTGCTCTGTTCCGGCAAGGGCCTTGCCCCCCTGCCTCGTCTTCCGCATTGAGGAACGCGGACCGGACGGTCTTTTTCATTGTTCACCGGCGAGGGGATCGGGCGTGGCATCGATATAGGCCTTGATGCTTTTCAGCTTCGGCGCCGGCTTCTCGACTGCCTCGGCCAGGCGTCTCAAGAAGTCTTTGGCGTGCTCCTGGTTGTTCTTGCTCTTATTCGCTTTCGTCCATCCGGCAAGCACCTTGTTGATCTCCTCGACAAAGCTCTCCAGGGCCGCGCCATATTTCAACAGTGACGGAATGCCCTGCTTCTTTCTGAACTTATTGCCCCATCCCTCCTGGCGCAATGCCCAATCAATACCCACGGGGATGCCTTCTTTTATGCCTTTATCAGCCATCAACGCCAATCCCCTGCCCCGCACGCCGCCGGCGGCCATGCTGCCGCTGGGCGCCTGGTACCTGGTCGCGTAGTAGATGGCGCCCCAGAGTTGCTTGAGGTCCTTCTCGGTCAGGCGGGGAAAGACAACGCCGGCGGTGGTGCGCGCGCCGCCGTTCGGGTTGATCAGCAGGGATTTCAGCGCGGGAATCAGAAGATCCCGATCCACGTTCTCGACACCGTTGCCGTTCGGCAGGCAGCCGGTGAAGTTCGCCGTGCCGCCGCCGTAGAAGAGCGTGGACGCGATGACGTTGTGCAGTTTGCGCAACGGATCCTTCCGGGGTTCGTAGGTGGCCGCCTGCTTCAGAAGGGCGGGTATCGCCTTGTCAATGGCGCCGCCTTCCTTTGCCAGGGTGTTCTTCAGTATTTTCCATCTACGGATCGGGGGGCGCTGCCAGATGCGCATTTTCCTGAAGGCGCACGCGGCATAATAGCGCATGGTCAAATCGCTGTCTTTCTCGAGTTTCTTGACCAGGGCATCGATCGCTTCCGCGGACCCGCGACCGGCATAACTCAACCCCTCGGCCGCCCCGTAGCGAGCGTAGCGGTTCGGGCTGTCGAGCAGGGCAATCATCTCCCCGACCACGTTCTCGTCGCGCCGGCCGAGTTCCTCGGCGGCCCGGCGCCTGACCGTCGGAGACCACGAGCCCAGCTTTTTCAGCAGTTCCTTGACCGTGAGCTTCTTCGGGTCGAACACCCCGGCGGCAACGACGTCTTTCAGGTCGTCACCGGTGATCGGGGAAATGCACGAACCGCCCTTCCCGGTTATATAGAGTTTCCTGCGCGGCAGGCAATGCTGCAGGAGCCGGGAACCGGTGGTACTCCAGTTTTTGTATTTTCCATGATCGATACTGGCCAGTTGAGGCTGATAGATGTATCTGCCGTCGGCGCGGCGCTCCAGTTCCGTAAACCACCGGGTGTTCTCGACAAACGACTGGGCCGCTTCGTCTCCGCCGCGGGCCGCGCCGGGCGCGCCCCATTGAAATGAGAAAAAGTGTCCCGTGTGGCCGGCCTCGCGCAGCCGGTAGGAGGCCAGTGTCGTACGCGTGTAGTATTCGGTCGCTTCCTTATCGCCGAGCAGGTCGAAGAGGACCGCAGCCTGGGAATTGACGCCGTTGTTGTCGTGGTGCGGACCCGGCGGGTGGTCGCCGTAGGGAATCGAGCCCTTGTCCACAAACCAGCGATAGAAGTACGCGGCCTTTTGTATGACGCGATCGACCTCATCGTCCCGGACCCCGCACTTGCGGGCCAGCACCAGGGCCAGCGCGCAGGTGATGCTGCACTGGTTCATGGCGCCGTATGCCGACGGATACTTCCATCGCCTGCCGTGCGCCTTGAAGTGGTAGGCCGATCCGTGGCTGAAGGTACCCACGTCGCTGGCCCCCCGGGCGATGCGTACGGCAACCGTGTGTATCGCCGGCAGGACATACTCATCCCTGGTGGCAAGATAGTACTCGGTCAGCAGAAGGGTCTCGTAGCTGATGTTCCAACTGTGGAATCCCCCGTCCCCCTCCTTGGCGGCATCGGCGAGTTTCCTGACATACTCCTTGATGGCGGGCAGGTACTTCTCGTCCCCCGTGGCCAGCAGGCCGAGCACCTCCAGCCGCGTGGCGATTCCTCCCCTGATGCTGCGCCTGCCGCGCCGCTCCGTGAAGAGGCCGCGATCGAGGATGTATGTGCAGGCGGCCTCGACAATCGCGTCGGTCTTGCCGCATTGCCGGGGAGACGTTTCGCTGAAACTCCCCATGACGGGCAGCGTGATGGTGACCGTTTGCGTGTTGCCAGCGCGCCAGATGGTCAGCACCAGCTTCCCGCCGTTTTCCTTCTTCTCGGCTTCGGTAATGGCCGCGGACAGCGTCTTCCGGGCATCGGCCGTGAAGGCCCCCTCGCCGACCCCCAGGATCACGTCGCCCACCTTCAGCACGCCGTCGGCGGGGGTGCCCCTGGTCACGCTCCTGATCTGAATCATGCGGGTGTCCTTGGTCTGCTCGGCGGTGCCGATCGCGCGATTGCCCCAGATATTTCCGATAGCGCCGATCGGCCCGAGGTTCCAGCAATTCAGTTTCCCTTCAAGCTTTTCACCCTTCGTGTAGTCCGGTTCAACCGTTTGACCGGATCGGCCGGCAAACGCACCGGTGCAGGCAACCAGAACGGCCAGCGCCGGCGGCAACATTCTTCTAAAACATCTTCCGTTCCTGTCGGATTCGATTTGAATCATCATCCGCCTCCTGTTCGCGGGCCTGGTAAGGTCTTCCCGACGCCGCAGCGCGACCGGGCCTGATTAAGATAACCGCGGCAACGCCACGGCGTCGGCGGCTTTCACTGCTTTTTTTCGCCGGCCTCCTGTTCCTGCTCGAGAAGCGCTGTGGCTTCCGCAACCAGGCGGCGCCGGTCTTCGCTCTTCAGCGCTTCGGTCAGTTGTCTCTTCTCGCCTCTGTTGAGGTGAAGGGGATCCTCCGCGTCTTTGCCGGTCAGCGCCTTCAGGAGGTCCGCGTTCGTCCAGTCATCGCTGCGCTGTGTCGCCGGCGGCGGGATGTACGAAAACGTCTTTTTTCGCCGTCTCGGCGGTATAGGCCATCGAACCGGGAAACAGGGCAATAATTACGGCATGCTGGAGAAATCGGCTTCATACAACCATGTTTTTTCCTTACCGGAGCGAACGTAACACGTGAATCTACAAGATAACAGATGTAAACCGCGTGTTTGCGAAAAAATGGCGCGTTTTTGAGAAAGGAAAACCGTCGGATGAAAAATCGTTTTGAAAAATTTAGCGCTCTGTGAAAAAACAGGCCTTACCCGGAATGTTACACCCTGAACAGGCCGATAACAAACCTTAAGCTACTCTGATAGAGGAAGCCGAGGGTTTCCTTTCGCGTACGTCTATGAACTCCACCAGCGGGATCGGATTCGTGTCGTCGTCAAAGGGGAGATTCCTCTTGTCCGGTGGTACTGCATCGAGATGAACGATGCCCATGACTGCGTAGTCTACGCCGTCGGCGTCACCGACAGCGAGAGACACGAAGCGCTCGAATTCCTCACGATCAAGAACAACGACAGGGCAATTGCCGCAGAAATGGCCGGCCCTGTTCCCTACCCCGTGCATAGCGAAGTCTCCCGCCCGGCGCGTGGCCAGCACGTAGGTGTGCTGCTCACACCCCAACGCGGCGTGACAAATCGGACACGTCGCGCACCCGCCGACGGCATCCGACCAGTACATCTTGCGTGGCAATGATGCCGAGAATTTGTGTCTGCTCATCTTCTTCTCTCGCCGAACGACTCGTTGAGGGGCGCGAGGTTACGAGCGTCCCTCTCCATCGACTGGTTCGAATTCTATTCCTTTAGGTCTGAATTGTATCTAAAGATCACCAGTTTGCACTTTCTGCAGCGATTGGCTGGCAACTTATCTTTACTCATTTTGGGGAAACCCCACCAGTCTTTCTGGAGTTTCTCCAGTTTGGAACTGAACATGAAGCCCCGCTTCATGTCTGGATCTGTCGTCCAGCAAACACCGAATGACGGGGCCTGTAAGAAGCCTTCCTCAAGTTCCCCGTCACACTCTGGGCACTTTCTTAATCCGGGTTGTTCATTACAAATCTCTCATCGAACGGGTGGGCGCTGACCGGCGCTGGTTCGGGCCGGAGCAAGCTTGCTTGCGCAGGGCCGGGCCGGCGTCCGGTCCAGCGTCTGGTTGGCCGGCGCAAGCCGGCCGGCCAGATGCTGGACGAAGTCAGCGCCCACCCGTTGCCCGGACGCGCAGCGTCCGGGCAACGCCGAGCATGACGCTCAAATCAGGTAGTGTCAAGTCAACCGCGTTCGCGCGGTTGATTTGTAGCCGTCCATGCGTCTTGTTGGCCTCTCAGTAAATGCACGCGTCGAGTAGCGAGAGGACTTCGTCGAGCAACGCTGGCGATGCTCGACCGATCTTCTTCACCTTGCGGGCCTGGAAATCGATTGACTTCACCTGATCAACCATGACGACACCGGTCACACTGTCGCTGTCGGTGATCGCAACGTGGAATGGATAATCACGCCGTGTGTTCGTGATCGGACACACAATGGCGAGTCCGGTGTGCCGGTTGAAGAGGTCGTTGCTGATCACGAGAGCGGGCCTTCGCCCCTTCTGTTCGTGCCCCGATTGCGGATCGAAGGTAGCCGCGACGTAGCAGCCTTTCCGAGGAATGTAGGTTGGCACTACCATACCTCCTTCCCGACCGGCTCTCCCCAATCGACCTCCTGCGGCTTGAAGTCGTGCGGAATTCTCGTGACCAACTCCTTCAGGCTGCATCTACCACGAACACGCCTTGCCGGGGAAACGACAATCACCCCGTCATGCACGGCGAGGTCAACTTCGTCTCCGACCGAGATATGGGCTTCTTCGAGAACCTGCCGACTAAGCCTGAGTCCCTGGCTATTGCCCCATTTCTGAACCTTTGTAACCATAATGGCACCTCCTGTGTGAATATCCTATGTATAGCCCGTGGCGCCTGTAAAGTCAATTCTTTGCTTCTGGAGGCCAACGGGTGGGCGCTGGCCGGCGCTGGTTCGGGCCGGAGCAAGCTTGCTTGCGCAGGGCCGGGCCGGCGTCCGGGCAACGATCAGGATCACTCGCAGACAATGGCCGCAGCGCGGCTATTGTCTGTCGAGTGCATCCTCTGGTTCGGCGATTCGTCCGTTGAGCCAGATCTCGGATTCGGCCAGATCGACATCATCATTCCAGATGACACCGTAGCCGTGGGAATCGGCGTGGGCGCATCGGAAGATGGCATCGTCCCGGAGGGGCTGGAAGGCGTCGCTCCGAAGGAGCGGGGTGCAGTCGTACACTCTCCGGTCACCATTGTCGAACGTGACCAGCAGAGTCTTACCCTTTCTCGGCTTGACATCTCGGATCTTGGGATATGTCGTGGCTGTTGTCATGTTTTACTCCAAACCGGGCAGCTTCTTGTAGTCTTGAGTCTCCCACATCCGCTGGAGTTCGTCCTTGTACTGTTCTGCCCAGTCACGTACGAGGCGCTGTGCTCGTGCAGAGAGGTCTCCCTCTATCATCTCCAGCGTGGTCACGTCGAACACGCCGTTGAATTCGGCATAGACGGCATGAAAATGAGGCACGCCGTGCTCACGAAAGTACATTTTGATCAGGATTCCGTAGAATCGTGCTATGACCGGCATATCGCATCTCCCTTCACTACGGAGTATAGCACATCATCGCGTTCTTGTCATCCGCCGAACGTATATCTAACCCGCATTTGGGATTCGGGCCGTTGAAAACGGCGCGATTTCAAAAGTCGGGTTCAGATTCTTGTTCGATCTCCCGTGACTCCCTGAGATTCGCCGGTTTCTCTTTTGCACGTTCCAGCCGGGACCTGACGATTTCATAGAACGCGGCATGATCGTTTGTCGGATACTTCTGGCCTGGATAGGTGGCCCCGGTGGTGTCCGCGATGCCCCAATGCTGGTTGTCTCCGCCGTCGTAACTTCCAAAAATGCTAAGAACTGTGGCTTGCTGGCACCAGTCGACCCGCCGCTGCCACTCGTCGAGGGACACGTGCGGCTTGTGGTTCAGGACTGAGGGGCCTGCATAGCGTATCTCATCATTCCCTCCCCAACGGTCAAAGCCCCAGGGCCATTTCTTTGTTGCACCAGTAGGCTTGGCCGCCGCGTATCCTCGGTAGAATTTCTCGAGATAGACTTTGTCTTCCGGCGGTGCTGCCACAATTCTCTGCTCCATGTCAGGAATATATTTAGCCGTTCCAAATAGAATAAGCACGGGTTTGCCCTGATAGTGGAACGCACGCTTGGGGTCGTCTTTAACGAAATACTCCCACATCTTCTTCGCTTCAGACTCCAAAGGGCCGACTTGCCGGGGGGGTGTTTCCTGTCTGCGTTGAGGACGGCAGTCGATAGTCGGAATCCATTGTAGAGCCCGTTTCTTAGCCGCTGCCTTCAGTGCACCTTTTCGGTTCCATGCATGACCGAAATTCGTATAGTCCAGAATTAGGACATCGATGTGTGCCCCCTGTATCTTCTCCAGCATCGATTCCACGCAATCCCGATTGTTCCACGCGTGCTTGTGATAGGTTTCCCCGTGACACAAATATTTCAGCCCCCGCCAGTCACCTTCCATTTCCCAACCTGACCGCCAAGCCATCACCCAACAGGCGCTTTTGCTCTTAGGGCCTGCACGGAAATAAGTGGTCAAATTTTGGTGTTCTAAAACGGAGCAAATG
>CAZLBC010000093.1:0-17831 GCA_964557575.1 uncultured Planctomycetaceae bacterium
TGATCCGCGGGCGGATCGAGAGCCACTCGACGCCCGGGAAGACCGGGTCGTCGATCGCGCGGACCTCCTCGTCGCCGCGGTAGGGGCACATCGCGTCGACCCAGGCGATCAGTTTCCGGCGGCTGATCTCGTCGACCTTAACCTTGTGGTGCTTCCCGCTCGAGACCAGCGCGATCAGCCGGCTCCGGTAGGACAGTTTCGTCATCGGTTCGGGCGTCGCGTAGCCCGCCGGATCGCGCTTGCCGTACCCCTCGACCATGATCATGTCGGCGATGCCCCAGCCCGGGGGCGGGTCCTTCGGCGGCGCGTAGGCCTTCCCCCAGGACGGACGGCCCGTGAACAGCCAGTAGGTCTCTTCGAAGCCCAGGCGGCCCGGCCGCGGCGTCATGTCCACCGCCTTCCTGCCCTTCCCGTCGCCCTGGTGGCATTTCGCGCAGTACGTGTCCAGGACCGGACGGACGTACCGGGCCCAGCTGACCGTGTCGCGACCCCACGGCGGCGGCGTGATGTCGCGGGGCGGCCGGTTGGCGGCGATGCTCGCCGCGACGTTCTGCTGGACGGTCCCGCGCAGCTCGTGGCAGCCCACGCAGCCGCGGCGCTCGCCCGGCATCACGCCGGTGAAGCTCCGCATCGTCTGCAGCGCGCGGTGCCGCCCGTCGAGCAGCTGGAAGTGGAGCGGGATCCCGAACGGCGCGTTGAAGCAGACCGAGCCGTCCTTCTCGACGGGCACCGTGCCCAGTACCCGCTTGACCCCCTCCGACTGGACGCCCGAGACCACCGGCCCGGTCGACAGGTAGGGCCGCTTGTGCCAGTAGGTGTAGGTCTTGTGCTCGATCGTCAGGACCCGCAGGTACTGCGCCCGGCCCTTCAGGATGTCCGGGACGCCCTCGTGGACGTCGTTGCTGAATATCACGCCGCCGGCCGGGTTGTCGCGCGCGGCGCGGGTCGGCCAGTCGACCAGGTCCGGACGGACGGGAGGGCGTTTCCGCGGCGCGAGGGGCATCGCGTGCAGGATGTTCTTCGCGCCCTCGTAGATCAGCTCCCGGTTGCCGTCGACGTCCATGAGGTAGAGCAGGAACTTCCCGCCGCGCTGCGCCGAGACGATGAAATCCTTCTCCCCGAGCGGACAGGGGGAGTAGTAGGCCCGGTAGCGGCCGCTGGGGTGGTAGCGCGGCGATTCGACCGGGTCGACCGGCCCGTTGCCCGACTCCGGCCAGGCGACGTCGGCGGTCACCTTCGTCAGCCCGTCGGGAAAGTTCAGCCCCTTCTCCGGATCGATGATCCCCACCGAGCCGGCGAACCAGTTGTGGTGGGCGCTGCCGGTGAACATGATGCGGCGGCTGCCGGGTATGGGCCGGGCGTCCTTGAGCAGGTCGGGCCAGACGCTCTGGTTGCCCCACAGCGTGTTGACCTGCGTGCCGTCGGGATTGACCGTCCAGAGCCCCTGCGCCCGCCACAGCGGCTTGTCGGTATATTCCCACCGCGTGTAGACGATCCGCCCGTCGTGCATCACCGCGGGCAGGTAGTCCGGCTCGTTGTTGCGCGAGACGATGTAGATGTTCTTCCCGTCCCGGTCGCAGCGGGCCAGCACGTAGGCGTTGGTCGGCGGCATGCAGCGGACGTAGGTATTGCCGCGGGTGGTGCAGAAGAGCAGGTGCTCTTCGTCCGGCAGGTAAATCGGATCGAGGTCGTCGTAGGGGCCCGCCGTCAACTGCCGCAGGCCCGCCCCGTCGGCGGCGATCTCGTAGAGGTGGAACGACTTCTCGTTGTGCGGCTTGAAGCAGAAGAGGACCTTCGTGCCGTCCCACGATACGTCCGGGCGCCAGAAGGCGCCGTGCAGGGGTTCCTTCGGCATCAACTGCCGCAGCGCGCCCGCCGGCGAGAGGCCCTCGAGAACCAGCAGCCGGGCGCCGGGAACGGCGGAGTACCCCAGCCGGTGCTTCGTCTCGTGCCGCGGCTCGCTGCCGGCGGGCAGGGGCATGTCCACGAACAGCACGCGGTCGAAATCGACGACGGGGTTCTCGAACATGATCTTCCGCTTGAGTGCCCTGACCCTGAAATACAGTGCCGGGTCCGGTTTCCGAAGCGCGGCCGCTTCCTGCTCCAGCCCGTCGAGCGCCGGCGGACACACGACGCCGATCCGGGCGGCGAGCTGCCGGGTCCACCGGATCTCGTCGGCAATCCGCGCGGGGGTCGGGTTTCCGTCCGCCTGGAAAAGCCAGTCGTTCTCAAGCACCGCCCGGGCCTCGTCGGCGGTCAGCGACCGCGTCTCGGGCGTGGCGGGAGTCACGTAGGGCGCAACCCGCTCCCGCCCGGCGGGACGCCGGGGAGCGGGATAGTTCTCGTCGATCAGGCGGGCGAGGGCGGTCCATTCTTCGACCGTCGATTCACTGGTATTCTGCAGTGCCTCGAACCGTTCCCTGATATCCGCGATCTCCCGCCACTTTTCGCGCTGAGCCGGCTTGAGGTGCGCCCACTGGAATTCCGTCAGCGGCATGAATTCGCAGAGCGCCGCCACCTTCCGCGCGACCGCCGTCCGGACCGCCGGCACGACCTTCACCCCGCCCTTCGCGGCGAGCCGCGCGATTTCCCCGTCGGTGAGGGCGTCGCTGTAGATCCGCAGGTCGTCGATCAGCCCCTGGAAGCACTCCCGGCCGTTGGTCGACCCGATGCAGCCCTCCGCCGGTCCGCCGGCGCTGATTGCCCCGGCCCGGTCGAGCACGCCGACCGGTGCGCCGTCCAGGAACACCCGCATGGTCTTCCCGTCGAAGACAGCCGCGCAGTGATGCCACCGCCCGTCGGTCACCCGCCCCGGATCGATCCCGGCGTCGCACTCGACGTACCCGTTGACATTGAGCCCCAGGGAGAGGACCCTGCCGTGTTCCTGGAAGGAGAACAGGACGCGGCGGTCGCCGTCCTCCTTCCGGAATATCTCGTTGTACCGCTGAAAGCCGGCGGGCTTGACCCATGCGCTGAAGGTGATCGTCCTGATACCGGTGAAGTCGGGCCGCGGGCCGCAGTGCAGCCGGTGGGTCCCCGAAAGCCGGACGGCGTTCCCGAACACGCCGGCCGCCCGCGGCGGCGCCGTTCGCATCGACACGTCGGCGTCGCCGCGGACGTCGGCGCAGACCCGGCCGCCGTCCTCGTCGAACGTCCAGTGCGCCAGGAGCGCCCGAGGCGGTATGGATTCGGCCGCGGCCGCGGGTGCCGCCGTCATCAGCGCCAGCCATACTGCGATCGTTCTCATGCGCCGTTCTCCAGGCTCTCCAGCCACCGCTCGTACCGGTCGCGGTATCTTCCCGCTCATCGACACATAGTGTATACTGAATCCGATGACAGATCGGATCCATTCATTATGACTGAAGAATTCGAGATGCTCAAGGACATCGCCTCGCGTTTGGACAGCGCGGGAATAGAATACATGATGACCGGCTCCATGGCCATGGCCCTTTATGCATCTCCGAGAATGACACGGGATGTCGATATCATAATCCGGGTGTCGCCGGATGACAGCGGTCGCATCGTAGAACTGTTCCGGGACGAATACTACATCGAAGAAACGGCAGTGAGGGACGCGATCCAAAACCGCGGCATGTTCAACGCCATACACAACAAGTCGGTCATCAAGGTCGATTTCATTATCCGCAAAGACGATGAATACCGCCGGGAGGAATTCTCCCGCAGAAAAAGAACTGCTGTGCAGGGGATGTCCATATCCGTGGTGTCCCCGGAGGACCTGATACTCTCGAAGCTTGTGTGGTCGAAGATGTCGGACTCTGAGCTGCAATTCAGAGACGCCCGGCAGATAGTGTCCTCGCTGAAAGATCTGGATCGGGCCTATATGGACACCTGGGCGGAAAAGCTCCACGTCGGCGCATTATTGAACAAGGCGCGCGGACATGAATGATACCCCGCGCGAGATCGAGCAGCGATATCTGTCGATGATGGCGAAAAAGACCCCGGCCGAACGCCTCGAAATGGCGTGCAGCATGTTCGACACGGCACGGCTGCTGATGAGGGCCGGGCTGGAGGAGCGATTCGGCACGCTCAACGAAGCGCACATGCGGGGGCGGATATTCCTGCGAATGTACGGCGATGATTTCAGCCGTTCCGCACTCGAGCGAATGGCGGGGTCCATCCCCGGCATGGAACTTGACCGGGACGGCTGATTCAGTCCCCTGCGTTTTCCCCGGCCAACCGCTTGTATCGAGCCCGCTCGTCGGTGCCCCGTTTCTCGCCGACGCCCATCTGAAGCGCGGGCTGCCGGCCCCGGTATTCTCGTCGGGCCGTCTTTTTATGCACGTGTCGACAGGCGCGGCCGTCTTCCTGCAGCTCGGATCGACCGGTATGTCGCTGTTGGGCCGATGAAAACACAACAAGCCCCCTACAGAAACAGCCCCCAGATCAGGCCGAAGACCAGGCCGTTGTGAAGCGCGTGCATCGTCATCGGGGCGATCAGGGATCCCCGCCACTCCCGCACCGCCGCCAGGTTGAACCCCAGGGCCAGCAGGACCGGCATGGCGACGAAGCCGACGGGGTGGATCACGGCAAACACGGCCCCCGTGAGAAGTGCGGACGGAAAGAAACCCAGTTTCCGCCGAAGATGGTGATAGAAGCCGCCGCGGAAGACCGCCTCCTCGACCAGGGGCGCCCACGCGCAGATCATCAGGAACACCAGGGCCGGGTCGACCCCCCCGCCCCCCTCCTTCATCTGCTCGACGATCGGATGGACCCCCGGCGACTCGGACAGCAGCGCAGTCAGGATCGCCGTGACGATAAAACCGGCGACCAGGACGGGGAACCCGGCGACGTACCCGAGCAGGCCGCAGCCGATCTCCCGGATCACGCCCCTGCCCGCGTGCAGTCCCAGCCCGTTTTTCAGTTCCTCCCGTGAGACGCCGCGCAGGAGCGGCCACAGGATCACGGCCGCCAGGACCCACATGACCGCCATCCCCACCCCGGGGCCGGGTGCAACCGGCAGTACATGCAGAACCAGCGCCAGTAGGATCGGACCGACCAGGAAGATGATCGGGATCTCCAGGAAGGCCGTGTTCGCCGCGGGGCGCATCCCCGGCCGCCGGGCATACCCGGAGCGGATACGTTTCCGGGCGGCGAGAACCAGAGCGAGAATGAACAGGACCAGCCCGCCGATCACCAGCAGCAGGAGCCCGCCGAGAAAGGCCAGGATCACCGCAACCGTGCGCGTGGCTTCCCGCATGACCCGCCGCCGCAACGGGTCGCCGCGGCCGCGGCCGTAGCTGAGGGCGAGCCGCCCGAGCCAGTGGTACTTGTTTTTCAACGTCTGCGCCGCATTCGGTCCGACCGATGCAACGCCGTCGGTGTAGATGGCTTCCAGGACCCGCGCGTGGCGGGCGACGTCGGCATCGAGACCGGCCGACGCCCGCAACGCCTCGAGCCGCGCCAGGGCCTGGTTGCCGCCGGCCAGTTCCGCAACCACGGGAATCACCATCAGTCGTTCCCGGTCCGTGGCCGGGAGTTTTTCGAGCTGCGCGAGGAGTGAGTCGACGGTCTGTTTCCGGTTGGGGGCCGCCGACAGCAGCCGTGCGGCGCCGACCATGTACCGGGCCTGCATCTCGAGGGCGAGGCGCCGGGGGTGTACCGGCGTCGCGCCCTGCTCCGCGCCGCCGCCGACGGCGTTGAACAGGACGTAGAGGCCCACCAGGAGGACCAGCAACAGCCAGCAGATCGCCCTCCCGAGAAACCCGGAGGGTCGCCGCCGCGGATCCGGGAACCCCTGCGGGGGATCGGGATACTCATGCGGAAGATCCGGGAACGCCGGCGGGGTATCGGGGAACTCCTGCCTGCCGTCGGGGTATTCGTTATCCATCAATCACGATCCGTTTTTACTGTCGGGAAACGAACCGCATTGTCGCCGCCCGGCCTCGCAATAGCAACCGAAACCCTTGGTCGACAGCGCAGCCGGGGTATAATTCAACACGACGCCCATGCGATCCTTGCTCTTCATCCTGCTGACGGCGCTCCCGGCGGCCGCCGCCGACGGCCCCGTGTTCTACCGGTCGTTCGACCGGGGCACGGTGCGCGACGCGCTGACGGGCAGCGACCGGGACCTGCCGGCCGGGAAACAGACCCCCGCCGCCGTCAGCCTGTGGTTCAAGCCCGGCGGCGGAGACCGGCCGCAGGTCCTCTTCTGCTACGGGGCCATGCAGCGGGGCCGGGCCCGCGGGATCTGGCTGCCGCGGCCGGGGACGCTGTCGTTTTTTCACTGGGGGACCCCCGACCTCGCCGTGGATACCGGTGGTATCACCCCCGGCGCGTGGCACCACGTCGCCGCGGTTTACGACGGGCGCGGGACGATGCGGCTCTACCTCGACGGCAAAAAGATCGGCGAACGGGCCGGCACGCCCACGGTGGTCGCGTCGTTCTCCCCCGGCCACGGCCGCACCGAGCACGCCGGCTTCATCACGATCGTCGATCCGCGCGGGGGGCCCGACGCGCGGCGGAACGCCCGGCGGATATCCCGGGGCCGGCAGTTGTACCGGGACCCCTACCCCCTCCGCGAAGACCTCTTCCTGGTGGCCGGGGAGACCGACATCCTCCTGATGGACGGCGCCGGCCGCACTACCCGGCTCTTCGGCCTGCCCGCGGGCTGGCGGAAGGGCAGAATGAAGGTGCACGAGCCCCGCCCCCTGCGGGGCCGGGAGCGGGAGCGGGCGGTCCCGTCGCGGGTAGACTATTCCCGCGGCACGGGCACCGTGGTCCTGGAGAACGTCTACGTCGGGCGCAACATGGCGGGCGTGACGCCGGGGGAGATAAAGCGGCTGCTGGTCCTCGATGTCCTGCCGAAGCCCTGCAACCTGTTCAGCGGCATGGAGCCTCTCAGCTACGGCGGGACCTTCCTGCTGGAGCGGATACTGGGCACGGTCCCCGTCGAACCCGACGGCTCGGCCAACATGCGGCTCCCGGCCATGCGGCCCCTGTTCTTCGTGGCCCAGGACGCCGCGGGGATGTCGGTCAAGCGGATGCAGAGCTTCCTGACCCTCCAGCCCGGCGAGAAGGCCAGTTGCCTCGGCTGCCACGAGAAGCGGGGCGAGACGCCGAAGGCCGAGCGGACCCTGATGGCCATGGACCGGCCGCCCAGCCGCATCCGCCCGGTGGACGGGGCGCCCGACGTCTTCGACTTCCCCCGCGACACCAGATCCTGCGACTGACGGGGGATTTCGCTCACAGGAGTATTGTACAAAGGAAGAGGGGTACGGACAAGATAATGGCTGCGATCGTTGATAATCAGACTGAAACGGCCCTTGTACCCGGGGGCCCGGACACCGTATCATGGAATGACGACACGCCCGGACAACCGAACCGATTGCAGAGAGGAGAGATCGATGAGAACCGCATACCGCTTCCTGCCCGCGGCGGCCCTGCTGCTGCCGCTGTTGTGTTCCGGCCTTCAACCCGCCGACGGCGCCGTCGGCGTCGGCGCCACACCGATCGCGGGCGCGGAGCTCATCTTCGACGGGACCCGCAAGATGCTCGACGAGAAGTGGACCTACTGGGAGGGGCCGCGCTTCAGCTCGTCGCTGCCGATCAAGTGGAAGATCGTCGACGACCCGGTCGACGAGGGCACCTGCGTGATGAGCCACGACCCGGCCGCGAAGGGAGGCAAGTACGGCACGGCGGACATCGTCACCAAGAAGAAGTACCGCGACTTCCGCCTGCACATCGAGTTCCTGGTGAAAAAGAAAGGGGGCAACAGCGGCGTCTACCTGCAGAACCGCTACGAGATCCAGGTCCTCGACGGCGACAAGACCAAGCACGGCATGGGCGCGGTCATCAACGAGACCCCCTCCCCCTACCACGCCTACAACGGGACGGGGACGTGGAACGCCTACGATATAAAGTTCCGCGCCGCCCGCTTCGCGGACGGAAAACTGACCGAGAAGGCGCGGGTCTCGATGTACTTCAACGGGATCAAGGTCCACGAGAACGTGGTGATCAACAAGGTCTGGGGCGGGAAGAACTCCGGCCTCGACGGCGGCAACGACAACGGGCGGGGTATCACCGACCGGCCCGGCGGACTGAAGCTCCAGTGCGAGGGCCACGAGGTCCTCTACCGGAACATCTGGATAAAGAAACTGGAGATCGAGAAGCCCGACTTCCCGTTCAAAGAGGAAAAGGTCGCGCAATGAGGCGGCGGGCGTTTCTGAAGACGTCGCTCTGCGGGGCGGCCCTCGTCCCGGCCGCAACCGCGCGGTCCGGCGAGGCCGCCGAAACGTCCCGCATCGCCGTCTTCACCAAGCCCTTCCAGCACCTCGAATGCGGCCCGCTGGCCGACCTGGTCGCGGCAATCGGCGCCGACGCGGTCGAGCTGCCGGTGCGGCCGGGGGGGCACATCGAGCCGGCGGCCGTCGAGGAGAAGCTGCCGGCGATGGCCGCGGCCCTGGAGAAAAGGGGCCTGCAGATCGCGATCCTGGCCTCGGGGATCAACGGCCCCGACTCCCCGCACGCGGAAAAAACGCTGAAGACCGCCGCGGCCCTCGGCATCCGGCAGTACCGGCTGGCCTACTTCCGCTACGACCTGAAGAAGCCCATCGCCCCGCAGGCGGCGGCGATCGGGTCCCGGCTCCGCGACCTGGCGGCCATGAACCGGGAGATCGGCATCCGGGGGGTCTACCAGAACCACTCCGGCCGGCGCTACTTCGGCGCCCCCCTCTGGGACCTGCACGCGGCGCTGAAGGACATCGACCCCCGCCACGTGGCCGTCGCGTTCGACATCGGCCACGCGACGACCGAGGGCGGGAAGTCCTGGCCGATCCAGCACGCGCTGCTGCGGCCGCGGATCGCGGCCGTCTACGTCAAGGACCCGCTGTGGGAGAAGGGGAAGCACCGCTGGGTGCCGCTGGGCGCCGGGCAGCTCGACCGCTCGTTTTTCGCGTCGATGAAACGGTCCGGGTTCGCCGGCCCGTATTCTCTCCACGTCGAGTACCTGCCCCACCGTGACCCCGACGCGCAGGCCACGTTCACCGCGGCCTTCAAGCGGGACCTCGCCGTCCTCCGGTCCTGGCTGGGGTGAATGGCGGCGCCGCGTGTGATGGACAGTCGTGCCCCGGTGAAAAGACGGGTATCGAGGCGGCCGCGACGGCGGTGTGCGGCTTACCGGGCGGCGAGAACGATGTCTTTCCGCGGCGCCGCATCCGCGATCGCCGCGCCGGTCCAGCAGGCCAGCCCGAGGACCGGCGCCAGCAGCTTCCGGCCGAACGACCGGTTGCAGATCGAGAAGTGGTCGCCGTTGTAGCCGACCGCCCGCATATCCACGTTCCAGGCCACCTGCACCAGCCGGCCGGCGGCGGCGTCATAGTGCCCGCGAAATCCTGAAAACCCCGCCGCGTGCGTGTTGACGCCGTCCATCGTCCCGAACAGCGTCGTGCCGGCATTCAGGAGTGCCTGGTCGTGTCGCGAGTAGAAATTGACGATGCCCTTCCGGGTATGGGCGAGGGCCCGCGACAGGTCGTACCCGGGCGACAGGCTCGATGCCAGCAGGACAACGCCCTCGACGGGCAGGTCCTCCGGCAGGAGTTCGGTCGCCCAGACGGCGATCGCCGTTCCCCCGCTGTGGCCGACCAGGTAGACCGGGCTGTCCGGGTTGTCCCGCCGGTACGTTGCAATGAGTTCCGCGGCCCTGGCGGCCTTCCGCCGGTTGTCTTCAACCGCCGTCTGGTTGTACAGCACCCCCAGCAGCGACGTCCAGTCGACCAGCATGACATCCGCGTCGACGCCCGCGTCCACCAGGCCCCGGCAGAGTTCCTCGTTGTTGAGCTGCCGGCCGTCGATGCCCGGAAACACGACCACCAGGCCGTTGTCCCGGTTCTCGCCGCTGAAAGACAGCTCGCGGAGATCGCAGCCGCCGAAGAGGGGCAGTGCCAGGAGTGCCGCGAGGAGAAGCGCCGTGGTTTGTTTTTTCCCCGTCATGATCGTTTCCTTTTTTTCGGTTCGTTCGGTCATGCCGGACATGACGCAACCGCCGTGCCGGAACGGGACGCCGGTCAAGGATCGCGGCACGGCGGCGTGGCAGCCCCTTGCGAAACAGTCACTTGCAATTGTCGAGCGAAAAACGTCCGGCATCGGCCGGCCGCCTGTTGAGAACAAAAGCGGGTAATAATACCCGGCAGCCCCCACCGCTTCCCCGCCGCGGACCGCACCGATCCCCTTTTTCGTATCCGGTCCGTGAAGTAGACTATCATGGCCTGAGACGATAAGGATCGGCGGCGGCAGCGCAGGCATGCCGCCCCCCGATCACGGGCGGGCGGTTACGCCGTGCGATTGTTCGTTGGAGCACCCGATGAACACAGACCACGTAAAAATGCTGTACGACATCGGCGAACTGAATCGCCTCTTCGCCGACAGCGACGATATCGATACGTTCCTGAAGCGCATCGTCGACACGCTCGCGGAACACCTCAACGCGGAAGTCTGCTCGATATACCTGTACAAAGAAGCCGCCGGCGAACTCCTGCTGAAAGCCACCCGGGGCCTGAATCCCGCGTCCGTGAATACCGTGAAGATGAAGCTGGGGGAAGGTCTCGTCGGCCTCTGCCTGCAAACGGGGGAAGCCATTTGCGAAGCGTGCGGCGATCGGAACCCGGCGTTCAAGTTCTTCCCGGGAACCGACGAGGAGTTGTTCAAGTCCTTTCTCGCCGTGCCCATCGTGCACGGACGGATAAACGTCGGCGTGCTGGTCGTGCAGAGAACGCAGGAGCATCCCTTTCACGAAAAAGACATCATGGCGCTGCGGACGGCGGCCTCGCAGCTCGCCTCGATGATCGAAAACATCAACATCCTCTTTTCCGCCGCTCACCCCGAGACCGCGGGCCGGACCGGGGAACAAGAGACCGCGGCGTTACAATTCGTTTCAGGGAAATCGGTATCGCCGGGTGTCGCCTTCGGCACCAGCGCCCCGGCGGAGAACAAGAACGTACGCGACCTGCTTCATTTCAAAACAGATAAAAGATATAGCTCCGAGGAATTCGAGGTCGCCCTCGAAAAGACCGAGTCCCAACTCGAATCGCTGCAGCAGGAGGTCGGTGAAAAACTGTCGGATGCCGCGTCGCTTATTTTTTCGGCCCACCTCCTGATGCTCAAGGACGAGGGGTTCACCGGGGGTATGAAAGAGCGCATCGGCAACGGCGAAAATCCTCCCGATGCCGTTATCGGCCTGTTCAAACAGTATTACGACATATTCTCGGCGAGCGAGAGTCTTGTCATCCGCGAAAAGATACAGGACATTCACGACCTCGCGTCCCGGATTCTCGACAATCTCGTTTCGGCGGACCGGTCCGCCGGCGATTACGCGGGCAGCATAATAATCGCCGAGGATATCCTTCCCTCCGAACTGCTCGCCCTCTCCGCCGAGCATATCGCCGGTATCGTACTCGCCCGCGGCGGCGTCACGTCCCACGTGGCGATCCTGGCACGGTCGCTCAACATACCCGCCGTCATCGTCAACAATCCCGCCCTGCTCGCTGTTCCGCCGGGGACGCCAGTACTGGTCGATGCCGACCAGGGTAATGTCTTCGTGGACCCGGACGACGACATCATCGACAGGTTCGCGGAAAAAAGCAGGAACGCGGCGGCCCTGACAGATACCGCGTTCCTGGAAGCCCCCTGCCTGACGCGCGACGGGAAAAAGATAACCCTCATGGTTAATATAAATCTCCTGGGCGATATCGCGAACGTACGGGACGTCGAAATAGACGGCATAGGGCTCTACCGAACCGAGTTTCCGTTCATCATCAGGAACACGTTTCCCTCCGAGGAGGAACAGTACACCATCTACCGGCGGCTGGTGGAAAACCTTGCGGATGCCACGGGGGACGCGAATAACATCGTGACGTTCAGGACCCTCGATATCGGGGGCGACAAGGTCCTGTCCTACTACCGGCGCGAAAAGGAGAACAATCCCTTCCTGGGCCTGCGTTCGATTCGATTTTCACTCCAGCACGATGACATTTTCAAACAGCAGTTGCGTGCCATACTGCGGGCGGGCACCGGCTGCAACCTGAGAATCATGTTTCCCATGATCTCCTCGCTCGATGAATTTCTGCAGTCGAAGGACATTCTCAACGACTGTCTCGCCGAGCTTGCCGCGGCTGACGAGAAATACAACGCCGGCCCGGCAGTCGGATTGATGATAGAGATCCCGTCGGCCGTGAGCGTTATCGAGGATCTCGCGCTACCTCGAAACAGTGCAGACGGCCGAATAACGGCAGCGATCCGCATGTGCCCCCTGCATAATGACCCCGGACAGGTGACGGTCCGGATCCTCTCCACCGTCCCGGGTCAGACGGCCAGGACGTGCAGGTGCCGGGAGCGGGCATACCGGATGATATCGCGGTCCGCCGTCACCAGCCGGGCATGCAGCGCGCGGGCGGTGGCCGCGATGATCCGGTCGGCGGGATCGCCGTGAAAGTCTCCGGGCAGCCGGCTGCTGTCCACGGCAATCTGCGCCGACAGCGGGGCGAGGTGGTGGCCCGGAAACGACAGTGCCCGATCGATCCACGTATGAATATCCATCGCCAGGGTGAGGCGTCCCCGCTCTTCGAGCATCGCCAGTTCCCACAGCGCGATGGAGGGAACGTACAGTCGCCCGTCCGACGCGGCTTCATCCATCATGGCGCGGACGGCGGGCGTGTCGATTTTTTTATGACCCTCAAAGAGCCATATCCATACGTGCGTATCAAGCACCAGCGCCGCGCGATTACTGCTCGGCATGCCACACCTCGCCGATCGGGGCCGTGATATCGCCGTGCATGGTCACCGTATGTTTCAATGCGCCGAACGCCGACGGCGCGGGACCGTCGTCTACGGCCACCAGCTTCGCCACCGGCGTGCCGCGTTTCGTGATGATCACCTCCTCGCGGGTCTCATTGACCCGGTCCATCAGACGCAGGCAGGTGCTCTTGAATTTTCCCGCCGCTATTTTCATGGCGCTCTCCTAAATAACCATAGTCATATTACCATGGTCATAAAATGATGTCAAGTTGTTTTCGATAGCGGTACGCCTGGTATCGAGACCACATGAACGATATGACGGCATCCCCCGGCGTGGAATGCTCACCCCCGTCTTGACACCCGGCGGCGCCCGCCGTACGCTGGCCGGTATGACTGTCCCGCTGGTGCTCTCCGCCGTTACGCTCTTCGCCGCGCCGGGCCGCGGCGGCTACGCGGTCGTCGTGAAAGGCGAAACGTACGCCGACGCGGCGTGGAAGGCCGTCGCCGATGCCCTGGTCCGCAGGCACGACGGGGTTTTGGTTCGCTGCGACGACGCCGTGACCGACGCGCTGCCGGCCCTCCGGCGGCAGTTCCCCCGCCACGCCTGCATCGTGGCCCGGCCGGAGGACTGCGGCCGGGCGTTCGTCGCGCGGGTCCACGTCATGATGCGGCAGCTCGACGACGACCCCTACCCCGACGCGATCTGGGGTATCGTCACCGGCTACGAACCCGCCGACGCCCTCCGCATCGCGGCACACGATGAGCCGCTGGTCGCGAAGCGCTGCCTGACCGCCACCGTCGGCGCCCCCCTCGACGCCTACGAGACGGGGCTGATGTTCAACGAGCTGAAAGCCGGGGTCATGTGGGAAAAGGCCGCCGGCACCATCGAGAAGCGCGCCTGCCCGCAAGACACCACCCGCCGCATCGTCGACGCCCTGAACGAATACAAGCCCGACGTCTTCATCACCAGCGGCCATGCCACCGAGCGGAACTGGATGATCGGGTTCTCCTACCGCAACGGCGTTTTCAGATGCGCGGACGGGCGGCTCTTCGGCGTGGACACGCAGGGACGGCGGCACCCGGTGCGGTCGCCGAACCCGAAGGTGCACCTGCCCGTCGGCAACTGCCTGATCGCCCACATCGACCGGCGGGACTGCATGGCGCTGGCCCTGATGCGGTCGGCCGGCGTCCGCCAGATGGTCGGGTACACCGTCCCCACCGGCTACGGCTACGGCGGGTGGGGTGTGAAGGACTACTTCTCCGAGCTGCAGGCCGGCCGCTTCACCCTGGCCGAGGCCCACTACGCCAACCAGCTCGCGCTGATCTACAACCTCGAACGGATCGGGAAAAACACCCCGGGCCCGGCGCGGGGCGGCCTCCGCGGCGACCGCGACACGGTCGTCCTCTACGGCGACCCGGCCTGGGAGGCCCGCATGAAACGGCGAACGCTCCCCTGGTCGCAGCGGCTCGTCGAACGGGACGGCGCCTACACCTTCACCGTCACCTGCAACGAGCGGGGCGACTGGGACAACCGGCCCGTCGTCGAACTGCTGGACGAGCGGATCACGGACGTGACGGTCACCGCCGGCGGCGCGTACCGGCCGGTGATCGGCGACAACTTCATCCTGGTGAAATTCAACGAGGGCCTCCGGCCGATGAAGGGCAACCGCGGCGGCCCGGTGCCCGTCCGCGGGGACTTCGAGAAGGGCGATACGTTCGCCGTGCGGTTCACGGCGAAAAAAATCGGGCGAAGATCGGAATAATGACCGGCGAACCGGGCCGGACGGAGGAAGAGCGATGACGACCAGCGGCATCAGGCGCAGGGACGTTCTGCTGGGCGCGGCCGGCGCGGCCGCGGCCGGCGGGTTGCTCGCCGGCGGCGGTGAACGCACGGAGAAGCCCCGCGCCAAAAAAAGGCCGAATCCCATCGCCGTCTCGACCTACTCCTACTGGCGGTACCGGGCCGGGCGGCGGGTCCCGGTCGAGGAGTGTGTCGACCTCGCGGCCGCGGCCGGGTTCGACGCCGTCGAACTGCTCCACGTCCAGATGCACAAGGAGGACAACGCGTACCTGCATGACCTCAAGAAACGCGCGCTGGTCAACGGCATGGACCTCTGCTGCCTGTCGACGCACCAGGACTTCGTGTCGCCGGAAAAGGACAAGCGCCGCAAGAATGTCGAGCGGACGATCCACTGCATCGAGCTGGCCGCCGCGCTCGGCATCCCCCTGATCCGGGTCAACACCGGCCGGTGGGGCACGTCGCGGGACTTCAACCACCTGATGGAACACCGCGGCATCGAACCGCCGCTGAAGGGCTACACCGACGAGGACGCCTACCCGTGGGTGATCGCGTCCCTGCAGCGGTGCCTGCCCGTTGCCGAGAAGCGCGGGGTCATCCTCGGGCTCGAGAACCACTGGGGCCTGGCCCGGACGCCGGCGGGCCTCCTGCGGATCGTGAAGGCCGTCGACTCGCCCTGGCTGCAGGTGATCGCCGATACCGGGAACTTCCTGGAAGACCCCTACGAGAAGCTCGCGATGATCGCGCCGCGGACGGTGTACATCCAGGCCAAGACCTACTACGGCGGCGGGACGTGGTATACCCTCGATCTCGACTACGACCGGATCGCGGCGATCTTCCGGAAACACGACTTCCGGGGCTACGTCTCCCTGGAATTCGAGGGTAAGGAAGACGCCGCGACGGCGATCCCCAAGAGCCTCGCCCTGCTCAGGAAGGCGTTCGCCTGAGCAAGCCGCAGCAATTATCGACGGAGGAACGACAATGAACACGAAACGACAGAGCCGCGCCTTGACGGCGTGGACGGCGATTATCCTGGCGGCCGCGGCGGCCGGCGCAGCCCGCACCGACGCCGCCGACGGCATCACCCTGGTCGCCGACGGCAGGAGCGACTACGTGATCGTCCCCCCCGCCGAGGCCCCGCCCGCCGTGGCCACCGCGGCCCGGGAACTGCAGACCTGCCTCGAAAAGGTCACCGGCGCGACACTGCCGATCGACCCGAAGGCCGCGGCCGGCGCCCCCCGCATCCTGGTCGGGCCGTCGGCATCGCTGCGGCGCCTGCTGCCGGACGTCGACGTCGGCGGCCTCGGCACCGACGGGATCGTCATCAAAACGGCGGGCGACAACCTGGTACTCGTCGGCGACCCGCCGCGGGGGACCCTCTACGCGGTGTACACCTTCCTGGAAGACCACGTCGGCGTCCGCTGGTGGACCGCCGCGGCGACCTTCATCCCCCGCCGGCCGACCCTGGCGATCGGCGCCCTCGACGTCACCCACGCGCCGCCCTTCATCCAGCGCAGCGCCTACTACCGCGAGCCGTGCCGGCACCCGGTCTTCGCCGCCCGCCTGAAACTCAACGGCCACCACCAGAACATTCCCGCAACGCACGGCGGCCACCGCCGGATCCTGGGGTTCGTCCACACGTTCAACCGGCTCCTGCCGCCGAAGAAGTACTTCACGGAGCACCCCGAGTGGTACAGCCTGATAAAGGGAACGCGGGTCCCGAACGAGCAGTTGTGCCTGTCCAACGACGCCATGCGAAAGGAACTGACGACCATCGTTCTGGATCAGCTCCGGAAAAACCCCGGCGCGGGCATGATCTCCGTCAGCCAGAACGACCGGCACTGCGGCGCGTGCGAGTGCCCCGCCTGCACGGCGCTGCGCAAGAAGTACGGCGGCCGGTACGCCGGCGACCTGATCTGGTTCGTCAACCGGGTGGCGGCCGACGTCGAGAAGCACTTCCCCGATACGCTGGTGGAGACCCTGGCCTATCACTACACCCGCACCCCGCCGGAGAACATCCGGCCCCGGGACAACGTCGTGGTGCGGCTCTGCTCGATCGAGTGCTCGTTCCTCCAGCCGCTGGGCAGCGGCGAACAGAACGCCTCATTCCGGAAAGACATCGAGGGCTGGAGCGCGATCGCCCCGCGGCTGCTGGTGTGGAACTACGTGACCAACTTCCACAACTACATCCTGCCCCACCCCAACATGCGGGTCCTGGCCCCCAACATACGGTTCTTCGCCGACAACCGCGTCGTCGCCCTTTTCGAGCAGGGCGACAGCTACACCACGATCGGCGACTTCGTGCGGCTGCGGGCGTGGCTGCTGGCCCACCTGATGTGGGACCCCGGCCGGGACCCCGCGGCCCTGACCCGCGCGTTCGTCGAGGGCTACTACGGGCCCGCCGCGCCGCACCTGCTGGCGTACCTGGCCCTGGTGCACGATGCCGCGGAGAGGGCGGACATCTACCTGCGGTGCTACATGCGCGACACGGCCTCGTGGCTGCCGCCGGAAGACGTCGGGCGGGCCACCCGCCTCTTCGACCGGGCCCTGGCCGCGGTGAAGGACGACCCGGTCTATCGCGCGCGGGTCCGGCGGGCGCGGCTGCCCCTGGACAACGTGTGGCTGCAGCGCTACAAGAGCCTCGATATCGCCTTCAATCGCATCGGCGGGACATTTCCCGGGCCGGCGGACCCCGCGGCCGCGGCACGGGAATACATCCGGCTGTCCGAGAAGTTCGGCAACACGTACTACGCAGAGGGTCGGCCGTTCGCGAACTGCGCGCGCCGGCTGCGGGCGCGGTATGACCGCCCGGCCGGACCGCCGCCGGAACCCTGCCGTGACCTGCCCGACGACCGCTGGGTCGACTTCCCGGACAGCTTTTTCCACCTCTCCCGTGACGAGTGGGCGCAAATTGTCGACGATGACGCCGCCGCGGACGGCCGCGCCGCCCGGAT
This sequence comes from uncultured Planctomycetaceae bacterium, assembly GCA_964557575.1. GTDB lineage: Bacteria > Planctomycetota > Phycisphaerae > SM23-33 > SM23-33 > CAZLBC01. Next base: position 17,500 of record CAZLBC010000093.1, read on the forward strand.
GCCGGCGACCCACCACCAGTGGGCCCTCCAGTGCGGCCTCTCCGACGACCTGACATACGGCAACCCGTGGCGGTGCCGGGTCGTCGCCCGCTGCGAGGCAAAAAAGGACGCCGCCGGCCCGGTGATGACCATGGGCATCTACGACCGGCGGGCCCGGAAGGGCGTCACCGGCCGGACGATCACCGCGGCGGAGGCCGCCGGCGACGCGTACCGGCTGTTCGATCTCGGCACCCACGAGATCCACGGCGGCTGCTACGTCTGGGTCGCCCCCCGCAAGCGGCCCGACGCGGTGACGGCCGTGTACGTCGACCGCATCTTCCTGGTCCGCCCGG
>CAZLBC010000094.1:0-17267 GCA_964557575.1 uncultured Planctomycetaceae bacterium
GGGATAATTTACCGGTTTTTTACTAAGAACACTGCGTTCGGGCCGTCTGAAGATGCAGAGAACGACCTTTGTGCGGAAAGGAGCACGGCTATGCCCGACGAAAGAGAGATCGACGGCGGCGAATACCCGGCACTCGCGGAACCGGAGGAACGCGACACGGAAGTGCCGGCAATCGAGGATTGCGCGGACGACGACCCCGTCATGGCGCTGCTCGCGGCGGGGATGCCGTGGGTGATCAGCCTCCTGTTTCACGTGGGACTCTTCCTGGTCCTGCTCTTCCTGGTGTTTATCATTTACCGGAAGCCGGAAGAGGAGGATGTGTACTTCGCCTCGGCCGTCCACCGCGACCACGCCGGCGGGCGGGTCACGCCTCTCACACGGAAGGTTATCGAGCGAACATCCTCCGAGGCCCGGAAGCGCGTGAACCCGAAAAAAACCCCGGTGAATCTCAGCGAGGGACGGACTGCCGAAACGCTCGCTATCACCGGTCTCGCCGGCGGCGGCGGGTCCGGGCCGTCGGCGAACGGCCTGAAAACCAGCGGCACCGGCCCCCCCGGGAACACGTTCATTGGCCAAGGTCCCGCCGCGTTCAACTACGTCTACGTGATCGACCGGAGCGGCTCGATGATCGACACGTTCGACGCACTCCGGCGGGAAATGAAGCGGTCGATTTTTTCCCTGCGCGAATCCCAGAACTTCCACGTGATCTTTTTCGCCGCCGACGAGCCGGAGGAATTCGGCCACGGGCGGCTGGTCCCCGCCGGTCGGCTTGCCAAGAAAAAGGTGGCCGAATACCTGCAGAACGTCGTCCCCCGCGGCCAGACCGACCCGGTCCCGGCGCTGGAGCGGGCCTTCGCCGTGCTGCAGGGCGCGCGGAAACAGGGCCTGGTGATCTACCTCCTGACCGACGGGCGGTTTCCCGACAACCAAAAGGTCCTCGACGTGATCGACCGGCTCAATACCGGTCGAACGGTGCAGATCTTCACCTACCTCTACGGCAACCGCCCCCCGGAGGCGGTCGCGGTGATGAAGCGCATCGCCGCGGAGAACAACGGCGGGTACCGGTACGTCCGGGAGAGCGGGTACTGATTCAGGTGGCGGCGGTGAGGGGAATAACCGTCCCGCGCGCAGGCCGCGGGGCGGTTTTTTCTTTATGTTCCCGCGCAGGGTACCGCCGCCCCGCCCCGAACATCGAATTCGTTTGTCCCGCCCGCCGGCCGGGGATATAATGGCAGTCCCGGCGGCAGCGCCGCGCATGGAGGAATATCACGATGAAACGATGCCTGTCGATGACGGTCGCGCTTGTCTGCAGTCTTCCCGGTTGCACCCCAGCGGAACCCGCACGGACAACACTCGCGCAGGTCGACGCGGAAAGCGACCCCGTGATGGTCACCGCGGCCCGCGCCGATATCGACGCCGACGGCAGAGCGGACCGGATATCCATCCGCCTGATCGCGGGGAGGGTATACGACGACACCGCGCAGTGGGAAGGCGCCGGCCTGAAGTACGAGGGGCGTTTCGCGGTCGTCGTCGAAAGAGCCGGCCGGGAGCCCGTCATCACCGGCCTGAACCGACTGCTCGTTCCACGCGGGTCCGAGACCGCCCCCCTGTTTTTTGACGCGAAGCCGTGGCCGTTGCATTTCGCCGATTACAACCGCGACGGCCGGGTCGATTTCAATATCGGCCGGTACGGCACCGGCGCCGTTTCCATCTATCGGCTGCTGACGGTGTCGCCCGACGGCACGGTGTCCGCGCTGCCGGTCGCCGGACAGCCGGCGGGGTTTCCCGGTTCCCCGCGCACCCACTCGACGGCTGCCATAACGGCGACCGAAAACGGCTTCACGCACACGTTTTACTCCCGTCGCCGCGGTCGGGAAGTTCGGCGATGGTACCGCTGGAACGCGGAACGTATGCAATTCGAATTGTCGAAACAGGAACCCCCGGAGACGGGAGGAGCTGACGGGCACGGGAGCGGAAACAGCAGCAGCAGGAGGAGGTTGCCGGTTATGGGCAGGACCGGCGGCAGGCGGGAGAGGGTCTTCGATACGGCGGCCGGTTTGCTGCCGGTGGCGGTAGTTGCTCAGGGCTCGGGCGTAGCCGGAGCGGTCGTCTTCGGCTGACGCCGTGCCGAAGTAGATCACCCGACCGCGGATCTGCTTTTTCCATCGCTTCGATGGTGTATGACTGATAGGGAAATCAACTGATAGGGAAAATAATCCTATCTCCGATCACCACGGTGATTCAATTGTAACATACCCCAGACTATGGGATGTTTCGGTCGCGGGGTGGTGGCCGTTTTGGCCATTAGGAGAGGTCCGCGCAAATCCGAGATTAGCATCAACCCTGTTTGCCAAACTTTGACCTCATTGACTGCCAATCTCAAATTCACGCCACCTCCCTTGGCCCGCCGTAGCCCTGACGAAGAAGGCTCTAAGTCTCCGCGCCTCCGTGGTGAGTTCCCTCCCCCCGTATGGGACGCTAGTGTTTCTATTCTTTGCTTTTGCCGGACTTCTGACCAAGCGTCTTGAGTCGTTCGAGGATTTCGACGGCCCGCTTGGCTTCTTCCATGCGGCGGTGTTCAAGCCGTGCTTCGGCGTCCTCTTTTCTCTCTTTTGCCTGCGTACGACTCAGCGCTCTCTCTGAGAAATCGTCGTAGTTTGCCGGGAACTCCCAGCCGTCGGTACGGAAGCTCGGGAAGGGTACGTCCTGATCCCCATCCATCTTGAGATTGCCTATGGGGCTGTTGGCCCAGGCGTAGCGAACGGCGACCGGCTTATCGACCAATGGGCTCCAGACGTGGATTTCCCGGTCTCCGTTTTTCCAATAATTGCCCTCGTATTCTGCCTGCTTGGCATGTGCCATATAAAACTTGCCATCCTCGCCGGCAATGGAAAAGCCTTCTCGAAGACCGCTTCGGTCGTCTGGCTTGACCCGTTTGTCGAATTTGAGCACCATCACATCGCCCTTGGGCTCTGCCGAAAGCAGTGTGCTGGTCCGAAGTTCCCGCCTTCCTTCATAGATCTCTTTGAGTGCCCAGCGTGCGGCACGCCAGCCAAGCTCGCGCTTTTTGCCCGGATGAAGGCCGGGCACCTGCACGTCATACGGGGGAATGTATTCGGTATGTTCCGGATCCCCAACGTCGGCCAGTCCGCGGCGCTGTGCCTCGCGAATCCACGGGCCGTTTTCTCCGGAAACCGCCTCGAAATTTTCCTCGGTCTGTGTACGACCCCCTGCGCAGAAGCCGATGACGCCGAATGGCAGTGTGGGATTCTTGAAATCCTTGCGAATGCCCTCGACCATCAGTTTCATGAGAACGCGATAGAGTTTCGGGCGGCACGTTGAGTCCATCTGGTTGTTGTATCCCTGATGGAAAACGACACCCTTGATATCAAATCCCTTGAAGACGCCGAAGAATCCGTTGTAGACACTGGCCATATCGCTGGGGCTCTTGCCTGGGATATTCCACGACCGAAGTTTTTTCGGATCAGGACGCGGAGGCATAGGCTTGCCCTTGGTTTTGGCTCGACCCTTCTGGCGTTCCCAGATAATATCCGCCTCTTTTTCGGGGTCGAACTCGGCAATTCGCTTCCGGATATAATCGGCATAGCGTTTGGCCAGCGGATCTTCATCGAACTTCTGAGCCGGCACCATACTCTCGATCATCGCCCCGCCCCGGGCATTCTTGATCACGCCGATCGGAATCTGCAACGCACGTTGAACATTGGCACCGAACACATACCCGATAGCTGAGAAATCTTTCGCGGTCTCAGGACTCGAAACCACCCAGCCCCCCGTCGTAATGGTCTCGGGACGGATGTCATCCTGCAGTGTTGCCTGTTCATTGCCCGTGATGGAAAAGAGGCGCAGGATGGGGAGGTGCGCCTGCTCGGCCAACAGGCGACCATCCGTTTTATTGAGAGGAAAGGCCATATTGCTCTGGCCATACATGACCCAGACGTCACCCACGACAATGTTGGTCATGGTGATCTTATCGGCGCCAGCCGTCACAATCAGGGTCTGCGGTTCGGCGCTGGCGTCGCGCGCCGGGAAGGCCACTGCCCAGCTACCAAGACCTGCGTAATCTTTATCATAGCCAAACACATCAACGGGTGCTGCGGCCTGAACCGTGCCATTGGTTTTCTCCGTGCCCAATTGCACGGTGACCGTATCACCCGGTTTCGCCCAGCCCCAAACCTTGATCGGCTTGCCGCGCTGGAGAACCATGTTGCTGGAAAAGATGTTGTGGAGTTTCAGCGTGCCTGACGGTGCCGCGTCGACTGCGGTGCAGGTCGCGGAAGTAAAGGCAATCGCCATCATCGCTATTGAAAATATTGCTGGTCGTCTCATTGTTTTCTCTCCCTTTCCTAATCTTAATGCCAATCGTAATCCTCTCAGGAAGGTCACACTGCAAATGAACCGATTACGATTACGCTACCTTCGACTGAAACCTGAAATCCGCAGCTTACTTCACCGGTGTCAACGTGAAGTGGTCCACCGTCATCCTGGCGGGACCGGTGAACTTGAGCGTATTCTTGCCCTGCACCAGATCAACCACCACAGGCTTCGTGGTATCCCACATGCCCAATGTATACGGCAGCTCAATTATGACCTCCTCATTGCCATTGGCCGACACGGTGATCTGCTGATTGGGCTTAGGCGTCACCAGATTGGCTGTAAGCTCGTATTTCCCTGCCTTGGGTGCATCGAATTCATACTCAAACGAGTCGTTCTCGGTGCTGTACCGTGAGAGATGCAGAAGCGTGTCGCCCAACTTGTTTTTCACAAAGACAATAAGATCTTTAAGCGTCGCATGGAACAGCGTCTTTGTGCTCCTGGTAGGATTACTGCAGGCTGCCGAAGGAATGGTTATGACGCCCTTGTCATCGGCAGTGACCTTGCCTGTAGCCGTCGGCTCTTTCGCCGCGACTGAGGCCGTGCTCTGCGATTCACCACTCTCTTCATCGAGCCCGGCGATGATCCGCTTCTGCTCATACAACGCCAACATATTCCAGAAAGCGGTCTTCACCGCACTGGCAGGGTCTACTTTCTTCTTACTTCTGGAAACAAAGCCCATCATCGGTTCCTCCCCGACTAGGGCACCGATCCATTGTGCTCTCTTAACCCTTATGAAAGCGGCCGCATCCTCACGGGCCTGGCTGCTGGCGAGAAAATTGACGTCCGCACCATAGGGACTTGACCGGGTCCTGTTCATGGTTGAATAACGATCGCGGGCCCCCCGACCCCAGCCGCCGCCCAATCGGGTCTTCCAACCATCAGGATGCCAGTGCGCTAAGGTCGCGTGTCCGGGCTGCTTCCGTGCCGTAGTGGGGACGCCGAATGCGCGCAGGATAAATCGCCCGAAGAACGCGCGCCGCCCGCAAATGCCGCCATTGGCCAGTATGTTCTGCTTGAAGTGCAGCTCGGGAAGGTCGTTCTTTACCATCGAGCTGGTGTAGGCGATCTCTTTGTCAACCACGTCCACGTAGACGGAGGTGTCTCCATTCGTGGGAATGCAGTCAGGTCTCAGGTTATGCAGCATCTTCCGGCCCCAGGCATAAATCTCGTCGGGATCATTCCCCCCCACGACCATTGCAAGATTCCAGACGCTAAGGTCCCTGAACCCCTGATCCAGCTCGCCGTCGAGGTACCACTTTTCGTAGTTGAGGTAACGCTTCACCGGGTCAACATATTCAATCTTGTCTTTTTCAATCTCAGGCTGCCTTAGTGTAATGGGCTTAGCGTTGACAAGCGCGGTCGCCAGGGCAAGCCTCTGGAAAACCCCTTGCTTTGCCCTTGGACCGGCCTTCTGTATGGCCGTGTAAATCTTCATCGCCTCGCCGTATCTTCCAGCATTCGGACCGTCAGCCACCAGCATCTGAATCATCAGGGCTTTGTTCGCGAAAAGCTGCTGGATCAGTTTCTCATTCTCCGCGCTTTTCTCGCCAAACGCCGCCAGGCCCCGGAATGTTGCTTCTTTGATAATCATGTACTGCGCCAGCTTGCCATCCAGCTGATCGCTGCCAAGAATTCCACTCGATCCCAGCGCATCCATCGCTTTCCATGTTGCCGCCATCGCCTTCTTGTGAGCGGCTTCAGCCGCTTCGGCTTCCTTGATGGCCGCAGGCAGGTCTGCCTCGGCTTGCTTCACCGCCGCTTTCGCCTTCTCGATAGTGCCCGGGAGCGCATCACACTCTCTCTGCCGCAGCGACAGAAACTTTTCCGCGTGCGCAAGTGCCTTCTCTTTATCCGGATCACTGTCCGGCAATGCCTTTGCCCGCTGCAGTTTGGCCTTTGCGTCCGCAATCGTCTTGGGAGCGTATTTCTGGTTCTCTTCCAGCTTCCTGAGCTTGCCCTCTGCCGCCTGCATTTTCGCAACAACCTTAGCCTTTGCTGCTGCCTCCTTGGCAAGCCCCTCCTCAGCTTTGATCGCGTTCATCCAGACCGCTACCTTTGCTTCGTCGATAGCAGGGAGATGCTTTTCAATCTCTGCTTTCAGTGATTGCATGATTTCCACGTATTTTTCCATCAGTCGCAGCCCTGCGTCCGTCATGGTATCAGTGCCGAAAGCGACAGCGCTCTCGGCCTGGAAACCGATCAGTCCCGCCGTGGTTGAGCCGCCCGTGACGGCGGCGTCCAGCTGCGCGTCCGTGAATGTCGCGCTGGCGGTGCCGAACGCGAAGGCGTCGATACGCGGGCCACGCGTGCGGCTGGCAATGCTGAAGGTCACCGTGCCGGGGGCGGTAACGGTGAAGGTGTTGTCGCCGGATTTCTTGCTCCCGAACCGCTCCGAAAGGTTGACCCAGGTGTATTCGCCACCCGGAAGCGTAATCTTCTTTACCTCCTGCCAGGCATCAGCATCGCCAAAGACTTTACTGTAATATAGAGTGGGCTTGGGTCCCTTCAGCCGGGCATAGAGGTCGTACGCGCCCGGCTGGGCAAAGGGCACCCGGTAACGCGCAACCCGGTTCGTGGCCGTTGCACGCGGTGCTCGATAGTCGTTCGCATGGGAGGCGATGCAGAGGCCACCCAACGCATCGGCGTCGGGCAGGGCGGCATTCCAGACGCTACCACTGCTGGGTTTGCTCTCGGCCGACGACAGCAGTCCTGAGAAGCATACAAGGCCGCAAAGCAGTAATTTGATATCTATGGATTGTTTCATTTGAGTCTGCTTTTTCTATGAACGTCACCTAATAGAGTAGGAGCTTCTGCCCCGAACCATCAATTGCAATAAAAAGATTGTTTCATTACAATTTTGAGCCATGCGAAGGAGTGTCAGCTCCGCTTGGCTCCTAAATACGTGTATCGCCTCTCGGTCATTTCGAGCGAACCCGAGGCATCTCCGCCGCCGACCGGGCTTGCCCCGAAGGAGGCAAACTGATAGGGAAATCAATCCGATCTCCCGTCACCATGGTGATTTAAGTGTAACATACAATAGACTATGGGATGTTTCGGTCGCGGGGTGGTGGCCGTTCTGGCCATGAGCCGGCGACCTATGCGATTTTATCCCCCCGGTAACCGCCGATCAAGCAATGTACCGGAAAATATCACGCCCGTGCCTCTGCTACTTTCCCTTTCAGCCCTTCGTTCGACAGACCCTCCCTGCAGCCCGGATGCCTTTCTCAGAATGCCGCCGGGAACCGGTCGACAGGCACGTATTCATATTCTTCACTATCCTCCCCGGCATCGCCATGCGCTGCCGGGAAGATCAGCCCGCACGACGGCGGCGGCCGCGGGGGATACCGGTCCCACGCTACCGCCTGTTTCAATAGCCGCTCCAGGGTGCACGGCCGGCCGGGGGTGATCACGCTCACCACGCGCATCGCGCCCCGGCTGCGACACGAGTACCAGCCGATATACCGGACCAGGCTGAGTAATTCGTTTGTCCCGCCCGCCGGCCGGGGATATAATGGCAGTCCCGGCGGCAGCGCCGCGCATGGAGGACTATACCGATGAAACGCATAACCCTGCTGTCACTCGCCGTTGCCGCCGTTACCGGTTGCGGGACCACCGTCACCGTCGATTCCGCCGACGAGCTGCTCCGGGCGATCGGTCCGAACCGCACTATCCGGCTGGCGCCCGGCGAGTACGTGCTCAGCGACGTCCCGGACCGGCACGAGGCATACCTGCGCTGGGACCCGGCATTCGACGGCAAGACGATAACCGTCCGGCGGCTCGAGAACCTGACGATCCGGGGATGCGGCGAGAAGCCCGTCCGCCTCCTGGTCCGGCCCCGCTACGCCTGGGTGCTGTCGTTCGAGGACTGCCGGAACGTCGCGCTGGAGAACCTGGTCGTGGGCCACGCGCCCGCGGCGGGTTACTGCACCGGCGGCGTTCTCCGCGCGAAGAGCTGCGCGAACCTGGCCCTGAGCGGCTGCGACCTGTTCGGCTGCGGTACGGAGGGCCTGACCCTGGCGGAGACGACCGGCGTGACCGTGCGCGACTCGGTGATCCGCGACTGCACCTACGGGATCATGTCCATGAAGGGATGCCGGGATATCCGGTTCACCCGGTCGACATTCACCCGCAACGAGGAATTCTGGGCCGTCGCGATCCACGACAGCCGCGATATCGCCTTTACCGGCTGCCGATTCACCGCTAACCGGGCGAACGGAGAGCCCCTCTTCGACGCGACCTCCTGTGCGAACGTGCGGATCAAAAACTGCACGATGTTCGGCAACGAGGTCGCGGCGCTGACAAACAGCCCGTCGGCCGTGACCATCGACGACGGCGCCCCGCCGCCCGCCGCGCGGGAGAGGGAAAAGCCGTGAGCTGGATCATGGTCGACGTGGAGGCCGACGGTCCCGTCCCCGGCGATTACTCGATGGTCTGTTTCGGCGCCGTCGTCGTGGAGCCCTCCCTCGCCCGCACATTCTACGGGCAGCTCCGGCCGGTCTCCGAGAAGTGGATCCCGGAGGCCCTCGCGGTCAGCGGCTTTAGCCGCGAAGAGACCCTGGCCTTCGAGGATCCGGCGGTGGTCATGCGGCGGTTCGCCGCCTGGGTCCGGGACAGCTCGGAAGGCCGCCCACTGTTCATCTCCGACAACAACGGCTTTGACTGGCAGTTCGTCAACTGGTACTTCCACCACTTCACGGCCGGGAACCCCTTCGGGTTCAGCTCGACGAATCTCGGGTCGCTCTACAAGGGCGTGGTCCGCGACACCTTCAAGAATTTCAAGCACCTCCGCGCGACCCCGCACACGCACCACCCCGTCGACGACGCGAAGGGGAACGCCGAGGCTCTCCTCCGGATACGGGACGAGCACGGACTCAATATCCGGTTGTGATCCCGGCGCCGCCGGTATCCGTGATTGACCCCGGTGATGCGATTCGGTTATATACTGTCGAGAGACCGTCATAATCGTTTCCCCCCGGAGAACAGCAATGAACGCAAGCGTCCGCCGTTCCGCCGCTATTCCACTGTTCCTCGTCCTGCTGGCCCCCGGCTTCCGCGCCGCGGACTCCCGGCCGCCGTCGAACCTCGCCGGCAAGCCGGTCGTCCGCCTCTGGCCGGCGGGCGCGGTCCCGGGTAAGCGGGAAGGGACGCCGGAAGTCAACACCGGCCGCCGGTGGGTCAGCGGCATCTACGATCCCTGGATGGCGGTCCACCTGCCGCCGGAGGAGAAGGCCTGCGGGACGGCCGTCGTGGTCTGCCCCGGCGGCGGCTACGGGGGGCTGGCCTTCGGCCACGAGGGCATCGACATCGGGACGTGGCTCAACTCCCTGGGCGCGGCGGCCTTCGTGGTCCGGTACCGCCACCGTCCCCACCGCCACCCGGTCCCGCTCGGCGACGCACAGCGGGCGGTCAGGATCGTCCGGCACCGGGCGCGGCAGTGGGGCGTGGATCCCGCCCGGATCGGCATCATGGGGTTCTCCGCCGGCGGGCACCTCGCCTCGTCGGCCGCGACGCACTTCGACGACGGCGACCCGGCCGCGAAGGACCCCGTCGACCGCGCGGGCTGCCGGCCGGATTTCGCGATACTGATCTACCCGGTGATCTCCATGCAAAAGGACATCACGCACGGCGGTTCCCGCCGGAATCTCCTCGGTCCCGACCCCGACGTGAAGCGGGTGACGCTGCTGTCCAACGAGCGGCAGGTGACGGCGAAGACGCCGCCGGCCTTCCTGGTCCACGCCCGCGACGACCGCGTGGTGATCCCGAAAAACAGCGAGCTGTTCCGCGACGCCTGCCGGGCGGCCGGGGTGCCCGCGGAACTGCACCTCTACGAGCAGGGCGGCCACGGCTTCGGGCGCGGCCGGAAGGGGCAGGACTCCGCAGCGTGGCCGCAGGCGTGCGCGGCGTGGCTGCGGTCGCGGAAACTGATCGGGAAGCGGTGATCGGCGCCGGCGCGGGCACGGAGGCGGGCAGGCATGGCTATCGCATACGAACAGGCGCCGGACATCAGGGCGATCGCCGAGGACGTGGTGCGCGTCCTGGGCTGGGGTCACGTCGACCTGCGGAACGTGGGGTTCATCAGGAGCCGGGGGTCGAAGGCACGGCGGACCTACGCCCGGTGCCACGCCATGGGCAAGGCGATGACCGTCGGTATGGGCCGGATTAAAAGCTACTACGTCATCGAGGTCATTGCCGAGCGGTTCGACCGGCTCGCCGCAGACGAGCGGGAGGAGACGGTGATCCACGAGCTGATGCACATCCCCCGGTCGTTCGGCGGGGGCTTCAAGCACCACAACGTCGTCAATCAAAAAACGGTGAAGGCCGCCCACGAAACGTACCGGGAGCGGAAGAAGCCGCCGGGGCAACTGCCGCTGTTTGAAACCGGGTAAGCCCCCTCAGACCTCCGGGCGGCGGAAGGGATCGTCCCCCGGCGGGGCCGGCCCGGTTCCCGGCTGACCCGGCGCCGGCGGCGGATATCCCGGCCCGCCGTATCCGGCCCGCCGGTCGCCGGGGTCCCCGGTCGCCTTCACGCCGATGTACAGGTAGACCAGTGCCACCGCGACGCCGACCCACGTCCAGTACGGCAGGGTGACCCCGGCGCAGAGGAACACGATATCGAGGATCACCACCGGCGTGATCGCCACCGCCGCCAGCCGCATCAGGGCCGGGTAGGGGATGCGGACCGACGCGGTCGCGGCGAAGAGAAGCCCCGCCACCGCGTACAGCAGGACCTGGACGATTCGGAAGGCGTACATGAACACGAAGATAAACCCGAAGCAGATGGGTCCCAGCCAGCGCCGCAGCCACCCGGCCCAGCGATAGACGTCGTCCTTGTCCATCCGGAACTGGGTGACCATGCTCAGGTCGTGTTCCTGCACCTGGTACTCGTTTTTCCGCATCAGCAGTTTCGACTGCGTCAGCAGGGCGTGCGCGGATACCTGGTCGAGCGAGGTGGTCTGTCCTGTTGTGTCGATGACCGCCAGGACCTCCCCGGAGTCCGGGTCCGTTATCTCGTGGGGCTGGGGGACGCCGGTACTGACGACGCCGTCGCGTATCCGTATCTCCGGGACCTGGTCGATGATCCCCGGCGCATCGTTTTCCATGAATCCCGAGAAGTCCATCGCCATGTTGACCGCGACCGCCCCGGCGTAGACCGCGACCAGCAGGAGCAGGTAGCGCGCGCAGATCCCCCGCCAGTTGCGTCCCACGTCCCGGTAGAGATCCGGCGAGAAGAAGGACAGCAGGAAGGGATGGAAGACCGTGTATTTCTTTTCGTTGTCCATGCCGGGTCGCCCTGGCGGGTTATTTCTTCTCCACCAGCCAGATATTGCGGAAGTGGACGGGGTTGCCGTGGCCCTGGAGAATGATCGGCCCCTCGGTGACCTCGCCGTGTTTCTTTGTCCGGCCCCTGCCCGCCCCCGTGCCGCCCTGGGTCAGTTCGACGTCTTCGAGGACCGTCACTCCGTTGTGGCGGACGGTGATTCGGGCGTGTGCGGTCTTCTTCTTGCCGTCGAACACGGCCGGCGTGAAGTCGATGTCGTAGGTCTGCCAGGACAGCGGCGGGAAGCACATGTTGACCGCCGGGGTCCGGAACTTGTAGAGGCAGCAGCACCACTGGGTCCGGTCGGAGTTCGGCCCGCTGCCCATCTCCTTCTTGAACGCCTCTTTCCACACGTTCTTATCGAAGTGGTTGTAGTGGAGGCCGAAGCTGTCGAGCAGTTGAGTCTCGTAGCGGTTGAATATGTAGATGCCGCTGTTGCCCCGGTCCTGATTGCTCGGGAACCGCTCCGGCTTGTAGGGCATGCGGAACTCCAGGTGCAGCCGGAACGCCCCGAACGACTGTTTTGTCTGCGTGCCCTCCCGGAGGTGCGTGCCGTCGATTTTGGCGTTCTTGAACGCGTCGGCATCGGTGCCGTCGAAGAGGACCACGGCGCCGTCGGGCGGGGCGGCGCCGGCCGTGGGGCTCGTCCGTTCGACCTTTTTGAGTTCACCGGCCGCCGCGCCGCCGGGTTTCTCGAGCGTCATCACGCCGTCCTTGATCACCGCCTTCGCGTAGGTGTCGCCCGCGAGGGCGATGGTCGTGCCGTCGGCGGCGCCACGGAAAACCGCGCGGGTCTTCCCGTCCCACCCGTCGCCGGGCAGCCCGCCGGCGAGCGTGACGAGGGCGAATTTCCCGTTGCCGAGGGCCGCGACCTGGACGCCGGCCTTCTTCCCGGCGATCGTGCCGGCGTACTCGCCCTGCAGCCGGAAGTCAGTGTTTTCCGCCGCGGCCTTCTCGGGGTCGGTCCAGGTCTTCGCGCACCGGGCGGCGATGGGGACGACCGCGAGCGTGGCGGCGGCGATCAGCAGGGGGGAAAGAGTATAGTGACGCATAGATGTCTCCTTGCATAAACGGGTGGTTACCTGCGGTTCATGATCATCAGTATTCGAAGAAGGTACCAGAACAGGAGGGCGACGGAGGCGAACAGCTCCAGCGACGCCGCCACGTGCTGGTTCGTGGAGAACCGGTGGATGATCTTCGATGTATCGTAGAGTATCGCCCCGCATGCCAGGACCACCATCCCCACCGAGAAGGCCAAACCGAGGGTGAAGCCGAAGACGGTCGCGCACAGGATCAGGCCGAGAGCGATAAAGCCGCCGATCATCAGGATCGGCCCCAGGAACGAGAAATCCTTCCGGGTCACGAAGGCGATGGTGGTCAGCCCCAAAAACAGGGCGACGGTGAGGATACCCGCCGTGGGGATAAGGTCCGGCGACGAGTAATGGGCGGCGATGTAGAGCAGGGGCAGGAAGATCACGGCATCGGCGGTGACGTACAGGATCAGCCCGGCGTACTGCGCCGGGACTGAGGTGACCTTACTCGCCAGTCCCCGTGCCATCCAGCCGACGACGATAAAGGCCCCCAGGACCATCAGCCAGCGGTACTGACCGCCGGCCACGAACGCCAGCATCCGGGGGGCCAGCGGACTGTTGACCAGGTAGAACTCGAGGGCCGTGAAACCGGCAACGGCGGCGGCGAGGTGCGCGTAGGTGCGGCGGATGAACCGGGCCCGGGCGTCGGTCGCGGTCCGGGCGGCGGGCACGAAACTGGTCTGCGCGTAGGTATCCACGGGTTTCTCCGCTTGCAAAAAAAAAGGTGCGCCTTCCCTGCGATTATAGCAATTGAGCGGCCGGCGGCAAGTCGTCTCGTGGATTCAAACCGTCCCGCCGGCGTCCCGCTTGAGGGCCAGGAGTCGGGCGATCTCACCATCGGGGAGGGACGTCGACCGGCCGCCGTTGGCGACGAGGATCTCGCAGGCCAGCTCGAAGAACGCGGCGTTCTGGATCGCGCGGGCATAATCGGCGGCGACGGTCACCTGCCCGTGGTTCGCCAGGACGGCCATGTCGTGGTCGGCGAGGACGGCGGTGACGGCCGCCGCCAGTTCCCGCGAGCCGGGCGGCAGGTAGGGGACGCGGGCGACCGGGCCGATGTAAAACGGTATCTCGGGCAGAAGAAAAAAATCGGTCTCCGCGCCGTTCCGGCAGGCGAGGGCCGTCGCGCAGGGCGACTGGAAGTGCAGCACCACGCCGGCATCGGGCCGCGCGGCCAGGACCCCGGCATGAAAGCCGACCTCGACGCTGGGGCGGTCGCCGGGGTGAAGGGCCGCGCCGTCGGCGATGCGGCAGACGCACGCCTGTTCGGCTGTCAGCCGGTCCATCCAGCTCCGGGAGGCGGTGATGAGCATCCGCCCGGCGTCGAGCCGCGCCGAGAGGTTGCCGCTGCTGCAGCGGACCAGTCCGCGGGCGGCCGCGTCGCGGCACGCCGCGACGAACGCGTCGACGGCCTGTCTGTCGGGTTCACACACGGTCATCGGTATTGTTGACCGGCGGCCGGGCCAATGGAAGGAAAAATAACGCGGCGGGTGCCGCGGTACGCCGTCGCGGGTGTTCAGGGATTGTGGTAGGCCTCTTCCATGGGCGCCCACCACTCGTCCTCGGCGATGTCGGGCAGGGGCTCCTGGCAGGGCTTGGTGATCTCCCACCACTGCTGCGTGGTCGGGTCGTCGGCCATCTTCTGCATGTCCGCCGCGAAGTCGTCGCCGACGTACTCGTAGTAGGCGAACAGATAGATCTTCCCGTCCGGCAGGCGGCGGTGGAACAGGGAGAAGTTGCGGATGTTGCACTCGCGGATCATGGCGTTGACGGCCGGCCAGGCGTTCCGGTGCAGCTCGAGGTACTCGGCTTTCTTCTCTTCCTTCAGCCCGATCACGTACGCGCAGCGTTTCACAGGCGCGGCGCTCCTTTCATGTGTGCTCGTTCTGCGGGCATCCTCCCGCCGCGATTCAGTTGAGGGAGACCACCTCCACCGTGTCGGTCGAGCCGACCTGTCCGAAGCGGCTGCCGGCGACCAGGATGATACTGGTCGGCTTCTGCGATTTCCCGTCTTCCGCCACGTGGAGGATACCGGGGTGCCGGTCGAGAAACGCCCGGCCGCGGCGGAGCAGGTCGTCGCGGGACGCGATGCCCTCTTCGTATACCGGCACCACGCCCCAGTACAGTCGCATCCGCCGCAGGGCGTCGATGTTGGTGGTGAAGACGACGATAGGGGGGCCGGGACGGTTCTTGGAGAGGTAGACCGCGGTCCCGCCCGTGGCCGAGTAGGCCACGATGGCCGCGGCGTCCAGGTCGCGGGCAAGGTTGTAGACGGCCCGGCCCACCGCGTCCTGGACGGGATTCACGTCGTTGATCCGGGACCAGTCGACCCCGGCGCACCGCGCGGCGAGGTAGGCCTCGGTCTCGCGGGCGATGCCGTCCATCATGGCAACGGCCTCCAGCGGATACCGGCCGACCGCGGTCTCCCCGGAGAGCATTACCGCGTCGGTCCCGTCGAGAATCGCGTTGCTGACATCCGCCACCTCCGCCCGGGTCGGGCGGGGACTGTTGATCATCGATTCGAGCATCTGCGTGGCCGTGATCACGTACTTGTCCTGCTCGTTGGCCCGGCGGATCATGTCTTTCTGGAGCAGGGTAACCCGCCGCAGGTCCATCTCCACCCCGAGGTCGCCGCGGGCAACCAGAATGCCGTCGGCGGCGCGAACGATCGCGTCGAGGTTCTCGAGAGCCTCGGGTTTTTCCATCTTCGCGATGACCTGGGCCGTGCTGCCGCGGCGGGTGATGATGTCCCTGACCGGTTCGAGGTCTTCGGCCTCCCGCACGAAGGAGAGGGCGGCGAAATCAATGCCCGCGTCGATCCCGGCCGCGAGATCGTCGATGTCTTTTTCGGTGACCGAGGGCAGGGAGACGGCGGTGCCGGGCAGGTTCACTCCCTTGTGGCTCTTGAGGACGCCTCCGTGTACCACCGCGCAGGTGACGCGCCCGTCGTCCACAGATGTTACCGTCAGCTCCAGGGCGCCGTCGTCCAGCAGGACCCGCGCGCCCGGTTTGACGTCGGCGGCGAAACCGGGATAGTTGACGCTGAACGTCTCGGCGGTGCCCGCCCGGGGCTCGACGGTAATAACCACCTCGGTCCCCGCGGCCAGGAATGCCCCGCCGTCCTTCATATCGCCGGTCCTGATCTTGGGACCGCAGAGGTCCTGGATGACGGCCACCTCCCTGCCGGCGCGGGCGGAGATGTCCCTGATCCGCCGGATCAGCGCGCAATTTTGCTCGCGGCTGCCGTGGGAAAAATTCACGCGGACGGCGTCGACCGCCCCGCCGACGAAGCGCTCGAGCATCGCCTCGGTTTCCGAGGCGGGACCGACGGTGGCCACGATCTTGGTCTTTCTCACGGTTTCCTCGTTTTTCGACCGGGCGGCGGTCAGGCGGTCTCCGGCATGAAGGTCGGCATGATGACGCCGTCAAATCCCTCGAAGGCCCCCCGAACCTGCGCGAAGTGCATCTCGCAGTTGCGGGCGCCGAGCGAGTACATCCGCGCGACCAGCGCCGCGCACTGAACGGGCACCAGGAATACCGGGCAGCCGCCCCGGAAGCGGTCGAGTCCGGCGGTGATCAGTTCGCAGGCGACGCCCTCGTCACGGGCGGCCCCGGGGCCGAGCATGTTGCTGCCCGGGTCGCGGACGGAGGCCAGAAAGCCGTCGATCCGCCCCTCGTCGTTTTCGTACACCGACACGTGCCAGATGCCTTCCCGGTTTTCGATGAAGTAGCGGTAATCCTTTTCCCGCCGGATATGGCTCAGCTCGCATTCGAGTGCCACGATGGCTTCCACGTCGTCGGGCGTCGCGTCGCGGACGCGGGTCGCGCCCTCCCCGGATCCCAGCCCGTTTTCGGGAACCTGCACGAACATGTCCTGGAATGCGAGGCGGGGCACGAACCCCGCGCGGCTGTAGAGGGAAAACGAGTCGAGGTTGATCGCGCTGGAGACCAGCCGCACGGACTTTTCCTCTTTCTCCGCGAAGGCGATGATGAAGTCCAGCAGCCGCCGGGCGATCCCCGCGCCGAAGTAGTTGGGATGCACGTTCATGATTCCGAGAGAGACGTGGGTTTCGCGGGGATGGTAAAAGCACGACCCGCCGATACGCCCGGTCGCCGGGTCTTCGGCGAGGATGCAGCAGCCGGGGTCGAGATCCTCGTAGACCCGGCAGAACAGCATGGTCGATGCCGCGCCGCCGGTGAATACGGGCGGCTTGCCGTGCGTCTGATACCAGTAATTTGTGGAAACGCAGATGAGGTCGGCGACCTCGGCCCAGTCTTCTTTTTCCATGTGCCGCAGTTTCAGATCAGGCATTTTGTCTTCCCCGCACTGTTGAGTATCCTTCAATTTCGGTGGTACTGTCGGCCCACATTGTACAAATCACCCGGCCCCGGAGCAACAAGATAAAAACCGGACACGCACCTATGAAGAGCGAGAAGTCAACACAAAACTCTCCTGGCTCTTC
>CAZLBC010000095.1:0-17225 GCA_964557575.1 uncultured Planctomycetaceae bacterium
GTCAAAAAGGCTGTAGCATGAGCAAAATCCAACCGAATTTTGCGCCAATACGTATTATGCGACCGTTACTTGTTCATAACTTATTTCAAGACAACGAGATAACGGGCTTGTATTCAAACCGGGTTAATGATATCCCTGAAATTCCTTCCTTCATTTTTTAGGCAATGTTAGTTATTTCAATAAAGGGAGATAAAACAGTTCTGACCCCTTTTTCACGCCTGGAAGCGTCCCTGGAAGAGTTGGCGGAGTTTTCTAAACCACTGTACCGCCAGGGGCTTGGATCGCAGGAACAGCCGCACCACGACCCGCTGGCCGGCGAGCAGGCGCACTTCCGATTCGGGGCGGACCATGAGAGTGAACATGTTCTCGGCGGCCTGGTCGGCGTGCCGCGGATCGGTGCGGACACCGCCACCCACGGCGTATCCGAGGGCCTTCGAGGGCAACTGCCGGCTGCCGGAGGGCCAGATTTCCTCGACACTGCCCTTCAGTTCCTCGTCGAACAGTCCCGGGGGGGGAAGGCCCTTGATGCGAAATTCAACCTCGCTGGACGCCTCATGCCGCGCCATCTCCGAGACCAGCAGCGCCGATACGTCCTGCCCGGCCACCGCGCGGATGCGCAGATTGTCGAGGTCGGCGACCATCCCCAGTTCGTCGCCGCGGCGGGCATACAGGCCCGTCATCCGGGCCGCATCGGGTGAGACCCACTTGCCGCCGACCGGGGATGTCGCCTCGAGCCGGGCGATCCGCTCGGCCAGGATGGCGGCCTGTTTCCGTTTGCCCTCGATGCGCTTTTCCAGCCACTGCCGCTGCTCGGTCCGGTTTTCGGCGAGGGCGATCCGGCTGCGGACATGGAACTCCTCGATCTGGGCCTCCAGGAGCCTGAGCTGCGCCGTGAGGTCGAGATTTTCGGCCTTCAGCAGGAGGTCCTTACCGGGTTCGACCGCGGTGCCGCTCTTGGCGGTCTCCCGGATAAATCCGTTCTCGCCGGCATAGACGATCCGGATGGTCCGGGGCTCGACGACGCCCTCAACGTAGCAGTCGTCCGTGGCGGGTATCAGGCCGACGCCGATCACCAGGACCGCCGCCACGGCGAAGGTGCTTGCCCAGGCACGGCCCCGCGTCCTCATCAGCTCGGGGGAGACCGCCAGGTATTTGAACATCTTGCCGATGGGAACGAGCAGCCACATGGTGACGGCGGCGACGGCCAGCAGGACGCCGACGAAAAAGAGCTTGCTGGCGACAAACATCAATATGGCCGTGCAGATGAAGACGCGGTAGACGGTGGATGCCAGGCCGTAAAACATGAGCCAGAATCCCTCGCCGGGGCTGTGAGCCGGCGACTTGGCCCGCTTGACGCCCCAGGGATACCGCTTGACGACATACTTGATGTAATTCCGGCTCCGCTGGGCGAGGTTGGGAATCTCCAGGAGGTCCGAGAGGATGTAGTAGGCGTCGTACCGCAGCAACGGGTTGCCGTTGAACAGGAGTGTCGAGACGCTGGCGATGAACATCACGTTGTAGCAGATGCCGTTTATGGCGGTCCCCTCGACGGTCTGGGACCAGATGATCGCGGCGACGGAGGCGATCACGAGTTCAACAATCATGCCCGCCGAGCCGACCAGCGCGCGGTGCCACTTGCTGCGGAAGGCCCAGCTGCTGGAGGCGTCCACGTAGGGAAGCGGCGTGAAAACCAGGAACATGATGCCAATCACGTGGACCTCGCCCCCCGATCCCTGCCGCCGCCCGAGGACCTTGCAGGTAAAGGCGTGCCCGAACTCGTGGAATATCTTGACGATCCAGAAGCTCAGGAACAGCAGCGGGAGATTCTCGGGGTCAAGGATGCCGCTCGCCCGGTCGGCGAGGCGGTCCCAGCCGTTGATCACGAAGTAGAGCCCGGTGCCCACGGCGGCAAACCAGAGCACGGCCCCGACCCATGAATAGAGCCACCGGACGGCCGGCAGAAAGGTGTTCAGGATACGGTCGGGATCGAAGAGCGGAATGCGGATAAAGAGGAAATTGCTCATGTATCCCTGCACCTCACGGCGGCGGCGCTTCCGGTACCGCTCGAAGAGGCTCTTGGCGTCCGGCGGGATCTCGGCCATCAGCAGATTCGACACGTACAACTGGCCGAGGAGCTGTATCACCTCGCCCTGGGTGGGGGCCGAGTCCCCCAGGCGGTCATTGCAGATGTCCCAGACCTCGGCGACCGACCGGTGGCCGTTGAGCAGGCCGACGAAGTGGTAGGCCGGTTCGTTGACCCGGAAAAACTGGTTTGACGACGGGTCCTGGAAGACGTACCACATCCTGCCGCGGTAATGCTGGCGGTGTATCTGGACCGTTGACCGCAGGCGGGGCTGCAGGTTGCAGACGCGGTACCAGGATTCGCTGAATGTGGGTCTCTCTACCGGCATGCTATATCCAGAGTTTCATCCTGATCCAGTTGATCAACTGCCGGGTCCAGATCCAGCCGTAACTCCGCCGGCCGATTTTCACCTTCGCCATACCCGAGAGCCCCGGGCGCAGCTCGATCTCTTCCGGAGCGTCCTCCAGCCGGGCGGTGACCCGGAAGACGTTCTTTTCGTTTTTGACTTCCGCCACGGGTACGATATGGGTCACGTGAAAGGTCATATAATCCCCGGGGCACGCATCGAGAGCGAGCTCGCCCTCCTGGTCGACACTCACGCCGGCTATCTGGTCCTCCGGGAGAAAGATATCGACTTCGAATTCGCTTTCGACGGGGGCGATCCTGAACAGCTCGGTGCCGTGCTGCAGCATCTGCCCCTCGTTGCGCTCCCAGTCGCCGGAGAGGATCTCCCCCGACAGGGGCGCCTTGATCTCCGAATTGTCGATGCGAAAGCGGAGCAGATCTATTCGGGCCATGGTTCCCCTGAGCCGCGCCTTGGCGATCTCCGCCTCGTCCAGCCTGCCCCGCTGCCGGGCGCCGACCATCTGCTTTTCGTACTCGACCTGGTCGGAAAGGGCGGCGATCAGCTCCTTTTCGAGTTCGTCGGTATCCAGGACGGCGAGGACCTGGCCCTTTTCCACCCGGTCGCCCGGAAGCACGTGCACGTGTTCCAGCATGCCCTCGTAGGGCGCGGCGATGACCCGGCTTTCGACGGGGCGTATCTCGAAATCGCCGTTCGCCGTGTAGTCGCCCTTCGCGAAGATCGCAAAGGCCAGGAACGCCGCCACCAGGATCCCCGCGATCTTCCACCAGGTATGCTTGGGCCCCACCACGGCGGCACCGACCTTCCGCAGCGCCCCCGCCGCCTTGGCCCCGAACCACTTGTCGTACTCATGGAGGTCGGCAAGCCGGGCGGCGCACAGGTCGCATGTGAGCCGGAGGGTTTCCGCCTCGTCCAGGGTGAAGGAATTGTCGGCGATCCGTTCAACGGTCAGGACCCCGATGCACTCGCCCTCCTTGCGGAGCGGCAGCGACAACACTTCGTACTTGCCCCCGTCGAGGGCCAGTTCCCGCGTGGCCCGGCTGACATAGGAGGCCCCCTCGGATTCCGGGTAGAGGATTTCCGTGTCCTGGTCGAGACACTCCTCCATCGCGGATTCCACCTTCTGAACGAGGTCCATTTTGCGGTTGAACTTCTCGGTGTGGCTGAGGGCCTTGAGCTTCACGTACCGGCCATCGAGCATCCCCAGCCCCGCCCGCTCAGCCTGCCAGGTAGAGGCCACCTCGTTGCAGAATGCCATGGCGGCGCCGTCGAAATGCCTCTGCTCGTTGACGTTGGCCAGGAGCCCCAGGGAACTCCGCAGCCTGATCATGTCCGACTGGCGCCGCTGGAGTCGCTGGCGGTAGCTGTAAAGGCTCAGCAGGCTGGTGGTCAGTTCCAGCCGCTCGGCGACGATATCCATCGCGGACGGATCGTTGTAGTCGACCAGGAACGCCGAGACGCCCTTGGGCCCTTCCTCGAGCCGCAAGGGGACCAGGACGATGCTCTGCCGGGCGGGCTGACCGTAGAGGTCGCTCTCCGAGTAGTTGGGGATAATGTCTTTTTTCCCGCCCTTGACGGTGTCCGGCGTCTTCTCGGCCGACCGCCGCAGCCACTGGGGAGGGTCGGCGTCCTCCTTCAGCCGGGGAAACACCGCCATCGGCTCGACCCGGCCCTCCCGGCCGAGGACCAGTATCGCGGCTCCCGTCGCCCCCACCAGCGAACATTGCAGTGAGAGGAGGTTCACCAGGAACGCCTCCGGCGGGCCGTCGAAGTCGATCAGGCGCTCGACGAGCTCCGAGGAGGATGTCTCCCGGACGTGCTCTTCCTGGAACTCTCCCGGTATTGTCCTGCGATCCAGGGCCATGTCGTCTTCCGTTTCCTTCTGTTCCAGCACGCCGGCATCGCTACCGGCGGGATTATAAGGGAAAAACCAGGCTACACAAAAATAAACAGGCTCCCGGCGGTATCCAGCCGATCCCCGGGAACCTGTCTGTTTATCGGTTATAGCGCTGCCGAGCACACGGTTACAGCTCGAACTCGTACACGAAATCGCCGCCGTCCACGCCGTTGCCGGTCGGCATGCTGCCGTAGTACTCGCCGTCCAGTGCCCGGCTGCGGGTGTCGGTCACCGCATCGTCGACCGTCAGTTGGAAGTGGATCGGGTCGGTGTCCAGCAGGCCGTTCTCGTTCCTGATCCGGTCGGCGACCGCGTCCCAGTCGTACGTGTTGCCGAGCAGGACAACAATACTCTGGTTCAGATCGTCGTAGGAGACCTGGGTATTGTAGATGCCGTCCGGATCGTCCGTAATGCTCTCGTCGTTCGCGTCGCCGAATATGGTGTCGGGCGACACGAGCAACTGGAACGTCACGGGCTCGGCCGGATCCAGCAGCAGGGTATCCACCGTCCCGAAGTTTACCGCGTGGTTGAACCGAACGGTCAGCTCGTCGTCGTGCGACTGGTTGACTTCGACGATCTTGAACGGGCCGGCGCCGGACTCGTAGCTGCCGAACCCGACGTTGCCGGTCGCTTCCGCGGGCTGGTTGCCGAATATCCTGACATCGGGCTCGCTGGAGGCCGCGTAGACGCCGAAGTGCTGGGTGTTGTCCCACGTCCCGTAGATGCCCCGGCCGACGATCACCCGGCCGATCTCGCCGGTGGCGGCCACCACGTCGTCGGCGGTGCCGATCCACCCGTCCTCGCCCGGGCCGACGCCGGCGCCGATCGCGAATCCGCCGTATTCCAGTACGCCGAATTCGTTGATCGACCGGCCCATCTGGCCGCCGACGCGGACGATGCGGATATCGCCGGCCCGAACCTCGTCTTCCTGTCCGGCTTCCGGAATCTTCCGCAGCTTAGTCTCGGTCTGGGTAACGGGTATATCGATCGTCACTTCCCGGGCCTCGGTGCCGGCGGCCGCACCCGCGTCGCCGGGATCGAAACCGGCGAAGATGTAGCCGTTGTTCATGTCCGCGCCGATCCGGACGGACCGCAGATCGCCACCTGCCGTGAGGATGGCGTCTTCCATGCTGCCGAACCGGACGTTCATGATATCGCCGAGCGCGCGTGCCCGGCCCTTCATGGCACCCCGGACGAAAAGCCTTCGCAGATCGCCGTCCGTGCTCACCAGGCCCTGCAGGTCGCCCTGTCGAACGGTGAACGAGTTGACGCCCCTGCCGGCACGGAAACTCGTATTGGGCGTCAGGGCCGTGCCGAAATCGCCGAGCCGGAAGACGGCCCCGCGAACCGCGCCGTCGACGTCCACGTTCCCGCCCTCCGCGCGGGCGGCCTGGACGTTCAACAGGTCCCCGTGTTCGACCGTCACGTCGCCGGCAAGGTTGTCGGCGATGAACAATCGCCGCATGTCGCCGTGAGAGGTGAGATCGCCGGTCAGGCTGCCGCCGCGGATCGTGGCGGTCGAGAGATCGCCGCGGTCGGTCGTCAGGTCGGCGGCCATCCTGCCGTCGACGTGGAACCGCCGCAGGGAATCCGCCCTCAGCGCGCCCCCGGCGTAGCTGCCGCGGACGCGGAACGAATTGACCGCGCCCATGTCGGCGGTAAGGTTATCGATGCTCGAACCGATCAGCACGTTAGTGACCTCTCCCGGCATGGTCCATACGGCACCGAGAGCGACCCGGTCGACGCGCAGTATCCGCACATCGCCGTCTATAGTCACGTTGTCAAGCAGCACGTTGTCGTCGACCCGCAATTGCCGGAGGGATTCGTCGTCGCTGGTGTCGCCGGGTATCGTGTCGGTGATGTTCAGCCCCGCGTGCGCGCCGGAAATAATGAGCGAACTCCGCGACGTCGTGTCCTCGAGGTAGATGGTATCCGCCGCGGGATTGATGTAGGCGGTCCCCACGTTTAACCTCACGCTCAGGCCGCCGGCATCGTAGGGAAAATCCCTGTTGATGAGCGTCCAGCCGATCGGGGCCGCGGGGAAGGCGTTGAGTTCATCGACGGTCAGGTCCGGATCCAGGGCAAACAGGGCGGTAAAGCGATCGTCGACGTCCGTGTCGGCGGTCACGAGGTTGCCGTCTACCGCGGTGTTGAAACCGCCCCGCACGCTGATTCTTCGAATGCTGCTCATCCCCGGGGCGGGAGTATTGTCGCCGACGGTATAGTAGTCGCCGTCGACGGGATTCACGCCCGCGGCGATGACCGTATCGGTCACTGAACCGGCGACGTTGACCCTGCTGATATCGCCGCTGGAGGCGTTGTTGACGATCGGACTGTCGTCGGCGGTTCCGGGAACACCGTCGAAACCGGTGTTGTAATCCGCGCCGGCCAGGATCATGGACGAGTCGACATCGCCGCGGATCAAAACCGAGCGGATGTTCCAGCCCGCACTGACGACCGCCCCGTCGAGACTGCCGGCGGACACCCTGTTGATCTCGCCGCCGGCCCGGAGGATGCCGCTGAACGCGCCCCTGATATTGACCGAACGCATACCCGTTTCGGCGTAGAGACGGCCGGTCACATCGCCGTTGACCCGCACGTTCCGCATGTCCAGGCCGCTGACGATGTCACCGTTCACGTCGGCATTATTGAACACGACTGAACGGAATCCCGCCGCGGCGTAGATCCGGCTTCCCGCGGCAAGTTCTGAAATGTCATCCCTGCTGCCCCTGAGACCGAGTCTCCACAACATGCCGTTCAGGACGGTCACGTCCCCGGAGATATCGCCGCCGATCACGTTGAGAACCCGCAGGTCGCCCTCGGTGACCGTGATGTCACCGGAAACAGTGCCGCCCTGCTCGACGCCGAGGACGGTGCGGGACCGCACCGTGATGTTCCTGATCTCGGGGGCCGTGATGTCTCCGAGGATGTTGCCGCCGATCACAGTGACGGTGCGCAGTTCCCCGAACAGGCAGGTGATGTCGCCGACGATGTCGCCGTTTCGCAGGGAGATCCGGTTCACGCCGCCGCCGAAGGTGAGGTCGGCGAGGATGTCCCGGTCCTGGCCGAATCGCATGCTGCGTATATCCCCGGCGACATACAGGCCGGCCCGGGAGAAGGTCGCGTCGAAGTTGTCGACGTCGACATGGTTGTCGTTCGGGACGGTCTCCGGAACGAGGACGTAGTACATGCCGAAGCGGCCGTCGCGATCCTGCAGGGCCGCGTGGTTGTCGTTGAAGGTACCGGTTGCCAGGACCGCGCCGAACTGGTCCCGCAGTGTCACGGCCAGGTCGGTTCCGCCGGCCAGCGATTTCCGGGTGGAGAATTCGAGCCGGTAATCCGTGCCGGGAACAACCTCGCCGGCCCCCGCCCCGAACCCGGTGTCCAGCAGGAGCGTCCGGGCCCCGTCGACGACCCGGTAGATGCCCAGGTTCTGGCTACCGGGTATCACGCTGGCCTCATAGTAGGTATCGTTGTCCGCGTCGGATCGACGGGATACCAGGCCGAAGCCCATGCCGTTGGTGCCGATATTGAAATCGACGGCGACCGTGCTGTCCTCGCACGCGTTGGGCGCCATGGCGAACGCCTCTCCCACTGCCGCGTCGATGCCCAGCAGGCGACCACGGTTATTCCAGATCCGCACCGAGGCGACCTGATCGGTATCGCCCTCGATACTCCAGATGCCCGGCCAGGGCGCACCGTTCACGCCCGTCCAGTCCTGGGTGGTGTTGATCTCGTCGCCCAGGGCCCCGTCGATGTCGAATACGCCGAGATCGCCGTTGACGTACAGGTTGCCCAAGAGATCTCCCTCTATCTTGACCTTCCCGAGGTTGCCGCCCACGGCGATATCCGCGTACAGGTGGGCGACAGGCTCGCCGTTTCTGCTCCAGACGTAGAGGTAGTCGAGATCTCCCAGGATGTTGAAGAATTGTGTAATCCCGGTATTGGCCGGGTTGTCGCCGAGGGAGGCGTGAGAAATAAAGCGGCCGAGGGAACCGACGAGATTGAGGGTGCCGGTGTATCCTTCCTCTGCCTCGATCCGGCCGACGTCGGAACTGAAATCATCGGTGGTCGCCACCGTCCTGATGTTCGCGCGGATCTCGCCCTGCCGCGAAATGATCGTGCCGATACTCCCGGCGCAGGTGATCGAACCGGAGATGTCCTCGATCACCACGAGACTGCCGAGTTCCGAGCCGTAGGGACCCTCGAGGTCGACGATCGAGTCGATCATCGCCCCGCCGACCCTGATGGTTCCTATGCGGGCGGCGACGTCGAACGTGGTTTCTCGCATGTCCCGGCCCACGGTGACCGTCCCCACCGCACCGCAGGTGAAGGTGACGCCGAACATGTCCCTGCTCGCGTTCACCCTGTGGGCCGTACCGGCCCCGGTGGAAATCATCATCGGGTTAAAGGTGATCGTCGCCCAGTCGGTCCTGATATCCCGGGCCGAAATCAGATCGATATCCCCTCCCTCGGACTCGATAAAGCAGTTGACCAGGTCGGCGGTGCCGCCGAGACCGCGCACGGTGCCGATGTGCCCGCCGTTGGAGTAGATCCGCGAATTGATGATCCCCACGCCGCCGCCCTCGACAATCCCGACGGCGTCGCCGGTCGACGACAGGCCGACGGAGTTGCCGATCACCGTGGTGTTGAAGATGCCGTCCGCGGCGGTGTCCGTGGCCACCCGCTCCACCCAGGCCCCGTGGATCTCCGAGCCGTCGATGGCGGCGCCGGTGCCGGTGAACAGGACCGTGCCGATCCCGCCGCCCGGCAGCGCCCCGCCGGCGTTGCACCGGAACACGGTCAGGTCGCCGCTGTAGACGTTGGCAGTCATCGTCGCGCCGTTGACGCCGCGGACGAGGTCGATGTTGTTCCGGTAGACCCGGTTGCCCTCGTCGTCAAGCTCGATAAAGGCGTCGGCGGAGGCGATGGTGCCGTTGATCATCCCGTAGACCTTCGGGAGCTTGAGATTCTCGTTCGGATCATCGCCCATGGGCAGGACGCTGTAGGTCTCGCCGTGGGCGTCGATGTAGACCGTGCCGATGGTGCCGGTGGACATGATCGCCGCCTCGGCCAGCGCGCCCGACCCGTCGTCGGCCAGCCCCTCGCCGACGTCGACGTACTCCAGCCGCTCGGACGACCAGATGATGCCGCCGACGCCGTCCCAGTTGCCCGACTTGAGGTGCAGGTTGTCGGAATCCGCCTCGATCGGCCCCGCCTCGCCCACGATCCGCAGGTCGTGGATCGCCCCGGCCGCGGTCAGGCGGCCCAGCGCCGGCCGGTCGATAACCTCCGCCGCTCCCCCGCCGCCACCGCCGCCGTCGTCGCCGGTCGTGCCGATGTCCAGGCCGTTGAGCGTCCCGTGGAACCAGCCGTACTGGGGCTCGGTGACCTCGCCGGCGGAGACGGGCGCGAGGTCGTGGCCGGGGAGCCAGGCGCCGGTGCTGTTGGTCTGCCCGGGGCCGATGTCGCCCCCCACGGTGATCGTACCGATCCCGCCGCTGAGCCGGCCGGAGACGATCGTCCCGTTCGTGTTGTTCCTGAAGTACGGTATCCAGTTGGTGGTGAAGACCTCCTGCTCGATATCGCCGTTGTTTTCCCGCAGCGGGCCGAGGCCCTCGTCGTGGAGATAGTAGACGTCGTACTGGCCGTTGTTCGTCCCGGAAAGCCTGACCCCGCCGTAGGTGTAGGGCTGGTCGGTAAGCGTCACGTCGTGGTCTTCGGGAATGAACTCCGTGGCGTTTATCAGCATGTCGCTGATCTCCACCCGGCCGGTGGTGGTGATATTGGCCCTGCCGTCGACGCGCAGGTTGGCGATAACCGCACCGGCGCCGCTGGCGGAGCCGTTGACGTAGACCGGAATGGTGATGTAGGAGTATACCGTGTTCTGGTAGAGCGGCGTGCCGGATTCGTCCTCGACCTGGTTGCCGTCCTCGTCGACGTAGATCTGGTTGCCGTCCTGGTCCAGGACCGGCACACCGGACGGGTTGAGTTCCAGGGTCCCGCCGCCGTCGTCGGCGAGGGTCACCGAACTCATGTTCGGCACGCTGATCTCTCCCTGCGGCGCGATCCAGCCGGTACTCTCGGACTGGGTGATGATGTCCCCGTCGACCTGGACGAAGCGGATATTGCCGCCCTCGTTGTGCTCGAGGCGGGGAACGCCCGTGTCGAGCGAACCGTAATCACCGTGGACCCGGATCAGGTCGAGGTTGCCGGCCGGCCCCGTCCGGTCGGTGTTGACGTTGATCCACACGCCGCCGAGCAGGTCCCCCATCGTCTCGATGACGCCGATACTGCCGGTGGCGTAGATGTTGTTGAGAAAAATATAGTCCTGTGCGGAGTAAATGTTCTGGATGTGGGCGTCCTCGTTGTAGACCAGGGACCCGGCGGTGATGCCGGCGTCGATCCACCCGCCCTCGTCCTCGCTCTCGGGAAGGGTGGAGGCAACCCGCCCGATGTGGCTGTCGGAGTCGATCGTGTTCGTGGTGTAGGCGCCGCCGATCAGGGGACCGATCGTGCCGGCCTCCACGGCGACGATGCCGCCCTCGCGGAACGCGCCGAGGGGGGCGTTGTCGCTGCCGCCGAAGGAGCCGATCAGGGCCCCGTAGCTGCCGCTGGTGCAGACGAAGGCCCCGATCCCGCCCCGCTCGGCCGCTATCTCGTAGCCGAAGGCCACGCTCTCGGTGTCGTCGACATAACTGAACGAATTGCCGATGGCCGCGTTGTAATCGCCCTCCACCCGCACGGCGCCGAGGGCCTTGGCCGGCCCGTTGGTGATCGTGTAGGAATACCCGATCGGCATCAGCGGCGCGGTCACCTCCAGGTAGTAGACGCCGGCCTCGGGGGCGGTGAAGATCATCGGCTCGGGGGTCATGCCCACGGAGCCGATGCCCCAGTCCTCTTCGGTCTCGTAGCCCCAGCTATCCAGCCAGGTGTTGAATCGCTGGCCGCTGTCGTCGACCCGGAAGGGCGAGTAGAGCCGCACGGGCGGCGACATGCCGTAGGTGAAGGGATTGTCCTCGTTCTCCTCGAGCATGATGGTCTGCCCGGCCTTCAGCGGCAGGGCGTAGTAATCGACCGTGTCCGGTTCCGCGTTGGGTATGTGAGCGGGGGCGTCCAGCGAGCCGGTGATCGTGAAGGTGCCCGAGGGGTGGCTCAGGAACTGCGCCGTGTCCATCGTGTCGTTGGAGTAGTCCGGCAGGATCCGGTAGGGGAAGATGCCGTAGAAGTCGTCAAACAATACCAGCGGCAGTGCCTCGCCCCGCCAGGCGGGATCGAAGTTGGGGTCGGGCGGAATCACCGCCACCTCGAGTTCGAACAGGTCGTCGTCGGTCTCGTAGATCGAGCGGTCGCCCCGGGCGATGACCGCCGACGAGAAGGTCGCGCCCTCGACCGTGCGGGAATCGACCATCCCGATGGTGCCGGCCACGTCGATCGTCGAGTTGCCCAGGTTGAAGTCGCTGTTGCCGTCGCTGCCCGTCCGGGAGATCAGCGTGCCGAGGTTGCCCTCGATGGTCACGTTGGCGTTGAGGACGCCGACGTCGATGATCCGGACGGAGTTGTAGGCGGTGAACTCGTGCCGGAGCCGGCCGGCGACCTTCAGCGCGCCCAGCCGCTGGCCGAGCATCGTCGTGCCGGTCCCGGCGGCGTTTTCGTAGGAGCAGAAGAACGTCAGGCCCGGCTCGAAATCGAGGACAGTGCCCCAGATGTCCACGAAGTCGTGCTCGTCCTCGATCCACCGGTCCATGGTGATACCCATGGATGAGAACTCCCGGTCGGGGTCGTCCTCCAGTTCGCCGAAGGGCCGCATCAGGGCGTCGTTCAGCGTGTCGTCGAACTCCACCTCGTAGAGGAACGAGTCGCCCACCAGGTCGACGGCGACGGCGTAGGATTCGAAGAAATCGTTCAGCGGATCGACGGCGTTGTACGCGAAGTCCATGCCGGTCACCTCGCCGGTGAACTCCTGGCGGATGCCGGCGACGAGTTCCACCACGTCGTAGGGGCCGGTTTCGGGCGCGCCCAATGTGGCCGTTGCGAAGTTGTCCACGTCGTTGTCGTCGCGGAGAAAGCCGGTCTCGCGGACCTCGGCAAGGACGGGGCTGTACTCGATGTCGTAGATGTTGTAGGTGCCCGGGAAGTCCGGGTCCTCGGCGACGATGTACATGATGTCGACGGGCGGCTCATCGGGGTCAAGGTCCTGGGGCAGGAAGGCCAGGGAGGTGACGTTCGTGAAGATATCGGGATCGGTGACCGCCGTCCCGTCGTCCATGACGTCGTCGTAGAGCGTGTGGAACTGGATAACCGCGGACCCGAAGAAGGGCAGGGGATCCAGTTCCATGATCGACGCCCCGTCCGCGATCACGTTGGGCGCGGGGGCGGCGGGATCGACGGGCTCGTCGGGAATGATGACCGGCGACCCGGGGGCGTTGCCGGCCCACGGGTTCAGGTCTGCCTCTTTGCCGACCGCCCAGAGCCAGGGGTCGAGGCCGGCGGGCCATACGTCGATGGCGTCGTCGAGGCCGGTGACCTCGGCCACGGGCAGACCCGAGCCGGGCTCGTAGAGGGGGCCGAGAACCGTCTCGGTGGGACTGTCGCCGGCTGCCTGGACCAGCATGGCCGTGATCGGCAGCCGCTGGAGGCGGAAGACGCCGTCGTCCGACCGCCCGGGAGCCGTGGACCACAGAAAATCTCCGTCGGCAAACGAGTCGCAGTAGGCCAGGGAGGTCAGGCCGTCCCGCATCACCGTGTCGTTTTCGTTGTCGGCGACCTGGTCGTTGTCGTAGAGCAGTTCCACACCGGCGCCGCCGAGATTAACGGCCCAGATCTGGTCGTAATCCTGGAAACTGGTCCCCGGATCGGGGCTGAAGAGGGCGAGCATGCCGATGTTGGTGCCGTTGGCGTTTACGTAGGAAAGGCCCTCGACCGTGCCGGTCATCCCGACGAACCCGTTGTTCACGGAGCCGGTGAATGCCCCGGTGGCCGCGTTGATACCCTGTATGTCACCCGTGGAATCGGCCCCGTAGAGGTTGCCGGCGTCGTCGAATTCGAGCGCCGTCACGAAGTCGGTCAACTCCCCGACCCACGTCGCGACGCCCGTATCGGGATCGATCGTGATCAGGGCGTAATCGCCCGTATCGTCCAGGTCGCCGTCGCCGTTGTCGTCGACCGTCCGGTCCATGTCGAAGATCGTGGCCACGGCGTAGTAGGTGGTCCCGTCGTACGCGGCGGCCCGGATCTGCCGGTAGGCGTAGCTCTCGGGGACGTCCGGGGGAATCTCCGTCGGCGCGGCCAGGCCCGAGACGACGGGGGGCAGTTCGTCCTGGAAGTAGCCGCCGATATCGTACTGCTCGGCGATGCCCCAGGGACTGGAGACGCCGTCGGGGGTACGGGGTTCCGTGCTGCCGTCGGCCGTATCCACCGGCTCGATGACACCGCCGAGATCGACCCGCACCAAGTGGTACTCGACGGGGTTGTCCGGCCGCACCCGGCCGTCGGCCGGGTCGGGGAGCTGGTAGACCACCCAGAGGGCCCCGTGCTCGCCGGAATCGCCGTCGTGGTAGGCGATCCCCGACATCTGGGAGTTGCCGGCGTTGACCCCGGGCAGGTCCTTGACCTGCTGCTTGAGCATGTCCATGGGCGAGGCGACGAACGTGCTCGCGCCCGTGGCCGCGTCGATCAGGTAGATCTCGTCGCCGGTCGCCCCGTACAACTGCCCGCCGATGCAGGTGATGTCCTCGTACGCCCGGTCGAGGGCCACGGGCGCGCTGTATGCGTAGGCATACACGTTGCCGTCTCCTGCCGGTGGGGGTGGGCTGGCCTGGTCGGGGTCTATGAGATACAGCTGATTGGCAGCCGTAACGCCATAGAGTTGATCCCCGGCCCTGCCGGCGTCGGCATCCGATGTTGCCAGCGGGTCCTCCGGCCAGGCGATCAGTTCCAGATCCAGGTACCCGACGCCCTCCGCCTCCTCGACCGTCCCGTTGCTGTCGTCGTCGAAGGGCATGATGTTCACGACGGGCACTTCCGTCAGCCCCGTGGCGTCCTCGGGGTTGCCGATCGTCACCAGCATGCCCCCGTTCTGGCCCGCGTAGACGCCGTAGAGGAGTTCGGCGTTGTCGTTGGGATCAGCCGGGTTGCCGGCGTTGTGCCAGAACGACAGGGAGGTGATATCACCGCCCGGATCGCCGGATATGTCCAGGAGGCCGTCGCGGGTGATGTGGCGCAGGTCCGCGCCCTCCTGCATGTAGTAGAACGTGCCGCCGTCGCTGAGGGCCAGGGCCCGGGCCGTGTCCCCGTCCTCGACCAGGGACCAGGCGTCGGCCTCCCGGATGCCGTTGTCGTCCTCGTCGTAGCCGACCTCGGGGGCGATATTCGCCCGCAGGTCGCTGTCGATGGCGTAGTAGTTCCCGAAGTCGTCGGCCACGAGGGCGTCCATGATCCAGTCGTAATCCATGTTCGGGACCGGGGCGTCGTTCTCCCCGAGGCCCACCTCGGAATTATCGGAAATCCCCAGGGAACCGAAGGGTTCCTCGACCGCGTACAGGATCGTCTGCTCGAAGAGTTCGTCCCAGACCGAGGTCATGGCGTCGATGTTGACGCCCCCCTGGAAATTGGTGCTGTACCCGGAATAGGCGTTCTCGCTGACCGTGACGCCGGCAATGATGGCCGTGCCGGCCGGGGCGAACCCCCAGTCGTCGGCGAGGACCTCGATGGTAAAGTCGTTCAGGTCCATCGTGGTCGGGTGGTCGGCGGGGTCGGGAACGCCGGGAACCCTGACCGAGAGGCCGACGTTGGCCCCGCCGGCCCCGTCGAGGGCGATCCCGCGCCGGGGATCGCTGTTTTCCGTGCCGCCGAACGGGTCGAGGGCGTTCATCCAGCCCGCGTCAGTCCAGTTCTGCGGGCTCTCGGTGAGATTGGTGAACGTCAGGTAGGTGGAATCCGAGGCGGCGGCCACGTAGACCGAGTAGACCTCGGTCGTCGGGGGGTGGCGGCCGGCGTTGGGGCTCTGGTTCCACTGGACGCCGCCGCCGTCGGGAAACTCGATGACGCCCTCGCCGTCCGGCCAGTTGACGACGCCCGCCTGCCCCACGGACTGGGGGGATATCGGGGCGTAGCTCCCGCCGCCGTTCTTGATCCCCACCACGTCGGTGACACCGAGGTCGGGCCCCCCGTCGCCGCCGACGTAGGAGAAGAGTTCGACCGCCGCGAAGGTGTCGGGGTCGTAGTCGTTGAGATCGACCCGGATGGCCTCCTGCTGGAGATTGTAGTATACGAAGAACTCCCCCTCGACCAGGGAGGTGAGCATCAGCCTCTCTTCCAGCATTTCGAAGAGCGGTGTTTTTCCAGGTCGATTCTCTGGGATGTCAAAAGACATTTCTATCTCCTCCAGAAACGGTATCCCCCCGTCCAGACCGGCATATGCGCATTTCACACAAAGCACCCGGCGCCAGGGGCAACATGTAAGCTGATCTTCTAATCGTTGTGCCTGCTGCAAAGAGGGGCATATCGACATGCCCCTTCGACATATCAGTTTGCATCATATCATTGTATAAATTAATCATTTGCAGTCAACTAAAATATGGCGTTTCCCCGCGTATTTATCCCGGGGAAATCAGCCGTCTCTCTGCTGCCGCCGGCCGCTCGCTCCGCGTTTCGCTCGTCGCAGCGCGAACGCACGACACGATGCCGCGCGTTGTCGATCGTCCCGAGCCGGCTGCGCCGGCGACTCGCGGGATCGAAAAAACGACCTATCCTCAACCCGGGTATTGTTTAATGTTCCATCGGCAATCCGGCCGATTTTCCTATAGCTTCTGTCGGTGCAGCAACGGTGTTATTTCTTCCATAAACCTTTGGATTACCGATTGAAAAATATGAATGTCGTGTTAGAATCATGTATTGTTAAAATGGCAATGATTATGTGTACGTATACTTACGCGCGCAGCAGTTCTGCCGACGGTTGGTGTACGGTCTATACCAGCCACCGGCGGAAGGAGGGTGTATAACGATGGAGAGCAGATCCCCCGAAACACAACCGGCCTTTTTCGAGCGCCTCGAGCCGCGGCTGCTCCTGTCGGGATCAGAGATCATCCCCCAGGATGCGGGCGCCTTTTCGTCGGAGTGGTTCTCGGTTCTGTCCGAAGAGACGGCCGTGACCCCGGTGGTGGACGCCTCTTCCGGCGTCCAGGCGATAAACGTCAACGGCGAAGAGTACCTGCCGGGCTACATGCCCGGCCAGTGGATCGTCCGGTTCACCGACGACGCCGCTTCCACGATGAACGCGGTGGCGGACGCGGCATACTATCTCGACGGTGAGGTCGATTTCAACGTACTCAAGGGCTTGGGACGCAAGGGCCTGGTGCTCATAGAGACACCCGGTGTAAGCGAGGACGCCGCCGCCGCATGGCTGGCGGGTAACCCCGATATCGAGTATTTTCAGCTCAATTACATCGCCGCGCCGTCGGCGACCCACCCCGACGATCCCTACTACCCCTTCGATTACCTCTGGGGCCTGAACAACGAAGGGTTCCTCTACGGCCCGGAGACACTGGACAACGACATCGACGCACCGGAGGCTTGGGACATCACCGTGGGATCCGATCCCAATCCCCTCATTTCGGGACCCCTCGCAGACCCGGACGACGTGATCAGCGGCGAAGAGGTGGTGGTCGCGGTCATCGACACCGGCGTGGACTGGCGCCACCCGGATCTCCAGCAGTTCAACGAGATCGTCGACTACGAACTGATCAACTCGAACATCTGGCACAACCCCGGGGAGATTGCTCCCGGCATGATGGGAGTACCGGGCGTCTACTCGGACACGGTCTTTCCCCTCCGCGACGATTCGACCCTGGACGACACGTTTCTCGTCGACGAGGACGAGG
>CAZLBC010000096.1:0-17199 GCA_964557575.1 uncultured Planctomycetaceae bacterium
CTGACCCCTTTTTGCCTGACCCCTTTTTGCTCTCTTTGCTCCGATTGACACCGGGCGGCGTCGGCCGTATGCTCGATCGCGGGAAGGATTGTTCACGCGACGTTCGAGGCGACGGAAGAGAAGTGGATCATAAAGACACGACTGAAAAAGGCGGCACTCGTTCTGTCCGCTGCGGGTGTCAAACCACGACATACGCATTGATGCATTACCGTTTTCCAGGAGATACGCCATGCAACAGACGAACGCGCCGCTTCGAACAGCCGTCCTCTGCGCCGCGTGCCTGCTCGTCGCCGGGCGGGCGCCGGGCGGCGGGAAGACCGGCGGCAGGAAACGGGGCACCGTCCGGATCGCCGTCATCGGTCACCGGGCGCCGCAGGTCGACGCCGCGGCGAAACCCCAGCGGATCGTGGACCGGATGATCGGTTTCTGGCGGGGGAAATTCGCCCGCGTCCTGCCCGACAAGCCCGACCTGATCGTGGTCCCGGAGGCGTGCGACCGGCCGAAGGGGCCGGGCCGGGAGCGGATGATCGCCTACTACCGGGTCCGCAAAAACCAGGTCCGCGATTACTTCGCGCAGGTCGCCCGGGAGAACTCCTGCTACGTCGTCTACTCGGCCAAGCGGGAGCTGGACGACGGGACCTGGCGCAACACCAGCACCCTGTTCGACCGGGAGGGGAAGGTCGTCGGCAGGTACGACAAGAACCACCCCACGATCGGCGAGATCGACAACAAGATCCTCTGCGGGCGGGAGGCCCCGGTCTTCCGGTGCGATTTCGGCCGCGTCGCCTTCGCGATCTGTTTCGACCTGAACTTCGACCGGCTCCGCAGGCAGTACGCCGCGGCGAAACCCGACCTGATCATCTTCTCGTCGATGTACCACGGCGGGCTGATGCAGGCGTACTGGGCCTACTCCTGCCGGTGCCACTTCGTCGGCGCGATCGAGCGGCGCTGCCCGTCGCAGATCCGCAACCCCCTCGGGCAGGTGGTGGCGACGACCACGAATTACTTCGACTCCGTGGTAGCGACCGTGAACCTCGACTGCGCACTGGCCCACCTCGACTACAACCGGGGCCGGCTGCGGAAGCTCAAGGAGAAGTACGGACCGCAGGTCACCATCACCGACCCCGGCCGCCTGGGCAGCGTCCTGATCACCGGCGAACACGAAACCGTGAGCGTCGACGAGATGATCGACGCGTTCGCCGTCGAGCGCCTCGACGACTACTTCGCGCGGGCCCGGAAGTACCAGGACCGCCCGGAACACGGCGCGAAGCGGTAGCGATCCCCGAAAAAAGCGGCAGAAAAAGTGGCACCTTTCACCTCCCGGCGGCGGTAGTATTGTGAATCAAGGAATAACCGGCAGTGAAAGGCCTTTACACAGAACGGTCCGACAAGGAGTTGCTCGGTGAATTCGTCGACTCCGCCTCGGAGGACGCATTTGTGGCCCTGGTCCGCCGCCACGCGGACATGGTGCACAGCGTGTGTTACCGCTGCCTCCCGGAGTGCGCGCATCTCGTCGAGGACGCGGCCC
This sequence comes from uncultured Planctomycetaceae bacterium, assembly GCA_964557575.1. Taxonomy (GTDB): domain Bacteria; phylum Planctomycetota; class Phycisphaerae; order SM23-33; family SM23-33; genus CAZLBC01. Next base: position 1,529 of record CAZLBC010000096.1, read on the forward strand.
AGGCGGTGTTCGTCGTGCTGGCCCAAAAGGCACCGTCCCTGCGCGGCCGCGCATCGGTCGGCGGGTGGCTGTACCGGACCGCCCGCTACGCCGCCCTCGACGTAAGGCGCCGTGAAATGCGACGGCGGCGGCGGGAACGGGAAGCGGCGGAGAGGGCTCGCCGGCGATACGGCGACGACCGCGGGCCGGCGGACGTCGTGGCGCAGATCGACGAGGCGATGGTCGACCTGCGGCCGCGCCAGCGCGAGGTCATCGTCCTGCACTACCTGCGGGGCATGAAGCAGAAAGAGATCGCCGAAAAACTGGGCTGCTCGGTGAACGCCGTCAGGAAACGCGAAGGATACGCGATCAGGAAACTCCGCGCCGCCCTGCGGCGGCGGGGCACGCCGGTGTCGGCCGCGGCCCTCGCCGGATGGCTCTCGCAGGAATCGAGCCGGGCGGCCCCGGCATCCCTGGTAGCGGCCTGCGGCGCCGCCGGGGCGGCAAACCGCGGGTCCGTATCCCCCGCGGCACGGGAAACAGCGAAAGGAGTAACCGCTATGATGTTCTGGAAAAAGGTACACATCGGCATCGCAACCCTGGGCGGGGCGGCCGCGGCCGTTCTCCTCTCGGGTCTGGCAATCCTGGGAGGCGCGGAAAAAACAACGGAACCCGCCGCGGTTCAACCGACGGAAACCGGCAGCGGCATCGCGGTGGCGGGAGAGGGTATCCCGGTCGCGTTCACCCTCCGAAAGCCGGGTTTCGTGACCCTGGTAATCGACGACGCCGACGGCCGGCGCATCTGTAACCTGCTCAACGACACGTTCTTCCCGGCGGGTAACCACGCGGTGTGGTGGGACGGCTACAACGCGGGAGACAAGCAGAGCAAGGAGGACGGATTCGACGTCCACCGACACCGCGTGGCCCCCGGCCGCTACGTCGCGCGGGGGCTGTCCCACGAGGATATCACCCTGCGGTACGAGACGGCAGTGCAAAGCCCCGGCGATCCCCCCTGGCACACCCCCGACGGCTCGGGCGGCTGGCTGGCCGACCACACTCCTCCCATAGACGTACTCTATCTGCCCGGCGGTTCCCCGCACGGCGAGGAACCGCAGATCATGGCCGCCGCCTCGGGGTCCGAGGCCGGCCACGGCGTGATATGGCTGGGACCGGACGGCGCAAAGCGATTCGGGCGGCGGGAGGGAGCCTGGGCCCTGGGGCGCGACGCCGGATCGCAACCCGGCGACGAATACTACGCCTACGCCCTTACCCACCGCGGCGTGTACGCGTTTCGCCGCGGCGCGGACCACGCCGGCGACGACTGCATCCGGCTGTACCCCATGAAGTTCGAGAAGAAGGGCCGCGCGTGGCACACCAACCGGCCCAAGTACGCCATCGCCGCCTGCAACGGGACGGTCCTGGTAAGCTGCTACGACCGGGACCGGATCCTCTTCCTGGATGCTGCGCAGCGAAAAGCAAAAGAGGCCCTCGTCGGGGAAGCGGCGGTCGACGATCCCCGGGGAATGGCCTTCGGCGCCGACGGCGGGTTGTACCTGATCACCGGGACGGCGGTCCGGCGCTTTCAACCGGATCTCGCCGCCCGCACGCTCGGCGACGGCCGCGCCGTGATTACGGAACTGGAAAACCCATTCGACATCGCCGTCGCGCCCGGGGGGTCGATCTACGTCAGCGACTGGGGAGCGAGCCACCAGGTGAAGGTCTTCGACCGGAAAGGGAAGCTGCTGCGGTCGATCGGGAAGCCCGGCGGCAAGCAGTTCGGGCTCTACGACGAGGAGCGGATGCACCGGCCCGCCGGCCTGGCCCTCGACGGAAAGGGCCGGCTCTGGGTCGCCGAACACGATTACGCCCCCAAGCGCATCAGCGTCTGGGACGCCCGGACCGGGCGTTTCCTGCGGGCCTTTTACGGCCCGCCCAAGTACGGGGGCGGCGGCCACCTGGACCCCCGCGACCGGACCCGCTTCTACTACTCCAGCAGACTTCAGGGTATCGAGTACGCCGTGGACTGGGAAACCGGCACGTCCCGGCCCCGGTCGATTTACGCCCTGGAAGGCGTCACGAAGGGACGCACCGGCGACGTGAGCGTCTACCGCGGCGGCCGGCACTACCTGATCAACACTTTTTACGGCCCGGCCTACTTCGTGCGCAACAATGCCGACGTGTTTATCTACGACGACGCGAAAGGCACCGCCCGGCGGGCAGCCCACGTCGGCCATCCCGGCAAGTCGGTCGAGGAGGGGTTCTTCGGAGAATACGCGGCCGCCGATCCCGCCCTCCGGGCCGCCCTGGAGCGGGAAGTCTACCAGGGACACTTCAAGAGCCGCTTCTGTGCGTGGGCCGACGAAAATCTCGACGGCGTCCCGCAGGCCGGGGAGATCCAGGGGGTCAACTTCGGCATGAAGCCGGTGAAGCGGGACTTCGGGGGCGTGACGATGGGCCCGGATCTCTCGATCGCACTGACATCGGGCATCTTCATCCCGGCCCCCGCCTGGCGCGACAACGGCGTGCCGGTCTGGGACCTGAAAACCCACCGGCCCTTCGCGGACCGGGGCGAACATCTCTCCGACGTGGTCCACGCCGGCGACCGCTTCATCTTCACCATGGGCGGCTATGCCCGCGCCCGCGTGGTCAGGGCCTACCGGGACGGCCGGCTGGACTGGAAGATCAACGGCGTCGGCGGCGCGGGGCGCCCCGACCCGCTCGCGGCGTTCACCGGCCAGCTCGTCAACGCCCAGCGATCGATCGGCTTTCCTTTCACCCCGCCACAGGGCGACGGGGGCACGATGTTCGCCCTCAACGGCTACCGGGGGAACGTCTACCTCCTGACCGCCGACGGCCTGTACGTCACCGATATCGGCGGTGATATTCGCACCAATGTCCCCATCGGCCCGCCGACCGCCGAGCGGGGCATGATCATCGACGACTACAGTTGGGGCGACGAGCACTTCTGGCCGGCGATCGACCAGATGGAGGACGGCATCGTCTACTTTACCGCCGGCGGCCGCTGCGAGAACCTGGTCTTCACGGTGCTGGGGCTGGATACCATCCGGCGCCTGGCGCCGCGGGATATCACGGTGTCCCCCGGCGATCTCGCGGGGAAGCCGACAACGATGATCGTGCCCGGCGAACTGCGGAAAAAGCATCGGGCCATGACCGTGGCGGTGACTGACATTTTACCCACCGTCGACGGCGACCTCACCGATTGGGGCGGGGCGGACTGGGTCACCATCGATCCCCGCCGGGGCATTGCGGGGGCGGTGGCCGTCGGCGGCGGTCGGCTGTACGCCGCCTGGCGAACGCGTGACCCGCGTCTCTTGAACAACAACCTGGCCGACGGCTGGCGGTACGCCTTCGCCTCGGGAGGCGGGCTGGACCTGATGATCAGGACCGACCCCTCGGTGAAACGGGTCAAACGGCACAAGTGGTACGGCCGCACCAAGTCGGTGGTACCCGGGGACCTGCGGCTGTTCGTCACCCGGACAGCCGATCCCGTATCCGGACCCGTTCGGGCGGTGTGTTTCCGTCAGCGGGGCGGGGAGGGCGCGAAGACCACCTACACCTCGCCGGTCGGCCGGGTGGACTTCGACGCGGTGACCGACATCAGCACGGACGTCGCGCTCGCCCAGCGGGGCGGTTGCTACGAGCTGTCGATTCCCCTCGCGACGATCGGCCTGGCCGCCCGGCCGGGGGTTGCCACGCTCGGCGACATCGGCGTGCTGGTCGGCAACGGCAGTGAGACGATGGCCCGGGTCTACTGGAACAACAAGGCCTCCACCATGGTTTCGGATATCCCCACCGAGGCCCGGCTTCTACCCCACGAGTGGGGTACGTGGACATTCGCGGCCCGCGACCTGCGGGGCGAGTAACGGCCGCCGCACCCCCGCGCCGGCCCCAGATGCCCGCCGGTAATTCAGAACCGGTCGCGGACGACGACCGCGTCACGTTCGAGCCGGCCGGCACGGGGCCACGGGTCCTTTATTCCCCGGCCGACGGCGACCATCAGGCACACCACGTGGTCGTCCGGCAGGTTGATCAGCTCACCGACCTTCCCGTAGTCGAACCCGTCCATGGGGCAGCTCTGGTACCCCATGGCCGTGGCGGCGAGCATCAGGGTCTGAGCCGCCAGCCCGGCCGAGCGCATCGCCTCGTCGCGCTGGACCTGCTCCCGGCCCGCGTAGTAGCTGTTGATGGCGGGAAGGATGAATTCACGCACCTCCTCCGGGGCGTTCCGCCAGTAGCGCTCGGGCTGTTTTTCCCAGCTCTTCGTGTCGGCGCAGACCACGACCAGCAGCGACGCGTCGGTCACCTGCGACTGGTCCCACGCCGCCTCCCGCACGCGGGCCCGGTGTTCTTGGTCACGGAGGATGACGAACCGCCAGTTCTGGATATTGAACGCCGTCGGCGACCGCAACACCGCCCCGAGCAGCCGGTCCAGTTCCCCGTCCGTCAGCGCGTGGTCGAGGGCGAAGTGTTTCACCGCCCGGCGCGTCTCGATGGCCTCGAAAACATCCATTGTCTTTCTCCTCGGATTGCGAACAGATGCCGTTCTGTTACCCGCACGACAGTGGTACCGCATCGCGAAGACCATTACAAGGGTCATGCCGCCGGGAACAGGGGCAGCCGTGTGCGGCGCACACGGAACGTACGAGCGGCTTGGTCTCCGCGGTGTCGATATGGCGGCAGTTCCACGTCAACAGGTAACATGCCACTCGCGGCTTCATTTGTCATTCTTCCCGGCAGAGCAACTTAACACGCAATCGACACCGACGCAGGATTTCACCATGCCGGGTGAATTATTCAGCCGCGAAACGGTGCCGAACCACAGCGGGTACCGTTACCGCCCCGGGTTATTTTCGCCGGTTGTCGTCGCCCCCGCCCCCCGGCTTGTCCACCACCGCGTGCTCGGTGCTGACCAGGAGGCCGCGGTCGTCGACGAGGTTGAAGTATCAGAACCGGGTGTCCGCGGGCAGGTCGGCCGCGACCCGCCGGGCCTTCGAGTCGACCCCCGCCTCGCGCTTCTGCCACTTCCGCTTCTTCCACGTGCCCGTGTCGGTCGTCCAGCACAGCCGAGCGGCCGCGATCTTCCCCGGGCAGGCGAAAGTCGCCCAGGCCCGCCCGCCGTCTCGACCGGTCGCCGTGATCCGGGCCGGCGGCGGCCCGCCCTTCAGGACGTGGTCGGCCATCGCCCTGATCTCTTACCGGGAATTTCAATCCTATCTCCCGTCAGGCCATGAGACTGTTCTTCATGCATCCTTGCATACGTACAAGTCTATTGGGGCCCCGGCTGGAAAAGCTGTACGGTTTCCATCACATCGCCGAGAATCCGCTCCCCGACCAGACGAAAATGCGGTGTGATGATAAGCGCCGGCATTTCCGTCAACCCTTCTCCTTCGGCAAACTGATCGTTGATTTCCGCACAGACCACCCTGCCGATGAGGAGAGAGAAGTTCTCACGCAACACTTCCTCCTCAAATTCCGCTTCGATCCACCCCAGAGCATCCTTCATCCGTGGGGGAACAACCTTCTTGGACGACAGGGATTCCAAACCTGCCTCCTCCAGTTCATTGACCCCCGGCGGATAATTCTTGGCCGTTTGCATCGCCTCCTTGAAGCGCGGCCGGCCGATCACGTTCACCACGAACTGACGGGTCTCCCGAATGTTTCGCAACGTGTCTCTTGGCAACGCGGATGCGATGGCGATCAGGTCCAAGGGCCTCAGGATCGGCATGACGCAGCCGTATGGAGCCGCGTTGACCCTGCCCTCGCCGTCGACCGTGGTGATCACGGTCACCGGCAGCGGCAGCATCTTCTTGAACATCTGCGGTTTCAGTTCCATTTTCGACTCCCATCTGTTCCGTTTTCCTGTAGGATTCCTCCGGTTCCTTCCTGCCCATTTGCGACGTGCTCAGCATGTTGTCGGTTTCCAGCAAGTTGTATCAAATCCGTGAGCTTCATATGACCGCTCTCAATCATAAAACACTTCCGGTTCACCTTCTTCCAGTCGAGCGGAATGGCACATCTCGCATCGTGGCGGAGCATCGAATGTGTATCTTCCTCCACAAACACACGCACCAGCAAAATCTTCTACTCTTTTGTGATATTCATCTTCGTAAATGGGCTCGACCTTTGCGTGCTCTTGCACATATCGATCATGCTCTGCGGTGGCAATGCGATATGGCCCCGGCAACCCTTTCAAGTAGCACAAGTGGAGTTCTCCGAGGGCCTGAAAGGGAATGCTCTTGGTATCTCCGCACTTCTCACAGCGCAAGAGATGAAATAGAAATCCGCCTCCACGATCAATCATGCTCGTTGCCCCGCAATCGAGACACGTTGCTTCAACGGTATGCCCCATGGTCGTTTTCTTTCTTCCTGCTCTAACGCTTACTCCTCAGGCGCGGCTGTAAGCCGTCGCCTGAAGGAAATTGTTCTCTCAATACTGACAGTCAAACTGGAATTTCAATCCTATCTCCCGTCACCATGGTGATTTAAGTGTAACATAAAACAGGCTATGGGACGTTCCGGTCGCGGGGTGGTGGCCGTTTTGGCCATGATAAGTTCTACCAGGGTGAAGCCACGGGCCTTGCGGTTCTGTGTCAGCCAATATGCCTTCATTCGGTTTGCTCCTCGCCACCGACCAGCATCAGGTGACTTATTTCCATAACATTCTCTCCGCTCGACATCCCGACAGCAAGAACCTTCCAAGACGAGGGGGTGACGCGCGCGTTCTGCATCCCCGCCTGATTGGGACCGGGACGGAACTCCTCAAAGGGAACATACACCACATGCCAGTCGCCGTCAGCCGGAAAGAGGTCGCTCACCCAAAACGCGCCGGCCATATTCGGATTGGCCATGATCGCCACATTGACGGAAGGGTTTTTAATGCGCGCCCGCATCAGCAGCCCCGAGTATGCATCAGGGTCGATGGTCCACGGCAGATCGAATTTCGGATAGACCCAACCCCTCCCCCTGCCGAACGAAACGTCCATTCGCCACCCCCTGCCGTCGTCAATGTTCGAGAATCGAGATGTGCCGGGTTCGGCCATGTTCCGCCGCCAGCGCTCCAGGTCCCCGATCGGGATGGGCTGAGTTCGAGAATGACGGGCGAGGTGTTCCTCAAGCGTACCCTCCATTCCCATTGGAATGCACAGCGGCGTCGGCCTCGAGGCGGCGCCTCCGGTCAGGTCGGTGGCCAGAATCTTTATCAGCCGGGTCGAGGCGATATCGAGGTTTCCAGACGCGTCGGCCGTCCATGCCAGGGGAACCTTGCCGCCGGCCGGGATGGTTGCGGCCTGCGGCCGCACCGGCGCGCCGCCGGGAAGTTGGATCTCGGCCCGCAATGTGACAGGGGTTTCGGCAAGATTGTATGCCGTCACGTGAACCGGCAGCGCCTTGGCAATGTCGCGGGTCACCAGGTATTGCCGGCTCGACGGCCGCGAAGGCGTCTGTTTGGCGTCGAAATCCAGAATGATCGGCGAATATGCACGCCGCGGCTTCGAGGTCCGCTTGGCCGTTTCGTACAGCGTCATCGCCGGCGTATCGGTCGCGAGCGCGTCTTGACTCACGGCCTCGTCAAGCCAGACGTAGCATATCCCGTCGGGCACCGGCAATTGTCCGTCCCGCATGCGTAACTCCCGCCCGTCAATTCCGGCCGCCGCCCGAATCGGATACGGAAACGGAACCATCGCTTCGCTGTCGATTTTACCCGTATAAAGAAACGCGACCGAATCCTCACCGGCCTCGCCGCCGAACGCGCGGGCACGAACGAACCGAAGGTCGAGCCCCGTCAGATCGCCAACGTACTCACGATTCCCGATGGTTTTGGCGGCCATGGCATAAGCGGCCATGCTCCGCAGGGGTGTGCAGCGGCGCCCCATCATCCCGAAATTTTTCGACCCTTCCTCGTAATAGACGCACACGAAAGGGAAAAATCGCTCAACGCCGCAAACCCGGGACTCGATGGCCTTGCCGGCGATCTCGAGCGCGCTCGGGGCGTCTTCCTCGTAAGGCGGTCGGGCCGGACCCTTTTTCCACGCGTAACCGCATTCGGTATGCCACAGCGGCTTCGCCTCGTCGCCGGCCTGTCTGAGCCAGGTTCGATAGCGAGACAGCATCCCCTCCACGTCCTGGGTCTTATCGTATGAATGAAAGCTGATCGCGTCGCTTATTTCAACCAGACCACTTTGCGCGCAAGTGTCGAAATACGGACTCGGGGGCATGGTGGCGAACACGCCCCCGACAATCGGCCCTGAAAATCCGCCTTTGTCGATTGCGTATCCCAACGACTTGACCTTGGTCATATACAGGTCCGCCGGGACGTTTCTCAGATCCGGTTCGTTATCGATTTCCACGCCGCACCATGTCGCCCCCCAGTGCCTGGCGATTTCTGTCCATTGCTCTTGAGACCAAACGCTGCCCTGGGTTATTTCGAGGATGGGAATACCCGCCTCGGCATAAAGACGATGCAATTGTTCGTAGCCGTTGGCGCCCCCCTCCCAGTTCCATTGGTCCTTCCGCCCGTCATAGATATGCCCGAGCATCAAGCGTTCGCGTACGGCCCCGATGCCGCTTCGCTTGAGGATCTCCGCCAGGGCTTTGCGGCGGCCCGTGTCGAGTTCCAGCCAACCCAGAGCCGCGTCCATGCCGAAAAACGATGCCTGCTCCTCGGCCGGGGTCAGGGCCACGAGGCCGAAGCGCTCTCCGCTTTCCGTGAACCTCAATTCGTAAAACCCGCGCGGCAGGGTCAGCGGGATCGCGATATCGCCGGCGGCGGTGGGCGCGGCCTGTCCCGATGCCATTTCCCGTTCGGTATAATCCACTACGCGAAACGGAACGGGTTGGTCCGGTACCTGCGAATCCACCGTAAAGCAGATCGTCGTCTTCGCGCCGGGATCGAAAAACAGGGCCGCGCGGTCGGCCGGTTCGAATCCGGCATTTCTCTCCGGGCGCACGGTTGTTGTATAATTCCGAAACAGCGGTTCCCCGCCCGGGGCGATATCGTTGAAGCGTAACGCCGCATACAGCAGGTGATCGGGCCCGTCGGGTAGCGGATGGTCCGCAAGAAACGCTTTCCCGTTAATCGAGACGCCAAGCGTTTGCGAAAGCGAATTGTATACGAACTCGAACGTATTGAATCCGTCCGGGCGAAAATCCGGAATGTCCACCGGCCTGCCGAGGAGAATGCGGCCCTCTCCTTTTGCGTGCACTTCAAAGCCTCCGGTGGCCGACATGATCAAGAATAGATCGCATCCGAAAAAGTTCCCACGCGGATTTCCCCGCGAAAATGCGATGCCGGCGCAGGATCCGACCCCCTCCGGTCGCAGTTCCACGCGCATGCGATAGGTGCCGACGGCAAAGGGGAGGGTGTGAACGGCGGTGCCGCTGCCCGCGAGCGATCCAGTATCCTCCACTCGCATCTCCCCGTCGGCCCTCCATGTCGCCTTCCCGACGGCCAGCGACTGGCCATCCAACTTGCTTCCGGGGGCACGGCCTTCGGGAAGCTCGGAGAAATCAGAAAATGCACGCACATGGGACTCCGCGGCCCGGTTCGGGTCCTGCATGTCGGTGTCTTGCGCCGTAGCAGGCAGAACAACAAAAAAAGTGGCGATAATCATTAACGATACATAAAGCCTTGCTCTCATTAGGGGGGGGCTTTCAAGATTTCGTAGCGCGGAACCGAAAACGCGCTAAGCATGTCGAAAACAAACGAACCGACCAATACGCCGTTTACCATCGTTACTTCCTGTTCTTGGCCAGTTCATACTCGATATCGTCCATCCACACCCATCTTCAACAGTAGCATTTTTTAAGTTTTTACTTTGCAGGAACTTACGATTAGCCAACATGGCCTTGGCACTACACATCACCTTTTGTGGCGATCAGTTCAGTCTGACATCTGCACCGTGGAGCCAAGCCCGACACCTGCCGCTTTCAGGGCCTTGCCCGCATCCGGCCGCAGGCGGCTTCGCGGCTTGATGGTCTTACCACAAACGCAGGTGGTAATATGTACCAGGGCGTCCAGATCTCGCTTAAGCCGCTGCCATTCTGCAACCCACCCTCGGGCTTCCATCCGCGAGAGCAACTCCTTGAGCAGGATCAGGGCCAAAAAACTGCAGAAGACATGGCCGCGGATCGTGTCATCGCACGTATGGTAAATCGGGCGCGTGTGAAGGATTGACTTTGTGCTGCGAAACACATCCTCCACCTGCCGGAGTTGCTTATACTTCAACGCCACATCAGGCGCCGGGATATCCACGTCGGTACACAAGGACCCATTTGCCGTCGAAACGTTCTTCAGCCTTGATCTTGTTTTCATCAATTTCGAAATGCCCCTTTGCCGGCCGTTTTAGAAACGTGCGGTAGCCTTAATTGCCGACCAGCGACTTATCGCCGTGCTTGAGTCGGTCCCGCAGGGCCTCTACTATGGCCTGCCGGTCCCGCGGATCCTTCTGTGCCTGCTCGTCGTTACGGCACACGATATACCGCCGGACCTCTATATACGGGCTGCTGAACAATTCAGGGCCTGCCTGCGAAAGGCCATTTTTCCGCACCTCATCGTCAGTCTCCATCGGCGATTCGTATAGAATCGCCTGCTTCGACTTCCTTGACGTGCGAAAAACGTGTCTCTTTCTCGCCGCCGGCCGACGTGTTCAGCAGGCCCTGTATACACCTTTTTGACCTTTCGCAACAAACGGGAGTCCCCGTAACCGGATTCCCAAATAGTAGCACTGGATTATCGAAAAGTCGCCTGAATTGGAAAAATATCCCGGTCACTGCATTTGACACTTGGGTTTTCGAACAATATTGTTGAGAACAATACGAGCAAATTGGCGGGCGGATCATGAATGATTCAGAACTCGTAATCCGTTCTCTGTCCAGTCATAAAAAACTACTTAATTTTGGTTCGGGACAAGTTTCGGGACCCGTCTTCGCTTATAAAGCTACGGCGAGGCAAGCAAGGTTCGGGATAAGGTTGCATTTAATCCCGGCGCAAAATGGAACGATTATATATTTGCGGCTTCTTTGCGGCTATATATTTCTGTCCGAAGGTTTTTGCCGGGAATCAGTTGTTCCAGGAAAGTTTGGCATGGAATGCATTGAATACCTTCCATGTGCAATGTTTCATCACCGCGATACAGAAGGATTAGATCGGCCTCGGGATAATCATCGCCGAATGCTTTTAATCCCCGCAGATCGTTACGATCAACGCGGGCCGCGTGCTTGACTTCGATTCCGCAGAATACGTCGAGCCCGTAAACCACAAAATCGATTTCGCTGCCGCCCTGCGTACGCCAGTAGTAAAGTTCATGGTTTTCACCCGAATAGGCGCTCCAGGCACGAAGATGCTGTCCAATCAATCCCTCCAATGCCGGCCCCGCCTTTTCCTCGATCCGGTCAAGAGGTCCGGACGGACGAATACTTTGGAATACACCAGCATCAAAAACATAGAACTTGGGATGTTTGACGGTTGCACGTTTCGCCCGTTTCTGAAAGACCGGGAGCAGATAGCAAAGAAGCAAATCCTCCAGGACAGACAGAAAACCTTCCACTGTTTTGCGTTTTACTTCGCATTCCCGCGCGACATTGCTGAGGTTCAGCACTTGCCCGTGCGAGAAACTGATCGCCTCCAGGAATCGTGAAAACCCTCCAAGGTTTCTAACCACACCTTCCGCCTGCACCTCTTCGCGCACGTAAACGCCGACATAGCTGTTCAATACATCCATGGGGGAATTGGCATCCCAAACCACTGGAAGCATGCCTTGCGTCAAGGCGGTTTGCAAATCGAAATGGGCACCCAGCTCCGCAGCCATGAACGGGTGCAGACTGCGCACGACAGCCCGGCCCGCCATGAGATCAACCCCGGTTTGCTTAAGCTTGCGGGCGCTGCTGCCGGTTAAAACGAAAGTCCAGCCACGCTTTTCCTCGATGAGTGCATGCACGGCGCTGAGCAGTTCAGGCACTCTTTGCACCTCATCGACGATAATTGTCTGCCCATCCGGTTGGGCATGAACAAAATCCCGAATGCGCTCCGGATTGCCATGATAGCGTCGAAGCACATCCGGCTGCAGCAAATCGATGCGCGCGGCGTCCCGGTAGTGCATGCCCGTCCAGGCGCTCTTGCCGGTTCCACGCGGACCGAAAAGGTAGTAACTCTGGCCGGGCGGTTCAAAAAATCGCGGCACGAATTCCATTTTAAGTCCTTTTATGGCTGTATTGATGCAATATTCGTACAATAAGCCAGATTCCGCACGGTGTCAACCATTTAAACTGGTAAATTCAATCCTATCTCCCGTCACCATGGTGATTTAAGTGACGTCCTCGTAATCCGCCGTGACGAACTGCAGGCAGCAAACCGACCGGGTCAAACGGCTCGGCGAACGCGACCGAAGCCAGCACGAGCCAAACGAATGCAGCTTGCATGATACGCATGGATCGAATTCCTTCCGTGCGGGAATGGCGGAGAGTCAGTCATCGCGCATGGCTTGAGATCCAAAGTAATTGAACCGATCGGCCTCCCCCGCCAGGGCGTTGATCCGCATGGTCGGCGGCGCGTCGCCGGCGTGCAGCACCATCGTTTCGCCGCGATCCAGATCCAACTTATACAGCCCCTCGCCCAGCGGATGGATCTTGTCGTTCTTCGATGAATCGACCGCCCGCACCGTCCCCTCGAGGTTGGGCTTGATGCGGCACGGCTCCCCGGCAAGGCTCTTGATCGCCACCCATTGGGTCTTGTGGTCGCTGCGCACGGCACTGACCAGAAACGCGCCTTCCGTTCGCAGATCAGCAAAGGCCGCTTGCGACCAGTCCTCGGGGATCGCGGGGAACACACGGATCGTGGACACCAGGGTCGCGTCGTCCGTCCACGTGCTCCAGCTTTGCAGAAGCATATCGTGAACCGACTGGGCGCCCGACAGCGGCGACTCGATCACCGGACTGTCGGCTTCCATGTACATGGTGTTGGGCGTGAGCATGCAGTCGATCAGTTCATCGGTGTACGTCGCGGCCCGGTCGCCGTCTCCCATCGAGGCGTACATCGAAGCGGCGCCGCTGTATGAGTATCCCGCAAACGCTTTGCGCTCGGCGGCCCATTGATTGACCGATCGCGCGATCAGCTCCCGCTGGTCCGGCTGATCCCAGTGAACCAGATGGAGCGGGTAGATCATCAGCAGGTGGGAATAGTGGCGATGACCACCCTTGAACGGCACGCCGCGCGCGATCATGTAGCCGTTCTCGTCGGTCGGATAGTCGGTCAAATTCGTGTGGATTTTCTTCCACTCCGGCATCAGCGGGTCGTCGACGCCCAGCCGCTTGGACTCCGCGATCAACGTGCGCAGCCCCCATCGCAACAGCGCCAGATCGTAATTGCAATCCGGCCCATAGCCGACTTCCGGCGAATACGTGGGCGCCAGGTGGTATGTCCCCGCTTCGTCCCGCTCGAGCATGGGGCGATAGAAGTTGATCGCCCGGCGCAACATCGGCAACATTCTGTCGCGCAACCGCTGATCATCCGCCGCGTAGCGACACTGTCGCCAGTAGTTGTGCAGCGCCCAGGTCAGGTTGCCCATCTCGACCGTGCCGCGCTGACCCTTGAACATGCCGCCGTCAAGATCCTGCGAAGCCGTGGCCCGCGCCACCCAGGCCGATTCGCCATACGAACTGAAATCGATGCCTTTGAACGCGCCGCGCCCCTGGGCGTGTTCGGGCACGTTGTCGATCAAATCCTGCGCACTGTCGTCGATCATCCGCGCCAGCGATTCGCCGATGTTCAGGCGGTTGGCGGTATAAACCGGGTAATAACTTAATTGCAGGTTCAGGTTCCACCACATGCCCGGCCAGATCGTGTAGCGATACCACGGCCCCATCAGGTCAAGCGCGGGGCGATCGCCGCGCGTGCCCGCGCCGAGTTTATACATCTGAATCCAGTAAAAACTTTCCATCCAGGAATCAGGAATCGATAGAAAGCTCTGCGGATAATACGTGTGCCACCAGCGGCGGTGCGCCGATTCAAGCGATTCAAACGACACGGCCGAAGCCCGTTCAATCGCATCGACAGCCTGATCTGAAGACGTCGGCTCCTTTTTGTTATATCCGACGGCGATCGTCACGCGCTGCTGATGCTCGCCGACACGATCGCGCCGCCAGGCCGTCGCGTAGTCACCTCCGGCGAGCATGGGTTGGCGACTGATCGTGAACGGCCCCCGCGCGGACCGCTCGGCGGGCGGGTTCGCCGGGTACTTTCCCTGCGAGCGATCCCGGCCGTAACCGTCAGTGTCCCATCGATAGATCCGCGGGGTCTCAGAGACCGCGGCGACATATTCCCACGTGCAGTCCCGCTCGCCTTCGCTGGGCGTGAATTCGACGATCATCACGTCCTGCTGCGACGGGATCAGTGCACGCCAGTGGATTTCGCCTCGGTCGGTGGTCACCGTGCCGGTTGCCTCGGCGTTCCACAGGTCAAGGCGCATCGTCCCGCCGGTGATCTTCCCCACCGGGGTCAGCAGAAAATGCCCGATCGGCAGACGCGTCCGATCAAACAGGACACGACGCCCCTCGCGATGATCGATCAGATCACTGCGGCCAAGGTCGAATCGCAGTGAATTTTCCTCTTCTTCGCGATGCGAAAACCCGAAGATGTCGCCGCCGTGCGGCTCGGAGGGTTGATAAATCATCAGGCCCAGTTGGCCGTTGCCGAGGAATGCGCCTTCCCGCCATCGCGCCGGCAACGGGTCCCACACCAGATCATGTCGGGCCATGAAGGCGGGCCAGTCCACCTCGTTCGCCGGCTCAACCGCCGTGAGCGACGAGCAACCAATTATTAACAACAACAGCAGCACGGATACGAATTTCACCGCTGGCTCCTTGAGTGATCGCGGGGGAAGACCACGCGCACGGGCTGATCGCCGCCCTGGCGCTCCAGCACAACGTGGTGATCAGATTGATTCATGCCGAAGGTTAATGTGTCGACGGTATCGCCCTGCCTGACGTGAATGCGCACGGCGCCACGCGGATCCGCCTCGCCGGCCATTAACGCCTGAACATCCGGCGGATCAGCTTCGGGATAAGGCAGCAGCAGCGTCGCAAATGCCGCCGGCAACGTCTGCTCGCGTCGAAAACGAACCCCCGGCCGCGACACCGACCGGCCTTGCCGCGGGTGCATCTCGGTCTTGACGATTTGCCCGGTCAATCCCCAGGTCAACAGGCTCTTGATCAGCAGATTCGCCCCTTCATCGTAATCCGTGTTGATCGAACTGTTAATTCAATCCTATCTCCCGTCACCATGGTGATTTAAGTGTAACATAAAATAGACTATGGGACGTTCCGGTCGCGGGGTGGTGGCCGTTTTGGCCATGAGCCGGCGACTTACTTGATGTTACCCCCCTGGTAACCGCCGATCAAGCAATTTCCCGAAAAACATCACCCCCGTGCCGCTACTTCCCCCCCCTTCAGCCCTTCGTTCAACAGACCCTCCCCACAGCCCGAATGCATTTCTCAGAATTCGGCTCAGAACTCCGCCAGGAACCGGTCGATCGCCACGTACTCGTAGTCCTCGATCTTCCCTTCAGCCCCGGGCTCGGCGCCCGCCCCCCCGGCCGAGAAGATCGGCCCACCCGACGGCGGCGGACGCGGTGGGTACCGGTCCCACAGCCTCTCCTGTTTCAATAGCCGCTCCAGGCTGC
>CAZLBC010000097.1:0-17102 GCA_964557575.1 uncultured Planctomycetaceae bacterium
CGATCATGGTCAACTGCAACCCCGAAACCGTCTCGACCGACTACGACACCTCCGACCGGCTCTACTTCGAACCGCTCACCGTCGAGGATGTCCTGGCCATCATCCGCCGCGAACGACCGCGGGGCGTCATCGTACAGTTCGGCGGACAGACGCCGCTGAATATCGCCAAGCCGCTCCGGGACGAGGGCGCCGTGATACTGGGCACCCCCGTCGAGGCGATCGACCGCGCCGAGGACCGCGAGCAGTTCCGGCGGATGCTGGAGAAGCTGCAGCTCCGTCAGCCCCCCAGCGCGACGGCGGTCACCCGGGAAGAGGCCGAGACGGAGGCCCGGCGGATCGGGTTCCCGGTCCTGATGCGGCCGAGCTTCGTCCTCGGCGGCGCGAAGATGGAAATCGTCGACGACCCGCGGTCGCTGCGGACCTACTGGGCGGAACTGATGGAGTACTGCACCCTCGCCGACATGCGGATCGACGAGCAGAAGCCCATCCTCGTAGACAAGTACCTCGAGGACGCCATCGAGGTTGACGTCGACTGCATCTGCGATACCCGGCGCGTCTACATCGCGGGCGTCATGGAGCACATCGAGGAGGCCGGAATCCACTCGGGGGATTCGGCCTGCTCGCTGCCCCCCTTCAGCCTCGCCGAACCGGTGATCCGCCGGCTCGAGGAGGCCACCGAGGCGATGGCGCTGGAGATGGGGGTGTGCGGACTGATGAACGTACAATACGCCGTCAAGGACGGCGCGGTCTACGTCATCGAGGCCAACCCGCGGGCGAGCCGCACCGTTCCGTTCGTCAGCAAAGCCACGGGCGTGCCGGTGGCCAGGATGGCGACGAAGGTCATGCTCGGCCAAACGCTCGAGGACCTCGGCCTCGACCGCCCGGCGAAACCCGCGTACGTGGCGGTCAAGGAGTCGGTCTTTCCGTGGGCGCGATTTCCGGGGGTGGACGCGGTCCTGGGACCGGAGATGAAATCCACCGGCGAGGTGATGGGGATCGACGATTCCTTCCCCATGGCCTTCGCCCGCGGGCAGATCGCGGCGGGCCTCGAGCTTCCCACGGCGGGAACGGTCTTCCTCTCGGTCAAGGACGCCGACAAGAAGCACCTCGGGGAGGTAGCCCGCGCGTTCCACGACGCGGGGTTCGCACTGATCGCCACCGGCGGCACGGCCGGCCACATACGGGATCTGGGCATACCGGTAGAGACAATCAACAAGGTCTCCGCGGGCAAGCCGAATATCGTCGACTACATGATCAACAAGGACGTCGCCCTGATCGTCAATACCCCCTCCGGTAAAAAGCCCCGGCAGGACGAGGTCTCGATCCGCACCACGGCCGTCCGGCTCAACGTGCCGATGGCCACGACGATGGCGGGGGCGAAGGCGATGGCCGGGGCGATCGGCGAACTGAAGGCCGCCGACGGCATCGGCGTGATCTCACTGCAGGAGCGCCACGCGACACTATCGTAGGCCCACCGCCCCCGCTGCTTCATTTGTGTCGGAAAAATGCCTCCCGGCACCGTTTTTCCCGCTGTTACCACCCTTTTTCCTGGCACGCGGTGTGCAACGTGTATGGCAGATACGAACAGACACCACACGCAGGAAAAGGAGATAATACGACACCATGTGCGGAATAGCCGGCTGCATCGGCAGGCAGGACTCGGAGACGATAGCGCGGATGCTCGATATCATGCCCCACCGGGGTCCCGACGACATCGGGATGCACGAGACGGCCGACGCGGTGCTCGGCCACACCCGCCTCTCGATCGTGGACGTGAAAAAGGGACGGCAGCCGATACTCGCAGACGGCGGACGATCGGGGATCGTCTGCAACGGCGAGATTTACAACTTCCGGGCGCTGCGGGAGGAGATCGGCGACCGGTGCGCGTTTACCACCGACTCCGACAGCGAGGTCGCGCTGCACCTTTACCGTCAGACGGGGGCATCATTCCCGCGCCGTCTCGACGGCATGTTCGCCCTCGCCGCGTTCAACGACGGGGAGTACGTCCTTGCGCGGGATCCCGTCGGCATCAAGCCCCTGTACTACGGCTTCAAAGAAGGAGCGATCTATTTTTCATCGGAGCTGAAGGCGATCTCCATCGCCGGCCTCGACCGGGTCGCACTGTTCCCCCCCGGGCATTACTATACCCCGGGGCGGGGTTTCGTTGCGTATCACGCCCTGCCCGCCGAGGACGGGCCGCTGATCGACGACGTCGAGGAGGCGGCGGAAACCGTCCGGCGAAAGGTCACGGCAGCCGTCCACAAGCGGCTCCTCTCCGACCGCGACATCCACGTCGGCTCATTCTGCAGCGGCGGGCTCGACAGCTCCCTCGTGGCGGCCCTGGCGGCCGAGGAGATCCCGAACATCCACACCTTCGCGGTCGGCATGATCGACCGCCGCGGCGAGGAGAGCGACGATCTGAAGGCGTCGAGAATCGCCGCCGAGCACATCGGCTCAACGCACCACGAGCTCGTATTCACCGAGGACGACTACCGGCGGGTGCTGCCCGCGGTCATCCGCGGCCTGGAGAGCTACGATCCGTCACTGGTCCGCTGCGCGGTCCCCTGCTGGTTCACCTGCCGGTGCGCCGCGGACCACGTGACGGTGGTCCTGACCGGCGAGGGCGCCGACGAGGTCTTTGCCGGGTACCACTACATGAAAAACTTCCCCCTCGACGCGGTCAACGACGAGTCCCGCCGCTGCATCGCGAACCTGCACAACATCAATCTCCAGCGGGCCGACCGGATGGGTATGCTGTTCAGCCTCGAACTCCGCGTGCCCTTCCTCGACACCGACCTGATCGACCTCTGTTCCCGTATCCCGCCCGCAATGAAGATCGGCCGGGGTGATCGCGGCGCCAAGATAGAGAAGTGGATACTCCGGAAGGCCTTCTCGAGAACGGGGATCCTCCCCGAGGACATCATCTGGCGGTACAAGGTCCAGTACACCCAGGGCGCGGGCTGCGAGAGTATCGGCGAGGAACTGGCCCACGAGAAGATGTCCGAGGCCGAGTACCAACGGATCGCCGAGGAATACCCGGACGCGGAAATCAACAGCCGGGAGGCGGCTTACTACTTCTCGCTATTCAACGAGTACTTCCCGCAGAAGTCGGCCCGCGACGCGGTGGGCATCTGGACCGGCTTCGACTTCGCCGAGGAACGGAACCCCGTCAGCGGAACGGTCGACGGCGACCTGAAACACTGAGGTCCGTTTAACGCAGCGGTCCCGTAGTTGCCGGGGATAAACACAAGAACGTTGCGTTTTTTCTCATCATCAACCCGGCATGGGAAAAATCCGGATGCTCATTCCATTCATGATCTTTATGTAACTGTATGTATAACAGAAAGATAAAATAGTTCTGACCCCTTTTTTTACGCCAGCCACCGGTTGACGGCCGCGGCGGCGATCCGGCCCGAGTTTATGGCGCTGACCACCAGCGAGGCACCTTCCACGCCGTCGCCGGCGGCAAAGACGCCCTCCAGCGACGTCGCGCCGGCGTCGTCGACAGCAATGTTGTCGCGGGTATCCAGGGCCGGCTTGAACTGCTCCACCAGCCCGCCGTGCTCGACGTGCACGAACCCCATCGCCAGGATCACCAGGTCCACGTCCATCGCGAACCCGGTGCCCGGAACCTCCTCCGGTGTGTGCCCGCGGGAGGTTTCCCGCCACGCGACCTCGATGCCGTGGAGCGTTTCCGCGCGAACCCCGGCCCCGGTGAATTTCACCGTCTTGACCGACCATCGGCGATCGCACCCCTCCTCGTGGCTGCTGGTCGTCCGCATCCTGGTCGGCCATGCCGGCCAGATGTTCAGGAGGTCGACTCCGTCCGGGGGTTTCGGCAGTATCTCGAACTGGTGAATCTCCCGGGCCCCCTGCCGGCGTGCCGTCCCGACGCAGTCGCTGCCGGTATCGCCGCCCCCGATGACGACCACGACCTTGCCGGCGGCATCGATCCGCTCATCCGGGTCTATGTCCTCCCCCGCGTTGCGGCGGTTCTGCTGTGAGAGGTAGTCCATCGCGAAGTGGATATTCTCGAATCCCCGGCCGGGCACGTTCAGCTCCCGCGGCCGGCGGGCCCCGAGGGCCAGGCAGATCGCGTCGAACTGGTTGCGCAGGTACTTCAGCGAGATGTCGACGCCGGCCTCCACGTTGGGCTGAAATTCGACGCCCTCCCGCCGCATCTGTTCGAGCCGGCGATCCAGCACCGCCTTGTCGAGCTTGAAATCCGGGATGCCGTACCGCAGCAGCCCCCCGATCCGGTCGTCCCGTTCGAACACCGTCACGTCGTGTCCCCGCCGGGCCAGTTGCTGGGCCGCGGCCAGACCGGCGGGCCCGGAACCCACCACGGCGACCCGCCTGCCGGTGCGGGCCGCGGGCCTGGCCGGAACGACCCACCCTTCCGCGAATCCCCGCTCGACGATCTGCCGCTCGATCTCCCTGATGGTCACCGGCTGCTCCTGGAGGTTCAACGTGCAGGCCGCCTCGCAGGGCGCCGGGCAGATCCGGCCGGTGATCTCCGGAAAATTGTTCGTCGCGTGCAGCAGGTCGCACGCCTCCCGCCGGCGGCCCTGGTACACCAGGTCGTTGAACTCCGGTATGTCGTTGTGGAGGGGGCACCCGGCCCCGTGGCAGAACGGTATCCCGCAGTCCATGCACCGGGCGGCCTGCCGCCGGAGTTCCTCCTCCCGGAG
Source organism: uncultured Planctomycetaceae bacterium (assembly GCA_964557575.1). Classification (GTDB taxonomy): domain Bacteria; phylum Planctomycetota; class Phycisphaerae; order SM23-33; family SM23-33; genus CAZLBC01. The sequence continues at coordinate 4,692 of CAZLBC010000097.1, forward strand.
CGAGAGGGCTACTTCCGCGTAGTCCCGGACCCGCTCGGCGACGGGACGGTAGCCCGGTTCCCGCCGGCCGTACTCGAGAAATCCGGTCGGCTTACCCATTGAATACCTCCTCGGTAGCCGCCGTTGTCTCGGTATCCCTGCTCTCGTTGTCCTTCAGCCGCTGCAGCGCCCGCTGGTAGTCGATGGGCACCACCTTGACGAACCGCCCGATCACGTCCCGCCACCGGTCGAGCATGTCCCGGGCGCGCCGGCTCCCGGTCCACTGGAGGTGACGGGTCACCAGGTCGCGGAGCAACGCGACGTCCTCCCGGCCCCAGACGGCCTCCAGGTTGACCATGTCCAGGTTGCAGTAGGTGTCGAACAACTGGTGCTCGTCCAGCACGAAGGCCGTGCCCCCGCTCATGCCCGCGGCGAAATTGCAGCCGGTCGGGCCGAGCACGACCACCGTGCCCCCCGTCATGTACTCGCAGCCGTGATCGCCGACGCCCTCCACCACCGCGGTCGCGCCGCTGTTGCGGACGGCGAACCGCTCCCCCGCCAGCCCGTTGAGAAAGACCTCGCCGGCGGTGGCGCCGTAGAGAACGGCGTTGCCGGCGATGATGTTTTCGTGGGCCCGGTACGGCGCGTCGGGATGGGTTCTCACCGTTATCCTGCCCCCGCTGAGTCCCTTGCCGAGGTAGTCGTTGCTGTCGCCGACCAGGTTCAGGGTCACCCCGCCGGCCAGGAAGGCCCCGAAGCTCTGTCCCGCGGTCCCGGCGGCATTGATTGTAACCGTTCCGTCGGGCAGCCCGTCCCGCCCGTGCGTCCGCACGATCCGGTTGCTGAGGATGGTGCCGACGGCCCGGTGCACGTTCCTGACCGCGATGTCGATCGCGGTTTTCCGGCCGGCCTCGATATCCTTGCCGATGCTCTTGAGGATGGTCCGGTCGAGGTGGTCGCCGTGACGGTCGGGCTGTTTCCCGGTCCGCCTGACCGGGCGGTCCCCATCGCCCGGCGGCAGCGCGAAGATCGCGGAGAAATCGAGCCCCCGGGCCTTCCACTGTTCAACGGCTTCGCGCCGGCGGAGCTTTCCGACCTGTCCGACCATGTCCGCGAAGCGCCGGAAGCCCAGTTCCGCCATGAGCGAACGTGCCTCCTCGGCCACGAAGCGCAGGTACCTGACGAGATGTTCGGGCCTGCCCCGGAATCGACAGCGCAGATCGGGGGACTGCGTGCCGATTCCCACGGGACAGGTACCCAGGTGGCACTTTCTCATCATGATACAGCCGAGCGAGACGAGTGCCGCCGTTCCGAAACCGAACTGCTCGGCACCCAGCAGGGCGCCCACGACCACGTCGCGGCCGGTCTTGAGCTGTCCGTCGACCTGAACGCGTATCCGGTCCCTGAGGCCGTTGGCAACCAGTGTCTGCTGCGTTTCGGCAAGCCCCAGTTCCCACGGGGCCCCCGCCCGCTTGATCGAGGAGAGGGGGCTGGCCCCGGTCCCCCCGTCGTGGCCCGAGATGAGCACCTCGTCGGCGCCGCCCTTGGCCACCCCGGCCGCGACGGTTCCCACGCCGACCTCGGAAACCAGCTTGACCGATACCGGAACGCCGGGATTCGCACACTTCAGGTCGTATATCAACTGCGCGAGATCCTCGATGGAATAGATGTCGTGATGCGGGGGCGGGGATATCAGCGTCACCCCCGGCGTCGAATGCCGCAGCCGGGCGATCTCCTCGGTGACCTTGTGGCCGGGCAACTGACCCCCCTCGCCCGGCTTGGCGCCCTGCGCCATCTTGATCTGGAGCATGGACGCCTCGGCAAGGTACTCGGCGGTCACGCCGAACCGCCCGCTGGCGACCTGCTTGATCGCCGAGTTGAGGGAATCGCCGTCGGTCGGTGCGTACCGGGCGGGGTCCTCCCCGCCCTCGCCGGTGTTGCTCATCGCCCCGATGCCGTTCATCGCCGCCGCCATGGTCTCGTGGGCCTCTTTCGAAATCGAGCCGTGCGACATGGCCCCGGTGCAGAAGCGTTTGAGGATCACTTCGGCGGGCTCCACCTCGTCGAGCGGCACGGGCTCGGATGCCGTGAACGCGAATAATCCCCGCAGGGTAAAGGCCCGTTTCGACTGCTCGTTTATCAGGCGGGCGTATGCCGCGTAGGCGTCCGGGTCGTCCTGCCGCACGGCGCGCTGCAGCAGGGTGATCGTCCGCGGCGTCCAGAGGTGGCGTTCGCCGCGTTCCCGGTAGTGATACTCGCCGCCGAATGCCATCGCCGGCCGGCCGGGCGCCGCCGGCGCGAGCGCCGCCCGGTGTCGGCGGCGCACCTCCTCGGCCACGGTATCGATGGAGGCGCCGCCGATCCGTGAACTGGTGCCGGTAAAATACTCATCCACGAATGCCCGGTCGAGGCCAACCGCCTCGAACAACTGCGCGGCGCGGTAGCTGCGGAGCGTGGAAATGCCCATCTTCGACATCGTCTTGAGTATCCCCTTCTTGACGGCGGCGATGTAGTTGTCGACGACCTGTTCCGACTCCATCCGTTCCGGGAGCCGGCCCGCGCGGCGCAGGTAGCCCAGGGCCGCGAAGGCGAGGTAGGGGTTGACGGCGTCGGCGCCGTACCCGCACAGCAGGCAGTGGTGCATGACCTCGCGCGCCGCGCCGGTTTCGACGATCAGGCCGGCCGCACCCCGGAGGTCCCGCCGCAGCAGCCCGTGATGGACGGCCGACACCGCCAGCAGGGCCGGAATGGGCGCCGACTGCTGACCGAAATTCCTGTCGGAGATAATCACCAGGGCCGCGCCCGACGCGATCGCCGCCGCACAATCGTCCAGGAGCCGGTCGAGGCCGCGCCGCAGCGCCGCGCCGGGTTCGTCCGCGCCGGGGTCGAACACGGCGTCCACGGTGACAACCCTGAAATCATCCCGCGCGACGGCCCGCAGCCGCAGCATGTCCTCGTTGGTCAGGACCGGGTGGGGCAGCTTCAGCCGGCGGCAGTGTTCGGGAGATTCCGTAAGCAGATTGTGTTGCCGTCCCACGAAACTCATCAGGGACATGACCAGGCCCTCGCGCAGCGGATCGATGGGGGGATTGGTCACCTGCGCGAAGAGCTGCTTGAAGTAGTCGAACAGCAGCAGGGGGCGCTGCGACAATACGGCGAGCGGCGTGTCGGTGCCCATGGAACCCACCGGCTCCTGGCCGTTGACGGCCATCGGCCGCAGGACCATCTCCAGTTCCTCGCGGGTATAGCCGAACATCCGCATGCGGTCGACGGTGGTGTCCGGGTCGACGGCTTCGACGCCGGCCGTCTCGAAGAGGCCCCGCAACTCGATGCGGTTGGCCTCCAGCCACCGTCGGTAGGGCTTCTGCCGGGCGATACGGCCCTTGATCTCGTTGTCGCGTATGATGCGGCCCTCGCCGGTATCCACCAGGAACATCCGGCCCGGCTTCAGCCGCCCCTTCGACCGGATCCGGTCGGGCGGAAACTCGACCACGCCCGCCTCGCTGGCGAGGACGACGAGGCCGTCGACGGTTTCGACGTACCGGGCCGGCCGCAGCCCGTTCCGGTCGAGGGTCCCGCCGACGATCGTTCCGTCGGAGAACACCATGGCGGCCGGGCCGTCCCAGGGCTCCATGATCGCGGCATGGTACTCGTAAAACGCCCGCTTGTCCGTGCTGATGTGGTAGGCCGGGCCGAACGCCTCGGGAATCATCATCATGACGGCGTGCGGCATGGTCCGGCCGGCGCGGACGAGGAGTTCCAGGGCGTTGTCGAACTGCTCGCTGTCGCTGCCGCCGGGGTTCAGCACGGGCAACAGGTCCGCCGGGTCGGCGTCCAGGCCGTCCCACTGCAGCAGGCGCTCGCGGGCCTTCATCCCGTTGGCGTTACCGCTGAGGGTGTTGATCTCGCCGTTGTGGGCCAGGCACCGGAAGGGCTGGGCCAGGCGCCAGTTCGGAAAGGTATTGGTGCTGTAGCGCTGGTGAACGACGGCAATCGACGTCTCCACCCGCTCATCGGAGAGGTCCGGGTAATAGCCGAACAACTGGGGCGCCAGGAACATCCCCTTGTAGCAGACGGTCCGGCAACTCATGCTGACGATGTAGAAGTCGGCGGCGGCGTCGCCGCACTCCCGGCGGACGAGCCGCTCGGTTCGCTTGCGGGCCAGGAAGAGCGCCAGTTCCAGCCGCCCTTCTTCGAGCCCGCCGGCGGCGACAAAGACCTGGCGTATGACCGGCTCCGCCCGCCGGGCGAGGTCCCCGAGACAGGTGTTATCCCCGGGCACGTCCCGCCACCCGAGTACCGCGAGGCCGCGGGAGGCGACAGCCTCCTCGAGGATCCGCTCGCACCGCTCCCGCAGGGCGTCGTCGCGGGGGGCGAAGACCATCCCCACCCCGTAGGCGCCCCGGCCGGGGAGCCGGAACCCGAGGCGGTCCGCTTCGGCGGCAAAGAATGCGTGGGGGACCTGGAAAAGTATTCCCGCTCCGTCACCGGTGCGGTCGTCTCCGCCGGCGGCGCCGCGGTGCTGGAGGTTCAGGACCACCCGGTTCCCGAGCTCCATGATGCGGTGCTCGGGGCGGCCGTCGATATTGACGACCGCCCCGACACCACAGGCATCATGCTCGCGCCGGGACTCGTAGAGCCCGAAATCCCTCGGTTGACCGCTCATCATCGCCACCTCGCCGGGGTCGCTTGCAAACCGCTTCTGAACCCGTACCCGATCGATCAACTGTCGTAGTACAGGTGGAACTCGTGCGGATGGGGCCGGAGATACATCGGGTTCAGTTCCTCCGTCCGTTTCCAGTCTATCCACGAGGTGATCAGTGATTCATCGAACACAGCGCCCTCGAGCAGAAATTGATGGTCCTCTTCAAGCGCGGCCACTGACTCCGACAGGAATCCCGGCACCTTCGGAATCGCGGCAAGTTCTTCGCCGCCGAGTTCGTATATATTCTTGTCGAGCGGTTTGCCGGGATCGAGTTCGTGCTTGATCCCGTCGATCATGGCCATCAGCATCGCCGACCAGGCCAGGTAGCCGTTGGCGGTCGGGTCCGGACAGCGGAACTCGATCCGCTTGGCCTTGGGGCTCTTCGAGTACATCGGTATCCGCACGGCCGCCGAGCGGTTGCGGGCGGACATCACCAGGTTCACCGGCGCCTCGAAGCCGGGCACCAGCCGCCGGTAGCTGTTGGTGGTCGGGGCCGCGAACGCCAGTATGGCCGAGGCGTGTTTCAGCAGTCCGCCCACGGCGTGCATGGCCATCTTCGACAGGCCGGCGTACTCGTCGCCCGCGAACAGCGGCTCCCCGTCTTTCCATATGGACAGGTGCGTATGCATACCGCTGCCGTTGTCCTCGAAGACCGGCTTCGGCATGAAGGTCGCCGTCTTCCCGACACTCTTGGCGACGTTCTTGATGATGTACTTGTACCACATGAACTGGTCGGCCATTTTCTTCAGTTCGGCGTACTTCATGTCGATCTCGGCCTGCCCGGCGGTGGCCACCTCGTGATGGTGCGCCTCGATCTCGATACCGACGTCCATCATCAGCCGCACCATCTCCCCCCGGAGATCATGCATCGTGTCCGTGGGGCTGACGGGGAAGTAGCCGCCCTTGAAACTGGGCTTGTAGCCGAGGTTGGGTTCTTCGAACCGCCCCGTATTCCACGCACCCTCGACGGAGTCGATCTGGTACATGCCGCGGTGCTGGTTCTGCTCGTAGCGGACCTCGTCGAATATGAAGAACTCCGGCTCCGGGCCGATGAAACAGGTATCGCCGATGCCGGTTTCGGCGAGGTACTCGGCGGCGCGCCGCACGGTGTGGCGCGGACACTTGCCGTAGTCCTCCCGGCTTTCCGGGTCGACGATATCGGCCAGCACGCTGACCGTCGGCTTCTCGAAGAACGGATCGAGTACCGCGGTGTCGGGATCGCAGACGGCCATCATGTCGGACTGGTGTATCTCCTGCCAGCCCCGGATAGACGACCCGTCGAACCCGAGCCCTTCCTCAAAGATATTCTCGTCGGCCGTGGCGACCGGGTACGAGCAGTGCTGCCAGGTACCCAGGAGATCGACGAACTTAAGGTCGATCATCTCGGCATTGTTTTTCTCCGCGAACTCAAAAAATTCTTTCGGTGTCATCTCTTCATAACTCCTGACAAAAGGCTCTATGACTGTATAATGTCATGTTCACAATACAAGACAATTATGCTTGAATTCAGCATATTGCGTGCCAGACTTTTCCGAAACACGTAAGTTGATTTTTTTCAATAGTATACACTTTTTATTACAATGTGGTATTTTTAGCATGGTTTACAAATTTGTAGTATCATAGAACAAGATTGCAAATTTGTAACTTAAAACCGTCTCGACACCGGGTTTCCGGGGCGAATCGAGACCCGGCACGGCAATTGCACAGTGAATCGGCACACAGGTAAACGAGACGAAGGAGAGAAGCCATGCCCCAGATCGATCCGGGACTGAGCACCGGCCTGAAGGGCCTGGACAGGGTGTTGAAGGGCCTGATCCCGGGGGACAATATCGTCTTCCACGTCGATACGATCGAGCAATACGCCGATTTTTCCACGCCCTTTGTCGAGCAGGCGGCCAGGCGGGAAGAGAAGGTCGTCTACTTCCGTTTCGCCTCCCACCCCCCGCTGCTTGAACCCCGGGAAGGGGTTGAAATGCGGCACCTCCGCCCGGAAGAGGGATTCGAGCCGTTTATCACCGAAATCCACCGGGTCATCAAGAAGCTCGGCCGGGGCGGCTGTTACCTGTTCGACTGCCTGACGGACCTGGCGGCGGAATGGTACAGCGACCAGATGCTGGGCAACCTCTTCATGCTGACCTGTCCCCGCCTCTACGACGTGGCGGCGATCGCCTACTTCTCGGTGCTGCGGAATCGCCATTCCCAGTACGCCCTGTCCGCGATCACCGACACCACCCAGATATTCATCGACGTCCTGGAGCACCGCGAGCGGCTGTACATCCAGCCCGTCAAGGTCCAGCAGCGGTACTCCCCGAGCATGTACACGATCCACGCCCGCGAGGAAGGAGCATTCATCCCGGTCAAACAGAGCGCGATGATATCCGAGATACGGCGTTCGTCGGTCTGGCAGGGACTCGACTCGTCCGGCGAGCATCTGAACGTCTGGAACCGCACCTTCCGGGAGGCGGAGGATACGTACGCGGCGATATGCCGGGGAGAACTGCCGCCGGAAACGGGCACACCCTATTTCAAGAAACTCCTGCGGATGGTCGTCTCCCGGCATGAAAAGATACTGTCGCTCGCCGAGCGGTACCTCGCCCTCCCGGACCTGATCGAGATCGGCAGGCGCACCGTCGGCACCGGCCTGATCGGGGGGAAATCGGTGGGCATGCTTCTGGCCCGCGCCATACTGGAAAAAACCGACCACCGGTGGCGGGAACTGATGGAGCCCCACGACTCGTTCTACATCGGCTCGGATGTCTTCTACACGTTCCTGGTCACCAACGGCATCTGGTGGGTGCGCCAGCAGAAGGACCTGAACATGCTGCTGGAGGGGGCGATCACCGCCCGGCAGCGGATGCTGGTGGGCCGCTTTTCCGAGCACATTACCCGGCAGCTTTCCGACCTGCTGGACTACTACGGGCAGTCCCCGATCATCGTGCGCTCCAGCAGCCTTCTCGAGGACAATTTCGGCAATGCCTTCGCCGGCAAATACGAGAGCGTCTTCTGCGTCAACCAGGGGCCGCGGTACAAGCGGCTGGAGGACCTCATGACGGCGGTCCGCGCGATATACGCCAGCGCGATGAGCGAGGAGGCGATCAAGTACCGGGCCCGGCGGGGCATGCTGGACCGCGACGAACAGATGAGCCTGCTGGTCCAGCGGGTGTCGGGATCGATGCACAATCACCTGTTCTACCCGCACGCGGCCGGGGTCGGTCTCTCGTTCAACCCCTACGCCTGGAACGAGCACATCGACCCCGCGGCGGGGGTCCTGCGGATGGTGTTCGGCATGGGCACCCGCGCCGTCGATTACGTCGACGGTGACTACACGCGGGTCGTGGCCCTCAACGATCCCGTCCGCCGGCCGGAGGGCGGCTCCGCGGATGTCCGGGAACACTCGCAGAAAAAGGCCGATGTCCTCGACCTCGAATCGAACCAGCTCGTCGGCATGGCATTCCGGGACGTCGCCGAGCAGAGCGACGACCTGCCGCTGGACCTCTTGGCCTCGCGCGACCGGGAACTGGCGGACCTCTCGAAGCGCGCCGGTTCGGGCGCGGGGTTTCCCTACGTCCTGACCTTCGATACGCTGCTGAAGAACACGGGGTTCGTGGGGGACATGCGGGAGGCGCTGACGGGTCTGCGGGAGGCGTACGATTACCCGGTCGACATCGAGTTCACCCTCAACTTCCTCTCGGACGACGACTACCGGATCAATATCCTCCAGTGCAGACCCTTCCAGTGCCCGGGCGGGGGCTCCGTGCCGCCGTTGCCCGCCGACCTGAAGCGGGAGGATATCATCCTCGCAAGCAGCGGCGCCGTCATCGGCCAGGGCCGGGAGATCGCGATCGACCGGTTCATCTACGTGGTTCCGCGGGAGTACGGAAACCTCCCGGTCAACGACCGGTACGCCGTCGCCCGCCTGATCGGCCGCCTGTCCCGGGCCTGTGCCGACGGCGGGAAGACGGTCATGCTGCTGGGGCCGGGACGGTGGGGCACCTCGTCGCCCTCCCTCGGCGTGCCTATAAACTTCTCCGAGATCAGCACCGTGTCCGTCCTGTGCGAGATCGTCGCCATGCGCGACGGGCTGGTCCCCGACGTCTCCCTCGGCACCCATATCTTCAACGAGATGGTCGAGATGGAAATGCTTTACCTGGCCCTCTTTCCCGGGCGGGAGAACAACTTCCTGAACGCCGACCTCCTCGAAGGGGCGCCCAACCTGCTGCCGGAACTGGTTACCGACGAATCCGTGCCGCCCGGCACGGTCCGCGTCATCGACGCCGCGGCGCCGGGGGACGGCGCGCCGGTACTGCTGAACGCCGACACGATGTCGCAGAAGGTCGTCTGTTACCGGGGCGCGCCGTAACCGCCGAAACATCCTTGCCATGCGGTCTCCGCGACCGGTATACTTTGCCTTGAGGTTCGGCGGCGTTGTGCCGCCGCTCAACACCGGCACGCGAGGATACGACCCGATGGTCACCGCGGTAACAATCGTCATCGTTCTGGCACTGGCCGCCTTCATGGCCTGCCGCGGGTATCGACGGGGCGCCGTATCCATCATCCTCGGCTGGCTGCCGGTCCTGCTGATCGTGGCCGCCCTGTACGCGGCGGCCTGGTTCTGGGTCAAGGATCCCGACTCGTACATGGCCGCGGCGATGCTCGCGGTCGCGGGGGCCATCTTCCTGTTTATGGTCGGGCGGGGCATCTACCGGCTGGTTCGCCGTTTTGTTCCGCGCACGAAAGAAACCGCGGAGAACGCCGATGAGGCGGGAGAGGCGGAGGCGGGACGGGAATCAACGCCGGCGCAGCGGTGGCCCGCCGTCGTCAACGGCATCGCCGGCGGCGCGATGGGGCTCTTCTTCTGCCTGGTGCTGTGCCTGGTCTTCTCGGCACTGCTCAGCACCATCGTCTTCGGCATGAACATGGACCGTCAGAAAAAGATAAACGACGGGGAAGACCCCGGGCCGCCCTCCCGGTGGGTGCCCGCCCTGAGCGAGGCCAGCGACGCGCTCGCCGCAATCAGCGACAAGGGCGGGCTCGGGCACATCCCGAGCGTCAAGGAATACACGCACGAGATCCGCGCGACGATCACGGTGCTCAACGCCCCGCGGGATGTCCTGGTGAAACTGGCCGAGCGGAGAAACCTCGATCGCTTCAGAAAAATCCCGGAGGTCCAGGAGGCCCTCAACGACTACCGCTGCCGGGAGCTGATCGAGCAGCTCGGCACGGGCGACATGCGGGCCCTGGACGCCCTGCGGCGCAACCCGAAAATGAAGCGTATGCTCGAGTGCCGGGAGGTGAAGGAACTGACCGATTCGCTGAAACCCTCGGACCTGGCGCGGGAGATCGAGGAGATCAAGAAGGAGGGATGAAAACGGCGGGAGCGGGCGAGATCCTCGATGAGATACCGGGATTATTCTTGACAACCGCGCCGTGGTGTTTAATATTAGAAATACCGTTCCAAATATTAAACAAAGGAGAGTGTCCGTGAAACACACCGCCATTCTTATCACGGCAGTCGCGATCACCGCCGGTCCCCTGACCGGGAAAGAGGCCGCGCCGGCCAACCGCGCGCGGGAGGCGACGGTCACCGCCAGCTCCGAGTACGGCGATCGCTACCGGGCCCGGTTCGTCGCCGACGGAATCATTCCCAAGGCGGGCGGGCGCAACAGCGACGGGAAGGAATGGGCGGCGAAGGGAAACAGCCACCCCGGGGGCCTGGAACTGCGCATGGCATGGAAAGCGCCGATCCCCGTGGCCGAAATCGTCTACTACGGGCGGAGTTCCTACGCCGTTGAATGCTGCAAGGATTACGCGGTCTACCTCGACGGGGCGGAAAAGCCCGCGGTCACGGGAACCCTGGAGTGCGGCCACGGACCCCAGCGGATAGCACTGAAAAACACGCCGGCGGCACAAACGATCAGCCTGCGATTCACCAGCTTCCACCGGTGCTCCAATCCCGGCGCCGCCGAGATCGAGGTCTATTCCGAGCCGCCCGGTCCGAAGGCCCTCGGCAGGTTCATCCCCATGAAGCCGATGCACGGCGCACAGCGGCGCCGGGGCGTGGTGATGGTCGACGCCGTGGAGGAATCCCCGCAGCTCGCCCGGCGGGTCTGCGCGGGTAAGCTGGGGTTCGAGAAGATACTCCTGGTCCACCGGCACGCCTATAACATCAGCCACGTCTATACCTACCACGTCGAGAGTTTTCGGTCCGGCGGCGGCATCTACCTCTTCACGCCGGGGCCGGACGGCGGGAAACGGGAGAAGATCTTCGACGCCGGCACGGGCATGGTCATGGACTGCCGGCTTTCCTGCGACGCGAAGGAGATTCTCTTCAGCTACAAGAAAAAACCGACCCCGCACGAAGTAAAAACCAAGGGACGGGTGGGACAGCACCACCTCAATCACCTGGTCACGGACCGCGACGCGAAGTACCAGATCTACCGCATGTCGATCGACCCGCCGGGGGAACCGACACTGCTGACCGACCACCATTCGAATAACTTCAATCCCTGCTGGCTGCCGGACGGCGGGATCGCCTTCCTCTCCGACCGCAAGCTCTCCTTCGCCTACTGTTTCACCTCGTCGTCCCCCCTGCTGCACCGCATGGACGGCGACGGGGCGAACGTCGTGAAGATCTCCCACGGGTATCTCAACGACTTCACCCCCGGCATCCTCAACGACGGGCGGATCATCTACAGCCGCTGGGAGTACGTGGACCGGGCCGCCATCCCCATCCAGAGCCTCTGGACGCTCAAGCCCGACGGCACGAAGTCCGAGGGATTCTTCGGCAACCGCGTCCTGGAACCCGGCACGTTCATGGAGGCCCGCTCGATCGGCGATACCCGCAAGGTCCTCTGCGTGCTGACCGCTCACAACGGCTGCTGCCGGGGCGCCCTCGGCGTGATCGACCCCTCTCTCGGCGCGAACGCCCAGGGGGCGATCCGGAACGTGACGCCCGAGCTGAACATCGGCCGCGTCGATCGCGGCAACGGCAACGGCCTGCTGAACAAGGGTCCCTACGAGAATCCCTTTCCCATCGACGAAAACCACTTCATGGTATCCAAGCTCGGGACGGTGATTCTCCGCGACTACGACGGCACCGGGAAGGTCACGCTCATCGAGCCGGCGGACGGGATGGGCTTCTACTCACCGACCCCGATCCGCGCGGTGGACCCGCCGCCGGTAATCCCCTCCATGCTGCCGGACAACGCCGCGCCCTGGGCCACAATCGCGATGCAGGACGTATACAACGGCCTCGAAGGGACGGTCGAGCGCGGCGAAATCGTCCAGATAGCCGTTGTCGAGGAGATCGAGAAGGGCGACTTCGCCCCCCACCGGGGCATCTTCGGGTACCAGTTCCCGCTGGTCTCCTGCGGCGCGACGTACGCCCCCAAGAAACTCTGGGGCTACGCGAAAATCGAGGAGGACGGCTCGGCGCACTTCCGGGTGCCGTCGGGACTGCCGCTGTATTTCCTCGCCCTCGACGCGGAGGGCCGGGCGGTCCAGCGGATGCGGACCCTGACGCACTTCATGCCCGGCGAGCGACAGAGCTGCGTGGGGTGCCACGCGGACCGGAACTACGCCACCACCGACAAGTCGATGCGGTCGATCGCCTCGAAGCGCCCGCCCGAGGATCTCGAGAAACCCGAGTGGGGACAGGTACCCTTCGATTACTCGACAATCGTCCAGCCGGTACTGGACAGGTATTGCATCACGTGCCATAACGCCCG
>CAZLBC010000098.1:0-16866 GCA_964557575.1 uncultured Planctomycetaceae bacterium
TCACGATTTTACGCTTTCGAAGAATCTTGATTACTTCCCTGGATTCCGTCTTTGAGTTCCTTCTCATGTCTCTATCCCTTTCGATGCTTAGGTATATGTTATTTATGTCAAATATAGCATATACTTGATCACCAGGCAACATAAAAAAGTGGGATTCTCATGAGAAAAACAGCAAAAGAGCAGTATCCTACCATTTCGAAGGAAGAAATCAGTAAATCATATACTTGAGCACGCTGAGTATGACTGCTATAATTGCTTTAACGACATGGCGTTAGAAAATTTCCAACCGAATTTTGCGCCAATACCATAATACTCAACTCTCTTTGGAGCGCATGGTGGCTCATCACGGCGTGTCGCCTTGCAGACCACCGGCCTACCGGCCGCCCACCACTTTCTGAATCGATCATTTGCTGACGGCGTATGCAATTACAGCGTATTATGTGCATCATCGGATGTGTACAATTCCGAAAGACGAAAAATGCTTTCACGCAAAAAGCGACTTCGTAAGCGGTTTCAATTAACTTCGCGAGCGCTGTAGCGGGTGTTTTCCTCAACGCACCGTCCGTGACTGGTGTGATCAATAGTGACCATCACTCCATTGCCGAATCGCATGTAGGAGTTATATAGGAGTTGGGTAACTATTAGCTCTTGATACTTTTCCAGTTCATCACATTTTTTGCAATGTTAATTACGGGCTGCTGACCAATTCAGGGCCTGCCTGCGAAATGACATTTTTCCGCACCTCATCGTCAGTCTCCATCGACGATTCATGTAGAATCGTCTGCTTCGACTTCCTTGATCTGCGAAAAACGTGTCTCTTTCTCGTCGACGGCCGACTTGTTCAGCAGGCCCTAATTATTGCAATAAAGGGAGATAAAATAGTTCTGACCCCTTTTTTACGTCTCCTTGCCGGCGAATCCGAGATATTCGTCAAGCCAGGTGTCCGTTTTCAGGACCGACTTTCTCTGGGCCAGGGCCATCTTTTCGGCCTTCCGCTGGTCTTTGTCGAACAGCTTCCGGGTGACGCGCGAGGAAATCTCCTTGTCAGTCTGCCCGAACCGCCTCCGTAATACCGCCGTCGCCCGGGGCGAGTACCGCAGCGGCAGTTCGTCCTCGAATGAGACGAAGGCCACGGCCGATCCCGGGTCGCCCTGGCGCGCGCAGCGGCCGAACAACTGGCGGTCGACCCGCCCTGAGGCATGCCGCTCGGTCGCGATGACGTGGAGTCCGCCGAGTTCGGCCATGCCCCGGCCGAGCTGGATATCCGTCCCCCGTCCCGCCATGTTCGTCGCGACCGTGATGTGTCCCGGCTGGCCCGCCTCCGCCACGATTTGCGCCTCCTGCTCGTGGAAGATGGCGTTGAGGACCTGGTGTTCGAGTCCCTCGCCCGCCAGCAGTTCGCTGAGATGCTGGGACGAGTGAACGCTCCGGGTGCCGACCAGGATGGGTCTGCCGGTCTCGTGAACGCGGTGTATTTCATCCACGATGGCCTGCCACTTGGCGTCCTCGGTCGCGAAGACGCGGTCGGGCGACACCGTGCGAATGCACGGCCGGTTGGTCGGAATGATGACCGCCGGGAGGTGGTATATCTGCCAGAACTCGCTCCGCGCCTCGTTGGCCGTTCCCGTCATGCCCGACAACTTCCGGTAGAGGCGAAAGAACCGCTGGAAGCTGATCCGGGCGTAGGTATCCTTCGGCGACTTGACCGGGACGTCTTCTTTCGCCGAAACGGCCTGGTGGAGACCGTCCCGCCATTCCCGGTCGGGCATGAGCCGTCCGGTGAATTCGTCGACGATGACGACCTCGTCCTCCTGGATGACGTACTGGTCGTTGAGTGTGTAGAATTCCTTTGCCGTCAGGGCCTGCACCACCAGTTCCTCGGCCCGCCGCATGCCCTTCCAGACCCCGTCGAGATCCTCGGTGAGGCGCTCGAGTTCACGCCTCCCCGCCTTGGTCAGGTCGATCTCCTTGTACCGCCGGTTGATCTTGTAATGTGTTGCCGGCCGGAGGGCCCCGGCGAGCGCCGCGGCCTGCTTGAACGCCTGGGTCTGCTCGGGGTTCGGGGCTTCCCCGGAGATAATCAGGGGAGTGACCGCCTCGTCGACCAGGATCGAGTCCGCCTCGTCGACGATCGCGTAGTTGAGCCCGCGCTGGATCAGGCTGTCGGTGCCCGATCCCCGGCCGTCCGCGAGTTTGGTCAGCAGCGCCTGGGAGAGACTGTGGGTCCGCCCCAGGGCGAGCCGGTCCCGGAGGAAGTCGGCCGAGACCTCCTTGTTGGTGCAGTAGGTGATATCCGCCCGGTAGGCCTTCATCCGCTGGTCGGGGGGCATCTCCTGTTCGACGTGGGCGGCGGAGACGTCGCAGAAGTTGTAGAGCTTTGACATCCACTCGGCGTCGCGGCGGGCGAGATAGTCGTTGACCGTGACCACGTGGCACCCGCGGCCTCGCCACCCGGCCACGGTCGCGGGCATCGTCGCCGTCAGCGTCTTGCCCTCGCCGGTGGCCATCTCGACGATGCACCCGTCGTGCAGTGCCAGGGCGCCGGCGACTTGGACTGGAAACGGCCGCTGGTCCAGGATGCGGTGCGCCGCCTCCCCCGCGACGGCGAACCCCCGGTCGAGGTCTGCGCGGGTGTCCTTGCCCAGCCTGAACGTTTCCTTGAGCCGCAAGGCCTCCTTTCGCAGCGTCCCGTCGGGGAGGTCGGCGAGTCCGTCGCGTATCGCGATGATCTTTTCCGCCCGTTTCAGGTAGGCCGCCCGGGACGTCAGGAGCCGCCTGACCATGCCGGCGGCGCTGTCCCAGGCCGCGTCGATGCCCTCGGGCAGCTTCTTGTCGTCGACCGATCGCTGGGCGAGCATTCGCCAGGTTGTACTCGGGAGGCTTGTCATAAGTCTCCTGTCATTATACGTCAAAAAAAAGACGCACTCCACCGCGAATGCGTGCGGCGGAGTGCGTGTCTTCCGCAGAGAGCACTTCTCGGGGTGACCGGGTGCTTATCAGCCCTGGGCCTGCCCCTGGTCCTGCCCCTGGTCCTGTCGGCGGCTGGCGACGTCAAGCTGCAGCTCGCCGAACTGTTCCTCGTGCCGGCGGATAAGCTGGCTGAGCGTGATCGCCAGGCGCTTGGCCGAGTAGTAGTTCATGATCACCCGCTGCTCGACCCGGAAAATGATCTCGGGGGTCTCCTGCTGCTGGGAGGTTTGGTTGACGTTGTTGAGACCGAAGTCCAGGATCACTTCCTCGGCGGTGGCGTTGGTCCGGAAGGCGTTCGCGTAACCGGTGGTCAGTTCGCGCTCGTCGATCCGCACCCGCACCTGCTGGCCGGTCTGCTGCTGGGCCTGCTGCTCGACCACGTCGCCCTGGGCTTCATTCTTCTGCTGGTTTTCTTCCGGTGTTTCTTTTTTCTTTGCCATCTCAGCTTCCTTTGCATAAGTGTTCTAGGGGTTTTCGGCGAAAAGGGGGTCGCCCTTCCGCTCTGTTCGGTTTTTTGCGCCGGCCGGCTTTCCGGCAACACCCGGAAAGGATACCCGCACCTGCTGGCCGGCCTTGTATTCGTCCGGGTTGGGGGTTTCGATACGCACCCGGACCGTGTTGCTCGCGGCCTCCGCGAGCGGTGAGACGTAGATGATGCGCCCCTTCAGGCGGACAGCGCGATCGAGAAAAGAAATCGTCGCCGTCCCTCCCGGCTTGAGCCTTCTGGCCAGGCCGAGCGGCACCGGGGCGTCCACCCGCAGCGGATCGATAATCAGTATCCGGGCGACCTCGTTCTCCTGGATGGTGACGGTTTCGCCCTTTTCCACCAGGACGCTCTCCACGATGCCGGCGACCTCGCTGCGGAGCCGCATCCGGTCGATCTGCCGCTTCATCTGCTCGTACTTTCGCGCGTTCTGGCCGTGCTCGAACTCGGCGAGTTTCAGCGACAGTTCCCCGATCTTGACGTCCAGACGGGCGTGTTCGACCTCCCGGGGGCTGGCGGCCCCTTTTTCGGCGGCCTCCTCGATTTTTTTCAGGTCCGATTTCGATTGCTCCAGCCGTGCCGCGGCCGCATCGACCTCGATCGTGGATTCCGCCTTGACCTTCAACTGCTCGAGCTGGGCGGTTTCGACGCTGTCGTCCAGCCGGGCGAGAAGCTGGCCTTCCGTGACCCGGTCGCCGTCCTTGACGAGGACCTCGTCGACCGTCCCGGAATTCGGAAAGGTCAGAACGGCGTCGTAACTCGGCTTGGCGATCGCGTAAATCTCGTTGCCGACATACGTTTCGCCGCCGGCCGCCGCAACGGCAGCCGCGGCAACGGCACAAACGCGGAATATCTTCATCGCGATCTTCATGTGTCTATTATCCTCCGGCTCGGGCGGATAATTATAAAGGAAGTTTCTCAAAAAAGAAGATGTAACGAAAAAAGAAACCGGTGTCAACGCTGTATTTTCACCGGTCTCGTCCCAGGGACGGGAACGCAACTCACGGTTACGCACGGTATTCGGCTCTGCAGCCGGCATACAACAACGGTCGTCCCGTACCCGTCGCCCTTGCTGAACAATCCGGTCGCTCGTCCCATGCGTTTCTGTCTGACAGCCGCCGGACTACCGGCCGCCTTCCGCTTGCTCCGGGTCATCTGCTGACGGCGTCTTTGGTTGAGGCTATGAGTATCAATAAGGGTTTGTACGGCACTCGTGATCAAGTAGGTCCTTAACGCAAATGACCAACTCCGCAAGCGGGCGCGCTGTGCTCCGCGAGTGCCGCGCCGGGTGTTTCTCTTCAACACACCATCCGTGGCTGTTGCGATCAATACTGATGATTACTCCATTGCCGAATTGCATGGTATTCATAATCATCACTGCACACGCGAAGCAATTGCGCACTGCTCTACTCGAAACGTTTCACGGTGAGTGCAGCGGGCGTATACCTGGCCGATCAATCGTTGATGCATGATGTGGTTTGGGCAGTTGCCCACGCCAGTGAGACGCGAGAGTCGAGCAGTCGCCGGCCGGTAGGCCGGCCGCTTTGTTACCGGGCGCAGGGCGTAAAACGGGGTTCGGGAAGCAGGGTGGCGCAGGATGTCGTTGTTTTTGTTGTTTGTTGTTTTTGTTGTTTGTTGTTTTTGTTGTTTGTTGTTTTTGTTGTTTGTTGTTTTTTTTGTTCCGTTGTTTTTGTTTCTTTTGTTGTCCCCGTTGTTGTTGTTGTTGTACCTGTTGTCGTTGTTTCTTGTTGCAGTTGTCGTCGTTTGTTGTTTTACAATGCAATCAACGTCGGCGCATGTTTACCGGTCCGCGCCCCGGTTCCGCAGGAAGAGGCGTATCGGGACCTCCGGGTAGGGCAGGTGTTCCCGGAAGCGGTTGACCAGGAACCGCCGGTAGGTCCGGTCGAAGCTGCGCGTGTCGTTGACGAAGCAGACGATGGTGGGCGGCGCGACGGATACCTGCGCGGCGTAATAAATCTTCGGCGGCCGGGTCCCCCCCTTGTGGCTCGGGCCCCGCTCGGCCGTAATCGCCTCGACCGCCCGGTTCAGGGGCCCGGTGCCGACGCGCCGGCGGGCCTGGGCGAGCAGCTCCCCGGCCGTCCGCACCGTCTCGGCGAGGTTCAGGCCCTCCACCGCGGAAGTAAAACAGATCGGGGCGAAATCGATCGAGGGAAACGTCCTGGTGAAATACTCCCCGAACGCCTCGGTCGTGGTCCGTTCCCGCGCGATGTCCCACTTGTTGACCACGATCAGGACCGGCTTGAACTCGTCGGCGATAACGCCGGCGAGGTTCCGATCCACCTTTGAAGCGGGAACCGCGGCGTCGAGGACCATGGCGACCACGTCCGCCCGCCGGATCGACCGCATCGCGCGGTGCTGGCTGTAGAACTCCACGTCGCCGGCGAGTTTCTTCTTTCGCCGCAGGCCCGCGGTGTCGATGAGAATGATCCGCTTGCCGTCGATGTCCACCTCGACGTCCACGCTGTCGCGCGTGGTCCCCGGCGTCTCGGAGACGATGACCCGTTCCTGCCCGACGAGGGCATTTATGATTGTGCTCTTGCCGGCGTTCCGCTTGCCCACCACCGCCAGCTTCATCCCGGCCGCTGCCGGTTGTTCGTCCGGCAGCCGCGTGATTTCTTTCGCGACCCGCGCCAGCAGTTCGTCGATGTTCCGCTGGTGCAGGGCGCTGATCTCCAGCGGCTCACCGAAGCCGAGGCGGTTCAGTTCGGCCGTTTCCCCGTGCGCGCTTTCCGCGTCGAGCTTGTTCGCCGCCGCCAGCACGGGCGTGTCGCAACGGCGCAGTTTTTCGGCCACCGTCCGGTCAAGGGGCGTCAGCCCCTCCCGCCCGTCGAGCAGAAAGACGATGAGGTCCGTTTCCCGGATCCCGCGGTCGATCTGCCGGTTGATCTCGTCGCCGAGGTCGTCGGCGTCCACGATGCCGATACCGCCGGTGTCGACGATCTCGACGTACCGTTCCCGGCCGCCGCAGTCCAGGACGATCGTCGTGGTGATGCGGTCCCGCGTCACCCCGGGCGTCGGCGCGACGATGGATATCCGCCTGCCGGCGAGGCAGTTCAGCAGGCTGCTCTTGCCGACGTTCGGCCGGCCCACGATGGATATCTTCGGCAGACTCATGGCCGCTATTCTATACGCGTCCGCGAATTTATCCATGGAAATGAGCCCCCGGCCGCTTGCCGACGGGGCGGCGCGCTGCTACACTCCCCGCGAAAACACCTGTAGGAGAAGACGCAGATGCTGACCCTGTACTGGAAAAACGCGACCGACAAGGTCATCGGCCCCGATCACGGCGTCGCCCCCTCCGAACTGGCCTCCGTCGACGGACGGCTCGCCGCCGCCCACGAAACGGTGGTCTCCCACTGCCGCGCCGGCCGGCTCGGATACGCAGCGCTGCCCGCCCACCCGTCCTACGCCGCGGGCGTCAAGGCGCTCGTCGAGAAGTACCGCGAAACGACCACCGACATGATCGTCCTCGGCATCGGCGGCAGCGCCCTCGGGAACATCGCCGTCCAGGCCGCCCTCAACCCCGCGACCTGGAACCTGCTCAGCGACCGGTCTCGCGGCGGCCCCCGCCTCTTCGTCCTCGACAACGTCGACCCGGCGGCGGTCGACGACGTGATGAAACTGATCGGTCGCCGGCTGAAGACCACGCTGGTGAACGTCATCAGCAAGTCCGGTGAGACGGCCGAGACCGCCGCGGAGTTCATGGTCTTCCGTGAACTCCTGCGGGAGCGTATCGGCGACGGCTACGCCGATCGCATCGTGGCCACCACGGACGCCGAGAGGGGGACCCTGTACGATATCGCGAAGGCCGAGGGGTATGACAGACTCGTGGTACCCGGCGACGTGGGAGGGCGGTTCAGCGTGCTCTCCCCGGTCGGCCTCTTCTCGGCGGCGATGTGCGGTATCGACATCGACGCCCTGCTCGCCGGGGCCGACTCCATGCGCCAGCGGGTCGAGGTGATGGACCTCATGCAGAACCCCGCCTGCGTGCTTGCCGCCCTGAAGTACCTGATGTTCACCGAGAAGGGCAAGCCGATGCACGTAATGATGCCCTATGCCAACCGGCTCTACCCGCTCGCCGACTGGTACCGCCAGCTCTGGGCCGAGTCGCTGGGCAAGCGGGTCGACCGGGAGGGCAACGAGATCTTCACGGGGCCGACGCCGATCAAGGCCCTCGGGACTACCGACCAGCACAGCCAGGTCCAGCTCTACCGGGAGGGCCCCAACGACAAGTTCGTCCAGTTCCTCGCGGTCAAGAAACACCCCGTCTCGGTCCACATCCCGGACGCGTTCCCGTCGATTCCCGGCCTCTCCTACCTCGGCGGCGCCAGCCTCAACCGGCTCATGCATGCCGAGAAGACCGCCACCGAGTTCGCCCTCGCCAAGTCGCAGCGCCCCTCGGTCACCATCCGCTTCCCGGCCATCGACGCCAAGCACGTCGGCGCGTTCCTCTACCTCTACGAATTCACCACCAGCCTCATCGGCGAACTGCTGAACATCGACGCCTACGACCAGCCGGCCGTCGAGCTCGGCAAGCAGGCCACCTTCGCACTCATGGGCCGCGACGGCTGGGAGGAAACCGCCCGCGAGATAGCGCCGTTCAAGAAGACGGACAAAAAGTACCTGGCCTGAGAGCGGATCTCTTCGCGCCTCTCGTCGTCAGCGTGAAAACAACGGGCGCTCCATGCCCATGCCCTGTTCGGCGAACATGGTTCTTCGTCACGGCGCGCCGGTCTGCAGGCGGCCGGCCTACCGGCCGGCTTCCGCTTGCTCCGGGGCATCTGCTGACGGCATCTATAATTGAGGCTTATACTGACATCCGGGATTCTTTCTGCTCCTGAAGTCGAAGACTGCGATCACGCAAATGACCGGCTCCGCAAGCGGGCGCGCTGTGCTTCGCGGGCGCCGGACAGTTCGGTATGTCACCACGCAGCGTTTGAGAGTGTTGCGATCAATAGAGATCCTCAAAGTGATCCTCATGTTCCTGCGAGACCCCATGGCACGTACATGCACCTCGACACACGCGAAGCAAATGCGCACTGCTCTACTCGAAACGTTTCACGGCGACCAAAGCGGGCGTATACCTGGCCGATCAATCGTTGATGCATGATGTGGTTTGGAACGTTGCCCACGCCGGTGAGACGCGAGAGTCGAGCAGTAGCCGGCCGGTAGGCCGGCCGCTTCGTTACCGGGCGCAGGGAGTAGAATCGGCTTCGGGAAACAGGGTGGTGCAGGATGTCCGTTGTTGTTGCAAGATACGTCGATTGAGGCGTTAGAAGTGTTTTTCAGGGGGGTAAAATCGCTTCTAAGGGCCGAATATCGCCCGAAAATGCATGTAAGATACTGCAAATAAACAAGATGCTGTGGTCCGACCCCGTGTTCCGTATTCAGCACAGGCCCAACCCTCTATTCCAATGGCACGATATTGAGATGAAAATAATAATACTGTAGGATAAGGATATGAAGACGGTATACATTGAGGATGCGCCATGACCGACTCGACATTGCAACGGGTGTGGGATTCGAGGGAGACGATCTCACGCCGGTGTGATTACGATGCTCGAAAGCTCGTTGAGTATTATCAAGCCCGGCGGCAAAAAGCCGTTGAGCAATCACATACCGCGGGGACCCCCCCGACCGACGAGTCGTTCGGCAGAGAAGAGCAATCGAAAACATAATCGCCATCGCGGCGCGCCCCCGGCCGGTTTGGATACCGTTTCCTACCGCAGCGGTTCGCAGAGGGCC
This sequence comes from uncultured Planctomycetaceae bacterium, assembly GCA_964557575.1. Taxonomy (GTDB): domain Bacteria; phylum Planctomycetota; class Phycisphaerae; order SM23-33; family SM23-33; genus CAZLBC01. Next base: position 9,221 of record CAZLBC010000098.1, read on the forward strand.
TTGAGGTTCTCGACCGGCGTCCCGGGCGGGATCTCGCAGCCGGCCATGGGCATGTACGGGTCGCCGGCGAGGTCGTAGACCCGCCGCAGCGACTCCCTGATCTTCTCGGGCGTCCCGCGCAGGACGGCCTCGGACGGGTCGATATTGCCCGCGATCGCCGTCTTTGTGCCCATCTTCTCGCGCACGGTCTGAACGTCGACCATGTGGTCGACGTCGAGGACGTCGATCGGCAGCTCCGAGAGCCCGTCGAGGAGGTGGTGGATGTCGCCGCAGATGTGGACCTTCACCTGGGCCCCCATCTCCCTGACGGCCTCGAAGAGGATCTTTTCCCGCGGCCGGATCAGGGACTCGTAGACGTCCGGGGAGACCTGGCTGCAGATCGCGTCGCCGATCCCCACCGTGTCGCAGCCGGCCGCGACCTGGGCCCGGGCGAACGCGATCCCGACCGCGATACACCGGTCCATCAGCTCTTCGGCGAAGGGGGGGTCGAGGACCAGGTCCATCATGAAGTTCGACTCCCCCCGGAGGTCGCCGGCCTCCGCCGCCGGTCCCTCGATCCACCCGAGGATCGAGTACTCCCCGCCCCGGCGTTCCTTAAAGAGGCGGGCGGCGTCGACCCGGTCCCGCATCCGTTCGCTGGTCTGCGGGTCGGGGGCGGCGAGGACCGCCAGGTCTTTCGTGTCCGCCAGGGGCCGGGTCGACCGCGGGCAGGCGTTTTCCTGGTAGGTCACCGTGCCGCCGAAGCCCTGGGTTTCCCGGAACGGGTCGGAGATGCAACTGAGCTGGTCGAACCCGAAGTCCTCCGCGCAGCGGATGTTGGCCTCCACCAGCGTGCGGTGATCCGACGCGAACGCGGCGTAGTTCGAGCCGATGTATTCGGCGGCGTACTGCATCAGAATCGGCACCCGCGGGGGGAAGTCGACCGCCCGCCCCTCCAGCATGCCGGTGTAGCGATCGTAACCGTTCATCGCGCGATCCTCCTCGTTTCTCAACCCAGCGACCAGCCGTCCCGGTACTCCCGGCCGACCATCTTCGTCGCCGCGCCGTCGCCGGCAAAGACCATCTTCCCGCCGTCCCACTTCAGTTGCCGGCCCGGGAAGCGCTTGGCGACGTTGCCGAGCTGGCAGATCTCCGTCAGGGGACCGGAGAAGCTGAAATCGGCGCAGGCCCGCCTGCCCTCCCGCGCGGCCCGGGCCCAGTCCTGCTGGATCGAACAGCCCACCCGCGGCAGCGTTTTCGCCGGTCGCCGGTAGGATTTCATCAGCTCGTCGGGCATGAGGACCGGGTGATTGGCGTATATCCCGCACATCAGCTTGCCCTTCGTGCCCTCGAAGATCGCCCCGCCCCCGCGGTCGCCCATCCGCCGGCCCGCCGGCAGCTCTTTCGGGCGCGGCGGCTCGGACCCCTCCCGCCAGGTGAGTGTCACCGGCGGCATGCCGTCCCGCGCCCCGAACCGGTAGGTCACCACCGCCGCCGCCGGGTGCACCTCGTCGTTGCCGCCCGTGCAGGTCGCCTCGATCGTCTCGGGATGCCCGAGCTTCAGGGCGAAGACCACCGGGTCGAGCGTGTGCGCACCGCGGTCGCCCATCATCCCCGAACCGAAGTCCCACCAGCATCGCCAGACCTTCGGGTGGTAGCAGGAGTGGTAGGGCCGCAGGGGGGCCGGCCCGAGCCAGACGTCCCAGTCGAGGTGATCCGGCACCGGCTGTTCCTCTTTCGGGCGGTCGGAGAGCGGCGAACTCCACCAGGTGTGGCCGTGGGGCGCGTAGGAGAGGCTGCACCAGGCCTCGACCGAGCGGACCGCGCCGACGGCCCCGTCCCGGATCCACTCGGCGATCAGCCGCAGCCCCTCGCTGGCGTGGCCCTGGATGCCCATCTGGGTCGCCACGCCCGCATCGGCCGCCGCCGTCGCGAGGGCCCGCGCCTCCCGCACGTTGTGCGTCAGGGGTTTCTGGCAGAAGACGTGCTTGCCGGCCTTGATCGCGGCCATCGCGATCACCGCGTGGGTGTGGTCCGGCGTCGCGATCACCACGGCGTCGAGGTCCTTCTGCTTCTCGAGCATCACCCGGTAATCGGTGTACCGCGCCGCCTTCGGGTACCGCTTGAAGACCTTCCCGACGTACCGGTGGTCGACATCGCAGATCGCGACGATGTTCTCCTGCCGCTCGAGGTTCCGCAGGTCGCTGAAGCCCTTGCCCCCGACGCCCACCCCCGCGACGTGGAGCTTGTCGCTCGGTGAGGTGTGCCGCGGGGCGCCCAGCACAAAAGCGGGCACCACGGCGGGAATCGCCGCCGCCGCCCCGGCCTGCAGGGCCGTTCTCCTGGAAATCGCGTGTTCGCTCATGATCGGCTCCCGGAAAAGAGGTTTGAATTCGGCCTGTCATCGTACCATTCGGCGGTGTTATTTCTGCGCGTATTTTTGCATAATCTGGTACTATTATGCTATTTTTACTGCAATATACCTCCTGAAAAGGTAAAATAGTATACACCGCACCCATGAAACCGGTATACGAAAAGGTCCCGAACAGCCCGGAGTCGTCGTTCTGCTGCTACCTGCGGAAGGCCCCCGCGTTCCCCTTCGAGTGGCACTACCACCCCGAGTACGAACTGACGGCGATCCTGGCCGGCACCGGCCGGCGGCTGGTCGGCGACAGCGCGGCCGATTTCCGCCCGGGCGACCTGGTCCTGGTGGGCCCGGACCTGCCCCACACCTGGCATTCGTCGGTCCCCGGCCCCGGCGGGGACTGCGCGGCGGTGGTCGTCCAGTTTGCCGGCGGGTTCCTCGGGGCCGGCTTCTTCGACCGCGTCGAGATGCGGGGCCCGGCTGGCCTGCTGGCCGGCGCCGACCGGGGCCTGGTCTTCGGCCGCCGGACCTGGCGGCAGGTCGAAGACGCGGTCGGGCGGCTGGTCGCGACCCGGGGCTTCGAGCGGTTGATCGGGCTCCTGCGGATCCTCCGGCAGCTCTCCTCGGCCCCGGACGCCCGGCCGCTGTCGGGGGCGGCGGTGAAGGGCCGGGCCGGCGACCGGGAGCGGTTCAACGAGGTCTTCCGGTTCCTGTCGGCCAACCTCGACCGCCGCATCACGCGGGCCGAGGCCGCCGCCGCGGCCGGCATGAGCCCCTCGAACTTCAGCCGGTTCTTCAAGCGGGTCTGCGGCCGGGGTTTCGTCACCTGCCTCAACGAGCTGCGGGTCTCCCGGGCCTGCGGGCAGCTCGCCGAGACCGACCGGGGGATCGCCGAAATATGTTTCGCCGCGGGTTTCAGAAACGTCTCCAATTTCAACCGGCAATTTCGTAAAATAAAGGGCTGCTGTCCGAAGGACTACCGCGCCGAATTCACCGAATGAAGGAGAAGCGACATGCGCACCGCCGTGACGATCGTACTCGCCGCCGCCCTGGCCGGCTGCGGCACACCGGATACCGAAAAGGGCGACAACAACGGAGACACGGAGACGCGGCCCGCGACGCAGCCGGCCGCGCAGGCCGCATCCGCGGCCCCGGACCTGACGAAGCTGGAGGTCGGCGAGGAGGTGACGCTCTTCAACGGCACGGACCTGACCGGCTGGCGGCTCGTCAAGGAGATCTTCTTCGACCGCCCGGGCCCGGTGACGGTGAAGGACGGGAACCTGGTCCTCGGCAAGGGCGAGGACCTGACGGGCGTCGCCTGGAAAGGACCGGTGCTCCGCGACGGCTACGAGATCTCCTTCGAGGCCCGCCGGGTCGAGGGGATGGATTTCTTCTGCGGGTTCACCTTCCCCGTCGGCACGGGCGACCTGACGCTCATCCTGGGCGGCTGGGGCGGCTGCGTGATCGGCCTGACGGCCATCGACTCGTTCTCCGCGGCCGAGAACGAGACGACCCGGAGCCGCGAGTTCGAGCTCAAGAAGTGGTACCCGGTGCGGGTCCGCGTCGCCGACGACTCCATCCAAGTCTTCCTGGAGGGGGAGAAAATCATCGACCAGGAGCGGACCGGCCACCAGTTCGAGGTCTGGCCCCAGATGGAGGAGGCCCGTCCCCTGAGCTTCAGCACCTACGCCACGGTCGGTGAGTACCGCAACATCGTCTACAAGCGCCTGACGGACTGAGGGGGTTTTCGCGCCCTGCGTCGTTGGCCTGCGTCGCATTTCATGGTATATATCATAATATATATCACAAGGAGCGCGCGATGAAAACGGCGAAACTGTTCACCAACGGGCGCAGCCAGGCGGTGCGCCTGCCGAAGGAATTCCGATTCGATGCCGACGAGGTGTATATCAGGAAATACGAGAACATCCTTATCCTGTACGCGAAAGGGGATCCCTGGGCGCCGCTGCTGAATTCCCTCGGCAGGTTCACGGACGATTTCATGGAAGACCGCAGCCAGCCGGCCGACCACCAGGCGCGTCAAGGCCTGTAATGAAATACATGCTCGATACGAACGTGTGTGTCGATCTGATCAGAAACTGCCGGCCGACGGTGGTCAACAGATTGCGCGCACTCCACCCCGACGCGGTGTGCATTTCGGCGGTGACGCTGAGCGAGCTCGAGTACGGCGCGGCCCGCAGCGCCGATCCCGCAAGGAACCGGTTGCTGACGGCGGAGTTCATAACGCCGCTGGATATACGCGCCTACGACGACGCCGTCGGCCCGAGTTACGGCCGTGTCAGGGCGGAACTCGAGGCCCGCGGCGAGCCGATCGGACCGCTGGACACGATGATCGCGGCCCACGCGTTGTCGCTGGGCCTGGTGCTCGTCACGAATAATGAAAGGGAGTTTCGGCGCGTGCCCGGCCTGCGGGTGGAGAACTGGGCCGGGTGACAGGGGGATCAGATCGAGCTTCCGCCGTCCGGCCGGCGTACGCGGAGGAAGTGGGTCCGCTTGTTCATGGGCTTCCTGAGGATCGCGCGAATGCGCCGGCGCTCGTCGTCGTCCGGCGGCGAATGTTCTTTCAGGCTACTCTTTTTCCTGTTTTCTTTTTTCATCGCGCGTCTTTTCCAGGAGTTCGATCACGGCCATGTCTTTGTTTCGGTGCGTGGCACGTTTGCTCTTGATTATATCCCCCAAATCCGCAATATTGAGTGTCTTTCCGTCGAAATCCACCGCCGCCGCACGGGACCGCAGTGATTCGAACGAGCGCACGCCGTCGACCCTGGAAATGAAGTCGAGATATATCCCCGCCTCATCGTTTTCCACTTTTCGCAGTGTGGTCATCGGCGATGTCGCATCGATATAACTGCCGCCGAGTTCTGCGGCGAGTTCCTTGAGCTTGCTGATATTCCTGGGGGTTTCGCGGATCATGAAGTCGATATCGAGGGTGGTCACCGGGGCCCCCTGGAGCGCGGCGGCGGCGTTGCCGATCATGACCGCATCGAGCTTGATCGTGTTCATTGCCGCGGCGATACGGCTGAGGACACGTTCGGCGTTCATAATCGTCTCTCCCGTGTCTATCCTGTGCGGACGGTATTCCGAACCGTTTTCATGAAGTGCAGCGGCCCGTGGCGCCGAAAAAAATACGCCCGAGAGGATTCGAACCTCTAACTTCTTGCTCCGGAGGCAAGCACTCTATCCATTGAGCTACGGGCGCGCAACAACAACCCCTCTATTGTCATCCCTCCGCCCGCGATTGTCAACCGTGAATGAGCATATGCGGGCTCCGCAGTGCCCCGCCGGAGAGGAGATTCGCCCTGCTATACTCCTGCCGATTTGCTTGTTGTTCTGCGTCATTCCGCCGGTGCCGCCGCGGGCAGATCCCGGCGATATGCGGGGGCAGTGCCGGGCTGAAAACGCCGCTGAAACGCGTTGTCGCTTGCGAGGGCAGGCGGGTCAAAAACGCGAAAAACGGGTCACGTGACCCGCCGTTGACCCGTTTTGACCCGTTTGGGGGCTCGGATGAGCAGGAGGTCGGCGGCTTGTCGGGCGGTGTTCGGCGGCGGGGGGAAGGGGGATTGAGGGGGGCGGCAGGGGGGATAGGGCTGGCCGGAATGCCTTGAAATGTCGTAGTGCGGATACGATAATGAAGATGTACCCCGGCACGGCGGGAAGGCTGGGAGCATGTTGGGAGCGGGAAGGATGAAGCGGCGGTGTCGAAATTGAAGGAGCAGTAAATGGGACAGCGTTTCAATGATACATGAGCCGGTAAAGAAGGCGTCGAAAAGTGATAGCTGTTTGCCGCGATGAATAACGAAGAAATAACCCCGGAATACATTGAAGACAATGCTCCCAGTCGAGTAGAGATGACATTTCGTTTCGATTTGGCAACCAGCTCGTGTGGCGATGTCGCGGTCAAATGCTATAAGGTAATGCCGGGATTGCTGGTCGGGCTTTTTGGTATTGGTCTTGTTCTTCTGATAGTACGTGAAAATATCTACTACGATTCCATAAGCAGTTCCACGCTTGATACCATGCTGTTTTTTGCGGGAGCCATTCTCATTGTCATTGGATTCGGCTTTCTCATTTCATGTATACGTATTGTTTACAGGGCAGAGGATAAAAGCTTCACATGGGAACAAATAAGCTTCATTGGCATCCCCCCTCCCCCTCTGCCCGGAAGACCGAGTGTCCATTGTCTCACGGCCGCATGATTTTCTCCGGCTGAAATGCCCTTTAACCCCTTCCCGGGCAGGCTCCGTGCATAAAACCCCCGCCGCAGCCCTTTTCCTCCGGCTTTCAGCCGCCGAATAATGCCTCCCCGGGCATCGGGGCCCGCCACAGCACCGGAAAATACCACCTGCCTGCATGGCACAACAGAAACGACTGGAACTGACATGGCATACACCATCGAAGCGATGGAAAAAGCAGATCCGCGGGCGGGTGATCTACTTCGGCAGGGCGTCAGCCAAAGACGACCTCTCCGGCTACGCCCGAGCCCTGAGCAACTACCGCCACTGGCAGCAAACCGGCCGCCGGATCGAAGACCCTCTCCCGCCTGATGCCGATCTTGCCCATACCCGGCAACCTGCTCCTCCCGCTCCCGTGTCCGTCAGTTGCTCCCGTCCGCTGACGGAGCTGCTGGATGAATACCTCGCCTTCCAGGAGCAACGCTACCGCCGGGGCCTCTACATAGAGACCCGGCTGCAGAACAACACTCAAATCCCCGATGACCGCCCGGCGGGCGGCGATACGATCGTCTACGATACTTACCAGCAGATCCTTCATTTATCAATCGGCTTACGGCAAGCCTGCGAAGCTGTATCATACGACGGCAGCGAGCGGTCGGGTGCGTTGTTTCTGGGCAAGTACCGTGAGATCTGCGAGGAGAAGATGTTTTCCGGTTATTGGAAGCCGGGTACCTTCAACGGTGCGATCAAGATCGGCCGGGCGTTTCTCGGCTGGCTGTACCGCAACTACTACCTTCAGTCGCTTCCCCGCCAGCTTTCTGAGCTCTGCCGGAAATACCGCTCTTTACCCTCTGCCCGCTCGATACCGCCTGATGCCCTGAAGACTCTCTGGCGACATGCCCCGAGCATAGACGGTCGGATGCGTGCATTTATGTGTTTGGGTTTGAACTGCGGTTATTACGGCAAGGACATTGCGACGCTTGACGGCGGTCACCTTCAGACGGGCTGGATTATCAGGCATCGGCGGAAGACGGGTGTCCCGACGCGTCATAAGCTCTGGGATCTGACGCGGGAGCTGATCGCGGAGGCGGGGGGTGTTGTCGGGGGCGGGG
>CAZLBC010000099.1:0-11032 GCA_964557575.1 uncultured Planctomycetaceae bacterium
AGTCACAGAAAAAGGACCTCGTTCTGTACCTGGATTTCAAGGGCGGCACGGCCCGGGACAAGTCATCCTGCAAAAACAACGGGCAGGGCGGAACGTTCAAAACCGTCGAGGGGCCATTCGGTGATGCGATCGTTCTGGAGAACAAGGTCGCAACGGCACGCGGAACGAAGAAAGGCGGCGCCGCAAAAAACAGAAGACGCGGCGGAAACACATCGTCCGGGTCTTTCACGTGGACCGTCGACATGCCACTGATGGTCAGGGCGATGGCGCTGGCGGGCAGGATCCTTTTTATAGCCGGGCCGGCGGATGTGCTGGATGAAGTCGACGCGTTTCAGACATACGCGGACGAGGAAACGCAGTCTGCACTCGTTGCACAGGACCGGGCGCTGGCCGGCAAAAGCGGTGCCTCCCTCAGGGCGGTCGACGCCGAAACGGGCCGGACGCTGGCGGAGTATGAGCTTCAGTCCCCCCCCGTGTTTGACGGGCTGATTGTCACGGGTCGCGGCGTCTTCATCTCGACCATGGACGGGCGTGTTGTTTCGTTTGCGGCCGAATAGCATGAGAATATCGACAACATTCTGTGCTGACATTCCAACTTCGATACAGTCGAACTGTGCACTACAGCCGGCTATGGAGAAAGCCAAGCAGGTCAAAAATGAGTGTTCTTTTAATTCGGATATATGGATAGAAGTTATTTCTGGAAAAGTTTTCCGTAAGACAGCCAATTGTTTTATGAAGTTGTCGTCATGAGGAATATCGATAATTATACTATTATCCTTTGGGGTCGGTATATGCAGAACACCATACCCATCGATATTCCATACTTCCATATTCATATTTATTTCCTACGCACATATCAGTGGTTGCGCTTACCAATCCACTGGATGTGCTTGTTCTGCCGGTTCAGGATGCCCAATGTATTTGGAGTTTCTTGTGGTTCAGTGCGCAGTCCCTGAGATAGAGGTTGATCAGGCTCTGGTAGGGCATTCCTAACTCGGAGGCGAGCGCCTTGAAATAGGTAACAGTAGATTTGTCCAATCGCATCGTTACAGGTTGTTTAAGTTGTTTGATGTAGGGGTTCTTCTGCCCCTTCATTTTGCTGAAATCGTAGTGCTTTCTCATAATCTAGCTCCAGTAATCCGACTGTTCACGTTTATCTGCCTTACGAGCAGAGATGATTCGTATCACCGAATCATCCTGCCGGCAGCAGTGGCATACAACAAGAACACGCAATCTGAAGCTCATGCCGAGCATAAGAAAGCGGTCCCCGTCCTGTGAATGGTCCGGGTCGAAGTACCGAATGGCATTCTCATCGAGAAAGACTGTTTGGGCCTCTTCGAATGAAACCTTGTGCTTCCGCTGGTTTTCTCGATTCTTCCTCTCGTCCCATTCAAATACGATGTCATCCATATGTACATTGTACGTATATTAGGTGTTATTGTCAATAAAATTATCAGGCAGAACGTCACACATCAGTAGTTGCGCCCGGCGGGAGAAATCCAGTGGATGTGATTGTTTGGTGCCTTTTTTGACGCCTCCCTCAGAAATATTTCTTATGCCGCGATAGACATGTGCCCAATAGCGTATCGGTGTGGATTTTTTCGCAAAGATGGGACAAAGGGACGCATTACGATTCTCGGGCGGTTGTACATCGAAAACAAGCGGCAACAAGCGGCGCACCAGCGCGAGATCATGGTATTCAAAGTGGCATAATCCCGCATTCCACGTTTTTTCAGGATTGCCAGTGCACGCATAATATTCCACCCCGCACAACGCAACATCACGGCCAGGCGAACCCGCGGCAGACCTCTTGTTCGCACCCGTCCCATCCCCGTGCTTCGCTTCAACCCGCTGTTGACCGACTCCCCTCCGGCGCGTACCGAATAGTTCTCCTTAAACTCATTGGTCCGCTGTTCGTCTCTGTGCCTCTCCTGCCGGCCCGCGGCGGTGATCTCTGCCTTCCTGCGATCGAGGTATTCCCTGTTGTCCTCGTCGCGGTACACCGCGTCGGGATCGTAGGGGTATCCGGGGATCGTCATCCGCGGTTCGCTCCAGGATTTCGGGTCCGGCAGCGTGTTGTGGTAGATCATGCCTATAGCGGCGCAGTGGTAGCCGTTGTTCATGAAACGCTGCGGCAGGGTGACCGCGTCCGGTATCGTGTCGCGAAAGTGCGTGTCCAGGTCCCACACCCTGGTCGAGTCGGGCCGCAGTCCGGTAAGCAGGCTTGCCCGGGACGGGTTGCACACGCCCGACTGGCAGTAGGCGTGCCGGAACGTGATCCCCGCCCCGGCGCGGCGGCGGTGGGGGGGCGCGTCCTTCCTGGGCCCCCGGCGCCGAAAGAATCTGCAGACCTTTTACGACACGGTGCGCCCCCTTCTGCCCCGGGAACAGGGGGCGCTCTTTGAAAAGGCCACGTGGATCACCTTCCAGAAGTACTACCGCTCGATCTGGCGGGAAGAGGAAATCAGGTTCTGGCCGGACGGGACACGGAAGGAGACCGCCCTGGATCGCTGCGAGGAAACGAAGCGTGATTACTTCGTGGCCCTGAGGAAAATCCTGTCCGGCGCTGCCGGTAAATGAACAATCATCGCGCCCGGCGGACGCATTGACAGGCTATTCCTTCCTCAACCCGTTCAGGGTAACGTACGCCGTTCGTGATGGCCCCGGTTTGATTCCGGCCAATTCCCGATGGGCGGGCAACAGAAGATCCGGGCGCCGACCGTCCCCAGCCCGGATTCTCAGAAATAATTCAGGGAGGCGGGCAGCCCTCTCGAGAAAAAAGGAAAGGGGAAAAGCGTCGGCGTAGGGGGTTATACTGACTTGATCGGCGGTTATCGGCGGAGGTACAATCCGGTAGATCGCGGACCAGCGGTTCAAGCGACCGCCATTCTGTCGGACAAACTGTCGCCCAGGCTGGGTGTCACGGTAACGGGTCATGGCAACGGGAGCTACAATTGGCATTACCACCACTATCCTGGCCGAATCGGCGCCGCCCACGAGGCACGGCTCGGCGTGGCCCGGCAGGGGCCGTGCCGGCATGTCGCGCCCGAACTGCCTTCAATGGCAACAGCCGATTTCCGCCTGCCCGTCCGGGGTGCCTCGTGTTTCCCGCGCTGTCGCTGACCGCGGTGCTGCTCGGCCTGCTGCCGCGCGGCGCTTCCGCCCAGGTCGAACAGATCTGGCTTACGCATCAATCCGGCGATGCGGACAGGATCGTGGTCAACTGGACGAGCAGGAAGCCGGGCAACGCGGTCGTCCGGTGGGGAAGGACACCCCGCTACGGGCATGAAGCCGGGATCGACGAACACACACGGCTCCATCACGTCGAGATCCGCCGCGAGCCGGGGACCGCCTGCCATTACGCCGTGCGGACCGGCCGGCAGGTCTCGCCGGACGCCGCTGTGAGGTCCGGTCCGACCGATGTCCTGCGGGCCGCCGTGGTTGCCGACTGGCATCGCAAGCCGGATCTGTCGGCGCTCATCGGGGACAAACCCCACCTGTTGCTTACCGCGGGCGACAACATCCCCAACCTGTACGGCGCCGGCGGCGCAGGTAACAAGGATTCTATCAAGGCGTACGCCGAGCTGATCGACCGCTACCCCGGGCTGTTTCGATCGACGCCGCTGATGCCCGTCCTCGGAAACCACGACAAGCAGATGCGGCCGCGGGGCGACCGCCCGCCCGCCCGGCCCGTCTATGACATCGAGGCCACGGCCTTTCGGCGTTTCTTCGCACTGCCCGGCGACGAATGGAAGTGGCGGTTCGCGGTTCCCGCGTTCGACGTTCGTTTCGTGGCCCTGGATCTGCACCACATTTCCGACCGGGGAACGACGTGGCAGACGTGCCACCCGTTCGACAAGCAATCGGAACAGTTTCGCTGGTATCGGGAGGTCATGAAGGAACGCGATCGCCGGTTCACGGTCACGCTCTACAACGAGCAACACGCCAGGGTCCGCCGCCAGGCAGACGGCGCCTGGGGCACCATGATCGGCGCCGGTACGCTGGCGATCACGGGCTTCGGTCACTTCGCCGAGCGAGCGGAAGTCGACGGCTTCACGTATTACAACACGTCGCTGAGCGCCGGCGACCGCTACCCGGATCCGCAGTCGGCGTTTCTGGCCGTCACGCCCGGCTACCTCCTGTTGACGATCACCCGGAAGCCGCAGGAGATGACCGTGGAAATCAAGGATCTCGACGGAAGGGTGCTGGACCGGAAGGTGTTTCGGTAGCGGAGCGGGAAATCGAGACCGGTCGTCGCGCCCCGGTCGCCCGCTTGATCGACGGCGATCGGGGGGTACAATCGAACCGGTTGCCGGCTGTCGGCCGCGCCGCCCGCTATCCCGCGGCTGTAGTGTTACGGTATCACGGTAGAGACATGCGGCTGCCTGTCCGTGGCGGTTCCGCGAAACCGCTCGTCCCGAGACGGCCGGAAGGAGTTGTCGAGAATGACGCGTGCACGGACCTGCTTCCTCCTGTTTCTTCTCGGCGGCGCCCTCAACGCCACCGCGGGGGACTGGCCGACGTACCGGTATGATGCCCGGCGGTCGGCGTGTTCGCCGGATGCGCTGCCGGCGACACTCACGCGCGCCTGGCAGCGATCGTTCCCCGCGTTCGAACCCGCGTTCCCCAACGAGCCGCGCCAGCAGTTCGACCTGTCCTACGAACCGGTCTGTGCCGGCGGCATCGTGGTGGTGGGCAGTCCGGTAGACGGCAGCGTCCGCGCGTTTTCCGCGGCGACGGGCAGGCAGCTCTGGCGGATCTACGCGGAGGCGCCGGTACGACTCGCGCCGGTGCTGCACGAGGGCACGGTCCTGTTCGGTTCGGACGACGGCGTGTTCCGGTGCGTGACCCTGGCGGACGGCGCCCTGCGGTGGTCGGTCAAGGCGTACCCGGCCGGCCGGCCGGATGCGCGGCTCCTGGGCAACAACCGCCTGGTCAGCATGTGGCCGGTCCGGGGCGGGGCCGTGGTCGTGAACAACGTGGTCTATTTCGCGGCCGGCGTCTGGCCGACCATGGGCGTGTACGTGCACGCCCTGGACGTGGACACCGGCGAGCCGGTGTGGACCACGTCCCGGCTCGGGCACATGCAGAACGTGCGTATCGATCACAACCTCCTCCGGGACGCGGGCGCGTCGCCGCAGGGGTACCTGCTGGCGGCGGGGGACAAACTCCTCATTCCCAACGGCCGGTCCCACCCCATTGCCCTCAGCCGTGCCGACGGCACCCTGTTCCATTTCGTGCAAGGCTATCGAAACGGCCATTGCCGTGTCGCCATCGGCGGCAATTACGCGTTTGTCGGCACGCGGGGGATCGTCAACCTCGTCGACTTCCGCGAGGTCGGCAGCAAGTGGATAGCCGCCGGCGCGGATGCCCCGAACCGCTTCGACCTGAGCAGGTACGACCAGTTCGAGGGGCCGATCCACCCCTACAAGCTCTTCCCCGGCTGCACTGCCGACTCGGTATTCGACGGGACTACGGCCTACAGCCTCGTGCGCGGCGTTTTCTACGCACATGATCTGAACGGGGCCGCGGTGTCCGAGTACGCGAAGACGAAGGGGACCCGCACCGACACGCCGTACCGCTGGGACGCGCCGATGACGATACGGGTGATGACCGGGCTGGAAGCGCCCGGCAGGCTGCACGTCAAAGCGGGGAATCGGCTCTACGGCCACGCCGGCAAGACCATCCTGGCCATCGAGCTGACCGGCGGCACGCCGGCCGCGCGGGTTGCGTGGCGGCATCGTACCGCCGCTCCCGCCGCGTCCATGATTGCAGCGGCGGATCGGCTCTTCGTCGCCCTGCGGGACGGGACGCTGCTCTGCCTGGCGGCCGACGGCACGGCGGCGCCCGCGTCTGCCGAGAGGGGACCGACCGCCCCCGACCCGGCGCCGCCGTCCCGCGCGCAGCAGGCACTCCTGGCGAGCACGGCGGTGCGCGAAGGCTTCTGCGTCGTGCTGGGGGGCCTGAGCGCCGACGAGGTCACCACGTTCCTGCAGCAGACCCGGCTCCGCCTGCTGGTCGTCGCCGAGGACGCGGCCGCGGTGAACGCGCTGCGCGCCCACGGGCATGAGCAGGACGTCTATGGCAAGCGCGTGGAGGCCGTCCGCGGGAAACCGCTCGACTTCATGCTGCCCGCGTATCTCGCGTCGGTGCTCTGGGTGCGCGGCGAGACGGTCGGGGCCCCGACCCGGGCCCGGCTCCGCCGTGTCTGGAAATCCGTCCGTCCGTACGGCGGGGTACTCTGCTTCACGGGTTCAGCGGCACAGAGAGCGGCCCTCGCCGCAACGGCAGCGACGGCTGCGCTGCAGGGCGCCGCGCCCCCCGAAACCGGCGCGTGCCTGGTACTCACGCGCCCCGCCCCCCCGGCAGGAGCGGCCGACTGGACACATGAAACGGCCGACCCGGCGCGGAGCCACTATTCCCGCGACACGGCCGTGCAGCGGCCCCTGGCGCCGCTGTGGTACGGCGACGGCCCGGAGTATGGTTTCATCAAGAACAAGGACTATGGCCGGGGCGTCAAACCGCAGGTGGTGCGGGGACGGGTATATGCGCTGCAGCAGTACAGCCGGACACTCTTCGCCTACGACGCGTACACGGGCCGGTTGCTCTGGCGCCGGCGGGGCACGGACAGGGCGAAAGGGTTCATCACGCGATTTGCGTCGCGCCCGGAGGGCATCTACGCGGCCGGCCGGGGCGCCTGCGTCGTCTGCGACCCGGCGACCGGCGGGGTACTGCGCACGCTGGACTATCGTGTCGGGCTGCCGAAGACGTCAAAAGCCCGGGCGGCCGGGATCGTGGTGACCGACCGCTCCGTGCTTATCGCGGCCGCCAACGCGGACACGGGCGCGATCGAGGAGGGCCTGTGGGACGCGGACGTCATCATCTGTCTCGACCGGGAGACGGGCGCGCTGCGCTGGCGCCGCGCCGCGGCCGCGCGTTTCAACATCAAGGCCCTCGCGGTCGGCGGGGGGCTCGTCTTCTGCACCGACTCCCTCTCGCCCCTGGCAACCGATCGCTGGAAGCGGCGGGCGGGCGATGCGAAAAAGACGGGGTCGTCCCTGTTCGCCCTGTGCGAAACGACCGGCGGCGTCAGGTGGCGGTATCGGTACGAGGCGGCCTACCGTCGGCACGGCGCCAGCGGGTGGATGAGCGTACGAACCCGCGACGATTGGCTGGCCTATGCCGCCGGGACGAAACAGCTTCTCGGCGGCCGGGAAAAAACCGCGTTCCTGCTCCGTGCCGCCGACGGCACCGCGGTCTGGACCAAAACGTCAGGGCTCAGCCAGCCCGTGGTGCTGATGGGCGACCGTCTGCTGGACCAGGGCGCCCGTATCATCGCGCTCGCCACGGGCGAGACGATCAAAAGCAACGTGTTTCGGCGCGGCGGCTGCAACTACGCGGTGGCCAACAAGCACCTGGCGTTCGTCCGCGACCAGACGGTCTGCGCGGTCGACCTGGACAGCGGCGAACGACAACGCTTGCGCAACCTCCGCTCCGGCTGCAGCGCGAGCATTGTCCCGGCAGCCGGCGTTCTCAACATACCCAACTTCTCCCGGCGGTGCGTGTGCAACTACCCGGTCCAGACCTCGTCGGCGTGGATCCACGACCCGGCGGCCGCGACGTGGGGCGAGACGGCGGTGGTGAACGTAACGCCCGTCCGCCTCGATACCGGTATTCCGCGGGTCAGCCCCGAAGAGGCCGTGGCCATGCACGCATTCGAGCGCCGTTTCCTGGTCGACGACCCCGGACGCGCCGGCAGGCACTTGATCGGCCACTGGACTTTCGACAAGCCGCTGCCGGACGCGCCGGCCGCGTACCCGGACCTGTCGGGCCGAAACGCCCGCTGCACGGTCAGCAATCCCGCCTTCGAGCCGCGGGGGACGGGGCAGGCCCTGGCCTGCGGCGGAGACAGGACGAAAACCGCCGGCAGGGCCGAGATCAAGCCCACGGGCCTCGTCCGCGACGCCGTCACGATCTGCGCACGGATCAAGCTGGGCGACACGCAACACAAGGCTTCGACCGGCGTCGTCGAACGGATGCAGTTCTACCGGATCATGGTGCCCCAGACCGCGCCGCCGTATTCCCTCACCTTCAGCATACAGACCGAGACCGGGACCTGGCGCAGCGTCGGCACGGCCGCGAACCTGAACGCCGGCCGGTGGTACCACGTCGCCGCCGCGTTCGACGGCGAAGCCGGTGAACTGGTCATCTACATCAACGGCACGCAGGCCGGCAAGACCGGCAACGCGTCCGGCCGCATCCCGCCGGTGACCGGCACCATCGAGATCGGCGTGCGCGACACGGGCGCGTTCCTGAACGGCGCCGTGGACGATGTCCGCGTCTACAACCGCGCCCTGGGACCCAACGCGGTCCGGGCGTTGATCAAGGTCAACCGGCAGCAGGGTAACGTCAGCGACACGGAGTAATGACAGCCGGATTATGTGACACAAAGGAGACACGATGATGAACGATGCACGAGGCAACTGGTGGACAACGGCGACGCGGTGGTGGCTCTGGAGCGAGGGCGCCGTGTTCCTGGCGGGGCTCCTGGCCGGCATAGGCATATCGATATACCGCGTGGCCGTCGCGTCCCCCGGCAGCGAGGTCTACGGGGTGGGACCGTTCCTGGGGGCGGCCGCGATCAACGCCGCCGGCGCGTCGCTGTGCATCGCGGGCGCGATCGGCCTGGGCCGCGGCCGGACCGGCTGGCGGTGGTGGGCCCTCGTGCTGTTGGGACTGCACCTGCTGGCGGCGATCGCGCTGGCGGTCGCGGGCCCGGTCATGGCCGGCCGGTACGACGCCGGCCTCGGCACGCTTGGCGTCGTCGCCCTCTCGATCGGGCCGGCCGCGGCGGCACTGGCCGTGGGGATATTTTTCGGGATCAACATCATCACCCGCGTCAGGCAGGTATTGCCGGCCGGCGCGCGGGCCGGGTCGGCCGTGGCCGCCGGCATCGTGCTGACCGTGGTGTTCCGCGGCCTCTTCGGCCTCCAGGCCCTCCCGCCGCTGTTCGCCGCGCGGGGTGAGGCCCGTTCGACGAGATCCCTGGATAATCTCCGCCAGATCGCGATGGCCGTCCTCTCGAACGCGGACGAACCCATGCCCGTGAGTCTGGCGGCGCTGGCCGAGCGGGAGTACCTGCCCGAGACCGTGATCACCCCTCCCTCCGCCCGCGACGCGGGCCGCTACGTCTACCTGCCTGAATACGTCCGCGAACTGGCAATCCGGCAGATGATTGCTTCCCGCGACGGCAACCGCGACCCGCTTTCCGTGACTCTCGCATGGGACTACGTCCGCCGGGAAATGCCGGTTCCGGCGGGCATGGACCGTAATGCCGTCGAACGACTGCGGGAGCAGGTCAGCCCGAAGATACGGGTTGACTACCTGCATTTCATGGCCCGCACGCCCCTGGCATGGGAGGACTGCACCCGCGCGGGAGGGAAGGTGAACGTCGTCTTTGGGGACGGGCATTATGCACGCATCGATCCCGGACAGCTCCAGCGGGCGCTGGACGGGGCCGAGACCGGGCGCGAGATCGCCCGCCTCGCCGCCCGCTGCATGCTGCCGCCCGGCCGGGTCGAAGACATCCTGGGCCGGGAGTGAGTGAAGGCCGCCGCCCCGCTTTACTTCGACACGCCGTCGGCGTCCTTGAGCTTCGCCGGGGCGTCGATCGCCAGCAGCTTTCGAATCCTGAAGTAGTCCTCCCGCGAGACGGTTCGCCCCATGACCGCCGCCGCCTCCGCGATCTGCGCGGGGGTCTTGATGCCGGCCACGGCGACGTGGATCGCCGGGTGCATCAGCGTGGCGGCGAGGACGAGCTGGTAGATGCTCATCTCGTACCCGGCGGCGATGTCGCCCAGTGCCCGGACCGCGGTCGCGATCCGGCGGAACCGGTCGCCCCGGAAGTCGGGGTGGTGCTTCCGGAAGTCCGTGAAGGTCTCGTCGCCGGTGTACTTTCCGGTCAGAAGCCCCTTGTGCAGGGGCGAGTAGACCATCACCCCGACGTCCGCGGCCTGGCAGCAGGGCAGCAGTTCCCGCTCGCTGTCCGTCGCGATGAGGCTGTAGGGCGGCTGGATCGCGTCGAAGTCCCCGAACGTCCGGGCCGCCCGGAGCTGTCCGGCGTTGAAATTGCTGGCGCCGTAGTGCCTGATCTTGCCGGCCGCCTTCAGCTCGTCGAGGACGCCGGCGATCTCGGGCAGGGGGGTCAACTGGTCGTAGAAGTGCAGCAGGTAGAGGTCGATGGTTTCGATCCGGAGGCGCTGCAGCTCGATGTCGCAGCGCTGCCGGACGTGCGCGGGCGAGAGATCGGGGTACCGCGAGCCGTCCGGGTTGAAGTGGTTGAAGACCTTGGTGGCCACGACCACCTCGTCGCGGGGGACCGTTGCGAGGAACTCGCCCAGGACGCTCTCGCCGTGGCCGTCGCCGTAGGCGTCGGCGGTATCGAAGAAGTTCACCCCCGCCTCCCGGGCGGCGCGCATGGCGCCCAGGGCCTCCTCCTGCGGGATATCGCCCCAGAACCGCGGGCTCAACTGCCAGGTGCCGAAACAGACCGGCGATACATTCAAGCCGGTCCTGCCGAAACGGATCGTCGCGCTCATGGGGCTTCCTTCCTACCGGACGACGGCCGTCAGGTCCACCTCCTCGAAGTCCGACCGGCCGTGCACGAGGATGTAGTACCAGCCGTACTGCGGGCCGCGTATGATGACCTCCTCGGCGGTGCGGCTCAGCCGGTTGCCGCCGGTCGCCGAGTGGATATGGCTCTGCGTGGTGGGGACGCTGTTGTGGGCGACGTACAGGTCGGGATTGCCCTCCCCGTCGCCGAGGGTGATGTGCAGGACCCGCGCGCCGCGGGGGACGTACACGCGGTAGTAGAGCCGGTCGCCGCGGTCCCCCTCGATATTCCGTTCCTTCTCGCCGCTGGAAAGGGTTTCGGCCCTGATGTCACCCGGGCCCGGCCCCGGTCTGCCGTGTCCCGGCCTGCCGTGTCCCGGCCTGCCGTGGCCGGGTCGGCCGGAGGGCGGGCGGCCGGGGG
>CAZLBC010000099.1:11132-16394 GCA_964557575.1 uncultured Planctomycetaceae bacterium
CTGCCGTGTCCCGGCCTGCCGTGGCCGGGTCGGCCGGAGGGCGGGCGGCCGGGGGGGATGGTGTCGCCGCCATCCTCGGTATCGATCTGCTCGAAGGCGATCCGGTACGTGCCGGTCCGGCCACGCCGGGATGAGACGGCCACCAGGTAGGTCTTCGTCCTGCGGGCGGCGACCGGCACCGAGGCGGTGTTGACCATCCTGTCGTCGAATGCGGCCGTTCCGAACGCGGCCAGGACGCGCGAGGTGTCTTCGGCGTCGTAGACGGCTATCTTCAGCGGGACGTCGGCCTCGGAGACGACCAGCCGCCGCGGGCCGGCGGTGAACGGCGTGTACTCCAGCCAGTCAACGTCGTCGGGGGCGTGGATGGTGCGGGTCTGGGGACGGCGGTGGTATCGGCCGGCCCGGGAACGGCGGTCGTCGTTCTCGTAGCGGTCGGGGTCGACGCGGATGCCGGGGCGCCGGGGCCCCCGCCTCGGCGGGACGGTGCAGACCGCGCGAAGGTTGACCCCGGCGTATGGCCTGAAGCCGGTCAGGAGAATGAAGTGGCGGCCCGCGGCGGGATTCTCAAGGCGCACGTTTTCGTTTGTGTCCGTACCGATAGAGCGGTGATCGTAGAAATGACGGTTCGGGGGCTTCAGGTGCCTGACGTACAGGTCGGCGTCGCCGCTGCCGCCCGCCGTGGTGATCGCCAGGTTGGTCGTGCGGTCCGGCACGTCTATGTAGTACATACTGAAGTCGCCCATGTCGCCGCGGATGCCCGTAACGGCCCGGCCACTGACCAGTTCGGCGGCGGTGATGTTCCCGCCCCCGCCCAGGTTGATGCGGACATCGCCGCCGGCGGGTCCCGCCGAAAAGAGGATGCCGCATGCCAGTGCCGTTGTGATGAATCCCATTGCGTTTTTCATTGGTTTTCCTCCGAGATTACCTTGTTGCTCAAACCGGCGGTCGGGGCCGATCGACGAATACTCTTAATGGAATACTTTTCATGATACCGACTGTAGGAAACATTTGCGAGAAAAAGGTTTGGAAAAAATGACCGACCGGTCAGTCATTTTCTTTTTATGCTTTAAGCGTTTTGTTTTAAGTATGTTAAGAATGCGACAAAATGGCCGTGGACACCCGCAGTCATGAGGGGGACAATTGAGCCGTCATGATCGAACGGAAAAGACAGTGCCATGCATCCTTCTGGCGCGGGGAGGGGCCGAGCCTTATCCTGATACCCGCCGCCGAGCACAGCCTCTACGACCTCGACGACTACCCGCGGCGTTTTTACGATCCGGCGGGCATGTGGGAGTCGGAAATAGCGCGGGCGCGGCCGATCGTCGACTGGCCGACCGACGGCATCCCGACGGTCCGGCCGAACCTCGGCGTCACCTTCATTCCCGCGATCGCCGGCCAGGAGTTTCAGCTCCACGAAAACTCGATGCCCTGGCCCGGGCGTCCGCTGAGCGAAGAGGCCGTGCGCGCGGCCCGCGACATCGATCCGGCGGACACGGAGGTCTTCCGCCTGGCCCACGCGTTCTACGAGATTCACCGCGCCGGTGATGAGGCGGAGGCCGTGGCGGCCTACCTCGCCGACACGCAGAGCGTCTTCGATATCGCCCACCTCCTGCGGGGCGACGAGATTTTCTTCGACCTGGCCGATTCGGGGCGGGCCGATGCCGTCGCCGCGCTGATGGATACCTGCGCCCTGCTCTACGAGCGCACGACGCTCGCGCTGAAAGCGGCGCTCGGCGAACCCTTGGGTTCCATGGTCCACGGCCACGGCACCGCGCAGGGGGTGTTCTTTCCCGCTGCCGGCGTCCGGCTCTCCGAGGACACGGCGACGCTCCTGTCGCCGGCGATGATCGACGCGACCATCCTGCCGGCCGTCACCCGGTGGGCCGACCGGTTCGGCGGCGTCTTCGCGCACTTCTGCGGCTTTCACGCCACCTTCTTCCGCCAGCTCGCCGCGCAGCAGGCGGTGGCGGCGATCGACCTGGGCAACCCGGCATTGTTCGATACGCGGCAGTTGCTGGCAACCTGCGCAGAAACCGGCACGGTCTTATGCAGTCACCTGGCCGCGGCGGACGGGGAGGACTGGCGCGACTACACGCTGCGGCTGGCGGGTCTGGTTCGGGACACCGGCGCCCGGGTCATCCTGCGCCCGGCCGTGTTCCCGTCTTCCCGGGACCGGTGCCGGGAGATGCTGGACCTCTGGCACGAACAGACGTGAGTGAAGAACGCCGCGCCGTCGGCTGTCGGCGGCCGGTCCGCTCACTCCGCGCACCGCTCCCGCACCCGCGAGAAGGCGTTTATGGCACGCTCGATGTCGCCGTCCGTGTGGGCGGCCGAAATCTGCACGCGGAGTCGCGCCTGACCTTTCGGCACGACGGGGTAGCTGAAGCCGATGACGTAGATGCCCTCATCCAGCAGCATGTCGGCCATGGTTGTCGCCAGCCGGGCGTCGCCGAGCATGATCGGCACGATCGGGTGGTCGCCGTCCGGGATGTCGAACCCGCGCTCGGCCATGCCCGCCCGGAACGCCTTCGTATTGGCCTCAAGCCGGTCCCGCAGCGCGGTCGACTCCGAGAGGATATCCAGGACCGCCAGCGACGTCGCGACCACGGCCGGGGCGAGCGTGTTGGAGAACAGGTAGGGCCGGGACCGCTGGCGGAGCAGTGCGACGATTTCCTTCCGCCCGGCGGTGAAGCCCCCCGTCGCCCCGCCGAGGGCCTTGCCCAGCGTGCTCGTGATGATGTCCACCCGGTCCATCACGCCGCGGTACTCGTGCGTGCCGCGCCCGGTTGGCCCGACGAAGCCGGTGGCGTGCGAGTCGTCGAACATGACCAGGGCGTCGTGCTTCTCCGCGAGGTCGCAGATCGCGTCGAGCTGCGCGATGCTGCCGTCCATCGAGAAGACCCCGTCGGTGGCGATCATGCGGTGGCGCGCGGCGGCGGCCTCCCCGAGTTTCGCCGCCAGGTCGCCCATGTCGCCGTTTTTGAACACGAACCGCTGCGCCTTGCACAGCCGGACGCCGTCGATGATGCTGGCGTGGTTCAGCTCGTCGCTGATGACGGCGTCCTCCGGGCCGAGCAGGGCCTCGAACAGTCCGCCGTTGGCGTCGAAGCAGGAGCTGTAGAGGATCGTATCCTCGGTGCCGAGAAATGCCGCCAGCCGCGCCTCGAGCTGCTTGTGCAACTGCTGGGTGCCGCAGATGAAGCGCACCGAGCTGAGGCCGTAGCCCCACCGCTCGTAGCTTTGCGCGGCGGCCTCGGTTACCCGCGGGTCGTTGGCGAGACCGAGGTAGTTGTTCGCGCAGAAATTCAGGACTTCCCGGCCGTCCGCGACGGCGATCCGCGCTCCCTGCGGCGAGACGATCACCCGCTCGGCCTTGTAGAGGCCCGACGCGCATATCTGTTCGAGTTCCTCAGCAGCGTGTTTCCGATAGGTGTCGTACATCGCGGCGCTCCTTGTCTATTCGGGCCAGTCCATGACGACCTTTCCGCAGTTGCCGGTATTCATGATCTCGAATCCCTGTTCGAATTCGTCGAAGGGAAGCCGGTGCGTTATCACCGGGCCGATGTCCAGTCCGCCCTGTATCATCACCGTCATCTTGTACCACGTCTCGTACATCTCGCGGCCGTAGATGCCCTTGATGACCAGGCCGTTGAACACCACCAGGTTCCAGTCGATCTCGGTCATGGGCAGGATGCCGAGCAGCGCGACCTTGCCGCCGTGACACATGTTCTCGAGCATGTCGCGGAAGGCCGCGGGGCTTCCCGACATCTCCATGCCCACGTCGAATCCCTCGACCATGCCGAGTTCCTCCTGGACGTCGCGGAGGTCGCGCTCCCGCGGGTCGATCGCGAGCGTCGCGCCCATCTTCCGCGCGAGGTCGAGCCGGTAGGGGTTCAGGTCGGTGACCACGATGTACCGGGCCCCGCAGTAGCGGGCGATGGCGGTCGCCATGCAGCCGATGGGGCCCGCCCCGGTTATGAGGACGTCCTCGCCCAGGACGTCGAACGACAGGGCGGTGTGGGTGGCGTTGCCGAGGGGGTCGAAACAGCTCGTGATCTCGAGCGGGATATCGGCGTTGGCCGGCCAGACGTTCGTGACCGGAATGGAGAGGTGCTCGGCGAAACAGCCGTCGCGGTTGACGCCCACCCCGCGGGTGTGGGCGCAGAGGTGGCGCCGGCCGGCCAGGCAGTTGCGGCAGCGCCCGCAGACCAGGTGCCCCTCGCCGCTGACCAGGTCGCCGGGCTTGTAATCGTAGACGTTCTCGCCGAAATCTTCGACGACTCCCACGAACTCGTGCCCGATGGGCATCGGCACGGGAATGGTTTTCTGCGCCCACGCGTCCCAGTTGTAGATGTGCAGGTCGGTCCCGCAGATGCTGGTCTTCCGGATCTTTATCAGGACGTCGTTCCTGCCCACCGCCGGCGGGTCGATGTCCTCGAGCCACAGGCCGGGTTCCGCTCGCCTCTTCACCAGTGCCTTCATGATTCCCTCACCTCTTCGTACGCGGTCGATTATTTTGTTGCATTGAACAAATATTCACTATACTATACATTGGCGAACATCGTCTTCAAGGAAAAAGCTGTTCGAAATAATGGAATTTTTATTCACGATATGAAACGGCGAAAATCACTCAAGATCGGCGGCCGCCTCCGGAAGGCGCGCAAGCGGGCGGCCATGACCCTCGACGCCCTCGCGAAGACCAGCGGCGTTTCCAAGGCCATGCTGAGCCAGATAGAGCAGAACAAGGCCAATCCCACGGTGCTCGTGCTCTACAATATCGCGGCGGCGCTGAACCTGGAGATCGGCGACGTCCTCGGCGCGCAGACCCCCCGGACCCACTTCAACATCATCCGGGCCGGGGAGGAACGCTACCAGTTCATCTCCACCGACCGGTACACGATCCGCACCCTCTCGCCGCTGCGGATGGAAAAGGACATCGAGTTTTACGAGATCATCCTGCACGGAAAAGGAGCACTCGAATCCGAACAGCACGTCAACGGCACCGAGGAGTTCCTGACCGTCATGCGCGGGCGGGTCGCGGTGACCTCCGCCGAGCGTGACGCGGTGCTGAAGAAGGGCGACTCGGTGCACTACTCGGCCGACGTGCCGCACGAGATCCGGAACCTCAACAAGTCCGATGCCGTCGTCTACCTGGTCGTCAAGTACCGCACGGAGTAATTCCGGGGACAGGGGCATTTTAAACAACAACGGGCGCTCCCTACCCATGCCCTGGCCGAAGAACCCGGTTGATCGTCCCCTGCG
>CAZLBC010000100.1:0-15767 GCA_964557575.1 uncultured Planctomycetaceae bacterium
GGGAGCGGGCCGCGCTGATTTTCAGCTTGCTGTACAAGGGGTCCGGCACATCTCGAACTTGAAGAGAAGGCATCGAAAACTCCTTTTAAAAAAAGGTATATGCGTATTGCATGCACTATTCATTATAATGCATGCAACAACCTTCAGTCAAATTAAAACCGACTGTACACACGCTAATCTCCTACTCTCCGTACCGGCAGGCATACGGAAACCGGCGTTTACGGCAGCCCCCCTCAATGTGGCGTAACCGGCGATGAAAGCCATGCCGCGCCCCGGTCACCCGCCGGTCGCATAGATCCGGGTCACGCCGACCGGGTGCGCGTGGCCGACGGTCACGGTGACGGCGGCGCCCGCCACCCGTTTTTTCACCAGGGCGCCGGCGGGCTCGATCCTGACCGCCGGTGCCGTCCGGCCGTGCAGGGTCACCGTGGTCTGCTTTTCCCGGTAGTTGTTGACGTGGAGGAAGAGGCGGTCGCGTTCCTGCTTGGCGATGATGTAGTTGTGGTAGCCGACCGCGCCGCTGATGGACGCCACCGGCCCCCGGGTAAACGCCAGTGAATAGGACTGGTCCGGGACCGTTTCCCGGTCCCGCTCTTCTTCGCCGGTGTTGTGGACCAGGCCGGTATCGCCGACCAGGACGGCGAACGCCTCGTCGTCGACGGGCGGGTGGTACCGGTTGAAGTGGTCCACGATCTCCGCGGTGCCGGCATACTCCTCGACGTCCACGACCGATGTGAATACCGCCTTTTCCGCCGCGGTCGCCCGGACCGGCAGCATCGGCACGATGAAGTACCGGGCGGTCTCCGGCAGCCACTGCCGGCTGCCGGCGGCCGTGCCGTGGAGGGCCGCGAAGGCCGCCGACGGCCAGTGCGGGGGTCCCCGGTAAACCATGTCGTGGTATTCCCGTTTGGCCAGGAACGCCACCGGCGTTTTGGCCAGCACCTGCCGGCGGGTGGGGATCAGTTCGTGCTCGATGACGTCGATAAAGAAGGGGCGGAGGGCGCGGGCCCAGGCGGGGCCCGCGCGTTTCTTTTCCGCGTCCCAGATCTTGCATATCTTGCCGGGGTAGAACGGCTCGATCCGCCAGACCTGGGCCCCGCCGATCAGCCCCGCCAGGAACGGCGGCATCCAGTCCACCCCCCGCATCTCCTCGTCCGCGATGCCGATCTTGTTCGGCGCCCACCACTCGGTCTCGATCCCCCACCGGCTGATCCGGCCCGACAGCCACAGCCCCAGGCACAGGCTGTACCGCTGGCCGACCACCTTCGGGCGCATCGACTTGGGCATGGGCCAGAAGTAATCCCCGTAGTCCTCGAGTGCCGCGTAGACCCGCTTATCCAGGCCGATCCGGATCTGGTTGAGGTCGCCGAAATTGCCGGCGGTCCTGCCGAAACTCCCGGACAGGAGGATGCCCCGTTCCAGCGAGCGAATCGGCAGCCCCGCCTCGCCGAAGGCGAAACCCACGACCTGCGGGTGCTTACGGTACAGCCGGTCCAGCATCGCCGTGTCGGCGGGACGGCCGCCCTTGAAGACCAAGATGATCGGGTACCCCCCCTTCAGGAAGTGCGCAAAACGGTTTTCGTCGCGGGCGTACCGGTAACCGACCTGGCAGCCGTAGCGGGGCCGCAGCTTTTCCGGGAGACTGTTCCAGAATCCCTCGAAATCCCGCGGCCGGCGGGCGTTGGTAAAAAAGAACGGCTTGTTATGCGCTATCTCGTATACCGGCGGCCGGGGCGCGACGACACGGTCCTCGACGTGAAACATCCGCGGCGGCGTCCACGCCCCCGGCACGTCAAGGGGGGCGATCGACCGGCCGCGGACGTACCAGGTCCCCGGCGCGAGCACCGCCGGCGGGATGTAGGTACGGGCGTAATGGTGATAATTCCATCTTGGTCAAATCCCGGTGGCATCACGCAGACATGGCCGAGGCATTCTGGCCGAGCCGGCCCGTGATCCTCGAGCACGAACACTACGGATCCTCCAAAAAAAGAGGGGCCTGGAAATCCGACCGGCTGCTGCAGGCGGTCGAAGAATACCATGCCAGCTACTTGTCGATTCACTGGTGGCCGCAGGAGTTTTTGCAGAAAGAACGTCCCGTCATTGAAAAAATCAACCGCCGCCTCGGCTACCGTCTCGAGCTGCGGCGCATAAGCTGGCCGGAAGCCGTGAAGATAAGAGAACCCTTTACGGTCAAATCAACGTGGGCCAACACCGGCGTGGCCCCCTGTTATCCCGGCGGGTACATGACCCTGACGTTGAAGGATAAGAAGGGCGGTATCGTCGCGGTGCTCACCGACTCCCGCGTAACCATGCGCGAACTGAAGGTCGGCCCCCCCCGGCGACGTGCCCGAAGGAACCCTGGTGAGCACCCTGGTGTTGAACAGCGCCCGAAACCAGATGTTCGGCGGCATGCTGCCGCCGCGGCACGGCACGTACGATGTGTACGTTTCCGTCGGCCGGCGCGACGGAACCCCCCGTATCGCGCTCCCGCTGGCCGACGACGACGGTCATCGCCGCTACCGGCTCGGCACGATCACGCTGAAAAAATAACGGCCACGGGGAACACTGCATTGTATGTCCCTGTTTCGCGCCGACAGACATTGTAACCAATTCAAAATGAGGGGGGGTTATGTCGCCGGAGAAACACCGGCCCCGCCGGCCGCGGGTTCCGGTCAGGGCGACGCGGTGCCGGAACAACGGGTAACGGCGGTATCCCCGCCCCGGTCTTCGACCGGCCCCGCGCTCTCGACGGTGCAGCCGGTCGCGTACCGCGTCAGGATAACCGGGTGCGGCGTGCGGTTGTGCAGCACGATCCCGCGGGCCGCATTCGCCCTGCGCAGCTTTTTCGCCTCGGTGTTTTCCGCGGTGTACCGCCCGCCGGCGACCCTGCCCAGTATGAGCGGCCGGCGCTTCGCCGGGGGGCCGTCACCGGCGCGGTCGATGACGATCCGGTGGCCGCTGCCGACGACCGTCGCGAGCGGATGGTCGCCGCAGGATCGGTCGGCATCCAGCAGGGTCAGTTCGATATCCGCGTTACGCCGGTTCGCGTAGGGCATGACCAGCAACGGCGCGTAGGCCGCGTTCCCCCGGCAGTTGCGCACGGTCGCGTTGGACGGCAGGCTGTAGGCGTGTCCGCCGCAGTCGAGGACCGTGCAGCCGGTGACCGTCGCCCCCGCGGCCTGGGTGATGGTGATGCCGCCGCGCATCCGCTTGACCGTGCAGTTCTCGACGGTGACAAAGCCGGTGTGGCTGTAGGCGCGAATCCCGTCCTCGGTCAGGCTCAGCATCTCCCCTTTCGGTATCGGTTCGCCTTTCCGCCAGGGCGGGAACATGACCGTGTAGTCGTGTTCGGCGGCCGGCCCGTCGGTCTCCGCGTAAAGGTCATCGGTCGGCCGCAGCGCCCCGTCCATGGTGACGTTGCGGATCACCGTCTTGTCGGCACCGTGCAGGTGAATCCCGTGGCCGAAAGAGTGGATGGTGAAATCGCACTTCTCGATCAGGCACCGGTTGCCGGACACGGACAAACACGAGTGTTTCTGCAACCGGACGGCCGAACCCCGCCCCTTGCCGTAGAGGCTGCCGTATCCCCAGGGCGCGGAGCCGCGGACGATGAAACGGCAGTTGGTGAACGTCACCTCGTCGCCGGTCACGCTGAAGTCCGTCAGGCTGCGGCGCGGCGCGTGATTGCCGACGTTTTCGAAGACCGCGCCCCGAAACACCAGGCGGCTGCCCGCGATACGATAGACACCCAGTCCGTGTGCCGTGGCGCGGGGCATAGCGCCGAGCATGTTGGTGTCGACCTGCAGGGTGACGCCGCGCAGGTCGAAACGGTTGTTCGAACCGCTGAACCGGAAGACGGTTTTCGGATCGTCCGGCAGGGTGCGTTTCACCGGGTACACCCCCGGCTTCATTCTGACCGCCTGCCCGCTCTTGCCGGCGCATGCCCGCAGTTCCTCAACGCTGTCTATCGCGACCGTTTCCCGCCGCGCGGCCGCGCGGCCTGCCGGCGGGGCCGCGCCCGCGCCGGTCACCAGGAGCAGTGCGGCCGCCGGCACGGATAATCGGACCGCTCTCGCGCTGTCTGTCGTAATACGATCTCCGGCGGCGCGCATGTCATGCTCCTCGGTTACCGGCACTTGCCGGCAGAGACGGTTGTGCCGTCGGGCGTGAACAGCTCGTACCGCAGGCGGTCGCCTTCGATCGCGACCGCGGCCGAGTGCGTTCCCGGGGCGAGGCAGGTGGTCCCGTTTTGCTGCAGCGATTCGGCACGCTCGTTGCCGATGATGCAGAGATCCACGTCCCGGGCGGCCGCCACGGCCTGGAGGTCCCGCCTGAATCGCGCCGCCCGGCCGGCTCCCGGGGCGTTCCACATGACGACGCGCCACGGTGCTTTCGTGGCCGCGAGCGCGGCCTGCAGCCACTGATGCTGTGCCGACCCGGGGGCCACGCTTTTTTCGGCGTTCAGTACCGCCACGTGCACGGGGCCGTAGTCCAGCGAGTAATACCCGGCGGTATCGGCCGGTTCCGCCGTGAACAGGTACCGCGCGGCCGCGCTGTCGCCGGGGGCGACGACCAGGGGCATGCGACTCTGCAGCCAGCGGACATGCCGCGCGGCCGCGCGGCGCGAAAAGAACGTGGTGTCCCACGCGCGGAGGTCGTTTGCCGGGGAGACAAAATCTCCGGGGCACAACAG
The DNA here is from genome assembly GCA_964557575.1 of uncultured Planctomycetaceae bacterium. GTDB lineage: Bacteria > Planctomycetota > Phycisphaerae > SM23-33 > SM23-33 > CAZLBC01. Next base: position 4,694 of record CAZLBC010000100.1, read on the forward strand.
GATGGAGTGGCAGGCGGGGTCCGCGTAGATCTTGTCGTACAGGGTCTTGTAGAGCGTATTGCGGCTTGCGACATCCGGCTGTTCGCCGGCAACCAGGAACCTGACCTTCCGGGCCCCCGTCGGCGGGGCGTAAAACATACCCGGGGCATACCTGCCGTTGATGGTCAGCGCGTACTTGACGCACGCGTTGGGCTTGAGGTCCGTTATCGTGTAGCTATAGAGGTGGTATCGCTCGTTGAAGGGCTCGACTGCAACCCGCCCGTCCTCGTACCTGAACCGGTCGTCGCCCCACTGCAGGGTGCAGGAGACGTCGGTGTTCGTGCGCCAGCGGACGGTCATCGTCCCCGGCGTCCCGCCGCAGACCAGGTACGGTCCCTGCACCAGTTCCGGGGGGAGGGAGGCGTCGATCCGCGTCGATTGCGTCGCGGCTCTCTGCCATGTTCCGGACTTCGCGTTGCGCTGCGCGAACGACAGGGTATCGTCGCCGATATGGTAGGCGCCGAAACGGACGTAATCATCCATGTGGCGGTTGGGAATCCCGTTCCAGTTGACCACCGCCTCGCTGCCGTCGTGGCCGCTGAGAATACTGATGACGTTGTACCCCTCGATCGCCTCCCAGAGGCGGAGCGCCTGTTCCTCGGTCCACCATCCCGCTTCCTCGCCCCACGGGTGAAACGGGAACGCCCCGAACCCGTAGTGCTGCAGGAGGATGACGGGGCGCGTGCTGTCCCCGACCTGCGCGGCCAGGTCCCGCCGGAGGAACTGGAGGCTTTTTTCGGCGGGGACACCGTACCGCTGCATCTTGCGCCCGTATGCCCGATTGCCGGGATAGCGCCCGGTGTCCTCGAGCCCCGCGTATTCGTTGAGCTGGACGAAATGGACGTCGTCCCAGTCCCACGAATAGTGCAGGCCGTTTTTTGAAACGTTCACCACGGCCGGGCGTTCCTTGTTGCGCCTGATAATCCGGCGCCGGACGTGCCCCCGCCGGTGACTCGAAGATGACCCGTCGTGGTTGCCCGACCCCTCGTAGACCGGGTAGTCGAGCAGACCGTCCCCGCCCGTGAAACCCCAGTGCGCCGTCCACCGGTCCCACTCCGCGGGCCGTCCGCCGTCGGTCAGATCGCCGGTCATGATGACGCCGCGGGGCCGGTCGACCGTGCCGCCGATCTTCCCCGGCCAGGGGGTTCCCGGTAAGGCGTTCATCGCCGCAATGGTCTTCGCAAACTTTTTTTCCGCGCCGGTCGTCCCCTTCTTATCGCCCCCTTCCTCGACGCGGTAGTGCTGATCGGAGATGTGAAAGAACGTCACGTCCCGCGCGGAAAGGGGCGAGAGCATGACCGCGCAAACGAGTGCGGCCAGCACGTAACGGCCGGTTCTCAACAGATTCATGGTGCGTTGACGGTGCAACATATCGTTCTAATTGTACGTACATTTGCGGGATGTATCAATAAATGATTTCACCTGCGGAGACGGCCGTCGAGACCGGGCGGGCAGGCATCGTGCCGGCGGGCGGGCACCAGGTAGAACGCGTCGGTTGCCTTTTCGATCGCCGTATTCGTATACTTGAATGTGTCGCACCGTCTGCCCGGCTTTTCGCGGCCGGCAGACATACCCCGCCCCGCGGTCACCGGGGGCGAGCCGACACGATAACGGAGCAACCGCCATGAACGCACGAACGCTCTTGCTGACCACCGCGATCCTCCTGCTGCCGCGCCCGCCGGCTTTCGCTGCCGACTACCCCGTCAACCGCTGGGTGAAGCTGGAGACGAAAAACGACTTCCGCGGCTACACCTGGGCGTCCCCCGTCTACGTCCCGGCGCGGAAGCAGATCATCCACTGGGGGGCGGTGCGGAACATCTACCGCGTGCCGCTGGAGAACCGCGACGACGTGCTCGCCTTCGACCCGGACCGCGGCGACTGGGTCGGCGACTACCCCGCCACGCCGGACCTCAAGCCCTCCCACAGCGTCGGGCAGACCGGGATCGGGACCAGCATCCGCGGCACGGCCGCCATGCAGGACAACGGGCGGCCGACGCCGTCGATGTACGTCAACGCCGCCTGCTGGGACGCGAAGCGCGGGCGGGTGGTCTACGCGATGAAGGGGCTGATGGCGGCCTACGATCCGGCCGCGAAGACGTGGTCGGACATGAAGGCCGCGGCGGTGATATACGGCACGGAGTACCCGGGCGGGCCGCCGGTGTACGGGGCGGGTATGGCGTATGACCCGGTCAACGACGAAATCGTCATGTTCCCCCACTGGAGCGGCGCGGGGGACCCGAAGAACATCGACCGCCGCGCGGAGACCGGCGAGGTCAGCGGCCACCTCGGCACGCTGGTCTTCAGCTATCGCGACCGCCGCTGGCGCCGGACCAAACCGGCGGCGGAGCCGCCGCCCCGCTGCGCCGCGCCGCTGGTCTACGATCCCGGCAGCCGGTGCCTGGTCATGTTCGGGGGGCGAAACGGCATCGTCCGGACCGACCTGGAGCCCGGTTTCCACCTCGGCGCCGCCCCCGGGGCGCTGAACGACACCTGGCTGTACGACACGGGATCCCGGACCTGGCGGGAGCTGGAGACGTCCCGGCGGCCGCCGACGACGGACCTGCCCAACCTCTTCCGGGAGACCGGAACCGGCACCGTCTTTCTCGCGACGTTCACGGAAGAAGGCCGCAAAAAAACGCCGGCGACCTGCACGTTCTGGACCCTGGACATCGAGCGGGCTTCCTGGCACCGCCGCCTGCGACTGGAACTGGACTTCGAGCCGGCCTGCCGCCGCGTCTACGCGTCGCGGACGCCGCTGTTCTGCGTGGGCTACGATCCCGATCGCCGGCTGCTGGTGCTGACGCAGAACCGGCGCGAGGGCACGCGGGTCACCCAGGACACGTACGCGCTGCAACTGGACCTGGGGGCGATGCCGGCGGAGCCCGCCCCGGCATGGCGGCCGCCGCCCCCTATCAGGCCCATCGCGTGGCCCGCGCCGGACCCGGAACACGAACAGCGGCTGCGGCGGCTGCCGGCCAACGAGTGGGTAAAACTCGAGCCGCGGCCCGGCGAGGAGGTCCGCCGCGACTGGGGCAACGTGGGGTTCGACCCGGTCGAGAACCGGCTCTACTACTTCGGCGGCGGGCACTCCACCTACCAGGTCAACGACGTGGCCGTCTACGACGTGGCCGCCAACACCTGGATACACACCGTCGGCGAGCACAACGATTTCATTCCCCCCGTCGGCTGGGGCGGCGTCACCATGGGATTCAGGGGCGGCCATCACGCCCACCACCAGCGCAACGAGTATCAGGCGGTCGACGGGCGCATGTACGTCTCGATCGGCGGGAACGCGGGATACCTCGGGTGGAGCAGCGCGGACAAGAAGCCGGGCATGAGCTGGTTTTTCGACGCGCGGGCGGGCGGCGTCTGGCGCATGAAGAAGGTGGCATGCGATCTCGGCCCCGGCGTGGAGCGGCCGTGGGGCAACCCCCATCTCTCCGACGCCGCGGGAAAGATCCACTGCCTGGAGCTGGTGCCGAAATCCCGCTACGCCCGTGAGCTGAAGGCGGCATACTACTGCGTCTTCGACGCGGCCGCCGGCCGGCTCAGCGTCAGGGCCATCCCCCGGCCCTGGCCCCTGCGGGTCGGGGAGATGCGCAATTTCTGCCTGGTGCCCGACGAAAAACACATCTATTACTACGAGTACACAAAGCCCCGGAAGGACCATCCCGGCACCCGGCGTCTCTGGCGCTACGACATCGCGGCCAACCGGTTCGCCGCCGTGGACTGTGCGCCGCTGCCGCCGAAGGGGCGCATGCCGACGCTGGAGTACATCGCCGGGCAGAACGCCCTCTTCGCCGTCGTCCAGCCGGAGGGCGCATCCCGGAAGCAGCAGGAGCAGTGGATATACCGCACAGGCGAGCATCGCTGGCACCGGCTGCCCATCGAGGGTGTCAGCCCCGTGCTGCAGACCCCCTACGGCCAGATGGCCTACGTCCCCCGCTACGGCGTCCTGATCAACGCGGCGAAGTACCTCACGGCCATGCGCGTCGACATCGACGGGCGGGCGAACGCCGGGAACTGACGCATCATTTTTTCTTGCCCCCCTGCCACATCCCGTTGATCAGCGCGACGGTGCGGTCGACCAGCACCTGACCGCCCGCCGGCCCGACGAGGCTGCTGTGGACCACCGCGCTGTAGTGGCCGCCCCGGACGGCCTTTTTCGTCGGCAGGTACGACCCGCCGCCCACGAGCTGGATCACGAACGTCTGCACGGCCGCGCTGCGGGCCTTGATCCGGATGCCGTAGTCGGTGAACAGCTCGAAGGGATTCGTGCAGATCGCCACGTCCCCGATACGCAGGACGTGCAGTTCGATCTCGTGGACCGGCTTCGGGTCCTCCTGCTGCCGCTCGAACCGCTCGACGGTCACCCGGTACCACTGGGCCCGCCGGAACTCGCGGTTTGCCGCCTTCGGGGCCTTTTCTATCCGGGCCATCGCCTTCTCGAACGCGGCCTTCGCCTCGTTGTATTCCGCCGTGGTAACCGGCCGCATCGGCAGCTTCACGGTCTCGACCCGGTGTTCGAACGGGACGTCGGCGTGCCGGTCGTCTTTCACCGCCTCGTAGGATTCATCGACGGCGCGAATGATCCGCCGGGCGATCTCCCGGAGCCGGGTCAGGCCGCGCAGCCTGCGCATCCGCTCATCGGCGGCCTTCCGGTACATCAGGTGCGGCGACTGGTCGCCGGCGGCGCCCGTCCAGCCCAGGACGCAGAGCTGCTCGCCGTACCGCTTTTGCAGGCCCTCCCGCACCGGGTGCCAGAAATCGGCGTTGACCGCCGTCCGGCCCTCGACCTCCTGGGAGGGGCACGCCACGTTCACGGCCGCCGCGACCAGCCGGCCCTCGCCGTTCCAGAAGAACAGCGTTCCCACGTCGTGGTCCTCGTAGCCTTCCAGGCTCCTGAAGTGCGGGACGTTCGTGCGGCCGTACATGCGGGCCGAGCCGTCGGCGTAGGACGCCCGGCGGTTGCAGGCGACCACCGCGTGGCCGAGTCCCCACGAAAAGGACCCTTTCGCCCGGCCCGCCCAGGCCTTCTCGACGGCCGCGGCGACCCGTTCGGCGAAAAAGGCCCGGTACGCGGCGACCTGCATGACGCCCTCTTTCGGGATCCGGTATTTCTTCAGCTTGCAGACCGGCGCGGTGTGCGTGTGCGTGGCGCCGGCGAACAGTTTCGCCGTGTCGACAGCGGGCAGGCGATTCCGGACCTCGGCGCGAAGGAGCTCAAGCAGGTCCGGGGGCACCGAGACCAGGTCGCAGGAGATGATGACGGCCAGGTCGCGGGTTGTGCCGTCCTGCCGGGATTCCAGCGCCAGGACGTTGGCGGTGACCGGCGACTCCACCTTCCGGGCGACCCGCAGGCGAAACTGCCCGGAGACGGCGACCGGGCGGTCGGGCGTGATGTCTGCCGTGGCCGTCCCCACGAAGAGTTCCGCCGATCGGCAAGCGCCGAACAGCGCGAAAAATACCGCCGCCGACAGGATAACCGGGTGTGTTCGCATAGGCATGATACGCTCCTTTCCGGGAAGGGCATTTCTCTTGACGGGCCGAATCGCCGACTGACAGGATACCCGATCGCGGCCCGCGATTAAAAGGGCGTTTCGCCGCACACGACACGATCGGAGAACAGCCATGCGTATCCTCGCCGCCACGCTCTGTCTCTTTCTCGCATCCTCGCCTGTTCCGGTGCGCGCCCGACGACGAGACCGCGGCAAGCAGGACAACGTCCCTGAACTTCCGCGACGGTTCCGGCGGCGCGGTCTGCTTCCCGCACGTTTACCGCATACCAAATCGCGAAAATGGCGCATAACAACCGTTGCTTTTCCCGGCCGGCCGGCGGTACACTGGCGGTCTGTAACCCTTTACCCAATTGACCAGGCTTTGCGAGCCGCTTAAGGAGAAATGATATGTCCGCACACACCACCAGACGAACCGTCCTCGGCGCGGCGGGAATCGCCGCGCTGACCGGCGCAGCCGCGCGGCCCGCGGCGGCGCAGGACAGGAAAAGCGGCGCCGTCAAGATCGTCGGCGTCTGCTGCAGCCCGCGCAAGGGCATGACCACCGCCGCGTCACTCGGCATCGCCCTGGACGCCGCCAAAGAGGCCGGCGACACGGTCGCCACGGAACTGATCGAGCTGGCCGGGATGGACATCCCCGTCTTCGACCCGGCGAAGGGACCCGCGAAGGACTTCATGTCGCTGGTTTCGCGGCTCTCGGCGCCGGAGGTCGGGGGCATCATCGTGGGCACGCCCGTCTACTTCTGCAACATGACCTCCCTGTGCAAGGCGTTCCTGGACAACTGCATCGCCTTCCGGAAGAACAAGCTGGCCCTCGCCGGGAAGGTCGCGGGCGTCCTGGCGGTCGGCGGGTGCCGCAACGGCGGGCAGGAACTTACCCTGCGGTCGGTGTCGGCCGCGCTCCTCTGCCAGGAGATGATCGTGGTCGGCGACGGCAGGCCGACCGCCCACATCGGCGCCACGCTCTGGAGCAGCGGCGACAGCATCGCGAAAGACGACTTCGGGCAGACCACGGCCAGGAACCTCGGCCGCCGCGTGGCGGAGATTGCGCTGCAGCAGTCCGGCTGATAACCGGGCGGATGTTATGCCCAAAACCGAACCCTTCGACACGCACCCCGGCGCGTACGACGCGTGGTTCGAGCGCCACCCGGACCGCTACGCGGCGGAACTGGCGGCCGTTCGCCGGCTCCTGCCCGCGGAACCCGCCGCGGGACTGGAGGTCGGCGCGGGAACCGGGCGGTTCGCCGCCCCCCTCGGCATCGAAACCGGCGTGGAACCATCCGCGGCGATGGCGGCCGCCGCCGCGCGCCGGGGCGTCGCGGTCGTTTCCGGCGTCGCCGAGGACCTGCCCTTCCCCGGCGCGTCGTTCGACCTCGTCCTGATGGTGACCACCATCTGCTTCGTCGACGACGTCGACGCCGCGCTGCGGGAGGCGCTGCGGGTCCTGCGGCCCGGGGGCCACATCATCGTCGGCTTCGTCGACCGGGTAAGCGAACTGGGCCGGCGTTACGAGCGGAAACGGGCAACCAGCCGGTTCTACGGCGCGGCCGTGTTCTTCTCGGCCCCGGAGGTCGGGGGCCACCTCGAACAGGCCGGGTTCGAGATCACCGACACGGTCCAGACGCTCGTCGGCGGCGACGACCCGGGGGCCGTCCTGCCGGGCAGCGGAACCGGCGCCTTCGTCGCGATCAAGGCGGTGAAGCCGGACCGCTGACGGGCGGGCGGGCGCCTTCCGCGACGGGCCGTTAATGAACGGCCACGGTCCTGCCCTGCTGCGTGGTTATGCAGTCGACACCGTCCCAGAGCGAGAAAAACAGCGCGGGCCGGAACTTCTCAACGACGTACCGTCCGTTTTTATTGTCACCCAGGAGTTCTCCGCTGTGCAGCAGGTGGGTCAGGATTTCCTTTCCCAGGAGCGTCCGGTCGTCATCGTGATCCGCGGCGTCGAGCAGGTCCGGGAGGGCGATTGAATCGGCCGCGAACGTCAGCCCCTTCAGGAAGTTGATGATGCGCGTCGCGATAAAGAGCGTGTAGATGTCCTCCCGGGAAAACCGGTCCGTCTCGATAGCCATGGCCGTCGAACGCGACCTGAGTATGTCCGCTTCGCTCGGTGCCGGGAAGCCCCGGGCGATCGCCGTGCCCGGGGTCAGGTAGAAGATGCTCGGGCCCATGAGCACCGGCAGCCGGGCCATCGTCCGGATCGTCTCGATCATCGCATCGCGGTCCTCGCCGGGAAGCCCCAGGATCTGGTAGCAGGTTATCCTGAAACCGAGCCGGAAGGCGGTGTCGACGACATCGATGAACGTGTCGATCGAAAGGGGCCGGCGGATCTTTTCGCTGCCGGCCGGCCCGGTACTGACCAGCGCGAGGTTCAGGCGGTCAAACCCCGCGCGCCGCATCGCCGCAAGCACGTCACCGTCGAGCCCCCGGTAGCAGACCCCGTTCATGGCCGCGAGCCGTATGTCGCCGGCGGGAAAGGTCTCGACAATCGTTTCACACAACTGAAGCACCCGGTTTCGGGAAACGGTAAGATTGTCGTCCTCGAAATTAAAGACCCGGTACCCCTGCTCGTAGCGCAGCGTCATCTCGTCGACAACGCTTTTGACGCTCCTGGCCCGGTACCGGTCGCCGAAGACCAGGTGCACCGAGCAGTACGAGCAGCGAAACGGGCAGGAGCGCGACGTCATCATCATGGCCGCCGGCCGCCCGCCGTATTGGTATCGACGCAGGTCGAAGTCGGAGAAATCGGGAACGGGCAGCGCGTCCGGATCGATGGCGCGATCCGGCTCGTTCAGGACGACGCGGCCCTCTTTTTTGTACCCCAGCCCGGCTATCGAGTGATAATCGCCGTTCTTTTCATACGCGTCCGCGAGTTGGGCCATCGCCCGCTCGCCCTCACCGACGACGACAAGATCCACGCTTTCTTCGGCCAGCACCATTCCGGGACACGCCGCGGCGTGTCCGCCCCCCACGACCACCGGGCAGCCGGCGGTCTGTTTCACAATCCGCGCGACCGCGATCGCCTCGCGCCAGTAGGGAGAACAGAGGGCGGCTATGCCCGCGAGGTCGGGATCGATCTCCGCGATGTCGCGGGCGATGTGATCGAAGGCCGCGCCGAAATGATAGTACTGGCCGAACGTGGAAAAGGGGCTGCGGTCGTGATCGCCGTAAAACGCCCGCAGGTATGCCAGCTCTTCGGGCAGCGGGATAGTAAAGCGGCCGTGTCCCTGGTGATAATCCCTGATGATCACCTCGTGGTTTCCAAGGCAGGCCTTGAGGTACGCGAGGCCCAGCGGCTGGAGGCGCGACTCGGTATCGTAAAAGTCCTGCACCGGCGGCTGTATCAACAGTATCTTCATCGAGTACATTATTACGCGGAACAGTCCGGCGGCCACTAAAATCGCGCACGGCAATGCCCGTTTTGCCGTAAAAACACGACCGCAGCCGCCGCGATCCCGTGAAAACCGCGCCGAGCGGGGTATACTGTTCCGCGGCAATAGCTAACCGAGAGAGACAGCGGAGGAAAACCTCGATGACCCGGCAACTGACGGCGGCGGCGGTGCGGAACTTCCGGCGGCGCGTGCGGCGGTACTACGCCCGGCACGGCCGGGACCTGCCGTGGCGCCGCACGGCCGATCCGTACGCGATCTACGTCTCCGAGGTGATGCTTCAGCAGACGCAGGTCGACCGGGTCGTCGACTACTTCACGCGGTTTCTCGAGCGATTCCCCGGCGTCGCGACCCTGGCGGCCGCCCCCGCCCCCGCGGTCCTGGCGGCCTGGCAGGGCCTCGGGTACAACCGCCGCGCCCGGTTCCTCCACCGGGCGGCGAAGGAGATCGTCGCGCGGTATGGCGGCCGGGTCCCCGCGGATCCCGCGGACCTCGCGGCCCTGCCGGGCATCGGGGAGGCGACGGCGGCGTCGATCGCCGCGTTCGCGTTCAACCGCCCCGTCGTCTTCATCGAGACCAATATCCGCGCGGTGTTCCTCCATCACTTCTTCGCCGACCGCGACGGCGTGCCGGACGACGCTATCACGCCGCTGGTGGCGCGGACGCTGGACCGGCGGAACCCGGCCCGCTGGTACGCGGCGCTGATGGACTACGGGACCGCGCTGAAAAAGAGCCACCCCAACCCGTCGCGCCGCAGCGCCCACCACACCCGGCAGAGCCCCTTCGCGGGCTCCGACCGGCAGGTGCGGGGGGCGGTGCTGCGGCTCCTGCTCGACAAGAAGCGGCTGACCGCGGCCGCGATCGCGCACACGACCGGCTTCGACCGGCCGCGGCTGGAACGGGTGCTGGCCGCCCTGAAAAGGGAAGGCTTCATCCGGAAGGCGGGGAAAAGCTACCTCCTGGCGGAGGAATGAGGGGATAACTTCGCCATCGGCTTCACCGGCAGGAACCCGGAACGGGAAGGGAAAGGCGCGATGTGGTATGCTAACCAGCGCGGCGGCTACTGGGGCACCGAAAAGGAAGGCACGTTCTACGGCTATGCCTCCATGGGCAGCGGCTACATCGAAAGCCCGACCGGACCGGTTAAACCCAGAAGCCTGTTCAAACAGCAGCCGATCGAACGCATCGGCAAGGAGAAGGCCGAAGCGATGTTAAAGTAGGACGTATTGGAATGGAGTTCACCCACAGGTCTTCACCTGTGGGTGACGCAGACACACAAATGAAAGGAGACGTATGAAAGCATATAAACTTTTGGCAGGATTTATCGCAATCTTGATCTTGGCTTCATGGAGCACCACAAATTTAATGACGTCGGAGACAACCTCCGAAAACGCAAAGGAAAGTATTCTGTTTGAAGATTCCATGACGGAACACTGGAAGAAAAACTGGTTTCTCGACGGCAAGAATGCCACCCTCGAGCACCGTGACAGCGGGCTCGCATTCATAACCAATGCCAGTAAAGTCGACAAACGCGTGGACCGGGCCGCATTCGACGCCCGGCATGCCGTCCTCTGGACCCGGCAGGAGTTCGAAGGCGATATCCGCATCAGCTATACCTGCACCAAATTGCCGGGCTGCGGCTGGCAGAAACTGATTTACGTTCAGGCCCAGGGCATCGGTGAAGAACCGTACGGGGAGGATATATACGCCTGGAGAGACCACAGAGAGGTCGCCGTCATGAGCCAGTATTTCAAGTATATGGACCTAATCGCCCTGAGCCTGCGGAATAAAGTCCGGTGCAAACGCTACCCCTGGATGGACATGGAGGGGAACAGGCTGGAGGGTGAGTTCAAGCCACGGGCGGAAAACAAGGGAATGCCCAAGGGCCATGAACTCCATGTACTGGTTGAAAAACGCAAGAAATCGATCCTGCTACGCATCAAGGATGTCGAGACCGGGGAGTACGTTATTGACCACACCTGGAACCTCGCGGATGAGAAGGTCATAAAAAACAGAGAGCCGAAGTTTGTCGAGAAAGGCCGGATCGGCATACGCCTTATGGGCGGTCACAAGATTCTCATGCGCGACTTCAAAGTCGAGCGTCTCTAAGCCGACGGCCGAATTGTTCAG
>CAZLBC010000101.1:0-15745 GCA_964557575.1 uncultured Planctomycetaceae bacterium
CTCGTTCGGTTCATGCGACGGGTTACTGTTTTTTCCGCGTGATGCCCAGCCCCGCAAGGGGGAGCATCTCGCCGGCGGCGGCGGGGTCGTAGTTGAACACGGTGAAGCCGCCGGTGTTGCGCGCGCGGGTGATCCCGATCTGTTCGATCAGCCTGACGATCCGGTCGCCGGCAGGCCAGGTCGAGAATCCGATGCCCGGGTAACAGGGGACGTTCCCGGAGACGACGACCTGGTGGTCGACCCACGACGCGAATCCGGGATTGCCGGTAGTGTAGTCCATGGGGCAGACGAAATCCAGGTATCCCTTTGTACACCAGGCCCGCCAGTCCTGCCCGACGCGGTCGGCGTCGGCCGGCTGCCGCCTGAAGACGGCGGCCGATATCGCGATCCCCGGCCGCACCGTCCGGGCCCGGTCCGCGACGGCCGCGACCACGGCGGTGATTTGCGTGCGGCGAAAGTCGAGCCACTGCTCCTGGAGGGGGCCCCCGGCGAGGACGTCGGCCGGCCAGCGGTCAACGGTGCGCCCGATCGCCTTCGCGAATCGCTGCCGGCAGCCCGCGCAGAAACAGTAGTCCGGGCCCGGGTAGCGGATGTAGTCGAAGTGGATGCCGTCGACGGCGTATTTCTCGGCCACCTCGACCATGGCCGCGATCTCGAGCTGCCGGTTTACGGGATGCGAGGGACAGAGCCACCGCGGTTTCTTCTCGCCCCCGCGGCTGACCTGCGTCCGCCCCGCCGCGGCCATTTTCCGGGCGAACGACGCGGGGCTGCGGGAGCCCATGTTGAAATTCACCTTCCAGACGTGGCATTCGACCCCGTGCTTTTTGCAGGCCGCCAGGCACGCGGCGACCTGGTCGCCGCGGGTCTCGACCGACGGGTGAACCGGCAGCACCGCGCTGGGGTAGAACGCCACCCCGCCCCACAGCATGTTCGGCAGGATCGCGGTAAAGCCGTTGTCCGCGAGCCGCCCGATTGCCTCGTCCCAGGTCATTCCCTTCACGCCGAACGCGCTGTGGCACCAGAACGCGCGGTGCTCGTTTTTCGCCGGTTCCTGCGCCAGGCAGAACGCGCGGATCGACTGCCGGCGGGCCGCCGTCGCCCGGTCCATCGCCGCGGCGCATTGCGCTTTCGCCAAAAGGGCGGCCGCCTCCCGTTTCTGTTTGGCCGCCCGGGTTATCGCGGCGGCGGCCGCCGCGTTTTCGTCCCGGACGGCGGCGGCCAGCTCGTCCAGGCCGGAAAACCGGCCGAAGACGCCGATCCGTTCGACCTGCCGCGCCGCCGCCCGCCGCCGGAGGTCCGGCAGGAAGTGGCCGACCATGGCCAGCATGAGTTTCCGCTTGTTCTTCCAGTCGTCGTCGAGCAGGACGTGGGTCATGCACGCGGCGTTGCCGGAGACGGTGACGGCGGGGAGCCCGGTGTCTTTCCCGTTGCGGTCGTACCAGGTCGCGGCGACGCGGGAGGTGCCTGCAAGCGGGTCGACGGCCCGGATGTTCCACGAGGCCTGCTTCACGGCAGCGGGCATCCCCTCCAGGCCGCGGCCGGCGGGCCGTATCTCCGCGAAACGGCCCTCCTCTTTCCGGCGGTGAAACGTTCCCGGCTTCACGCCCGCGGCGGCCGCCAGCGGGCCCGAGAGGGAATAGAAGGAGATCATCTTCCCGCCCCGTTTCAGCCAGGCGGCCGTTTCCGCGACGGCGGCCTTCGCCATGCCGGGGTTGTGGGGGAGGATCACCATCTCCATGCCCGCCAGCCGCGCGCGGGTGACGTCGGGTTCGGCGATGACGGTGTACGGCAGTCCCAGGTCGGCCAGGCAGCGAACCACGTTCGATGCGTACCGGCCCGCCCCGTCCCCGCTGCCCCGTATCACGGCGATCGGGGCGTCGCCCCCGGTGAGCCGGAGGCCCGCGATGTAGAAGGCCGTGTCCCGGTTCGCGCCGCGCCAGGCGGAGATCCGCATGGCCTCGACGCGGCCCCAGCCGGCGGGGCTGCCCTCGGTGCGGGTCTGCTCCTTCGTGACGGCGACCGTCTGCCAGCGTCCCGGGGCGGGGTGGAAGCCGGCCGAGTACCAGCCGTCCCCGCTCTTGAAATACAGGGAGAAGTGGGATACCGGGGCGGTGTCGGGGCAGTAAAAGTCGAATGCCAGGCCGAGGCAGGCCGCCATGTCCAGCCCCAGCCGCCGGTCCCAGGAGGCCCGCTCGATCCGGGTGGATGCGAAGTTGCAGGGCATCCGGAGAATCCGCCGTCCGGCCGTCTCGACCACGGAGACGCCGGCCGTTGCCTTCATGGGCGTCCAGGCCTTCCGGGCCCCGTCCGTGTCGCAGGCGAGGCCGTCGACGATCTTTCCGCTTTCGGGTGTCGGCGGGGGAGGGATGCGGTCCGCCGCGCCCCCGGCCCCGGCCCCGGCCCACTGGCAGGTCGAAAGAAAGACCGCGGTACACAGGATCCCGCGAAATCGCCCGCGAAACAGTGTTGCCGTTCTGTTAACATCCGCCCACCTGTCGATCCCGGTCATGTCGTATCTCCTCGGCATGGGACCTGAACCCCCGTCCACGCCGTATTGTATGCCATTGCATAGAGCCGGCGAAAGAGTTGTTTCCCGTATTGCATCGGCCGGGCGAAGATGATACAAACCGGGTATTACCAATCCGGCCAACCCCATTTCGGAGAAGAATATGAACACGATCAAGATCGCTGCGTTCTGCCTGGTGTCCGCTGTTGCCCTGTCTGCCGCGACGGCGGCCGACATGAAGAAAGACGAGGGGAAATGGATACAACTGTTCAACGGCACGGACCTGTCGGGCTGGACGCCAAAGTTCAAGGGACACGAGGCCGGGGTCAACTACAATGACACGTTTCGGGTGGAGGACGGCGTTCTGAAGGTCTCTTACGAGAAGTGGGAGAAGTTCGGCGGCGTCTTCGGCCACCTCTTCTACGAGAAGCCGTTTAATGACTACCGGCTGCGGGTGGAGTACCGGTTTGTCGGCGACCAGGTCGCGGGCGGCCCCGGCTGGGCGTTCCGCAACAACGGGCTGATGATCCACGGGCAGACGGTCGAGAGCATGCGGAAGGACCAGAACTTCCCGGTCTCCATCGAAGTCCAGCTCCTCGGCGGCAAGGAGAAGGGCACGCGGTCCACGGGCAATCTCTGCACGCCGGGCACCAACGTGGTCATGGACGGGAAGCTCATAACAAAGCACGTGATCAACTCGCATTCCGAGACCTACCGCGGCGATCGGTGGGTAACGCTGGAGGTGGTGGCCAGGGGCAACACGATCACCCACATCGTGGAGGGCACAACCGTCCTGACCTATACCGACCCCCAGCTCGACGAGCGCGACAAGGACGCCAAGAAGATGATCGAGAAGCGGGGGAACAAGATGCTGACGGGGGGCACGATCTCCCTCCAGGCCGAGAGCCACCCGACGGAGTTCCGCAAAATCGAGCTGATGGAACTCAAAGACGAGTAGGCCCGACGCCGCCCGGCGAAAGAGGGGGGCGCGGCAACCGAAAGAAGATCACGTGCCGATGGTGCTGTTCGCCGAGGTGTGGGTCTCGTACGGCCAGTTGTTCATTCCCCCCTCGAGGACGCTGACGTTCTCGAACCCCGCGCCCCGCAGGATGCGCTCGGCCTCGTAGCCCCGCAGCGAGTAGTTGCAGTACGTGATGATGGGCATCTCGTACGAGATTTCCTCGGTCCGGCGCCGGAGGGTGTTGAGGGGGATGTGTATCGAACCGGGAATGTATCTTCCCTGCCGCTCGTCAACGGTGCGCACGTCGATAAGACAGAACACGTCCTCCTGTTCCATGAGGAGGTTGAGTTCCGCGGCTGAAATCGTGTGCATGAGGCCGTCGAGCTTGTTGCGCACCACGTTCGCCGCGGTGATGATGTTGTCCATGGCGGGCGAGAAGGCCGGCGCGTAACAGAGGTCGGCGTTGGCCATCTGCTCGACGGTCATTCCCGCCGTGATGGCCATCGAGGCCACGTCTATGCGCTTGTCCCCGGCCCCTGCGCCCACGGCCTGTGCACCGAGCAGTTTGAGGCTCTCCCGGTCCACGACGAGCTTCAGGGTGAGCAGTTTCGACGTCTGCATGAAGTGTTCCCGGTCGGGGGCGGGGACGATCGCGGTGACGGGGTCGAAGCCCGCCCGGCGGGCGACCGCCGCGGAAAGGCCGGTCCACGCCACGCAGTAGTCGAAAACCTCGCAGGCGGTGCTGCCCGTGACGCCGGGGAAGCTCTCGTCGATCCCGCAGATATTTGCCGCCGCCACGCGGCCCTGGCGATTCGCCGTGGATCCCAACGGGACGTAGCACGGTGTGCCGGTAATCAGGTTCCGTGATTCGCAGCAGTCGCCGGCGGCGAAGATGTCGGGATCGGACGTCATCATGTGTTCGTCGGTGCGGATTGCCCCCGTGGCGTCGCTGATAGCGAGCCCCGCTTCCGCGGCCAGGGCCGTGTTCGGCCTGACGCCGATGGCCGGAATCACCATGTCGGCCTTCAGCCGTCCGTGATCGGTCACCACGTAACCGACGTGCCCCGGGTTGCCGTCGTCTTCTTCGAGCCGCACCACGCCGGTCCCGGTCATCACGCGCACGCCGTTGGCCTCCATGTGGGCTTCCACCAGCCGCGCCATGTCGGGATCGAGCATGGTGAGGATCTGTTGTTCCCGTTCCACCACGGTCACCCGGCATCCCGCCCTCACGAGTGCCTCGGTGATTTCGGTCCCGATAAGTCCGCCCCCGATAATGACGACGTCCAGGGCCTTTCTGCCGGTGAGGTGCTGCCTGATGCCCTCGGCGTCCTTGACGCCGTGGAGTTTGAATACCCCGCGGAGTTCCGCGCCCGCGATGGCGGGCATGATCGGCATTGCGCCGGTACACAGCGCCAGCTTGTCGTAGCGGATCGAATCCCGCTTGCCGGTCGTGCAGTCCCGGATTTCCACCCGGTTGTTTTTCCGGTCGATCGCCGTCGCCTCGGTCCTGCTGCGGATGGTTATGTGCTTGACATGGTGGAAAAAAACCGGGGTTCGCGCCGTGCCGACGGGCGTGCTCATCAATTCCATGAAATTGTCCACCATGCCGGAAATGTAGTAGGGAAGACCGCAGCCGGCATAGGAGAGGAATTCGTCTTTCTCGATAACGGTCACCGCGGCATCGGGATGGAGCCGGATGATGCGCGCGGCGGTCTTCGGTCCCGCCGTGATCCCCCCGATGATGACCACGTGGAACTTGTGTTCGTCTTCTTCGGCGGTTTTCAGATTCGCTTCCTCCGCTTCTTTGGCCGCGGGGATATCGATGACAATGTGTGCCCCTCCCCAATCCGAGACATCGGCTCGAATGGTGCCGCCGCTCGATTCGGCAATGGTCCGGGCGTACGCGAGCCCCAGCCCCAGCCCTCTGACGGTGGAGTCTTTTGCAGACGCGCCGCGAGAAAACGGCATGAAAATCATTTCGCGCTGGTCGGCCGGTATGCCGGGGCCGGAGTCGGAAACGGTGATGTGAATGCTGTTCGCATCGCGCTCGATGGATACCGCGATTTCGACGTGGCCCTGCGCGGGGGTGTACTTGATCGCATTGCCGACGACCGTGTCGAGCAGCTCGGACAGCAGTTCCTCGCTGATCGCGGCGTACAGGGCCTCGCCGGCGATCTTCGATTGCAGGTGTATGCGTTTTTCGGACGCCCACGACGTGTAACGCTCCTCGGATTTCAGGAGAAACTTCTCGACGTCGACGCTTCCCCCGGCATCACTGCCCGCCCGCGCGATGCGCAGCATGCGCTCCACGATGGCGCCGGTTTCCTGCAGGCGGATGTCCGCCCGGGAGAGCAGCGCCTTCTGTTTTTCCGAGAGGGGGCCGGCGTACTCGCCGAGGAGCGTCTTGACCAGCGATTCGGCGGAATCGACCGGCCTTCTCATCTCGTGGGCGGCGATGTTCAGGAAGTCCTGGTTCTTCTTGTCTTCCATTGCGTGTCCCGTTTAACCTCAGCGTATCCTGGATGCCGTGAGGAAATGATAAACTCAAATCGGTTGTTATGCCAGACCGAAAGCGGGCCGTGGCGAGATGGGGCCGTGGTATTCCGGGCGGGGGAAAACTTTTTTCAAGGGCTCATTTTTCCGGGCCCAGGTCGCCGTGGGTGAAGGTCAGGTACGGCGCGCCGTGCCGGATACGCACCGGCCGGTTTTTTTCGATGAGGACGGCCGCCGTTTTGTTCGGCCACCGGACATTGAGCAGTTCGAAGTAGCCGATGTAGTCGGCACCGCTCAGTTTCTCCGGGTCGCCTTTCCAGTACGGGAAGGACTGCGGGTGTGCGATCCACGGCGCGATGCGATCGAACGCCCGCCGGAGAGATCGCCCCGATGGCGACCGGTAGTCGTATAAATCCGTGCCGCGAAGATTGGCAATCTCGCAGGCGATTGTCTGCGGCAGGAGCGAGAAATTCGAGTACCACAGTCCGCTCCTGCCGCCATTACGCTTCACCTCGTGGTGCAGGTGGCCGTCGGGGGAGACCTGGTGTTCGATAAAATATTTCCACCGCGTGACGCAGTCGGCAAAGAGCCGTTCGTCGCCAAGATAGGATGCGATGGCAATCGACATGCTCAGGCCCCAGTTGCCCCAGTTGTTCTTCCGGTTCGCGGTGTTCATGGGCAGGGCCTTGTTCCGGAGAAAATCATCGAACGCCGCCTGCCTGTCGCGCGGCCAGTCATTTCCGGCGCGGCGCACGAGGTCCGCCGCCAGGACCAGGGGGGTAAAGTGGTAGCTGAACGAGAGCATCGAGTCGTCTTTTTTGCTGAACGCCCCGACGCCACCGGTCCATGCATCGATGTACCGTGCGGCGGCGGTCCGGTACTGCGAAGCGGCGGCGGGGTCGGTCACCACCGTGCCGACGAGGGCGCAGGCGTAGGCCCCGTTGGCGTCATCCTGCAGGGATTGCTTGGCCTTTCGATGGCCGTCGGCGTCGCGGTAATAGCCGGGGACGTGCCATTTGTCCGGGGGCCGGGGTTTGCGTTCGAGAGCCGCGCGCGCCGTCCGCCGAACCCGCAGAAAGGCGGCGTAATTCGGTTCGATTGTTTTCGCCACCCGCCGCCGCAGTTCGCCGAGGCGAGCGTCGGAGAGGAAGACCGCGCCGCCGGTATTCGCGGCAGGCAGACGCGCCGGTCCGGCGGCGAAGATAATGAGTGTCGTGAAGCACGAGTGCCGGAAAACAGATGTCCCTGTTCTTCCTGTAATGCCCTCGCCTCTCATCGCGCGTGCACTCCCCGGGGCGCCGACACCCTTCCCGTCTCTGGATCGTACCGGTAGGGCTTGCCCGAGGGGTCGAGAGGCACCTCGTCTATCCAGGGACCGCAGGTGTCGTTTTTGTCCACGTCCCCGTCGCCGTCCTTGTCGACGGCCGCCTGTACGCTGCCTTCCACCAGGGCCGTAAGGTCGCGCGGGAGTGCGCCCGTTTCTGCATGGTAGAGCTGGATCGCGCTATTCAATACCGCGATATCCGTCGCGCGTTTTGACTGAACGGCGCCCGATCGCGCATCTTCGGCAACCTGCAGGAAGGTTCCCGCCATCGCTGCGGCGCCGCCCGTCAGCGGGCTGAAGATCGTGCTGAGCCCGGGCAGGGAACTGCGGCTTTCCAGCGTGATGCCCTTCTCGTCGGCCGAGACCGCCATGACCGCCGGGCGGAGGTACTGCTCGATCAGGCCGACGGGGGGGAGCCAGTGCGGCTTGAGCACGACGCCGGTCTCCTCGGCCGCCATGTTCGCCGCCAGCGACCAGCCGACCAGTATCCAGTGATAGACGCGGCGGACGATGGCGGGGGTATTGACGTACTGGAGAATGCAGGGTGCGCCGCCCAGGGAGGCCCGCGCCGCGGTGAAATCCTTGTTCTGCAGGATGGAGTTTCTCTCGCCGCCGGCGAGGGCCGTCGCGATGACCTGGGGCCAGAGCGCGACATACACCGTGTTCTTGTTGATACACCACGCCGGTGCCACCGGGGACGGCAGGCCGCTCATGGAGACGTACTTGATCGTGGCGTCGCCGGCGGCGATCTGCTCGATCCGGGGGCCGGGCCGCCCGCGGGAGGGACGGTCCATCTGCCGTTTGAAAAAGGCCTCGATCTTGCCGGCCGCGCCCGCCAGCTTCACCGGGTCCCTGACCTCGGCGGTCAGGAGCGTGCCGGTCAGCAGCCCCCCGAGCGAGGGGGCGGACGACAGCACCCACGTGTCCCCCAGGCCGGCCAGCAACTCGTTTTCGACGGAGAGCCCGAGATCCTGCTCCATGTCCGCGAGTCCTTCCATGAGTTCCTCCTCCGCGGAGGGCTCGACACTTTTCAGAACCCGGCGGAATTCGGCGAACAGGTCGGACGGGGACAGGTTCGCGGCGACCGCCAGCAGCGCGTCGGGCGGAACGGCGGCAAGATCGGTGTCTGCCAGGGGCTTCCCGGCCAGCGGCATCAGCAGCCCCCGGTGCGGCGCGGGCGACGCGATCCTGAGCCGCGAGTGTATGCACCCGTCGGTGAACGCGGGTGCGGTGAACGCGGCTGTGCCGGCCAGCGACGTCACGTTTCCCGCCCCGAGTTTCTCGAGAAGAGACCGGAGTTCCTCCGCGTCGGGACCGGCGACGATCCGCATTTTCTGCAGCAGTCCCTCAACGTCGACGTACACGGCCCCCTGCAGGTTTTTCGCGTCGACGGCCGCGAAGTCCGCGGCGAAACGGGCGTCGGCCGCGAGAGAAGCGTCCTTTTTCAGGTTCGCCAACTGTCCCGGGATGTCCTTGCCGAGGGCCATGAAGAAAAACGTATCCATGTACCCGAACGAGACGAGCCCGATCGGTGTCGGCATCGTGGAGTACGACACGTCGCCGGCGGAGGCCTTGCCGAACTCCCTTTGCTCCCGGAGGGGGGCCGTCAGCCCGTCCAGTTCCTTCGCAAACGCCTCCCGGTCGTCCCGAAGCTCGACCAGAAGGCAGGCGGTGATGACCGGCGTTTCCTCGGTCTTCCCGATGTCGAGCAGGGCGACTGCCGCGGGGTGTTTCCAGGCGACCTTCGCGATCTGCCAGGCATGCCCGGCCGCCTTTCGCTCATCGGGGGCGGGGACTGTTTTGATTTCATCTTCGACGGCCTTGATCAGCGTATCGCCGATGACGGTGTCGATCAGTTGTCCGAACAGGGATTCATCGAACGCGGCGTTCCTGCCGGCCCAGCCCGCGTATAGCAGGGGGCGGCCGGGGATCCGCTCGGCGAGGGGGGCGGCGGCCGTTGCGGCGGACGCGAATATGCAGAGGCACAGAAGCGGTATGGCGAATTGTTTTCTCATGGCGAATACTCCTCCGTATTTCCGGTTTCTGTTCGGTATTCCTCGTGTCATCACGGACCGTATTAACACCGATACCGCTGCGGAATGCAAGTGGTTTGCGGGGAAAATGAAAGCAACGAGTTGTACGGGACGACCGCCGCGGCTATGATCGGGATACCGTCGCAATGCCGGGGAAATAAACCGGTACACTACGTGCAGAGGAACAGCCATGAAACAAAAAATGCAGGCCGTCGATAGCTCATTGAAGATCGAGGGGACGGGCAACTGATGGCGGCGCCGGGAGATTCTTCGGGACGCAACGCCGCGGTGTCCCGGGCGGTCGTGCCCGTGGCGGGCCGCGGGACGCGGATGATGCCCTTCTCCCGCGCCGTGCCGAAGGCCCTGCTCCCCCTGGTCGACGCGCGCGGCCGCATCCGTCCCGTTATCCACTGGATACTCGCCGATATCGGTGCCGGCGGGATCGACGAGGTCGCCGTGGTCGTATCACCCGGCCGGCGGGCAATGATCGAGGGATATCTCGACGCGGTCCGCGGCGGGCCGGCTCTTCCCGCGCGGATCGAATATGTCGTGCAGCGGCGGTCGGGGGGCTTCGGCGACGCGGTGTCCCGCTGCGCGTTTTTCACCGGGAACGAGCCGTTCCTGCTGGTGCTGGGCGACCATCTTCACCTGCCCGGTCCCGACGGAGCGCCGGCGTGGCGGACGGTTGCCGACGCCTATGCCGCCGTCGACGGTGCCGCCGTGGTGGGCATGCAGGTCGTCGGCGGGGAGGTCCTGCACCTGGTCGGCGCGGCCGCCGGGGAGGCGGTCGACGGCGGACCGGCGGGACTGTATCGCTGCAGCCATTTTGTTGAAAAACCGGGATCGTCGGTGTCCCGCGAACACCTGCGGACACCGGGTCTGGAGGACGGACGGTACCTGGCACACGCCGGGATCTACGTGTTTTCCGCAGCGATCTACGACCATATCGAACGGGCCCGGCGTTCGACGGACGGGGAACTGGAACTCGCCGCGGCGCAGTCCTCGCTGCTGGCGGCCCGCCCGGAGGACTATTACCTCCTGCGGCTCGATCGGGCCGTGCTGGATGTGGGTACGCCGGACGGGTACGCCCGGGCATTCACGGCATTTCGGGAGAGACGATGAAAACCATACGGGAAGGTGACCACGTGGAGATCTTCGTGTCCGGCCGCCTGTGCCTGTTCGGCGAGCACACCGACTGGGCGTCGGAATTCGGCCTGCATCCCGGTTTCTGCCTGGTCGTGGGGACCAACCAGGGGCTGCGGGCGGTCGCCCGGCACAATGACGCGATCCTGATAGAGACGGTGGTGCCGGACGCGCTGGGGCGGTCCACCGGCCGCACGCGGCGGATGACGTCCCCGGCGGATCCCGACGCGCTGCGGGCGGCCGCGCAGGACGAGGAGGAGTTCTTCCGGTACTGCGCGGGGACCGCCCTGCAGATGGTCCGCCGCGACGACGTGACGGGCGGCCTGGAACTGCGGATCTCCGCTATGGACCTGCCGCTGGGGAAGGGCGTGTCGTCGTCGGCCGCGGTCTGCATACTGGTGGCGGAGGCCTTCAACGAGGTCTACGGGCTGGGGCTGTTTCCCCACGAGTTGATGCGGGCCGCTTTCCTCGGAGAGCGGCTGACCGGCAGCCGGTGCGGCATGATGGACCAGGCGTGCATTTTCGGCAAGACCCCGGTGCTGCTGACGTTCCAGAAGACCGGCGAGCCGCGGATCGAGCCGGTATTTCCCGGTGCCGGGATCGAGATGTTCATCGTCGACCTGGCGGGAAAAAAGGACACCATGAAGATCCTGGAGTCACTGCACGAGGGGTACCCCAAAGACCAGGAACTCCAGGAGGCCCTGGGAGCGGCCAACGAGCGGATCGTGCGGCGGGCCTACAGCGCCCTGCATGGGGGGGACGGGCGGTTGCTCGGCGAACTCATGACGGAAGCCCAGTCGCTGTTCGACGAACGGGTGGCCCCGCACTGCCCGAACCAGTTCGACAGTCCGCTGCTGCACGAATTACTCGATTACGCGGACATCGCCGATCACGTATACGGCGGCAAGGGCGTCGGCAGCCAGGGGGACGGGACGGCCCAGTTCGTCGCCCGCGGCGAAGCCGACCGGAACGCGGCCATGGAGAAGATCGGGGCGGCGTTTCCCGACATGCAGTGTTTTCCCCTGACCATACCGGCGGCCCGTTGAGCATCGCGGGTTCCGCCCGGCAGCCTCACGTCGCGGCGAATCCCGGCGCGTCGGCGTAGATGCCCCGAATGCCGCGGAGCTGCCGGGCCATCTGCGCGGCGCTCGACAGTCTCTTTTCGGGGTTTTTTTCCAGGCACTCGTAGAGGAGATCCGCCAGGGGGCGCGGTATGCCGGGACAGAATGCCTCGATATCGGGAACGGGGGCGGAGGCGTGCTTGTAGTACACTTCCTCCCGGGTGGCGCCGTCGAAGGTCGGTTCCCCGGTCAAAGCCGTCCAGAGGGTTACGCCGAGGGCGTAGATGTCCGATACCGGCCGCGACTCGCGCCAGCGGATGAGTTCCGGGGAGACGTACAGCGGCGTTCCCACGATCCTGCCGGCGAATATCGTGCAGTCGTCGTGCCCGATGGCCCGCGAGGCGCCGAAGTCCGTCACCTTGCAGTGCCGGTCACCGGTCAGCATGATGTTCGCCGGTTTTATGTCGCGGTGTATGATGCCGTGCCGGTGGGCGCACGCCACCCCCTCGGCGGCCTCCGCGACGAGACGGCATGCCTCGGAAACCGGGAGCCGGTTGCCGTTGCCGATCAAATCGTCCAGCGTCCCGCCGGGGACGTACTCCATAACGATCGCCGCCATGTCCACGAAGTGGATCACCCCTTCCACGCTCACGACGTTGGGATGGTCGATCCTGGCGAAGGCCCGCGCCTCGCGGAGAAACATGTCGAGCCGCCGGGAGTGATGCAGTTCCCGGTTTATTTTCGATATGACCTTGATCGCGACGGGTCTCCGGTGGTTGAGGTCAACGGCCAGAAACACCCTGCCCGCGCTGCCGTCGCCGATGTGGCGCTCGACGGCGTACTTTCCCAGTTGCATGTTCTGCCAGCCGTTTTTCGCCATCAGGACGGGTGCCGGACTCTTGCCGTTGTGAACGTGAACACTCATTACCGGGTATAACGTATCGGCGGGGGTTTCATTTCAAACGATCGCGCCGCGACGGATTCTTCGCCGCGCGGATTGTTGCCGTTGCGCGGTGCGGGCGGTAGAATCATACCGTTCATTGCGGTTATTGTCGATCGAAATCGAACTGGCACGCAGGGAGGACGGATCATGAACACCGGTATCTTCATCATTATGCCGGCGCTGCTCTCCGCCGGTGCCTGCGCGGCTGATACACCCCCTGAGGTCATCCACGTGGGCCTGATCTCCCCCGACACGATCGGGATTGCCGTGCAGGCCGGCCGGGTCGCATACGGCAGGCAGGTGCCGTACGCGCGGCAGCCCGGCGACGAGATCATCGACCGGCAACATCACCGGTACGTCGAGCGCGGCGGGGCGGTCATCGGCACGCTCGTCGGGGACGATGAAAAGACCCTCTACACCATCGACCGGGTGCGCGGCGCCCGCCTCGACACCGCCGCCGCGGACCGGGCGGAAAACTGGACGGTGCGGTCCGCGGGCGATCCGGCGTTCGCCGGCGGCCTGCGGCCCCGCGCGGTGTACCGCAAGAGCAAGCCGTCGGACTTCGCCCGCACCGGGCGGTGGCGGTGGGACGCCCCCGTCCGGCACGTGATCTACCTGGCCATGTCCCGGCCGCTTGCTGCGGGCCGGCGCTATACCGTGACCGCGGCAACGGCCGGCATCGAGCCGCGCTCATTCGTCTTCCGCCCCGCCGCACTCAGGTCCGAGGCCGTCCACGTCACCCAGGTCGGTTTCCGCCCCGACGACCCGCTGAAGTGCGCCTTTCTTTCCTGCTGGCGGGGCAGCGGCGGCGGCGCGACGTACCGGAAGGGTACCGCCTTTACCGTGGTGGACGCGGAATCGGGCCGGGCGGTGTTCCGGGGGAAGACGGCCCTCTCCAAGGCCGCCGCCGACCGGACCGAGGACGCCTACAAGCGAAATTACAACGGCACCGACGTGTATATCATGGATTTTTCCGCCCTGGAGAAACCCGGGACGTACCGGGTCGCGGTCGAGGGTATCGGCTGTTCGTATCCCTTCGCGCTACGCGCGGATGCCTGGCGGAAGGCCTTTGTCGTCTCCGCGCGGGGGTTCTATCACCAGCGGAGCGGGATAGCCCTGGGGCCGCCGCACACGACGTTCGCGCGCCCCCGGCCGTTCCATCCCGCCGACGGGGTGAAGATATACCATTCCGACGCGCCCCTCATGGACACGGGTAACGGCCTGAACCGCAAAGACTCCAATTTCGGCGTTCTCGTCACACACGGGACCGACCGGCTCGTCGCCGACGCCTGGGGCGGCTACATGGACGCCGGCGACTGGGACCGCCGTATCCAGCATCTCCTGGTCTCCCGCCTGCTGTTGGAACTGGCGGGGATGTTTCCGGCCTGTTTCGAAAAGATCTCGCTGAACATCCCCGAGTCGAAGACGCCGCTGCCGGACGTGGTGGACGAGGCCCTGTTCAACCTCGACTGCTACCGGCGGATGCAGACCGCGGCGGGGGGCATCCGGGGCGGGATCGAGTCGGCCGAGCATCCCCGCCACGGTGAAGGGAGCTGGCAGGAGTCCCTGAAGATCTTCGCCTACGCCCCCGGCGCGTGGTCGAGTTATGTCTACGCCGGCGTCGCGGCCCGGGCGGCCCTGATCCTGGCACCATACGACGCGGACCGGGCCGCCGTCTACCGCCGCAGCGCCCTGAAGGCCATGGCGTGGGCGGAGAACCGGATGCGGAAGAGAACGGACAAAAAAGATCCCCACGCCGTGAAAGATGCCCGCACCCTCGCCGCCGCGGAACTCTTCCGCCTGACCGGCGACCGGCGGTGGCACGACGTGTTCCTGGCGACTACCGTGTTTGCCGACCCGCAGGCGGACCTGTACCGGTGGAAACACCACGAGCAGCGCGACGCGGCGTGGGTATACCTGACTGTCGGCGCGGAGACGGTCGACGAGGAGATTAAAAAGAACTGCCGGGCCGCGCTGCTCCGCGAGGCCGACGCCCGGGCGGCCCAGTCGGAAAAGACCGCGTTCCGGTGGACCAAGGACCCGTGGCGGCCCACGTCGTGGGGCGTCCTCAGCAGCCCCGACGGGCGCAGCCTCGCGCGGGCCCACTTCCATACGGGGAAGGAAAAGTACCTCCGCGCGCTGGTGGCGATCTGCCAGGCGGGCGCGGGGGCGAATCCGGTGAACATCTGCTACACGACGGGACTCGGCCGCCGCCGGCCCCGGCACCCGCTGCACATCGACTCCCGGATTACGCACCAGCCCCCGCCGCCCGGCCTGACCGTGGCGGGGCCCTACGATGT
Organism: uncultured Planctomycetaceae bacterium; assembly: GCA_964557575.1. GTDB lineage: Bacteria > Planctomycetota > Phycisphaerae > SM23-33 > SM23-33 > CAZLBC01. The sequence goes on from CAZLBC010000101.1 coordinate 14,765, forward strand.
CAAAAAGCACAAGGACTACTGGGCACAGAAGATCGTCAATCGCTGGTGTCATCCGCCCGCCCGGCAGTGGCCGACGATCGAGGCGTACTGGGACGTCTTCTGGTACCCGCCGGTGTGCGAGTTTACGGTGCAGAATCCCATGGCGGACAACGCCTACGTCTGGGGCTACCTCGCCGCGCGGCAGTGAACGGAGCGGAACAGACACCCGCTCAGGCGGCTCATAGCTTGACACACGCTTGATTCACCCTATACTATATGAATCAAAAAGATTGCTATATTTGATTCAAAATAAAATGAATAAAAAAACACAATCAATTGCAAAAAAGATACTTGCAAGGATATATGGCCATGGAAGGGGTTACGTCTTTACTCCAATGGAATTTCAGGATCTCGGTGGCTCAAAAGCTATCCGGAGTGTCCTTTCACGCCATGTCCGGGTCGGAATAATTCGCAGGCTCGGCCGAGGGCTGTACGATTATCCCCGGAAACACCCGGATCTTGGCGAACTTGCCCCCGCAACTGAGGATATCGTCGAAGCCCTTGCCGGACGCGATGCTTCACGCCTGCAGCCTGCCGGCGCGTATGCGGCTAATATGTTGGGGCTCTCCAGCCAGGTACCGATGAAAATCGTCTATTTGACGGACGGTCGCTCACGCGCCGTTCAGGTTGGAAACCGTCGTATCATTCTCAAGCGTACGACGCCGCGGAATATGGCCGCCGCCGGGAACATCAGCGGCCTCATTATACAGGCACTGCGGCACCTGGGCCAAAAACACGTTGATGCCGAGGTCGTCTCGCGCCTCGACAGCCGGCTTGACAATGCCGACCGGAAACAGCTTATGAAAGATATCCGGTACGCCCCCGCCTGGATCGCCGATATTTTTCGAAGATTGGCTGCGGGGGACGAGAAGAATGGATGATTTCATCCGGTTGGACTAAGCGGCTTCGCCGCATAAAAACAACCGCACCCACCGCCTGAGA
>CAZLBC010000102.1:0-15724 GCA_964557575.1 uncultured Planctomycetaceae bacterium
CACTCTCCCGTCGCGCGGCGAGGTCGACGGCCAGCCGTATCGCCGCTTTCAGCGAAGACGGATCGGCGACAAAATCCCCCGCGATATCGAACGCGGTGCCGTGGTCCGGGCTCGTCCTGATAATCGGCAGGCCCAGCGTCAGGTTCACCGCCTCTTCCCAGCCGAGCAGCTTGATAGGTATCAATCCCTGGTCGTGATACATCGCCACCACGCAGTCGTATGCCCCCTTTATCGCGTCCAGGAATATGGTGTCGCCGGGATACGGACCCGATACGTCTATTCCCGCCTCGGTGGCCATGGTAATGGCGGGAGCAATGATTCTCTGCTCCTCGTCGCCGATGGTGCCGTTTTCCCCCGCGTGGGGATTCAGCCCGCAGACGGCGATGCGCGGCGCGGAAATGTCAAACCATTCCTTGAGAACGTCGTTGGCGAGGTCGATGGGATCAAACACGCGCCCGATCGTAAACCGGTCACTGAGCGTGGTAATGGGATCGTGAATAGTCGCCAGCACCACGCGCAGCCGGGGAGAGACAAACATCATGGAAACCCGTTTGCATCCGCAGCGGCGGGCCAGCAACTCCGTGTGGCCGGGGTACCGTTTATAACCCGCCATGCGCCAGCTCGTCTTGGAAACCGGGGCGGTCACGACCGCGTCAACGGTCCCGTCGCGGGCGGCGTCTATGGCCCCCTCGCAAAAGGCCATCGACGAACGGCCGCCGATACGGCTCGGCCCCCGCGGCATGGCCGACGGCATGGAAATATCGTCGTAATCGATCACGGTGATGCCGCCGGTATATCGCCGGAGATTCTCGGGATGATCGCGGCGGAAATAGAGGGGACTCTCCAGCCGGTCGGCCGTATATTCAATCTGGTCGCTGAACCCGAAGACCACGAAATCCGCCCTGTCCCGCAGCGCCCGGTCGGCGAGGGCACGGACGATAATCTCGGCACCGATACCGCACGGGTCGCCCATGGTCAGGGCTATCAGCGGCTTGCTGTCGGCGTCACTGTTCATGCGGGAATTTTAACAGAACATCCCGCGATGGCCAGCAAACAAAGAGCTATTCGATCAACGTGGTGTTCGTTGACGGCAACTCGTGCCGCGGTGAGCGTCAGCAAGCCGTTGAAACAGCGCCGCCATCAACCCGTTGAAATATCCCCAGTATATTCGCCCTGAAGCAGGAGAATTCCTCCGCGCTGTTGACCAGCCGCTCATACAGCATAAACATGAGAAACAGGAGCGGGTGAAGCATGCCGTACGACGGTTCTTTCTCGACAGTCTCCAGCCGTCGAACCTCGAACCCCGCATCGACAAACACGCTCTCCAGTATCCCCACCGTGTTCATCCGGTAAAAAGTGGGATACGGATCTTCCGACTCATCCGGGAGGGCCCGGAGGCGATTCGCGGCCGCGCGGTGAAACCAGTGCGGCGTCAGCGCGGAGACGAGCGAGACATAGTGGTAGCGGTTCGGTGTACGGAGAGCGAAATAACCCCCCGGCCGCAGAACCCGGCGAATTTCCGCAATCGTTTCCCGGGGATGTTCAACATGTTCCGCGACGTAGTTGCAGACGACGGCGTCGTAGCGGCCATCCGGCAGGGGAAACATACCCCCGTCGTATACATGGGCGTTACGCAGGTGCGTATTGCGTTCGCAGCGGGGGTCTATATCAAGACCGTCAACGGCGCGGTACTGGTCGGCGAGAAACCCCGTCACCGTATTCGACGGACCGGGGCCGAGTTCAAGGACTTCCGCGGATTCGGGAATAACAGCATTCAACATCCCGAAGAATTCCTCGGTGCCGTCCCGCCAGCCGCTCAGCGACCGGTAATAACGATATATGTAATTACGTTGCCAACTCATTGTGAGTAGTGTAAGTTCTTAGCTACCTGTGCATTTTAACGAGTAGATTTTTTCGTGCAAAAGCAAATTAACGTGTCTTGAAATCGATATATACGTTCACATATTTATCAATCATTGGGAGAATAGCAATATGCCTCATGAGCCGGGAAAACTGTTGATCACCGGCGGCGCCCAACGTCAATTGGTGGGAGCTGCAGCTCAACATAACAGGTGGGGCGCATATGGCAAGGCCTTAATTATCGAACTCGATACCAACACGGGAGAGGCTCGTTGTCTATATGAGTATGAAACACCGGAAGCCTACCAAGATGAGAAAATTCCCTCAATCGTATTTAAATGCGCTACAATAACGAAAGATAGAATGTACTTATGTACCGAAACGGAAGTACTGATACTCAGATGGCCTGATTGTAGTGTCATACAGCATATCAGTCATCCTTGTTTTAATGATGTCCATCACGTTTGCCCGATCCGTGATTACATATATGTCGCCTCCGCAGGGTTGGACATGGTCATTGTGCTGGACAACAACGGCGAATGCGTTGACTACCTGCCTGTTATCGATGAAAAACCGTTTGAGAGATTCGCGCCCAACGAGGACTACCGTAAGCGTTCTACCAAGCCGCATAAGATCCATCCCAATTATGTATTCCGACTAGACGGCGAGCCATGGGTTGTGCGCTGTAATCTTAAAGATGCCGTTTGCCTGAACGACCATAGTAAACGCATTGATGTTCGAATCGAGAAGATTCACGATGGAAACGTGGAGGGCAATAGCGTATGGTTCACTACCGTCAACGGCCATCTGGTTAAAGTCGACACCACCACATATGGGGTCATCCAAGACTATGACCTTAATCAGTCGCTAATGACTAGAAGTCCTTTGGGATGGTGCCGAGGATTGTACCATGTTGGTGATATGGCATATGTTGGCTTTTCGCGTTTGAGAGAAACACCGTTAAAGCAAAATTTGCGATGGATTGCGAGTTTCGGCCACTACAAACAGTTTCTGCCCACCCGCGTAAGCTTGTTTGACCTCAAACGTATGACGTTGTTGCGCGACTATAATCTCGAAGGCGTGAATCTCAGTGCAGTCTTCTCGATTATCCCTGTCCCTGGTTCCTAACGCCGTTTTATACTATGAGTCGAATAGGGTAGAATACACCCTTTTGTGTATAGCTTACTGAACAACAGAAAAGCGGCGCATCTCATGGTATTAACACTGCAAACTTGACGCAATTCTACGCTTTCCATAACTTACAGATGCTCGGTATTCTATAAAATAGTAGCCTACAAATAGTTAACATGCTTTAGTAGAGTATAATGCAGATGATACAATGAAAATTCTATTATGGCTCGGAGGATTTGTGTTTTTCAACAGGCTGATAATTCAATCTTCTCTTTGGAGCCTGTTCCTCCATTAATCGATCAAGATTAGCGCCACATATTTATGTAAATGATGTGTGTAATTTATTCAGCAAGCCCTACATGTCGATCGGATTATTTCACTGACCGTCTTCTGCTGTCGGGACGTAAGACTGACTGAGCACGGCAGGCTGAGCGACTGCCGGTAAATGCGCTCAGCTACAGGACACTCAAGAGGGGATTGTGCTTGACGGTGCGCGGGACTGAGATGCAGAGGTTGCCATAGTGGTCGGGTTTGGATGTTATGCTCTCGCAATACCCCCATAAGATTACGACTGTTCATACCGTATCGTGATTCATCGATCAACACTGTGTACATCCACGCTATGCTTTCTGCCTCCCGCGATTCTTCCATCGGCACAATACCGGGTAATTCAGCGAAAGCGGTATTATACGCCGACGCGATTCGCCGCTTCGCCTTGATGTAACCGGCAAGCTGCTCTAGCTGTGCACAACCCAATGCTGCCTGAATATTCGTCAAACGGTAGTTATATCCTATGGTCCCATGAATGTATTCAAGAGGGTCGTCTTTTGCCTGGGTTGAAAGGTAACGAGCTTTGTCCGCCCAGTGCTTGCGATTTGTCACAAGCATCCCGCCGCCGCCCGTGGTGATGATTTTGTTGCCGTTAAAACTAAAACAAGCAACGTCTCCCAGTGAACCTACCGGCCGCTTCTTGTAGTAAGCACCGAGCGACTCGGTGGCATCTTCAATAACTGCCAATTCGTATTTAGCAGCCATCGACAGTATGGGATCCATATCCACTGGGTGGCCGAGGATATGGACCGGCATGATGGCTTTTACCTGCCTACCTGTATCTTTATTTACGAGCATCCCCTTATTCCATCTGCATCCTTTATCGAGGAATGTTTCAACCTTCGCCGGGTCCATTTGCCAATAGCAGGGTTCAACGTCAATCAATACGGGCCATGCGCCGACATAGCGCACGGTGTTAGCCGGTGCAATGAAGGTTAAGTCTGAAACCAATACCTCTTGGTCCGGCTGGATTCCAGCTACCAGCAACGCCAAGTGAAGTGCCGCTGTACCATTGCACGTAGCAACCCCGCAAGAAGCATTGACGTACGAGGCGATTTCTTTTTCAAAACGATCAACGTAGGCCCCAACGGATGAAACCCACCTTTCATCCAGGCAATCTCTGATGTAATTCCACTCATTGCCGCTGATCGCCGGCTCGCAGAGCGGGATAGAATGTCCAGTCGTGTTCACCACGGGCTATATGGTATATTTTTCCGGACGATAACGTCCTAAATTCGCCTCGAACCACTCGATAGTCAGCTTCAGCCCCTCCTCGAGACTGAAGCGGGGCCGCCATTGCAGGATTTCATCGGCCAGAGAGGCATCTGCCATCAGACGATCGACCTCACTGCCTTCAGGACGCAAGCGTTGTTCATCAGACACTATGCGAATGTCCTGATTTATGAGATCCGCAATAAGGCGGGCAAGTGCGCCTACAGAGATCTCCCGCCCCGATCCAAGATTCAGTGTTTTTCCCTCTATGTCCTCTTTTTGGCCTGCACTGAGAAAGCCGTCCACCGTATTCGCGACATAGTTGAGGTCCCGCGTCGGCGACACATTTCCGAGTTTGACGACCGTCCCCCTGAGACACTGAGCAATGATCGTGGGAATCACTGCACGCAACGATTGGCGAGGACCGTAAACATTAAACGGCCGAACCGTAACAACGGGTAATCCATAAGAAAGACGAAATGCTTCGGCCATTTTATCGGCTCCAATCTTGCTGGCTGAATAGGGAGATTGGCCCTGCAACGGATGCTCCTCTGTGATGGGAACTGTTCTGGCCGTCCCATACACTTCACTGGTAGATGTGTGCACCATGCGCGCCGCACCGGCATCTCTGACGGCTCGCAGCACATTCAGCGTTCCCAGAATATTGGTGCGAACGTATGATTCAGGGGCGTGGTAGGAATACGGAATGCCGATCAAAGCCGCCAGGTGAAAGACCGTTTGATTCTGTTCGACGACGTGACGCATACATTCCCCGTCGGTTACATCGCCAAGAACGATCTCCATTTGCGAACAAACCGTGGACTCTTCCAGCCAGCCCCAGCGCCCTAAAGCATTGTAGCGGACCAACGCCTTGACCTGCGCTCCCTCGCTAACAAGTCTTTCGGCCAAGTGGCTTCCAACAAACCCACCTGCACCAGTGACAAGTACTTTACGATCCTGCCAAAACCCCATCAACTGCCTCCTCGAGCCGCACGAAGTTGGTCGTGGCGCCCCACATCCGTCCATTCATCCTCAATCTCAAACACTCTCATCTGCAGACCTTCTTCCACACCCACCTCAAAAAGTTCGGTCATCGAGTAATAACGGCGGGGTACAAGTTTTATCAGCGCAGGAGAGAGAACGTAAACACCTGCATTTATCAGCTTCTCCAGCAGAGGTTTCTCCTCAATGCCCAGCAACTGGTCGCCCGAGCGTTGAACACAGCCAAATGGGACTTCATACGTATAACGTCGCGTGCCGAGTGTACCGTCACAATCACCCTGTTCGTGAAAATCCAACATCTGCCCGAGGTCTGCCTGCGTAACCAAATCTCCATTTAATACCATAACCGAATCTGACGCACTCTCGGGCAACAACGAAAGGGCACCCGCCGTCCCCAACGGTTCATCTTCCTCCAAGTACTCGATTCGGCATCCCAGTGAAGAACCGTCCTGAAAGTAATCCTGGATGACATGTGCAAGATGATTCACTGAAATGAAGATCCGGCGAAAACCATGCCCCATGAGGTGGAGAATCAGGCGTTCCAAAATTGGCCGACCGGCAACAGATATCATCGGCTTGGGCAGATCTCTCGTAATCGGACGAAGCCGACTGCCCTTTCCCCCCGCCATGATCACGGCCCAGTTATCTCTCTGACGCAAGCCGAGTATCTCGTGTAGAAAATGGAGACCCACCAAACGACCTGTACCGTCGACTACCGGAAGCTGATCGAGCCGATGGGCTCGCATCTCGTCAAGAACGTCGCTTCGCGGTGTTTTCGGAGACACCGCCGTATAAGATGTGGAAAAATAGTCACGCACGGGCGTCGACAATTTCTTGCCCGCCAGAAGCGTTCGACGCAGATCTCCGTCCGTGATCGTCCCCATGAGGTGAAAATCTTCATCAACAACAAGCGCAATGCCTTTACTATTGCGATCAATACAAAGCATTGCTTCACGCACACTCGCGTTTGCCGATATCGTAAAAGCTGAGAGATCGAGTTTCTTCATTGCAACCAACTATCATCCAAAAAGTAACCAGTCATAACCGGGATTTGGAACCCGTGATTAACCATTCCTTTATCTCATGGGTTCCATTGTCAATGCTCCGGATCAGGTATTCAACATTTTCTATCTTTAACGGCGCATAAAGAGACGAGAGTTCCTCTTCCGCTGTGAAGCGTATTATACCATATCCTTCCTTAAAAGCACCTTCCCGCAATTCTGAGAAAGTATGCGACTCCTCGGCAACACAGGTTCCTAATCCATCACCATACGTACCTGTCGCAAATGTACGACTGAAGAACAAGCCTTTGTATTTCAGCACCCGGTCTATTTCTTTGATAATAACCCTAGTGTCTGCTTTGGTGTTTGCGTACAGACATTCATTATCAAGCACAGCATCGAAGAATTCGGCATCATAGGGCAGATTCATGGCTTCACCAAGCTGCAAATCCGCCTTCATCTCTTCCTCACGTAACCGTTCGCGCGCCAGATCAAGCGCTACCCGACTGCCGTCAATACCATACGCCGCAAAGCCTTCCCGCGCCAGGTACCAAATGTTGGCACCTGTACCACATCCTATCTCGAGGATGCGCACATTTGGCTTGGACGAATGCGTCCCGAAATTCCCTGCGACGAAGCGGATGAGGTCTTCGGCAGGATATCTACCCCAATCATGCTTCCGAAATATCTCATCCCAACCCTTATTCCACGCCATCTTTGCTCACCTCAAAAACGATATTTAAGAAAACGACTGCCGTAGGTTTTGGCCTTGCTCGGGTTTCGAGACAACCACCAGCTGCAAGCCTCCTTGTAAGCTTCTTCGTCAAGAACAACTTCTCCTATCCAGAATTCCGCACGTTCGTGCGAGAATCCGCGCTTAAAACGGAACAGGCTATCATTCGGATCATTTGTCAACCCGCCACCAAAATGCATGGCTTCATGCGTAGCAAGATAATAGCCTATAGCATGGTGGCGCAGCAAGCTTGCTACTCCGTCCCGCCTTGCTTGTCTATTGGATGCCGATAGATGGACATGCGCAAATCGTTTTGAATGCAGAGATAAAAGGCCGCCCTCACATTTTCCGTCTCTGAAAGCAAGATGGACGGCAAAGGCACCCGGCAGGAGGCGCGTGAAAGAAGTAAAGTATGACTGTTCGAACCTATACATGTCTGACGCAGCCTTGCGTTGGATAAACGATGCATAGAGTTCTGCAAAAGCCTGAAGAGATCTAGCATCCTTTAAGGTCCGTACTTCCAAACCTCTCCGACGCGCTTTACGTATATTGTAGCGTGTATCTTTGCTATACTGCTTTAGTATTTCTTCCGCTGAATGACACAGTGTCAGCTTCACGGTCTCGCGCTGGAACTTGGTCTGTACCGTCGCCGGATCCGTGAAAACAACATTTTCCAGCATCGGGTGAAACCGTATGAACAACGCAACGCCGCCGCAAGATCGTGCGTCTTGAACAAAAGCATTCCAAGCGGCACTAATAAACGAAGAACAGTCATTCGTGGTCAAGGGTCCGCCATATCCATATACCGTTTCCGCATCCCACTTTTCATGCAGCGGGCCAGGCATGGGTTTGCGCAGATACGGCAAGAAAAAGACATCGTCATCTGATTCATAGACAAAGCAGGAGGCACAATCCTGCGGCTTCGTACGAGCAAGCGTGTGGTATCCAGATTCAAAATAAACATCCCACAGGCCCAGTCGTGCAAATTGTTCCCGCGCTTCTTGCCAAATACGCTCCGTATGCTCATCCATCACTGAATATCTTCCCAGGTTATGGGTTCATCCGCCTGAAGGTCACGGTTAAGACGAAAACCGCTCAGAAGCTCCGCTTGGTAAGGTTCAATCCCGCGGTACGGACGTTTTGCCGTAAGCATTTCCGATCGCAGAATCGTGCCTTTTGCCAATGGGCTGGCGGCTACCACACCCCTTCTTATCCCATAGAGGTTTTGTTCTTCAGAGGGGGTACGCTGCTTGATGCCGTCACCTAACATGATTTCGGTTTTCCGAACGCTATGAACCATTGCTGACAATTCCGAAGGTTCCAGCGAAGCTGCATGATCCGGACCCGGCATTTCACGATCAAGCGTGAAGTGTTTCTCTAGAACCACGGCCCCTAATCCTACCGCAGCAATAGCAGCCTCGGTACCTTCCGAATGATCAGAAAAACCGACGGGGACATGGAAAGCTTCTCTCAACGTGACCATGGCCCGAAGATTAACCTCTGCAGCTGGAGCCGGATACTGACTTGTGCAATGCAGTAAAACGAATTTGGGTGTCCGGCCACGCCGAAGTATCTCCACGCAGCGTTCCACTTCTCCAAGGTTGCTGAGTCCGGTCGATAAAAGAACCGGCTGTTTTAACGCGGCTACCTGTTCGACGAATTCGAGATTGGTAATCTCGGTCGAACCAATCTTAACGGCCGGTACTTCCAGTTCAGCCGCTAGAAATCTCAAACTCTCCAAACCGTCCGGCGTCGAGAGGAAGGTTATGCCGATCTCGCGGCAGTAATCTGAAATCGTGTGGAAATGCTCATATGAAAGACACATAGACCGTGAAACATCGAAGCGCGTTGTATCGGCCTCCACCCGCTCATCGAGGTACGGGACTTTAACCGCAAATCGTCCTGTGCACTCTCCTTCTCGCCAAGTCTGAAACTTTACCGCATCAGCACCTGCTTCATGGGCAGCATCGCAAAGCCGCAGGGCAGTATCAACATCACCGTTATGATTCACTCCCGCTTCAGCCACAATCATGACTTTGTTTTCAGCAAGATCAAAATCGGCATCTTTGCTCATATGTCAAACTCCAGATCGACAAACCGTTTATGCAAAAGGTCATTGCGCGTTTTCCTTCTCAGGAGGGACTTTAGTTGTTTCACGATACGGGGCGATGCTTTCATGTCTCCATAAGGATTCTCGATTGATTCACTAGTATATCCCTTTGCGGCTTGTATGGCCGTGCTGATTGCGGTACGCTTGACATCTGCTTGGATCACATTCTGCGACAAGATTCGCCCTGCTTGCCTATCGCCGATATTCACTGCCGGTAAAGCAAAAGATGGTGCTTCAACAATGCCGCTTGATGAATTGCCTATAATCATCACGGCATGCTTCATCAAGCTTAGGAAACGCCGGCCCCCCAAGCTCCGAAATATCTTCCGACGCTTCGGCGCGGCGCCTACAAACTCGTTGAGTACGTCAATTATCTCCGCACTCCCCGCATCCGCATTAGGATATGTCACGACATACTGAAATTCATGTTCACCCAAGGCTGCAATAAGTTGTTCCGCAGATTTCCTAACTTCGTCTGGGTGTTGAGTGGCCGGATGATAGGCTACAATTGCTGTAGGTTGAGCCAGATCAATACCTAAATCTCGCGAAAGAGTACTGCGGTCAATTATCTTCATCTCACCGATAAGATCTAGCGAGGGTGAGCCGGTGACTACGATCCGCCATGATTCTTCACCTAACTGTTGAACACGCCGTGCAAAAGACTTATGTGCAACGAAATGCAGATGTGCGGCTTTGGTTATCATATGGCGCACCTGATCGTCGATAGCGCCTTCAGTGAGTTCCCCTCCACAAAGATGCAACAACGGGATATGCTGACAAACACATACGATCGCCACAGCCAGTAACTCGGCCCGATCACCAAGTATCAGGACCATATCCGGTTCAAGCCTGCAAAACAACTCGGCCAATTCAAGTGTGCCGATACCAATTGATTTTGAAATCCCGACAGCGGAATCGGAAGAGACCAGCATCTCGACCTCGGCTGCCGGCTCAAAGCCGTCGGCGCGGATGCGTTCGATCGTGTAACCGTGAACGGGCGAAAGGTGCATGTGAGCAGCAACAAGCTGTAGTTCTACCTCGTCATCGTTTTCCAAAAAACGCAAGAGACATGAGAGCCGGTCATATTCAGAGCGCGTACCGGTGAAAACACATAATTTCAAACCGTGCTTCATAATCTAAGTCTTTCCATACTTCGACGTATCCAATGCCTGATCCATGTAACGGAATTTGCCGATACGACTACGGGCGAGCTTCTCGACAAATGAGATTTCGACCCGGAAACGTCCTGCTAAGATTGAACTAAAAGCATTATTAAGACGTTCTGCCATCGCTGTTTCCGTCTCCTGCACATCTGGTTCTCGGACAACTTTGAAAATCAATGCCCCCGGCTTTTCCTGGCGAACCTGAAATTGCCGGATACCTTTCCAATCCATGTCGTTGTAGTTGAAAACAGCTGGCGCGATAGGGATCATGTTTCCGTATGAGTCGACAGCATAATCCTGTACACGCCCTTCAATGCTTGATAAAAGCCGAAACGGCCTGCCGCAGGAACACATTCCACCTGCATACACGCCAATGTCCATCGTCCGGTACCGAATCAGGGGAAACACGTAATTATTCAAACCCGTAACCACAATCTCGCCCTTTTTACCGTCTTGATTCACAGGCTTTCCGCTATCGTTCAAAAGCTCCAAAACACCCACGTGGGGAAGTACGTGCAGGTAACGCGAATGGCGGCATGAGAAACAGACGCAGCATCCCTCCGTATGTCCGTATACATGAAAGACTCTGCATCCGAATACAGACTCCATTAAGTCGCGTTGACCGGGGGGAAGAACCTCACCATCCAGGAAAATGCCGCGTAAACCCAAATCCACCGAGAGAACCAAGTCATGCAATTCCTTGGCTAATGGAAACAATGCAGAAGGTCGAGAGTGAATGTATTCGGGACCGAAATCCTGTATCGCTTTCAAATACAATGGGGCGGTATCGCGTGCGATGTGATAGCAAGACATAACCAGTTTACGCTTATCCGCGACGTACCAATAATGTCCTTTCGCCAATCGTTCACTAGGGATCTGGTCCCCGTAGATGCGTACGCTTTTATGGCCGAAAATACTCAGACCCGCCACGCTCATGTAGTATTCCGTATTTGCCTTGTCCCGAGACATGTGAGGAAGATTCATGTAGACTGTAAGGGGCATTCCGGTACTCCCCCCCGTACTGCGGTGCACCAGATTCTCTTTCGCCACACCATACGGGATAAAATCATCATAGTTGTGTTGTACATCTTGCTTAGTGAGAAGAGGAAGCTTGGCAACGTCGGAGGTAGATTGGAAATCGCGCATCGTAAGCTCTTGCGATTTGAATAGGCGCACATAATAAGGAACATGTTTACTGACATAACCAAGCAAGCGACGCAAACGACGCAACTGGTCTTGCTCGATTCTCTCTCGAGACCACCACTGTGAGCGTTGAAGGTGGGCCACCCTTGCTTTGAAAATATGTGTCTCGAGAGGTCCCGGAGACAAAAAACTGTTGTTCTGGGGTCGCCTGACTACCATATCGTCCATCCACCATCCACGACCAAATTGTGACCGGTAACATAAGAAGAAAGGTCCGAAGCAAGATAGGCTATCGCACCCTTGACATCTTCCTCTATGGCCATGCGTCTCAAGGGTGTGCGATCACAGTATCGTTCCTGAAATTGTCTTGGCTGTCTGCGGCGCACACCGCCAGGGGAAATAGCGTTGACGCGAACTTCCGGCGCCAAGACTGTCGCCAAATACCGCGTTAGTTGAACAAGACCACCCTTGCCCGCATGGTACCCCGCAGAGTTCGACATCGAGGTTCCCTCGTACAACCGCATATCAGGACCTACCATCCCATAGATCGATGAAAGTAGTATCACCGTGCCGTGACCCGATGCACATAAGGCCGAACGAGCATTTTGCACAAGCAGAAATGGAACCAATGTCGAAAGTTGAACGGCTCCCATGAATGGTTCGGCAGATTGTTTTCCAAAAGATACATGCCATCCTTCTTTACTCGTTGCTCCCGTATAGGAAGCACAATTTACGATGATATCCAATCTTCCGCATCGATTGAGAGTTTCGTCAACCAAAGATTTCGGCGCGCCGGGCTCTTCCAGATTCAGATCAAGCGTAATGATATTCCTATGATGAGACTCACCTGCCGCAAGCAATCGGCGCCTTTCCTCCAAGGAGTCCGCGTTGAGGTCACTAATCACAAGATCACATCCCTTTTCCAGCAACGCCTCCGACACAGCATGTGCAATATGGCCTGCCCCCCCGGTGATCAGGGCACAACGCCCATCGAGGTCCGACAACTCAGCTAATGTTCTCACGATTCGCCCCTTTCATCCGGTAGCCACGGCAGCTTGAAATAACCGCTTTTGATCAGAGCTTCGGCACGGTTAAATTCCTCAAGATTATCAATGTGAATGCTTGCGGATGCCGACAATTCCAGGGGCAACATGCGTCCGCCTCGCCAAGTGGTTCCTTCCGTTCGGCGAACATAGCCAGCGTCCCACAAGTATAACGCGGCATTGATTTGAAACACCTCGGGTACCTCTTGGCGACATTTGTAGCGGCTACTTCCCTCAAAAAGTACTTCCAACCATCCATCGTCAACTTTCCAGCTATTCCATAGAGGATTGATTTCAGGCTGACATACGCCGATGACACCATCCGCCTGATCCGTGCTTTTGAGCAGTTCATATGCGTTACGTATAATCTCTTGGCGGCATCCAACGCAGGTGGGATCAAGAAGCAAGAGTGCCTCATAATTCACATTCTGAGCCTGTTCCATCTCAAATAACGCATGTCGTAAAACCGGCCACATTGCAGTATCATCCCGAGCGAGTTCCGCCGGTCTCAAGAACGGGACATCTGCACCATAGGACCTTGCGACGGCGGCGATTTCCTCCGAGTCAGTAGACACGATCGGTCGCACAAAGTCCTTCAGTAAATCAGCCAGCCGAATCGTGTGTGCAATTAACGGCATACCAACCAAGGGCCGTATATTCTTTTTTGATAGGCCTTTAGATCCACCGCGCGCCGGTATCACTGCGAGAACAGGCTTTTCTCCACTCATGATGCTTTTTCCTCTCTGCCCGATCGAGTCGAGCACCGTGCAGCATCACAGATCGATACGGCTTTCAAGCCATCTTCGCCTGTTGCCAACCGTTCATCTGCCTGTTTTGAATCGGCCGTGAGAAATGCCCAGTCTTCAGCCAACAGTCTTTCTTCAAGAGTTTGGGAATGCGCGTGTACTTCCGGGCTACCTTGTGAGGCCAATTTGACAACCTCACCCGTGACACCATCCCACGTCAGCGTTCCTTGATTCCCGCAAATGCGCATGCGTCGCCATGGAGGTGACGACAGATAGTCGAGCGACACGAAAACAAACGCCCCCATCTGCGACGTCCACAGGAATTGAGCTTGTTCGTCCGAATCAATGCCCAGGCGTGCCGTGTTCCGTACTCTACCATACACCTCTTCGGGCCATCCGAATAGCCAACCCGCATAATCAATCTCATGAATTAAATCCCGCAAGACACCTCCCTCATCCGCTCGAGCAGAGTAGCTTTCCCTGTATGGCCTGTGCGGACGCCAATCAGGTAGATATGACTGACATTCAATCCTGACACTGTGCAGATCACCTATACTGGGCAATAATGCTCGACACGTGTTCATGGACTCTGAGAAACGCAATATACAGCCAACCCACAGCTGTTTCTGCTCCCGATGAACCGCTTCCAAACAGCGCGCACACTGCTTTACATCAGCAGCCATCGGCTTTTCAACCAGGATATCGCATCCATGCTTCGCTGCTGCCTCAACGTCTCCAGGATGTCGACTTGTATCCGTGGCGATGATGGCATGTGTGGCCCCCCAAGCGCTTGCTGCTTCCCAATCCGGAATCACAGTATAACCGAGTTCGGTAAGTTCATCTTGTCGCGTCTTGCGCATCGGCATTGCAGCTAAAGCAATTTCGTCAGATCCCGACAGCACTTTCAAGTGCCGCGATCCAATGGAACCTGTGCCCACCACAACGCAACGAATATCCACTTCATCGATATCGTGTTCTAAAGATCTCCGCCTCACAACATTCATAGTTCATATCCCAACTTGTTCATTAATGTCACAAAACGATTACGTTCCGGTTGTTCAATCCTGTCGACAATTGAATCATAGGCGGGACATATGTGCCTTTCAATATCTCGCACATGTTGCTCAGTTATCACCGTAGGCTCGGTACCCATCTTGCGCGACAGTCGGTCGACACATCGCCTCGGCTTTTCCACCAATTCTTCGTACCGTATCTCCGCCATTTGATCATCGCTTTGCCCCTTGAATTCCAAACCTTTCTCCGTCAGCACTCGCCAGACACACGCCGCTCTTGTCCATATATTTCCTTCCTGAAAAGAAACGGCACTTGTTTCATCCAAGTACCAAGGAACATTTACATTTTCTGCCCGCCTTCCCCGCACCCAGTCCACCACTTGTTCCCGCATGTACGTGTCGTTGAACCAGCCGCGCTTGACTGTAGAAGCCACAACATCATTCCCGTTACGCATAACATGTATCAGCAAAGGGTTGGTGAATACTTCCTGGAAAGCACTCAGTGCGCACTGCATCCCGGGCACTTTGAAAGCAAACCAAGGATTCTCTGCCTGAAGATGTGCAAGCGCATCCTGCCGACGTGTAATGTCACAGCTATGTTCGTTGACAGCCAAACTGCAAAAGTAATTATGCGCACCACTGTCATCGGAAAGACGCGAATTCAGGTTTCGCCCCTGAATTTGTGGCAAAAAGTAATCCTCAAACAAAATGGCCGGTAATTGCGAATACACATCCACCTTGCCTAACGACCTCACCTGCAATGCCAAGCGCAAAACGGCGGGCTCAAAAAGATAGTAAACCGGCCGCATACTTCCCAATAACTTACCGGTTATTGTCGTCCCGGATCGCCCCGCCCCGGTGATAATAACGAGGCGCGAACGGAAGAACGTATCATAATTGACTGGTAGTACAAAGCTCTTTTCAGTAGTGTTTCTCGTCATACTACTTAAGCCTCGGAAATCAATGTCGTCAACCGGTATCACCATACGTTTTTCAACGGTATCGAAATGCTCCGCCGGGACCAGTTCTCCACCGGAGCATCGAATACCAGCGGTCCAAACCTCCAAAGACATGTGTTGCGGCCTTGGAGGCTGTAGCAATTACCACTGGTTCACTAAACATATTGTCGCATCGGATATCT
Source organism: uncultured Planctomycetaceae bacterium (assembly GCA_964557575.1). GTDB lineage: Bacteria > Planctomycetota > Phycisphaerae > SM23-33 > SM23-33 > CAZLBC01. Next base: position 15,629 of record CAZLBC010000102.1, read on the forward strand.
TCGCGCAATCGAAAAGCTTGTCAATAAAAATGAGCATATTTTTGGGTGCTCGCTCGATATGCTGTAGATTAATTTAGAGCCGGCGTACCATAACGG
>CAZLBC010000103.1:0-12015 GCA_964557575.1 uncultured Planctomycetaceae bacterium
CGCGCGGAGTGATCCGCGATCGCCGAGGCTTCGGCGCGGCGGCCTTTTCGATAGAAGGCGTTTCCCGCCCGTCGTTGAAAACGACCGTCTGCCGGAGTACGATTGTTCACGGCACTATTGAAAGGACAGACACGCCATGAAAAGAAGAGACGTTCTCAAAATGACCGGACTCGCCGTCGCGGGTTCCTGCGTATCGGTCACCGGCGCCCGGCGGCCGTTCCCGGACGCCGCCAAGATGAACATCGTCCTCGTCATGACCGACGACCAGGGTTACGGGGACCTTGCCTGCCACGGGCACCCCTTCCTGAAGACGCCCAACCTGGACACGCTCTACACGCAGTCGACGCGCTTCACCGACTTTCACGCCAGTCCCACCTGCGCGCCGACCCGCTCGGCCCTCATGTCGGGCCGCGCCCCGTTCAAGAACGGGGTGACCCACACCATCCTCGAGCGGGAGCGGATGACCCTCACGGCCGCCACGGTCGCGGAAGTCCTGAAGACGGCCGGGTACACCACCGGCATTTTCGGCAAGTGGCACCTCGGCGACGACGACGCATACCAGCCGCACAACCGTGGGTTCGACGAGACGTTCATCCACGGCGCGGGCGGGATCGGCCAGAACTACCCCGGCACCCAGGGCGCCGTGCCCGGCACCGGCTACTTCGACCCGATCATCAAGCACAACAACCGTTTCGAGAAAACCGGGGGCTACTGCACCGACGTCTTCTTCCGGCAGGCGCTCGGGTGGATCAAGTCCTGCGGGGAGAAGCCGTTCTTCGCCTACATCTCCACCAACGCCCCGCACGGCCCCTACATCGTGGCCGAGAAGTACAGCGACCTGTACAAGGACAAGTGCAACAAGAAGCAGGCCGCCTTCCTGGGCATGGTCACCAATATCGACGAGAACATGGGCCTGCTGATGCAAAAGATCGAGGAGTGGAAGCTCGCCGACAAGACGCTCCTGGTTTTCATGACCGACAACGGCAGTTCCGCCGGCGCGCGGGTCTACAACGCCGGCATGAAGGGCGCGAAGGGGTCCGTCGATGAGGGCGGCTCGCGGGTGCCCCTCTTCATGCGGCTGCCGGGGAAGATCGAGGCCGGCCGGGACGTCGATCGCCTGGCGCGGCACTACGACATATTCCCCACGCTCGCCGCGTTCGCCGGGGCGAAGATACCCGCGAAGCTCGATCTCGACGGCAGGAGTCTCTGGCCGCTGATCAAGGACCCGGCGGCCGCGTGGGAGGACCGTTACACGTTCTTTCACCGCGGGCGGTGGGGCAAGAAGGGCCACAAGCGGTGGGGCCGCGGCAACTGCGACCCCGACGCCGCGCAGTACAGGAACTTCGCCGTCCGCAGCGAACGGTGGCGCCTGGTCGGCAAGGACAAACTCTACGACATCGAGAACGACCCGGGCCAGAAGAAGAACGTCATCGACGAGCACCCGGACGTCGCCCGGAAGATGCTCGCGGCGTACGATCAGTGGTGGAAAGAGGTCCGGCCGCTGATGGCCAACGAGGACGCCCCGCTCGACACGGGCAAACCCTTCATCGAGCAGTTCGAGAAGCAGAAGGCGGCCGGCGGCATCCCCGACTGGAAACCCCCGGCCCTGTAGCGGGGGGGGCGCTGTCGGTTTATTCCTCCCCTTCTGCCGGCCTGAAGATCACCGTCCGGAACCCGCTCGGGTCGGTGTCGTTGGCCGCCGACCCGTGCCAGATGAGCGTGCCGGTTGGTGTTGCGCCCTCCGCGTCGACGTCGACGTTCATGACGTCGAGGCCCACGCTCCGCCAGTCGATCGGTTGCCCCTTTTTCGGATTGATCCGCTGCCCGACCCGCTTGAGGCCGATCTTCGCCTCCGCGAACCAGCCCCCGTCGATCTTCGCCGACCGGATGTCGATCCCGAAGCGCCGCCCGGACCGGTTGCCCGCCGGGTTGGCGGCCGGGCGGATGTCGTCCCAGTTGTACGTCTTCTCGCGGTTATTGAGCCCGTCGAGGTAGATCACGACCCGGTCGCCGCCGGCAAGGTCGTCGCCCCATTTTCTGCCGGTCATCGCGTCGTCGGTGACCCGGACCGCGACGTAGAAGTCACGCTCGTGCCAGCCGCAGTCGAAGACGGCCGTGTTGTTCGGCTTCCCCGCTATGACCTTCTCGATGCGCCGTGAGAATCGCCACGGGTCGCCGTCGGGCGTCCCGTCGAACCGCGGTTTCTGCGGCAGGTGCCGCGCGAACGCGACGGGGCGCGTCGCCTTCGTGACCCTGATCGTCAGCGTCCCCCGCGCGGTCTCCGGCGCGCTGGAGTCGCCGTCGGTCACCGAGACGGTCAACGGGTAGTCGCCGGTCCTGCCCGCCGCGCCCGTCAGGACGCCGGTCGCGCTCAGCGACAGGCCGGCGGGCAGCGCGTCTGCCGCCGCCCAGAACAGGGGCGGATTGTCCGACGCGGCCGTCAGCGCGACGCGGCGGTGGCGGCCCTGTTCGAACGCGATCGTCTCCGGCAGCTTCAGCGCCGGCGCCGTGTCCGGGAGGACAACCAGTTTGTATTCCCGCGCCGCGGCGGTCTTGTCGGCGCCGGTGACGCGGGCGGTGAAGGTGTATGTCCCGGTCTTCGCGGGAGTCCCCCCGAGAACGCCGCGTTCGGAGAGGGCCATGCCGGCGGGAAGGGTGCCGCCGGCGACCGCCCACCGCAGCCCGCCCCCGCCGAACGCGCCGAGCAGCTCGAAGGTGTAGTCGCTGCCGGCGACGGCCGGGTCGGTCCGCGGGGTGACGACCTCGACCGCGCGGTCGATCCGCACGCCCGTCCAGCGGTGCGTGGCCACGACCTGCCAGGTCGACTTCCGGACGACGGCGGCGAGTTCGCCGGTGATGTCGATCTTGTCCTGCGGGCTGTTGAACATGTCGAAGGGCAGGGGGGTCGGGTCCTCCCCGAAGAGCGTCGCGTAGTAGGTCGAGCAGACGACGAGGTTCCCGAGGTTGTTGACGTGGACGCCGTCGTCGTACGCCTGCCACATGGTGGTGATCCCCGGGGCCAGACCGGCCCCGGCCTTCTGCTCGAGGACGTGCATCACGTGCCCGACCGGGATCAGGCGGACCGGCTTTCCTTCTTGTACGTTCTCCCGGAGCCAGGCGACGGTGTCCTCGTACTCCTGTCGCGACATGATGTTTTCGGTGCGGTCCGTCAGCCAGCGCCGCGTCCAGTCGCCGCCGCGGTTCGCCGGCCTGACGGCATTATTGTCCAGATCGGATCCGCTTGCGGATGGCGCCCCATCGTTTACTCCTCGCGTTCCCACTTCAGGACCAGCATGGAGTGCGGCGGCAGCTCGATCGCGACGCCGGGCGCGAAATCCCTCAGCGTCTCCTCGACGATCCTGACCTGCGGTTCGCCGGTCTCGTACTCGTTGTCGGCGGCGACGGCGTCGGCGGCCAGGCGCCAGGCCCGGGCGGTCCTGTCCTTCGCCGCGTCCGGGAAGGCCGGTTTCACGGTGTGAGCGTCTTCGGTGTCGAAGTTGAACAGGATCAAGCCGCGCTGCGCATCGTTCCTGAAGGCGTAGCTGCGAATCGCCGGGAGGGGGCCATAGTCGCTGAATGCCGGCTTTTTGCCCCATTCCCGAACCATGATGCCGCGGGCGGTGAAAGTAGGTTCATCCGCGGTATGCGCGGTCTCCACCAGGTCGCCGGTCTTCAGGACACCGAGGAACTCCGGGCCGCCGTCGAGATGCGTGGTCACCGGGTCGGCGAGGACGACCTCGGTGATCGCCGGGTCGAGGATCGCCGCGAAGACCGCCACGGCGGCCTCGGCCCCGCGGCCGAAGACCGCGATGTCGCCGACGTTTGTCTCCTGCCGCAGGACCGCGATGCCCCGCAGCAGGTCCAGCGTCTTCCGCTCGTAGTAGCCCAGGCCCACGATCGGGTAGGCCCCGCGGGCGGTCCACTCCAGGCCCGGCCCGTGACCGGCGGCGGGTCGGGCAGCGGGATGAAGAATTGATCGACGTTGCCGAGCCGGTCGCCGGCGGGCGGCTTCATGTCCGGGTAGACCGCCAGGTCCGCGTCCTTCTCCGGGTCGTCGGCGATGTTCCCGGTGACGGTGCGGCCGGCGCTCTTCAGGTGTTTTGCGAACCAGTTGAAGATTGCCGGCCGCGTCTTCCGGGAGTAGCCGTGGCGGGTGACCGCCTCCACCAGCGCGATCCGCTCTTCGCAGCCGCAGGCGATGAAGAGCTGCCGGACCCGGTGGACCAGGTCGCGGAACGCGTAGGGGCGGAACAGGACATCCTCGGTGGCTGCGCAGACCATCAGATCATCGCGACGTACCCGTGCTCCCCGAACCAGCGGGGGTGGAGCTGGTAGTTGAACTTCCCCCGGCGTGAGTGTCCGCAGACGTATACCACCGCCGGTAATGTGCCTTTGATCTACCTTGGCCGGTAGAGGTTGCACGCGATACGGCAATCGGGGATCGGCTGGAAGTGGAGTTTCTCGACGACGTAATGTCCCCGGTCCAGCGTGCCGGTGACCGTGACTTTCAGGTCGATCCGGGGCGGCAGGGGGTCCGGGCCGAGCATCTCCCGCCACCGGCGGCGCTTCTCCGGGAGCCGTTTCTTCCACTCCTCGATCGGCGGCAGCTCGAAGAGCGACCGCCGCGGCGGCGATCGCGCCCGTGAGCGGCAGTCGGCATGCCATCGGTTGCTTCTCCTTTTCCGCGTCACCGCACCCGCAGCGACCGCAGCTCGCCGGGGTAGAGGGACAGGGTTAGTGTGTTGTCACGGGCCTCGACCGGTGTTCCCGTCGCGGCGTTGGTGACCGCGTCGCCGGCCGGCAGCGCGACGGTCACCGTTTCGACGGCGGATTGTAAGAGGTGATCGGCTATGCCGAAAACCATTTGGTTATTGTTTGCCGGAACTTCTGAAATGACGGGTCTTCGCAATCGCGGAGGCTTACCCGAGACGCAAGGTCTGAAAAAACACGTGCTCCCAGCGGCTTGCGTTTCTCGCGCAGGGCACGTTCCATCGCTTCCTTCGGGTTGTTCGGTTTTGCGGCGTTTTCTTCCCAGAGACCGGCATGTTCAAGAAATGGCCGGAGCGCATGTGTGTCATCGCCCCATCCCAGTACCCGAGCCACGTGGGGTGAATCCGCCCAGGCCCACGCCTCCAGTTCCGGTTCGATGGCCACGACGGACACGGCGCCTCTCGACCACCCGCTGTTATGGATCCGCTGTTCGACCTCGGTTTCAATTTCGGTTCGCGTTTCGTCGCCCGCCCCGCAACCATGCCGATCGAAGATCAGTAGCGCATGGCGATGGGTCCGCTGCGGCGCGCGGAGTAGTTCGGCCGCTTTCCGGTAGCAGCCGGGGTCACGGCCGGCATACCTCAGGAGGTCGCCCTGTGGCGGGCTCGCGGGGGTAAAATCAAGTGCGATGCCCAGCGACCGACAACGTTCACACAGGAGCGTCTTAACGGCATTTTCCGTGTCGAGATCGGGTACAACCACGAACAGGTCTCGCTTGCTCATCCGAGCACTCCCGATGCGTACAGGTCACTCAGATTGAGACTGTCACGCCACTCGTGGAGCGCGGGATGTTCCGAGCCGGACACGACATCGGTCGCGCCGGCTTCGTCCTTTTTGAAACAGAGGATACTGTCCGCTTCGGCACAACTGAGAATGACCGGCGAATGCGTCGCCAGCAGTATCTGTGCGCTGTATACGGAGCGCAACGCCTGGTAGACCGTTTCAATCGCCATGGGGTGTATACCGTTCTCGGGCTCTTCAATCAGGTAGATGCCCGCGAAGTCGGGCAGGTAGGCCGGCAGCGTCAACGCAAGCATGCGGAGGGTGCCGTCGGACGCCGTCCACGACGGCACCTTCAGGTCGCCCCGGTAGACTATTTGCAGGAATCGATGTTTCGTGTCGGGTAACTCAACGGTCGTCACGTCCCGAATATCGGCAAGGGCTGTCTGCACCTGGTTGATCCATTGGCCATAGCGCTCCATGTCGGTCTCACGCAGGCCTTCAATGACCCACGGGAGGTTGCTGCCGTCGGGTTTGAACAACCGTCCATGGCCGGGACGGCTGCTTTGCCGGAGGGCCATGCTGTTGAGCATCAGTTTCTGCGTACCGTCGATCAGGGTTTCACGAAGCCAGGTTGAGACCGGGAACCGTTCCTCGTCTCCCGGCATGTTCGCCAGTGCCGATTTGCGCGGGCCCAGTCGGATCGAGGGGGCCCAGCCGCCCTTGCTTTTGCGGGGCGTTGTTTCCGAGTAGAAATTATCGTTTCCGTTGTAGACTTTGCGAACGACCCTTTTTTTCCGGCTGCCCACCGTTCTCGGATGCATGATGGTCTCGGGCGGCTCCGGTGGTGTCGGAAACAACTTTCGTGACGTTTTGACCCTGGAAATGTCATACTGCAGAATCACCTGCTCGTCGAATATCTGGTACTCTTTCGATTCAGGATCTATCCCAACCGATATTTCATACCGAACGATTGAATACTGTTTGTTTTGTTTCAGCCGTTGTACCCGGTTTTCCGGGATCGCCAGTTCGACTGCCAGTTCGAACTTGTCCCCGTGGCCGTAGAAGAACAGGTCGTGGATATCGGTGGACCGGCTTGTGATGGCGTGATCCAGGCCTTCATTAAGCAGGTCGCCCAAAAATCCGACCACGTCCAGAAACGTGGTTTTGCCGCTGGCGTTCGGTCCGATCAGGACCTGGAAGTCCTTCAACGGCTGTCGGACATACCGCAAACAGCGGAAGTTCATCGCTTCTATACATTGAATCATTCTGTACCCTCTTTCACAAAGGCATAAAGCGGTGTTTCTCAGCTAATACCTTATGAATAATCCATGCTTTCCACAAGTACACAACACGCAAGCGGCGATATAAGCTCAGCGGTATTATGCGAGGACGGGCGCTGGTGCGAATAACAGGGGAACGCGGAGCACTGCCTCGTGACACGCTCATGCCCCGAGTCTCATGTACTGCCCGAACAGTTTTCGATCTTGACCTCTTGCTTCTCCTCTTCGTTGTGTACGAACCTCCGTCACCGCACCCGCAGCGACCGCAGCTCGCCGGGGTAGAGGGACAGGGTTATTGTGTTGTCGGGCGCGTCGACCGGTGTTCCCGTCGCGGCGTCGGTGACCGCGTCGCCGGCCGGCAGCGCGACGGTGACGTCTTCGACGGCGGCCAGACCGGTGTTGACGACGGCCACCCAGGTGCCGTGTTTCTTCGCGGGGATATAGCGCACGACCACCCGCGGATCGGACGCCGCGTCCGCGGCCACGGTGCCCGGCAGGGCCGGCAGCGACAGGAAGGCGGCGTTGAACCGGCGGACGTAGCGGGGGAACCCGCGGTTGAAGCTGTTGCCCGCGAGGTACCCCAGGAACCGCGGGTTGCCGTAGGCCATCGCCCGGGCCTCGCAGATCATGCTGTACGGGCCGGCCCGCTCCACGTCGGCGACGAAGTAGCCGAGGAGCGGGTCCTTGTCCACCGTCATCTCGTTTTCGTTGAGGGGGTAGTGGCGGACCGCGGCGAGACCGGAGGGCGTCGTGAAGGCCGCGAAGGCCTTCGGCGAGGCCACCGAGTAGAGCCGGTGGAACGAGTAGGTGAGCAGGATGCCCGCGCGGTCCTTGTAGTTGCGGGGATCGTTGCCGGGGCAGGCGTGGTGCCAGGCCCACTTCCCCCAGTTGGTCCGGGCCGTCAGCAGGGCCTGGAGGTGCATGTCCTCGGCCACCACCCGGTCGTACGGGACGGACTTGACGAAGCGGAAGAAATCGCCGTGCCGCTCGAGGTGCGCCCGCCACCGCTCGACCCGGTCGTTGACCACCGCCGTCTTCCACTCCCAGTGGCGCTTTTTGCCTTTCCCGGTGACGGCCGACGGCAGGGAAACCCCCGGCTCGGAGGCGTCCGTGGTGTAGAGGACGACCGCGTCGGGATTCACGTTCTCCCGGAGGAAGCCGGCCAGCGCCGCCAGGAAGTCGCGGCGCTTGGTGTACCACCAGTCGACGTATGTCTCCAGGAGCTTGTTGTCCGACCGCAGGTCTTTCCGGGTGACCGTTTTTCCCTTGTTGGCCTCGCGGGCGAAGATCGCCAGGTCGGTGTCGTTGAAGCTGACCGGGTTCGCCTCGGGGCGGGGACGGAACCAGGCGCCGATGAACCGCACCCGGTCCCGGTAGCGGTTGATCGTCGCGTCCAGGACCTTCCGGGCGTCCTCGATGAAGGCGGGGTCGACCAGGTCGGCGTTGGTCTTGTGGACCCAGCCGATATGGGTGTAGTCCTTTTTCCCGTTGAGGCGGCGGCAGCGGCGCTGCGTGCCGATGGCCTGTTCCGGGTCCCCGCCGATGCTGCCGGCGTACTCGTAGTACGGCAGGACGTACCGGTCGGGGTACTGTTCGAGCATGGTGATGATGTCGCCCCACAGGCCCGGCGTCGCCGACTGGTAGTACCACCCGTTGCCGCCGTAGGGCGCGGCGTCCCAGCCCTGGTTGTGACCGAATTCCAGCAGGTCCTTGCAGAAGGTATTGATGCCGAGGAATTGCATCAGGCGGACCTTGTATTCGTACCAGTCGACCGGGTTCTCCACCCCGCGGAGTGCCGGGTCCTTCTCTGCTTTCCTGTGCCCGATGCTGATCACGCCGTCGGCCATTTCCTCCCGCCAGAAGATATGCCGGCGGGGGAGGCCGGCGGGCGGGTAGCGGATCGTCACGGCGTACCGTCCGGGGTCGGGGACCGCCAGCAGCCGGATCCGGGCGACGGCGGCGCCGGCCGACTCGGGCTGGTTGACGGCCTTCGGCTGGGCGATGATCACCGTGAACCCGTCGGCGGGCAGGAGGGTCCGCGGGCCGCGTCCCCGGGGGCGCTTGATTTCAGGGGTCCGGTCGTGGAGGAAAAACAACTGCCGCCAGGTCAGGTACGTCCCCGACTGGGGCAGGTGCAGCGACTCGGGGTTGTTGTTGACGTACCGGGCCTTGACCACGTCGCCGACGGTCGAGCCGGTGTGGACGCCCCGGGCCGTTTCGCAGCCCCAGTTGCAGATGAACATGCTTCGCGGCCGGTCGTCGGGGAATTCCACGCAGAGCAGGTATGCCTTCCCGGCCGCCAGCCCCGCGCCGCGGCCGACACGGCAGGCGACATACTTCGCGTCGCCGTCGTCGTTGGGCAGGACCCGGCACCGCCGGCCGAGGATGGTCTCGACCCGGCTGATCCCTTGCGGGTACTCGGTGAAGCCGCCGTCCGCCGCCCCGCAGTCGATCTCGTCGACGACGCGCAGGGCGCCGAACGGCTCGCCCGCGTCGACCGTCGCCGCGGGGGCGCCGGCGGGGACTGACAGCAGCGGTATCGCCGCGGCCGCGAGGGTCACGGCGGGCGGTATTTTCATCGGTTTCTCCCGTCAGTAGTATCGGCGGCGCGCTGCGCGGGTTTCAGCTTCGGGTCGTCGAGGTCCAGGCGGTAGAGGACCTGGTTGTAGTCGTAGCGGGGGGTCGCCGGGGGGTTTTCGGCGAACTGTTTCGTGTAGGTCCCCTCGAACAGGAGTACCGGCGAGTCGGCCGGGGTGAACCCCGGGTGGAGCTTCGGGTTGTAGAAGGTGTAGTTGTCGTGGCTGAGGACCTTCACCGCCGGGCCCCACGGGCCGGTCGGGGCGTCGGCCTCGGCGTACCACAGCTCGCCCAGGAACGAGGGCTTCCCCCCGGACTCGCAGAAGACGGTCACCCACCGCTTCCGGTAGCCGCTGAAGGCGATCGATCCCCGGTGGGGGGTGATCTTCCGCCCGCCCGCCGCCGACCTGACGACCTTCTGGGGCTGAAGGTGCTGCCACGCGGCGGGGTCTTCCCACGCCGCGAAGCGGGCGGGGCACCGCAGGGCCGGGAAGGGGTCGCCGAAGAGGATCCACCGCTTCCCGTTGTCCGTGATGCATACCGTGTGCCCTTCCGGGACACGCGGGGGTTTGGACGATGATGTCGCCTTGTTCCAGAGCACTTTATGGCGCTTGAAATTCGCCGTTTCGTCGTCCCAGACGCACAGGCCGATCTCGCAGGTTGCCAGGGGCGGCTCGATCTTCAGGTAGGTGGCGACCAGCCGCTCTTTTTCGTCGGCGCCGGGGAGGGCGGCGACGCCGCTGATCCAGGTCGGGCCCTTCCCGGGCATCCGGGCCACGCCCCGCGGCCGGCCCTTCTCGTCGGTGACGCAGTCGAAGGTAAGCCGCAGGGGCGGCTCGAACGCTTTCAGCGGCCGCGGGGGCGTGAAGGCCGCGGTGGTGTGGAAGATGCCGAGCGGGTAGCGGGGCACGTTCGTGTCGCCCCACGCCCAGAAGAGCTTCCCGCGGTAGGGGGCGTTCTGCACGCTGTCGCAGCCGAGGATGCCGGTCTCGGCGCGCGGGGTTTCCAGGCCGGCCTGCCGGCTCTCGCCGAACAGCCCGCCGCCGGTGAGGCGGCCGATCCGCCTCGCGACGATGGTGCGGGCCACCGCGATCTCCAGCGCGCCGCCCGGTTCGGGCGTCAGCCGCACCCCCCGATAGCCGAAGCCGTCCCGGGGCACCGCGTAGCCGTTGCCGTCGACGTGGAACCAGGTCTCCCGCCCCATCAGTTCCGGCAGGTCGAAGGCGACGATGCCGGCGTTGTCGGTCACGAAACGGACGTTGTGCGTGGTTGACAGTTCGACCAGCGGCACCGGCCAGCCGCTGGACTGCTCCACCACCCGGATCCGGCACGGTCGCGGGGGGGGCTTTTCCCCCGGTGCGGGAGAAACGCCCGCCAGGACCGCGGCACAGCAGATTGCGGGGATGATCGATCGTATCGCCGTATTGTTCATTGTCGCCCCTTTCACGCGGTGGTTAGTTGAAGGATATCACGCCTCCGCGCCGGCGTCCAGGACGCCGCGGGTGTACCCGACCGACTCGGCGAGACCGGGCAGGAGGTCCTTCATGTGTTTTTCGTACTCCACGCCCAGGACGCCGCGGTACCCGATCCGGGGCAGGGCGCCGACGAACGCGGGGATGTCCATGATGCCGCGCCCCAGTTCGACGCTGCGGCCCTTCGCGGTCGCCGCGTCAACGTCCTTGAGGTGCAGGTCCATGATCCGGTCGGCCGTCTTCAGCGTTTCCGCGACCGGGTCCCTGCCCGCCCTGATCGTGTGCCCCGTGTCGTGGCAGATGCCGATTCGCTTATCGAGGTCCGCGATCTTCTCGTGTACGGCCCGCGGGGTGGGGTAGTGCTTGTCTTCCGGGCCGTGGTTGTGGATCGCCATCCGGATGTCGTGTTTCCGCGCGGCGGCCGCGGCGGCCGGCAGCAACTGCGGGTGCAGCGACGCCGAGAACAGCCCGATCTTCGCCGCGCGGGCAAAGGTGAACGCGTTCTCCACGTCTTCCTCGTTTTTCAGGTAGATCACGCCCGCGCCGTAGAGCGTCAGCCCCGCCGTCCCGATCTTCTTCAGGGCGGCTGCGAACGGCCCGTCCGCCCCCGGGGCCGGGAGGTGGAAAGGCTTGACGGCCACGCGCGTGACCGCGAGCCGCGTCGCCATGGCGACGATCTCGTCGAGTGTATAGTGCTTGAACATGTAGCCGGTGAGGCCGACCGCGGAAGCCGCCGTGTCCGCGCCGGCGCGGGGTTCGGGTTTCCCGGCGATTTCGGCGCCGGCCGGCCCGCCGCCGGGTCCCGCGCAGGCTCCCGTGACGGCGGCCGCTGCGGCCGCGGCGACGATCGTCCGCCGGTCTGTTTTCGGTGTGTTCATCGTTCGCCCGCTTCTTTCTCTTTGTGCTGAAAAGATATGCTCCGTGGCGTATGATGTGCCGTAATCATGTTATACTCGAAACCAACCCCGAAAACGACCCCGGACCGGTGGGGCGGATGAAGGCGAAACGGATCATCGCGCACGGCCTGACGTACATCTGCGAGGAGCAGGCGCACCGAACACGTGACGCGCGCCATGAAGCGGCTGACGATGCCGGTATCATGGCGTGCGCGGAATTGATACGGAGGAATACGATGAGACGATCGACAGGGAGATGGTGCTGCGGCCGATCGCGGACACGGTCGGGAAGGCGGT
>CAZLBC010000103.1:12115-15722 GCA_964557575.1 uncultured Planctomycetaceae bacterium
CGATCGACAGGGAGATGGTGCTGCGGCCGATCGCGGACACGGTCGGGAAGGCGGTCGAGGAGCTTGCGGGAAAGGCCGACATCATCGTCCTGCTGACGCACCGCGGCGTCCCGGCGGACCGCGAGATCATCCGGGTCGTCCCGCGGCTGGATATCGTCTTCGGCGGCCACCATCACAAGAAGTTCCGTAAACTCGACTTCGACAAAAAGACCGAGACGGTGCTGCAGCACTCGGGCTTTTTCGGCGACGTTCTCGGCGAGGTGACCGTGACGTGGGACGGGGGGAAGATAACCGGCCGCCGGGCCCGGCTCATAACAATAACCGACGAGATGCCGGCTTCCCCGAAGGTCAAGGCGATCGCCGAGAAGTACCTCTCGAAACAGGGCGCCCTGCGGGAGGAAGACAGCGGTCATCGAACCGCCGGCGACCCGCGGCCGGCTGCTCAGGCGAGCGTATCGACCTCGTATTGATCGAAGGATGCGTCGAAGGTCAGAACGGCGAGCTTTCTTCGCCGGGCCTGGGCGATGATGATCCGGTCGAACGGATCCGCATGATGGTCGGGGAGCATTACCGACTGCAGAAAGTGGGCATCATCGACCGGGATAACGGTGAGCCGGTAATGAGCAACCGCTTTGTTCCAGAGTTCTTCCGCCGATGCGAATATGCCGAGGTCGAGGGTTTCCTTCTTGTGTTTTAGTGCGATCTCAAACAATGAACACGACGAAATGAACACCTCGTCGGCGGCGCGAATTGCTGCCCGGGCCTTTTTGCCGAGTTTTTTCTCGACGAGTCCGACCAGGGAAAGCAGCGCGCAGGTATCGAGCATTACATCCATCCGGGCAGGTCCTCTTCACTGACGGGCGCGAGGGCGTCTTCGAGGCTGATTGTCGCCTTCACCCCGGGGAGGGGCCCTGTTTTTCTCTCGGGTTTACGGTGTGGAACGATGTCGAACCAGGGTTTTCCGTTCTTTGAGACGACGACGATCCGGCCGTTATGGGCCATGTCACCGTACTTGCTCAGGTTGTTTTTGGCTTCTCTTACGGGAATTTTCATCGTAGCGCTCCTGGTGTCTGCAGTAATTGTAGCTACAATAGCCACAATCTGTCAAGGGGGGAAACGCGGTTATTCATCTTTACGCCCTGATTCGTCCGAGAGACGGCAGCATTTTTTTTGACTCGTGTGAGAAACACTCCTTGAACAGGAAGGCCGGCGCATAGACCCCCTTGCCGCCTGCCGGGATGTGCAGTGTAATAGGGTATCCCCGTGAAAGGAACGACAATGCGCCGCAGAGACTTTCTGAGATCCTCCGCCGCCCTCGCCCTTGCGGCCGCGCCCCTGTCCGCGGGGGCGGGAAAAAAGCCCAATATCATACTGTTCGTGTCCGATGACCACGGGTGGGCGGATGCCGGCGCCTACGGCGACGCGTACATCAGGACGCCCAACATCGACCGCCTCGCAGGGCAGGCTATGCGCTTCACGCACGCCTTTGCCGCGTCTCCGCTCTGCAGCCCCTCGCGATGCGTGATGGGGACCGGGCTCATGCCGCACCGGAACGGCGGTCACAAGTTCGGCACGCCGATCAGGCCCGGCATCCGGACCATGCCGCGGTACCTGAAGGCCCTGGGTTACCACACCGCCCATTTCGGGAAATTTCACCACGCGCCGCGCACACAGTTTCCGTATGACCGCGTGCACAACAGCGAGAAGCGGGCCGCCGCCTTCGTCTCCGCCTACGACCGGGACGAGCCCCTGCTTCTCGTGGTGTGTACGCATCCCCCCCACACGCCCTGGACCAGGAACACGGACTACGACCCTGCGAAGATCGCGCTGCCCCCGAACTTCGTGGACACGCCCGAGACCCGGGCGGACCGGGCGAACTACTACAGCGACGTGACGCTCATGGACGGCATCCTCGGGGACGTGCTCGACGCGGTCGACAAAAAAGGCCTGACGGACGACACCCTGTTCGTGTACACGACCGACCAGGGTGCGAACTGGCCGTTCGCCAAGTGGTGCGTGTACGACGGCGGGCTGCGCGTGCCCTTTATCGCCCGGTGGCCCGGGAAGATCGCCCCGGGGGCGGTGACCGACGCGATGGTAAGCCTGGCGGACCTGCTTCCGACGTTCATCGAGACGGCGGGCGGAAAGCCCCCGGAGCATATCGACGGGCGGAGTTTTCTTCCGGTGCTGGCGGGAAAAAGCACGTCGCACCGCGACGCGGTCTTCGGCACGCACACGGGCAACGACAACGGCGGGCCGGGAATCGCGAACCACTGCCCGGCCCGGACGATCAGGACGCGGACCCATCGCTATATCCTGAACCTGTCGCCCGGCACCACGTTCACCACGCACATCACCGGGTGCAAAAAAGGCCCGCATTACCTGCCGCACTGGAACTCGTGGGTCGAAAAGGCGAAGACGGACGCGCGGGCGAAGAGCATCGTCCACCGGTATCAGCACCGCCCGGCCGAGGAATTGTACGACCTGAGAAGCGATCCCCATGAGATGAATAACATCGCCGGCGATCCGGACCGGGCCGAGTTGCTCGCGTCGCTGAGGACGCGGCTCGCAGAGTGGTGTCAGGCGCAAGGTGACAGGATCGCCGTCACGAGGCCGGCGGCCGTGAAAAAGGAACGACGATGAAGACATTACTCGCATGCGTGTTACTGGGCTGTGTTTTAAGCTGGGGCGATGGTACTGCCTCGGCCAAGCCGCTGAAGGTATACATCCTCGCCGGGCAGTCGAACATGGAGGGGCACGCGCAGGCCAGGACGTTCGACTACATCGGCAGGGACCCGAAGACCGCCCCGATCCTCAAGGAGATGCGCGGCCCCGACGGCGCGCCGCGGGTGTGCGATAAGGTGTGGATATCCTATTTCACCGGGGGGAAGGAATGCGGCGAGGGGTTCGGCAGGCTGACCGCCGGTTACGGCGCGCGGAGGGACCCGTCGAAGGACGGCGGCAAGATCGGCCCCGAGTTCACCTTCGGGATATATATGCGGCAGTTTCTTGACGAGCCGATCCTGCTGATCAAGACCGCCTGGGGCGGCAAGTCGCTGCACACCGATTTCCGCCCGCCGAGCGCCGGGCCCTACGAGTTCAGCGAAAAGCAGCTCGAGGGCTACAGGAAGCGCGGCATGGACATGGAAAAGGTCAGGGCCGAGAAGGCCGCGGCGACCGGGCGCTATTACCGCCTGATGATCGATCACGTCAAAAAGGTGCTCGCGGTCCCGAAACGCGTCTGCCCGGCCTACGACGAGAAGGAAGGGTACGAGATCGCCGGGTTCGTGTGGTTCCAGGGGTGGAACGACATGTGCGACGGCGGCACCTATCCCGACCGCAACAAGCCGGGCGGGTACGACCGGTATTCGAAGCTCCTGGCCGCGTTCATCCGCGACGTGCGCAGGGACCTCTCGGCCCCGGACATGCGCTTCGTGATCGGGGTCATGGGGGTAGGCGGCCCCGGCAAGCAGGAGGAATTCCGGAAGGCCATGGCCGCGCCGGCGGAACTGCCCGCGTTCAAGGGGAATGTCGTTGCCGTGCGGACGGCCCCGTTCTGGGACTTCGCCATCACCGCGGCCCAGCCGAAGCAGCGGGAGTACAACCG
>CAZLBC010000104.1:0-15092 GCA_964557575.1 uncultured Planctomycetaceae bacterium
AAGCCCGAAGGGGTCGGCAAACCCGAAGGGGTCGGCAAGCCTGAAGGGGTCGGCAGACCTCGAGGAGCCGGCGGGCGTGGAGGAAGGTGACGGAAACAACAAAGCACGTGCCGACAAACCGAGCTCTAAAACGCAGTTGCACTCTTGTGATCAAAATATGAAGCCGTGTAGAGATACATAGACGGCGATCGGTTCGAGTCTGCCTATTTTCTCCACCTAACCGTTCTTTCATCCGATTTTTCGAACTTCGTGCCGGTTAACGACCGCGTACCGACCGGACCCCAATCCGACGTTTCGAACTCTCGCCGGGTAAGTAAACAGAGGAGTCGACCGCATCAGCGCGGCGGCCCGGAAACTTGACCTGCCCGGCAACCGGCTGGCCGCAAAGCGAAGGTCGTCCATGGTAGCGAGAGATACGATCGGTTTCCCTGCCAGTCAAAAATCTCTCCCTTTTTTTCCAAGGCGTTCATTGTCCTTAAATCTTTGCTCAGCAAAAGGAAAAGCGCTTCATTGACATTATTATACCCCTAGTGTATTATAGTGTGTATGCGAACTAATATTGAACTCGATGACGATCTTCTCGATCAGGCCGGCAGGTACTCGACGGTGAAGACCAAACGCGCGATTGTCGCCGAGGCGCTCGCTGTGTACGTGGCGGTAAAGGAACAGGAGCGGCGCAGGACGTCCTATCGCGACAGGCTCCGGGAGGTCCGGAAACGGACTGCCGCAATCAGGCCCGGCCGCTGCAGCCACCAGATCATCAGGGAAGACCGGGAACGGCGATGAGCACGTGCGTGCTGGATACCAGTGTGGCGGTTGCCTGGTACCTGCAGGAGTCCTTTTCCCTGTCTGCGCGTCGCTGGCAGGAACGGCTGATCTCAGGGAGGGTTCACCTGCTGGTGCCCTCGCTTCACTTCTGGGAGTTCGGCAATGTGCTCCGCACGTACGTGAAACGGGACGAGTTGAATACCGATCTCGCCGAAGAGATATATGCACTTCATTGCGAAGCGCCCCTCGATATTGTGGAACCCGCGCGGGACAACGTGCTTCGAATGGCAATCGAGTACCGGGCGACCGTGTATGATGGCGTCTACATCTGCCTGGCGCTGGAACAGGACCTGCCGCTCGTCACCGCGGAGCGGACCACAACCCCCTGGGTCGTGAAGCTCGGCGACCGGGTGGAATCGGTGCGGTAGCCCGCATATTTCATGAAGCATCCCGCGTGGCAACAGTAACCTGTTTTAAAAACGCACGGTAACAGAAGGGCAGAATCGCCCGCATGGCACCCTGTCCTTAAAGAGGTTGTGGGTCCCGGGCCGTTCGACGAGCGAATTGCGGGCGAACGCGCAGTGCCGGATATCGAACGCGGTGTCGCCCCGGCCGCCGAGGATGCCGTTCTCGTTGTCGATGAACCGGCAGTGCCGCAGGGTGAGTGTGGCCGCGCCGCCGGTCTGCGACGGCCTCATCGCGGCGAACGGCAAGCTCTCCCTGTGCACCATAGACGGCAGGGTGCACTGTTTCGGGGCGAAATGAAAGCTCTACCGCGGCCTCGGCCCCGCCTTTTTGACCACCTGCCTCGCCGCCGCGTTCTTCGGCGGTTCGTTGCCCTTTGAGAAGTCGTTGTCGACCCAGGTGTGGTCCCCGTGCGCGTTCTTGTTGTGCCGAACGGGATGGTGGCCGATGTTGCGAATGACGTTGCGTTCCACACGCACAAACTGGCTGCCCTGATCGAAAAACATGCCGTTGTTGTGCGAACCGATCGCCCCCTTCGGCCGCTGAATGTCATGAATGTAGTTCTCGCGTAACACGCAGCCCTTCAGGATGCCGAGGGTGTAGATCCCGCCGCCGTCGGCCAGGGCCTGAAGCACGTGGTGAATGTGGTTGTTTGCGATGAGGTTGTTGTCAGAGAAATTCGGCGAGCGGCCCCAGGTCCAGCCCAGGCTGATCCCGGAGTAGCCCCATCCGGCGATCTCGTTGTGCAGGATTCGGTTGTGATGACTCTGCGCGATCCAGATCGCCACGGCCGACGGATGGACGATACTGCCGTTGAGGATGCGGCAATCCCGGACCGTATGCTGTGAAGCGGTGTCCCGGCGTTCCAGCTTGCCCGGGCCGACCGAGCGCCGCTCGTTGCCGATCAATATACCGCAGCCGCCCAGGTCGGTCAGTGTGCATCTGTCCACCAGGTTCTTTCGGCAGCGCAGGCCGAACTTGATCGCAGCGGCGCCCAGATGCGCGAATTCGCATTCGCGAAAGACGACCTCCTGGGCACCGGTAAACTCCAGCGCCTGGCCGCAGCGCGGCGCCGCCTGGGCGTCGGTGTAGCCGGGATTGAACGTGGTGGGCCAGCCGGGGAACACCTTCTTCGCCGGCTTCGGCCAGTCTTTCGCGACGTCGTAGATGCCCATGGGGTATTTCGTGTGCTGGAACGACAGGCCGGTGAATTTCAGGTTTTTTACCGGTTTGCCCCCCTCGCCGTTTGCCACCACGAGCTTCTCAATGGCCGGTGCGATGAATTCCATCTTTCCCGGGTTCTCGCCGGGACGCGCCAGGTATGAAAGCAACCCCGTCTTCCTGCACAGCTTCCACTCGCCCGGGACGTCGAGCGCGGACCTGAGATTCTCGATCCGGTAGCGTGCGTGCGGCGAAAAGAACCCGATCGGGTAACGACAGGGCGTATTGAAGTGCAGGTCCCGCTTTTCCATGTCGATCCTGCGAATGGTCTGCCAGGAACACTCCCAGCTGTGGTAGGTGATCACCTCCGCGTCCGAGTAGTCCGGCCATGCCTTGATATCCCCTTCACTGAACTGGAAACCGCAGAACGCATCGGGGTTGTTGCGCCGCAATTTGCCTATACCGCCATAGCCGCCGTACCGTTTCTTCGACTTGTTTTTGTACTTGGTAAGCACGCCGGCCGTGGTGAAGAACCCCTTGTTCGGCGTCCGGGCCCGGGTCAGGCGCTTTCCGTCCGCGAAGAGTTGCCGAAAGTACCACCTGCCGGCCTTCACGTCGGGCAACGCGACCGTCCACAGGTTGTCACGCACGTTCCGCCAGCCGGTGATCACGCGTCCGCCGCTGATTACGGCCTTTTGTCCCGGCGCCGCCGTGTACTCCACGCCCGAGTCGACGGGCCGCAGTACCAGCGGCCTGGCCAGCACGCGCCGCCCCGCCCCGATGACGATACGAATCGGCGTGTCGGGTTCGGCCTCCCGTACAATACGTGCCGCGTCCCGCGCCCGCTCCAGCGTGGCAAACGGGGCATCTTTGCTCCCTGGCGCCATGTCGTTCCCGTCAAGGGCGACATGAAAGTCGCGGGCGTTCGCGGTTGCCGCACCTATCAGCACTCCTGCCAAAACACTCCAGCGTACGAGTTGTCTCATAGCGATTCCTTTTCAACAACAAGAAAACCAATGTATCTTCTTAGCTCAGTGTAACTTCAGAGCTGTTATCGGTCTCTGAAGGGTTAAAACGGTGGAAAAGGTTGATTTTCACGAATAACCGCATCGGCTTTGGTTCGTTCAGTCAATTCGTTGATGATGCCGAGTGTTCCGTGGGTATCGCTGATCAAAATGAATCGCATGGATTGGCCCGTCACGATTCATCCGGCGATGAGGTTCCGTATGCCGCCTGAATCGCCTTCTCCATGGCTGACACTTCATCATCGGACAGAAAGTCGAACTGGCTGCTGCGCGTGCGCGCGGACAGGCGCCCATTGTTCTGGAGGCAGAACCGAATGAACAGGTCGATCTTCCGGTCGGGCATGTCCACGATTTCCTGTATGGCCGACTTGGTTTCGTCGTATTTGGCCAGGAAAGACAGTTCCTCGACCAGTTCCGTGTCGATGGTTTGCTCGATGAACTTGTAGAGCGCCTCGGCCTGAGGCGTCATGTCGATGTAGGCGTACCATCTTGACGTTTCGTTCTCGACCGTCATCCGGCCCTGCTCGTCCAGGGAATACTCGACCAGGGGCATGAGCGGGCGAGAGAACGCCTCGAGCGAGGCGCCGTAATCGCTTGGGTTTTTCAGCATCGACGCCGAGACCGGAAACATGATCCCTTCGGGCGTGAAGCCCCGGCGGGCGAGGATGTTGTGGATCAAGAAGCGGTGAATACGCCCGTTGCCACCCTCGAATGGATGAAGGAAAACGAATCCATAGGAGACAGCCGCCGCTTGGACCACGGGCGGAACACCGCCCTTGTCCATCCGCGCATGCGCCGCGATCAGCCCGCCCATGAGCGTGGCAATGTCATCGGGCTTCGGACAGGCGAAATGAACCTTTTCCCGTTGCCACACCGCGCTTTCGCCGACGTAGTTCTGAACGGTACGGTAATCCGAATATCTTCTTGTCTCAGTGTAACATAAGAGCTGGTGGGGAGATCGATGGTCTCTTTTTGCCGGCTGCAGCGGGGGCGGTGTCTGGACGTCGGTTGCGGCAGGGCCGAGCTGGACGTCGTGCCGGCCGGGATCACGCAGATGACGTTCCTCGGGGACCTGAAGCGAGTGATGAAGGCCGTCGGCGTCGCGCGTTTTCGGCTGATCGACGATCCCGGCTGTCATCATTGCGGCGGCTGGGTGCCATTCTGGAAATGATAACCTGCCTGAGTGTGACCGGTTTTACTCCCCAGTATATTGGCAGGCGCCGCGGTCGAGCGCGTCGCCGGCCGGCCGTTTCTCCCCCTGCATCGGGTGCACGTACTGCATCAGGGGACGGAGCGCGGTCCCGTCGGCGGCCGTGCCCGGATCGACGCCCGTGCCGCGGCAGGGGGAGTCCGGCCGCAGGCGCAGGTCCCACTTGTCGCGGTCCGCGAACTTCACCGCCTCTACCGTGCCCGTGAAATTCGCTGTCCAATCGGCGCGGGACCAGTTGGTCACGCGGCCCGTTCCGGCAAAGATGTTGTTGCGGATGACCACCGGCGTGTCGTCGGGCACCCGGCGGACGTTCACGAAGGTCGGGCTGCCGCGCCGGCAGTCGTTGATGCAGGTATTGTTGATAAACTGCAGCTCGTGGCGATCGCCCTCGGGGCCCTCCTCGCCATAGGCGACCATGGTCCGGTTCCGGCAGCGCGGGCCCTGGTGGAGGATGTTGCCGACGATATACGCGCGGCCGGCGTTGGGGAGGTTGATCACGTAGCTGCTCGAGCCGTCCTTCTCGTCGCTGAACCGGTTGTAGCGAATGATGTTCGTCCGCGTCCGGCTTTTGAGCAGGTGACAGGTCTTCGCGTGGTGGGAGTAGTTGAACTCAAAGAGCAGCTTTTCTCCCATCACGTAGAGGTTGTGGGTCCCGGGCCGTTCGACGAGCGAATTGCGGGCGAACGCGCAGTGCCGGATATCGAACGCGGTGTCGCCCCGGCCGCCGAGGATGCCGTTCTCGTTGTCGATGAACCGGCAGTGCCGCAGGGTCAGCTTATTGCCCTCCTGCCGGATGCCGGCCCCGTTGCGGTCACGCACCCGCGCACCGCGGAATTCGATGTTCTCGATGCGAATGTCGTTTCCCCGAACGACCCATATCGCCTTGCCGTTGGGAATCATCCCCGCGCTCGCCAGCACGGCTCGTCCGCCGACGCCGCGCAGGGTCAGGTTGTGTGTCCGGATCGTCGCCCGGTCGTTGCGGTAGGTGCCGGCGGCGATGGCGATCGTGTCGCCGTCTTTGGCCGCCGCGATCGCCGCGGACGGTTTCGAGTATTTTTTGCCGGGTCCGACGGCGAGTGTGCCGGCCCGGCTGATTGCGGTCAGCAGCGATGCAGCGGCGAGAAAAACTGCGGCTGATTGTATTCCGGACATGGCGTTTCCTTTCCTTTCATGCCGGCCGCCGCGCGCGGTGCCCGTTACTTTTTTCCGTCCAGGGCCTTGAGCGGGAACAGCTTCGAGGCCGTGTGCTCCCGGGCCATGATCTCCTCGATCCGCCCGACGACGTCGGGGTGCGCGGCGGCGACGTTCTTTGTCTCCCCGGGGTCCTTTTCGAGGTCGTAGAGTTCGGTCTCGATCTTTTTCTTTTGAAGTCCCGTCCGGATGCCCTTCCACCGGCCGGTCCACACCGCCTGGTGGCCGCCGTAGCCGGCGAATTCCCGGTAGAGAAACGGCCGCGGGGCCTGCCTGTTGCCTTCCAGCGTTGCGGCGAAGCCGATCCCGTCGGATTCCTCGGGTACTGCGTCGCCGGCACCGATGAACTCCAGCAGTGTCGGCATCCAGTCCTCGAACCCCGTTACCCGGTCGCTGGTCGCGCCGGCGGGGACCCGCCCCGGCCAGCGGACGATGCCCGGTACCCGCAGGCCGCCCTCGTAGCTGGAGCCCTTCAGGCCCCGCAGTTCGCCGACGGAGTTGAAGAATGCCGCCATCGGCCCCAGGTAGGTCGCCCCGTTGTCGGAGGTGAAGACCACGATGGTGTCCTTCTCGAGGCCCAGTTCCGCCAGGAGTTTCATGACCCGCCCGACGTAGCCGTCCAGGCGGGTGATCATCGCCGCGTACGCCGCCCGGGGGGTGAAGTGGGGCGTGTACCGGGCGTGGGCCGGCGGATCCTCCCAGCCCTTCTCGCGGTACGGCTTCAGCGCGTCGTCGGGGACGTGGAGGGCGAGGTGGGGGATGATCGTCGGGTAGTAGCAGAAAAAGGGGCGGTCCCTGTTTTCTCTGATGAACGCCATGACCTGCCCGGCGATCCGGTCGGGGCCGTAGTCGGTGCCCTGGTAGCGGTCGTAGCCGGCCGGGTCCGTCGGGTCGGCATCCTTCGGCAGCCGGGCGTGGCCGGGCACCGGCGGGTCGTTATTCAGCTCGATGCGCTGATCGTCGTCCCACAGGTAGGGAGGGTAGTAGCTGTGGGCGTGGCGCTGGCAGTTATAGCCGAAGAACCTATCGAAGCCCCGGGCGAGGGGGTCGCCGTCGGAGCCGGGGAAGCCCAGGCCCCACTTGCCGAATGCCCCGCAGGTGTAGCCCTGCTGTTTCAGCAGCTCGGCGACGGTGACCGCCGCGGCCGGGATCGGTTCCTGCCCCTCGGGCTTGTGTTCGCGGTTGCTGCGGATGTAGGCGCGGCCGGGGTGCCTGCCGGTCATCAGGACGCACCGGGACGGCGCGCAGACCGGCGAGCCGCTGTAGTGGCGGGTCAGCCTCGTCCCCTGCGCGGCGAGGCGGTCGATGTGCGGGGTCCTGATCTTCTCCTGGCCGTAGCAGCCGAGTTCGCGGTAGCCGAGGTCGTCGGCGACGATGAACACGATGTTGGGTTTCCGCTTCGGTTTCGCGAACGCGGGGCCGGCGGCCGCGACCGTTGCAGCGGCGCCGGCGATGCCGAGGAATCGTCTCCGGTCCATGGCGGGTCTCCTGTCGGGGGTTCTGCGGGCTATCATAGAAGGTGCGGGGTCTGTTTGCAAGCAACGGGCGGCGTTTCGCCCCTGCCGCGTTGACTTCTGCGGCGGGGACGGTATCCTGCACGCCCGAACGCATGGTCCGGATATTCACCGCGTAAGAACACTGCCCCGACGCGGCAGGAAAGGAACGAGCATGGCGCAAAAGACCGTGAAGCATCGCCGGCCGGTGGTGGTAGCCGCCGTGGTGATACAACTGGCCCTGGGGGCGATATACGCCTGGTCGGTCTTCACCCCCTCGCTCAGCGCGGCGGGGTGGACCAAGGCCGAGACGCAGTACGTCTTCGCCGCCGGCCTGGCCTTTTTCGCGCTGGTGATGGTGATCGCCGGCCGGCTGATGCCGCGGGTGGGCCCGCGGAAGCTGTCGATCGCCGGCGGGGCCGTGCTGGGCCTCGGCTACGTGCTGGGCGGCCTGGCGGGCAAGACCAGCGTCCCGCTGCTGGTCGTCTGCATCGGCGTCGTCGGCGGCAGCGGCATCGGGCTGGCCTACGTGGTGCCCATCGCCGTGGGCATGCGGTGGTTTCCCGACAAGAAAGGCATGATCACCGGCCTGGCGGTGGCGGGGTTCGGGTTCGGGGCCATGCTCTGGGTAAAGCTGGCGGGCTCCTGGGGAAACCTGATCGTCACCATCGGCCTGGGGCCGACGTTTATCGTCTACGGCGCCGTCTTTTTCCTGATGGTGGCGATCGGCGGGATATGGATGGTCTTTCCCCCGGAGGGCTGGAAGCCGGCGGGGTGGGTACCGGAACCGCCGAAGGCGGGACAGCTCGCCGACGGGGTGCATTTCCGGAGCGGGGAGATGCTGGGCACGCCCCAGTTCTTCATGATCTTCCTGACCTTCATGATCAGCGCGGGGGCGGGGCTGATGACGATCGGCCTGATGAAGCTGTTTCCCCAGGAGGCCCTGGAACTCAACGGGCTCACCCCGGCGCGGGCGAGCGCCGTGGCCGGCACGGCCATGGCGGTCTTCTTCTCGCTGGCGAACGGCGTGGGGCGGATCGCCTGGGGCACGCTCTCGGACCGGCTCGGGCGGAAGGCGTCGGTCTTCATCATGTGCGGCACCCAGGGGATACTGATGCTGCTGTTCCCGCTCATGGCGGGGACGCCGGGGCTGCTGTTCCTGGCGGCGGTCCTGATCGGGTTCAACTTCGGGGGCAACTTCTCGCTGTTCCCCACGATCACCGCCGATACCTTCGGGGCGAAATTCGTGGGGCAGAACTACCCGTGGGTGTTCCTGGCCTACGGGGTGGGCGGGATCGGCGGGCCGATACTCGGCGGCATACTGGGCGACCGGGGGAACTTTTCCCTCGCGTTCGTCCTCTCCGGTGTTCTCTGCCTCGCGGCCGCGGGGATCGTCGCCGCCGTGCGCACCCCGCGAAAAGCGTCTCCCCCGGCGCCGCCATCCTGACCGGTCGCGTTCCCCCCGCCGTTGCATTTCGCCCGCCGGAGCGGTAGTGTACAGGGGCGGAAACGACCGCGGCAGAACATACCCCCGCGAGGAGACACCCCATGCGCGCAACGATACCGATCCTGCTCCTGCTCGCCGCCGGTCCGGCGGCGGCCGAGACAACGATCCACGTCGCCGCCGCCGGCAGCGACGAGAATCCCGGCACCGCGGCAAAGCCCCTGGCCGCGCTCGCCGCGGCGCAGAAGGCCGTCCGGGCGCTGACCGCCGCCGGCCTGCGGGAAGACGTGACCGTCCTGATTCATACCGGCGTCTACGAACCGAACCAGACGCTGCGGTTCGGCCCCGCCGACGGCGGCACGGCCGACTGCCGGGTCCGCTACGCCGCGGCCGCCGACGGGGCGGTTGTCGTCAGCGGCGGCCGGCGGATCACCGGCTGGAAAAAGGGCCCGGGCGGCGCGTGGACGGCGCCGGTTTCGGCGGAATGGTCTTTCCGCCGGCTCTTCGTCGACGGCCGTCCGGCGGTCCGGGCCCGGACGCCCGACCGCGGCGCCGGCGAGACGCACTTCCGCCTCCGCGGGGCGGCGCTCGCCGAGGACGCGACGACCTACACGATCGACGTACCCACGGCGTACGCGCGCGACTGGAAGAACGTCGCGGATGTTGAGATCGTGATCCACGGCAACTGGGCCGTCAACCGCAAGAAGCTCGCGGCGGTCGACGCCGCGGCGGGGCGGCTGACCCTCGCCGGTCCGCACGTCAAGGCGATACCCTGGAACCGACCCGGCACGGGCCGGTGGAGCTACCTGGAGAACGCCCGGGAAATGCTCGACGAGCCCGGTGAGTGGTACCATGACCGCGCGGCCGGCGTCCTGGCGTACCTGCCCCGCGCGGGGGAAGACATGGCGACGGCGGTCGTCGTCGCGCCGCGGCTCGAGCAGATCGCGGTCGTCGAGGGCACCGCGGACCGGCCCGTGCGGAATCTCCACTTCGACGGCATCCGGTTCGAGCACGCCCGCTGGCCGCTGCCGGCGTTCGGGTACCAGGGCATCCAGGCGTGCCACTTCATCAGCCCGAAACAGAGTCCCCGCGGCCGGCGGTGGCACGGGATCACCCCCGCCGTCGCCTGGCGGTTCGCCGCGTCCTGCTCGCTGACCGGCTGCACCGTCGCCCACACGGAGGGCTCGGGGATCTGTTTCGCCCGCGGCTGCCGGAACTGCCGGATCGAGGGCAACCGGGTCTTCGACGTCGGGGCCAACGGGATCATGCTGGCCGGCCCGAACGACGAGCAACTCGTCCCGAAACAGAACCGCATCGCCAACAACCGCGTCCACCACACCGGCGTCGATTACTTCGGCGCGGTCGGGATCTGGTGCGGCTTCGTCCAGGAGACGGCGATCGTCCACAACCTCGTCCACGACACGCCCTACACCGGCCTGAGCGTCGGCTGGATGTGGAATCCCCGACCCACCGCCTGCAGGAACAACCTGATGGCGCGGAACCACATCTACAACACCATGAAAACACTCGCCGACGGCGGGTGCATCTACACGCTGGGTTTTCAGCCGGGGACGGTGCTCCGGGAAAACCACCTCCACGACGCGCAGCGGGGTCCGCACGTCCACGGGGCGCCGAACAACGGCGTCTTCGTCGACGAGGGCAGCAAGGGGTACCTCTTCGAGCGAAACGTGATCTACCGGACCGCCGCCGCACCGGTCCGGTTCAACCAGTGCCGGCGCGAGTGGCACACCTGGAAAGACAACGTCCTGGGGCTCGCGCAGGTCGACCCGGCGGTCATGAAAGACGCCCTCTACTGCGACGGGAAGACGGCGTTCGACGTGCCGCACGGCGACGCGCTGGAGCCGGCGACGCTGACACTCGAGGCGTGGGTTTACCCGACCGCGCGGCCCGGGGGCGGCGACGCCCGGGCCTGGATCGTTAACAAGAACGACGACGAGTGGGCCGCGGGACACTACGGCCTCCTCGCCGCCGGCCGGGGGGCCGCGGCCTACCTGAACATCGGCGGCGGGCGGGAGAACTTTTTCCAGGCCGCCGCGGGCCGCGGACTGTCCCCGCGGACGTGGCACCATCTGGCGATGACCTACGACGGGTCGGACCTGGTGCTCTATATCGACGGGAAGCTCGCCGCGAAAACACCCGTCGGGCGCCGGCGGAAACCCGGCGCGACGCCCCTGACGATCGGCGCCCGGCAGGACCGGTATCCCGGCGGGTTCTTCGCAGGAGTGATCGACGCCGTGACGCTCCGGGACCGGGCCCTGCCGGCGGCCGACATCAAAAAGCGGGCCGCCGCGCCCCGGCAGGCGGTTCCCGACGGCGCGGCCGGTCACTGGGGATTCGCGGGCCGCGAGAACGCGGCGAAGACGCTCACGGAGAAGGAGCGGCGGATCGTCGCTGAGGTCCGCGCCCGCGCCGGTCTCGAACCGGCATATCGTAAGCGACTGCTGAAGGAGGGGCAAGGCGCCGGCCGGTGAACATCGCGCCGCGCTTTATTTCTTCAGGTCTTCGACATCGAGTTCGGTATCGCGGAGGATCTTGCTGAGAAGACCGGGCCCGATGGTCTCCCCGGCGTGGACCGGCACCACGGTGGATCGGCCGTCCGGATGGCGAAGGAATCGATGGCTCCCCTTTGTTCGAATGACCTCAAACCCGGAATGGCGAAGGGCCGTGATAAGTTCCTTACCCTTGAGACGGGGAAGCTTCGGCATCGTCAGACCACGAGTGTTTGCATGCCCACAAAGTGCGTGGGTGTATACGTTTCGACTTCGAGGCAAAGCTCGATTGCCTCGCGAACCCGTTTCATCAGGGTGTCGAGTGACTTTGCCTGCGTATGACAACTGGCAAACTCGGGCACCGTAGCCACGTAGTAGCCTTCCGCGTCCTGTTCGATAATCACGTGATATTCTCGTTTTTTCATCCGTCCGCCTCTCGTATAAGTATCTCACAAGCCCCGCCTTTGATCAAGAGTTCCAATAATGAGCGGTGCGCGCTATGATAGAAAGCAGGAGGTGCAACGATGACAACCCTGATCGCCGCCGTCGCCGTCATGACCGCGGCCGGCGCGGCCCCCCCGGCCGCCGTCGGCGACATCCTGAAGCAGGCGGGCACGCGGGGCGGCCTGGTCGTCTGCGCCGGGTGCGGTGACCCCGCCCTGCCGGCCGCACTCGGGAAGAGCGGGTCCGTCCTCGTCCACGCCCTCGACGCCGACCCGGCCCGGATCGAGAAGACCCGGGAGCAGGCCCGCGACAGCGGCCTCGCCGGGCGCGTCTTCGCCGAACGCTGGGATCGCGACCGCCTGCCCTACGCCGACAACCTGGTCACCTGCCTGGTGATCGGCGATCCCGGCTTCGCGGTGCCGCTCGACGAGATCCGGCGCGTCCTCGCCCCCCGCGGCGCGGCCGTCGCCGCGGCATCCGCCGCGGGCGCGGCGTTCCGCGCGGCGGCCCGCAAGGCCGGCGGCCTGCTGGTCTACCGGAAGCCGGTCCCCGCGGAGACGGACGAGTGGACCCACTGGCTCCACGGCCCCGACGGCAACGCGGTCGCCGACGACGCGGTCGCCGGTCCCCCCGCCTCCCTCCGCTGGGTCTGCGGGCCGCGGTGGATGAACCACCACAACGAGACGCCGAGTTTCGACGTGATGGTCTCCGCCGGCGGGCGGGTCTTTTACGTCATCGACGAATCGCTCCCGGGGCTCTTCGGCCTCCCGGAGCGGTGGCGCCTGGTCGCCCGGGACGCCTTCAACGGCCTGCCGCTCTGGAAGCGGCCGCTGGCCCGGTGGGGGTGGCGCGACTGGGTGGCGGGCGGCGGCCACTCGGCCTCGCGGTTCGACCAGCCGCCGGACTTCCACCGGCAGCTCGTCGCCGCCGGGGATGTCGTCTACGTCCGCATCGGCGACCCCGCCCTGCTCCGCCGCCTCGACGCGGCCACCGGCGAGACGCTGAAGACCTACGCGGGCACCGGGAATCTCAGCGCGGTCCTCCACGTCGACGGGACACTGATCCTCTCCCTCCACCGGCGGGACGGCGACGGCCCCCTCGGCAAGGAGATCCGGGTCCTCGATGCCGACTCGGGGACGGTGCTCTGGAACAAGGAAGACCTGGCGGGGGTGAAACCGAAGATCAAGACACTCGGGCGATACACCGCCCTGTACCTGGCCGCCGGCGACGGTCGCGTGTACTACGTCGACGGCGAGCACGTGGCGGCCGCCGACCTGGCGACCGGCAGGCAACTCTGGCGGACGCCCCGCCCCCCGCGGGGCAAAAAAACGTACGGCTATGCCCGGCTCTACACGCCCGATCTCTGCACGCTGGTGGCCGCCGGCGACGTCCTGCTGTTCTGCCAGACCGCCGACTCCGGGAGGATTCCCTGGAACGACCCGGTTCCCGCCCGGCTGCTGGCCCTGTCGGCCCGCACCGGCGAACACCGCTGGGAGTACGCCGCCGGCAACTGGGGCTACGGCTCCCCGGCCGACGTCTTCGTGGTCGCGGACACGGCCTGGGCCTTCGCCGCGAAGGGCTTCACCCTGGCCGGCATCGACCTGGCCTCCGGCGCGGTGAAGAAGGAATACCCGGTCGCCGCGGCCCTGGACGCGGCCCACCACCACCGCTGTTACCGGAACAAGGCCACCGGCCGGTATGTCTTCACCGGCCGGCGGGGCGTGGAACTGACCGATCTCCGGGACGGGTCGATCGTCCTGAACAACTGGGTCCGCGGCGCCTGCCGGTACGGCGTCCTCCCGTGCAACGGCCTGCTCTACGCCCCCCCCGATCCCTGCATGTGCTACGCGACCGCCAAGGTAAACGGCCTCCACGCCCTCGCGTCCCGCCCGCCGGCCGTCGCAGCGGCCGCCGCCGGCGATCGCCTCGAAAAGGGCCCGGCATACGGGACCGTCCCCGCCGCCGGAGAGGCCGGCGCCGCGGACTGGCCGGTCTACCGCCGCGACGCCGCGCGCAGCGGCTGGTGCCCGACGGACCTCCCCGCAGAACCGGCGAAACAATGGGAGGCGGCGGTCGGCGGGACCCTGTCGGGGATCACCGCCGCGGACGGGAAGGTCTTTGTCGCCGCGGTCGACGCCCACACCGTCTGCTGCCTGGACCGCGCGACCGGCAAAGAGATCTGGTCGTACACGGCCGGCGGACCCGTGGACACCCCCCCGACGTACCACCGCGGCGCAATCCTGTTCGGCGCCGCCGACGGCCGGGTCTACTGCCTGCGGGCGGCCGACGGGAAACCGGCCTGGCGGTTCGACGCCGCGGCCGGCGCGGCGCGGGTGGTGGCCTTCGGCCGACTGGAGTCGTCCCGTCCCTGCCATGGGGCGGTGACGGTCTACGACGACCGGGTCTACGCCACCGCCGGCCGCTCGTCGTTCCTCGACGGCGGCATCCGTCTTTACGCCCTTGATCCAAAGACGGGGAAGATTCTCGACGAGGGGACACGCTGCAGCGTCGACCCGGAGACCGGGCAGGGGCGGTTCAACGCCTCCCTCCGTTACGACATGCCCCCGGACGCCAGCGGCGCGGTCTCCGACGTGCTGGTCGCCGACGGCGGCTCGCTGTACATGCGCCACGTGAAGATCGATCCGGCTGACCTCGGCCGCGACCTGGTCGGGGACATGCCGAAGGCGGCGGTGAAGAGGTTTTACCAGCAGAAGCAGACGGGCAAGACGCTGGACTTCGGCCCGCAACTGGTCTCCACGGCGGGGCTCCTGGACGATGCGTGGTACAACCAGACCTTCTGGTCGTACCGCCGCGCGTCACACGGCCGCATGCTGGTCTTCGACGACCGCCGCACCTACGGCATCAGGGCCTACGGCGGCGGCACCAGCCGGCACATCCGCAGCAAGATCACGGCCGGGAAGGGGTCCTTCAAGCTCTTCGCCGACGACCGGGCCGCCGGCACGCGGGCCTGGGCGACGCCGATCCCCGTCCGGGTGACCGCGATGGCGGGGGGCGCCAAAACGCTGTGCGCGGCGGGCACGCCCCGGGCGGGCGGCACAGACGCCTGGGCGGCCCTGGACGGCGAGAAGGGCGGCCTGCTGTGGCTGGTCGACACGGACAGCGGAAAGAAGCGGGCGGCGGTGACCCTGGACGCCCCGCCGGTCTGGGACGGCATGGCCGTCGCTGACGGCGCGATCTTCGTGTCCCTGAAAAACGGCACCGTCGTCTGTCTGGGGGGGTGAGGGGGAAGGGACTGATATGTTGGAATAGGAAATAAGTGCTACCGCATACAGGAAGGAGGTAATTACCGCACATGAAAAGTTCAACCGTATTATTACTGTTGTTTTTCCTGACTATTAACGGGTGCGATGCCACAAGTAA
>CAZLBC010000105.1:0-8594 GCA_964557575.1 uncultured Planctomycetaceae bacterium
CGACATATTAAGGAAATATGTCGAGTTTTCGTGACGCCGCCAGACGGCAAAAGAACCGCTTGTAGTCCAAATTGAAGTTATGAAACCAGCTCTAAGAACCCGGCGGTGCGGCCGGGGCAATCGACGCCGAAGTCTCGGTCAGGTCACGGGGTTCGAACTTCCAGGTCCCCCATCGGCCCGGCTGCAGCTTCGCCTCGCTGGGGATGTCGCTGACGATACCCGCCGCGTCGTTGGCCCAGTACAACCGGGCGCTGGTTTCCACGCCATTGCCCACCAGCACCCCGATGTCGCCGCGCGTCTCCAGGCCGGGCCGAACGGTCAGCCCGATCACGCTCAGCGGTACGGCGATCTCGTAGCTCCCGCCGGAGTGGGCCAGCGTGACCTGGTCGCTGATGTCGGCCACGGCATCGAAGCGGACCTGCCCGACCGGGGAGACGTAGTTCACCGATTCGCCGGGCCCGGCGCCGGTCTGCTGGAACCGCACCGCTTTGACCGGCCCGTTGAGCGGATCGCCCCGGCGGGTGACCAGCAGGCGGATATCGCCTTCCGACGCCAGGTCGAAGTGGCTGCCCGCCCGCTTGCCGATGTTCTTGGTTTTTGCATCGGGCCGTGTGCGGATCATCAGGTCAAGCGCCCCGCCGGTGGCGAACAGGTATTGCCAGCCCTCGGGGGCGTCATTGTCCAGGAGCTTCGGATCGCTGGTCCGCCACGCGGCGTACAACGTCCGGCCATGCACCGCGACCGCGCCCCGGATCCCGCGACCGGCGTTGATTGTGGCCCAGTCGGCACCGCCCCAGTCGTTGAGCCGGCCATCCACTTCGGGCTTGCGGCCGGAGATGTTCACCGTCAGGGTCTGCTGGCCCTTGTCGGGCCGGGGCTTGTCGATGCGGATGTCCGGCTTGCCGCGGAGCATCTCGCCGGTCACCTTCACGGAGAACGGGCCCACCGGTTGCGCGGTGTCCAGGTTCACGACCTCGAACACGCCGGTGAACTCCTTGCCCGCGGCGAGATAGACCGCCCCATCCTCAGCCTGGGTCAGCGCGGGCCAGAAGTGCTCGTCGTTGAAGCTGATGTCGTCGATGAGCATCCCCTGCCGGGCCGCGGGATGACGCAGCAGCGGCGTGGTGCGCACGTTGCCACCGAGGTTCGTTACGTACAGCCCGTCGGCGGTGAACACGAAGATGGACCCGCGATACCCGTTGACCGCGAACATCGGCCCGACCCCCGCCCCCTTGGGCTGAAAGGGGAACCCGATGTAGCGTTTGGAAAGGACCAATTGGCCCGTGAACTGCGGGTCGGCGCCCAGATTACCGAGCTGGGTGTGATAGGTCCAGATCTTCTCGCCGTTGCGCCAGGCGGTCATCGGCCCGCCGCCCCAGCCGCCCCAGCCCGGGCTCATGACGTAGCTCGTCTCGTCCTCGACCTCAAGGGCATTTCCCAGCCAGTTCGGCGTTTCGTCAGCAAAACGCCGCGCAGACGACAGGTCCCATTCAGGCACGCCGTTGTCGCGGATCGTCGGCTTCGGCAGCGCCCAGCCGGCCTCGGTGCACACCGAAAGGTCCTGGTCGAACATCACCCCGCCGCCGAATTCACCGTGATGCTGTACCTCGTCGACCTGCACCGCGCCGTCGAGATTCAGGTCGGACCAGACCACGAAGGGATGCTTGCCGGCATTTTCGATCTTGTCTTTTAAATGCGGGTTCTTCTCGAAGGCCTCGTTCATCACGTCCAGCCGTCCCATTGACTTGCGGCCCATGCTGCCCAGCGCGGCGATGATCTTCGCCACGCCCTCGGCCGGATCGTAGCGGTATACGTCCACCCGCCCGGGCAGGAAGTAGGAGGGTCCGATGAACGCGTTGACCAGGAACCGGTGCCCGTCGCGGTACACCGCCGTGCCGGGTGCGCGGCCGGAACTGTGACCCTTCAGCCAGTAAATGGCGCGGGGCTTGGACGTCTGGTTCTCGTAATCGAGCACGTACTCGATACCCTGTTTGCCGCTGGGATAGTAAAACCGCGTGCGGTCCTTCGGATCGACGTGTCCGCCCCCGCCGTAGCGCGGCGGGCCGTAGTACGCCTTGATGAACCGGCCGGTGTCCGCCTCCCAGACGCTGATCCGCTTCGGCGCATAATCCGCCTCGGCGACCCAGAGCTTGCCCGCGGCGTCAACCGCGATGCCCGAGGGATTGTGCATCCGCTGCTCGTCGTACCGTCCGAACTGCGGGCCGCCCGGCTTGCCGATCGTCCGCAGCGACTTGCCGTCGGCGTCGAACACGCGCACCTGGTGCGACTGACCCGCCTGGGCCACGTACACCTGCCCCCGCGCGTCGATAGTCAGTTCGTTGGGATCTTCCAGGTCGGATGCCAGCGTCTGCGCCGGGCCGAGGGTGCCCCGCAACGGTTGAGGCTGATCGTACCGCTTCAACGTCGCGCCGGCGGCGACGTACAGCCGGCCGCGCGTGTCGAACGCGATGCCGCGAACGTTCGGCTCGTTGAGCGTGGCGCGCAGTTCAGCCTTGTTGCCCTGGACCTGCATGGCGTAGATCTCCCCGGCCCAGGGGCAGTTGACCAGCACCACGCTGTTGTACGCCGCGATGCTCATTTTCGGATTCTTGACCAACCAGCCCCAGCCTTCCTCGGGCGTGTCGGGCATCTTGACCGGGGCCAGTTCCCGGTACATCGCGCCGTGGCCCCGGGACGGGTCGACGTTACGGGCGAAGCCGTAAAGGTAATACCCCTTGCGCCTTTTCGGCAGCAGGGCATACAGGTAGTAGCGATCATCGGCAGCGGGCCCGTCGTCGCGCGCCATGGCCACGCCGGAGTTGGAAATCCCGTGCCCGATCTTCGTGCCGTACAGCTTCTCACCGTCGAGGGTCAGCCACATGGCCCCGTGGCCGGTTTCGGCCGACCCGGCGGCGGTTACGTACACCTGCGGCTGATCACCGTGAGGCGAACCGTCCGGCAAAAACAGCACCTTTCCCGGCGGGGTGTGATCGGCCAGCCAGGCGCCGGATCCGTCGGCCGTGTGCCACGGCGGATCGCCCGGGCTGTGCACCGGCGTCAGGTAGCGCAGTTTCACGTCGTCGTGGATCAGCCCGCGGACGCGATACGTGCCGGGATCGACCAGGCCGCGATGCAGGTTGTACCAGACGGTCTTTTTGCGGCTGCCCGGTTCCTTCGGGGGGTGCACGCGCTTCTCGCCCTGGTTGTAACCGTCCCAGTAGACAGTGTGCTCGCCGGGCTCGAAGTAGGTGTCCTGGATCAGGTTGCGGATACGCCGGCCGCGGGCGTCCTCGATGACCAGCGTGACATGACCCGGCTGATCCACGCGAAAAGTCACGGGCACGCCATCGGCCGGCGTCGCGGCCGGGGCCGCAGGGGCGGCCGCCCGGGCCGGGCCGGCGCCCGTGCCGACAGCGGCCAACGTCGTCACCGCCACCGCGATCACGGCGGTGGTTTTTTTGATCTCGGTCCACATCATCATTTTCATCGCTCCTGAATCAAACGTTACCGCGGAGCTGGTCGTGTCGGTGCCGCCCCTGAACGGCCGCCAACGCGCGGGAAGCCGGTGCCGTCGGGCGGACGACGGAAAAAAGGGGGATGGTGTCGTCATGCTATTCCTTTCGTTTCGATCAGATAAAGGGCGCAGCGTGTTTCCGCGTGTCGGTTCATCACTCGGCCCGGTCACCCGCGAACACGCCGCGGCCCCAGCTCGCGGTCTGCCGCCAGCAATTGATCAGATCTTCGGGGTCCCGGATGGCGGCCCGGTTGACACATTCGTTCAACTGCGCCACCCGGACGCGGCCGGCGCGGTCGGCCCAGTTGATCTGCCAGCAGACGGCCGTTTCGTCACCGGCCGCGAACGGCGTGGTTTTTGCCTGTAACAGGTCCCACGAAATGGCGTATTCGAGGGTATAGCCGAGGCCGTCGGGGTCTTTCTTAAAGGCACCCCGCCACCCGGCGGGAGGCGCGGGGCGCTCCCGGAGAGGCGGGATGCCGTAGCCGATATGCAGGCACGGCCGGTCGGCGGGGGCGGAATACCACAGGCTCAGGTGAACGAGAAAATCGAGCGGCGGGTCATCCGGCCCCGCCTGCCGGCGCGCCGACCAGTAATCCGGCAGCGGCCAGGGTTTCGCGGGGTCCGTGCAGACGCGGACCTGCACCGCGCCCCCGCGATAACAGTAAGTGCTGTCGGCATCGGGGGGGATGACGCTGCGCAGCGGCGCCGGATCGCCGATAGCGGCACCGATATACAGATAGCGGCGGTCGTACATCATGGCCCCCCGGAGGGTATAGCTTTTTTCGTAGGGACGATCGCATTGGCTGAAAAAGACACTGTCCCGGTCCCATTCCGACAGCACGCCGTCGACGGCGACGGCGGTGGGCGCCCGCCGGATGGTGATGGTTTCGGTGCGGCTGCGGGTCTGAAATGCCGGCGTGAAGTCCGTGCCGTCCTCCGGTTCGGGAAAGGTCCGCACAAAACGTTCGGATTTAAAGGGAAGCCTGTGCGGTACCGCGTCGGGGAAAGCGGTCAGTCCGCAGGCCTCCCCGCCGATCAATTGCATCCGCCGTGCCGGGCCCCGGGTATTGTTCTTGAAGTCGGCCGTCACTTTCCCCGAAAAGACCTGTACGACCGTATCGCCGCCGGGGCCGCTGCTGACCCCGAATTCCGTTCCCTCGTCGACGACCGTGACCTGCTCGCTGTCGACGGTGAATCCCGCCGCGGTGTCCGCGCGGACAAAGATCTTCCCGGCGCGAAGAAAGGCGCGGGCGGCGTCGATACATTCCAGCCGGACGGGGGCCTCCAGGACGAGCCGCGCCCCGCCGGCGGTCTCCAGGACGGCCGCCCCGCACAGCAGTTCCAGCGGGCCGGGCGGCATGGCGTCGCCGACCCGATAATCGGCCGCCCCCCGCCACCGGGCGCCGATACTGCGCACCAGCACGGGGTGCGCGGTCGCGGCAGCGGGACCCGTCTTCGCGCCGCGGCGGGCGATGTGCAGCCACCCGAACACGACGATCGCCCCGACCACCGCCGCCGCGATCGAGACCCACGCCGCCGCCTTCGGCAGGCGGACGACACGGCGGCGTCCGGCGCGAGCCGCCGGCCGGGGAGCACCGTCGCGTTCGGCGTCCGCCGCCGCCCCGAACTCCCAGCTCAGCCGCGCGTGGACGTCGAGGTACCTGATAAACAGCCGGCAGTTGTCGTCGTCGCACAGCAGTGTCCGCAGTTGCGCCGCCTGCGCCGGGTCCAGCGCGCCGTCGCAGTACCGGCTGACGAGCCGCCGCAGTTCATCTGTGTTCGCGTTCATACCTACGCTCCCCGGGCCACGCGGCGATTGATGCACTCGTGGAGGACGTTCCTGATCCGTTCGAGCATCTTGTACACCGCCGTGGGGCTCCGGCCCTGCCTCTCCGCGACCGATTTGATCGTCCCCGCGCGGCCGTAGTACTGTTCGA
The DNA here is from genome assembly GCA_964557575.1 of uncultured Planctomycetaceae bacterium. Taxonomy (GTDB): domain Bacteria; phylum Planctomycetota; class Phycisphaerae; order SM23-33; family SM23-33; genus CAZLBC01. Next base: position 5,455 of record CAZLBC010000105.1, read on the forward strand.
TGACCCCCCGGTGACGCGGCGGCAGCGTCTCCAGGCAGCCGGCGAGGGCCTCCTGCCGCCGCCGGAGCACCTCGTCCTCCTCCAGCCGCAGCCGGGAGAGCTTGTGGAACAGTCCCTCGTCGAACGCGACCGGCACGTCCCGCCGCTTTCGCCGGAAGTTCCGTACGTGGTTCAGCGCGATCCCGCACGCCCAGGGCAAAAACGGGCGGCCGTGCTCGTACTGATCCCACTTCTTCCACAACGTCAGGTTCGTCTCCTGGAACAGGTCCTCGGCGTCGGACCGGTTGGGCACGAGCATCACGATATACCGGTAGACCCGCGCTTGGTGTCGCACGAACAACTCCGCGAAGTGATCGTGATGTGCCCGGTTGTAGGCGACGTCGGTCATATGCTTCTCACATTGGTATATTGTAAGTAAATCCCCACAGTGGACAATGTATTGTAAAAATGTCGAACAATGCCGGTCCGTGCCTTCCCGGACAGCACAGGGAACAGGTCCCCGCACCGGGAAAATCTCCCGGCACATATGCAAAAAACAGCGTCGACAATCGCCCGCAGCCGACAATTGACAGGTGAGACCCGGCTGAGAACGCCGGCTGACGATTACAGTCCGGAAGCCGGCGGAAAACATACCGAAACGTAAAAACGAAAAGGAAACCGCATGCTGAACGACAAGAACACAACCGATACCGGCACCCCCTTCCGTGCCGCCGCGTTCCGTACCGTCGCCGCCCTCGCCGTCCTGGCGGGCGCCGGAACCCCCGCCGCCGAATTGCCCGGGGGCTTCCGGTCCGCCGCCGTCGGCGACCCGCCGCCCGCCGGGGACACGTCCTTCGACGCGCAGACCGGCCGGTGGACCGTGACCTCGGCCGGGTCGCTCCATCGCGGGCGCGGCGACCGGTTCCGATTCGTGTTCCGGGAGTGCGCGGGCCCGTTCACGGCCGCGGCGCGGCTCGTCAGCCAGGAGGACACCGCGTCGGCGGCCGCGGCCGGCCTCATGGTCCGCGTCTCGCGGGACCCCGGCGCCGCCTTCGTGATGATCTCCTCCCAGCCGGGGAAGAAGAAGATCGTCTGGAGCTGGCGGCGGCGGGCCGGGGACCGGGTCAACCAGATCCACTTCGGCGTGGAGGACTTCCCCAAGCACCTGCGCCTCACCCGGTACGGGACGCGGGTAGTGGCCAACTACTCCGACGACGGCACGACCTGGAGCCGGGACAAGGGCATGATCATCAACGGCCTGCCGAAAAAGCCCCTGGTGGGCCTGGCGGTCGCCGCGGCGAAGGACAACAGGCCGTCGGCGGCCGTCTTCGAGCAGGTGACCGTCGAACCGTGGCGCGGGGCCTGCACGACCTCCTGGCTGGGGAACACCTGCGGCGGCTCCTACTGGTCGCAGCACGTGATCAACGTCCCCCTGTGCCTGGCGGTCGATCCCGGCACCGGCACCCTGCTTCTGGGCGGGGGCAACGAGGCCCGCGACGGCGCCCTCTACACCCGGGACGGGGCGTTCATCAACTTCTACAACCTCAACATGGTCTCGGGCGCGGCGGCCGACGGCGACCACGTCTACCTCGTCGGCGACTACCGCAAGGAGTCATGCGTGAACCGGTTCGGCATCGACACCACCTTCTCCGGCGACCGGCACGTCGGGACCGGCGCGCACTTCGTCGGCCTGGCGAAAGTCGGCGACGCGCTGTTTGTCACGGACGACAAGCAGGGACGCATCCTCGTACTGGACGCCGGGACCATGAAACCCCGGCGGCAGTTCGCGTTCGGCAGACCGGGACATATCGCCGCCGACCGGGAGGGACACCTGTGGATCGTGCGGACCGGCGAAAAGGAGAACCCCCCGCAGGTCGTCCACGTCGACCGGCGGGGCGCGCCGCTCGGCCGGCGGGTGCGGCTCCCGGACGATTGCGTCCCGGGACAGATCGCGGTCCACCCGGAAGACGGCCGGCTCTACGTCCCCGACAAGGGGCCCCGCCAGCGGGTCCACATCTACGCCCCCGACGGGAAGCGGGCCGGGGCCTTCGGGGCCGCGGGCGGGATCTATTCGAAGGCCTTCGGCACCCGGCCGGGACAGGTGCACCCCCGGAAGCTGAGCTTCCCCGTCGCCGCGGCCTTCGACCGCGCCGGCGGCGAGACCTTCCTCTACGTGGCCTGCGCCGGCCCGCCCGAATCGTGGTTTTACCGGCGCGGCAGCGGGACCACCCTGCGGAAGTACGACGCCGGCGGGAACGTGGTGTGGGAAAAACACGGCCTGATCTTCGTGGATTCCGTGTTCCCCGCCCCGGGCAGCGACGGAACGGTCGTCTACAGCAAGCACCGCCGGTTCCGCTTCGACTACGACGCGCCGCCGGGCCGGCAGTGGCGCTGCGCGGCCCTGCACTACGACCCCTTCCGGTTCCCCGACGATCCCCGCAACACCGCCCGGTCGATGAGTTCGGCGATCGTCCGGGACCTCGACGGCCGGCGGATCCTCTACGTGGCGAACATGAACGCCACGACGGTCGCCTTCTACCGCTTCACCCCCGACAGCGCGATCGCGATTCCCTGCGGCATGGTCCGGCGGGCCCGGCGGGACGAGAAACTCTACCTCTGGATCGACGCCGACGGCGACGGCCGGATCGCCGACGGCGAAATCGACCGCAGCCTCCCGTCCCTCGCCCAGACGTGGGGATTCACGGTCGACGCGGCGGGCAACCTCTGGGCCGCCGACCGCAGCCGGGAAACCATCCACCTCCTGCCGCTGCGGGGCATGACCGCCCGCGGCGGGCCCCGCTACGGGCGCGGGCCCGGCGCCGGCGCAGCTCACCGCCAGTGGGACGCCCCCCCGGACTTCCGGGGCGGCAAGGACGTCTACCCGTTCCGGGTGGCCTACGACCCGGCCGCCGACGCCCTTTACCTGGCCGGATATACAAAGGACGCCCCCGCCGCGTACTGGTCGTGGAAGGCGGCCGGCCGGGTCCTGGCCCGCTACGACGACTGGGTGAAGGGATCCCCAACAAAACGCTGGATGACCGACCTGCCCTACCGCGAGAAGAAGGGCGGGGGGCGCCACACCAAGTACACCGTCCACGGCCTGGAGCTGGCGGGCGACTACGCCTTCACCGCGATGAGCCCGACCGGGGAGGTGTTCGCCT
>CAZLBC010000105.1:8694-15090 GCA_964557575.1 uncultured Planctomycetaceae bacterium
CTGGCGGGCGACTACGCCTTCACCGCGATGAGCCCGACCGGGGAGGTGTTCGCCTGCGACCGGGACACGGGCCGCCCCGCCGGGCGGTTCCGGCCGGGACCGGAGACGGCCGGCTACTCGTCGCTGGTCGACGTGGTCCACGGCCTCAGCGTCGTGCGGCGGCGAAACGGGGAGTACGTGATCTTCCTGGAGGACGACGGGGCGGCGAAGATCGCCGTCCTGCGCTGGCGGCCGCGGCCGACGGCCCGCGTCAACGAGTGAGCAGCCACGAGAAGGAGTACTGATATGCGTTACCCGCTGATCCGTCGACGATTCGTTTCGCCCTGGGTCCCGGCAATCGCGTTCGCCGTGGTCCTGGCGGGCGCCGGGACCCCCGCCGCCGACGCGGCCTGGGGCGTCCTGGCGGATATGCACGACTACCACGAGTGTTTCGGCCTCGACCCGGACACCGGCAACTACCCCAATCGCGGCACGTCGCCGAAGTGGAAACTGCAGGGCCGGTTCAAGGTGGTGATGATCGAATCGAACGCCCCGGGCAACGTCTACCACCCGGGCGAGCGGCCGTCATTCACCTTCCAGATCGAGAATCTCACCGACGCGCCGCTCGCGGTGACGGGAACGATCGAATCCATCCGCTACAGCCAGAGCGGTGTCCCCGGCGACCAGTGGTACCCGGCGCTCCGCCGCCGGGAGGTGGTGGGGTCCGTCCCCCTGATCGTCGACCTCCCGCCGAAGGGCTGGCGAAACGTCACCGCCGCCCCGCCCATGGCCGCGACCATGGGCGGGTACGGGTACGTCGTCGACCTCGGCACACACGGACGGCAGTTCCTCACCAGCGGCGTGCGGACGTTCACGCCCGTTTCGCGGCGTGTCCAGTATCCCAAACAGTGCCTGGAGCACATGCCCGCGGCGATCCTCGAGCGCCTGGGCATCCAGGCCGTGCGGTACGGCATCCCCTTCATCACCGCCGCGGAAGGAAAGCGGCACGAGCGGATGATCGAGCGGGTGAGGGGCGACCTGAAGGAGATGCACGAACATAACGTCACCTGTATCGCCGAGATCGGGGCCGGGACGCGGTTCCAGCCGCTGGGTACGGGGCGGCCGCATCTCAACGACGAGGACGTCATGCGCAGCGGCAAGAAGGACCTGTGCTGGCTGCCGGCCCGGGACGACGAATACCAGGCGTTCATCTACACACTGGTCTGCGAATACGGGTGGCCGAAGGGCCCCGTGACCGGCGTTATGCTCTGGAACGAGCCGTGGGAGGGAAAGAGTATCTCCGGCTGGGGGGCGGATATACCCCGCTACCGCGAACTGTACAAGCGGATGGGCGACGCCGTGTTCCGGGCCCGCCGGGAGGCGGCGGTCGACGTGCTGGTCGGCGGTTGCGACTCGTCGACCAACACGATCGACAAGCTCTTCCCCGACGGCAGCGACGCGTTTCTCCCGTACCTCGACTTCTGCTCGATTCACTACCAGGGGCTCCGGGCCCCGGTCCTCTACCCGCGGTGGAACGAGCGGACGCACCACAAGGGGCGGGTACGCATCTGGGATACCGAGTCGTGGACCGCCAATACCGACGATCGGTTTCTGGGGGTGGTGGCCGCCAACCGCGCGGCCGGCTACGACCGGTCGCTGGGCAGCCTCAGCCGGGTCGCCGTCTCCACGCTCAGCCACCACCGCACGGGAACCGAACGGATCCGCGACACCGACGGCGACCGAACGATCGAGCGGCTGATCGAGTCGCGGCCGCTGGCGGCGTCCTACGGGGCCGTGCAGCACTGTATCGGCGAGCGGACGTTCCGGGAGATCCTCTTCCGCACCGGGCTGCCCTGGGTCTTCGTTTTCGACGGCCTGCGGGACAATCCCGACGACGGGACGGTGGTCGTCGTCGGCGATATCGCGCCGCTGTTCGGCGGCAAGAAATCAACCGGCATCCTGTTTCGGTCGGTCCGCAGCCGCGCGGAGGTCGCGGCCGACGACGCCCTGCGCAAGAAACGGGCGGCGCTGCCGGCGGGGGCGGAGAAACAGCGGGCCGAACTGACGGCAAAGATCGCCGCGCCGATGCCGATGACCGGCGCCGCCATGGCGCTGGAACTGCCGGACGGGTGCGCGGCCTACGATCATTACGGCAACGTTCTTGAACCCGACGGCGACGAACTGGCTATCCCCCTCGACGAACGCGGCGTCTTCCTCCGCGGCGACCCCGATCGACCGGGGAGCTTCGCGGCGCTGCTCGACGCGCTGCGGGCGGCCCGCATCACGGGGATCGAACCCCTCGATACGATCGCCCGCGACATGACCGCGCCGGTGTCGGCGAAACCGGCGGTCCGCCTCCGCCTGACCAGCCAGCGGAACCGCCCGATCCGGGGGACGCTGAAGATCAGCCTCGGCGACCTGGCGATCGACTACCCCGCGAAGCTCGCGTTCAAGCCCCGGGAGCGGAAGTGGATCGACGTGACGGTGACCGGGGGGGCGCGGGCGGAGACGAATACCTACCCGCTCTCGGTAACGTTCGACGCCGGGGCGGACGGCGTCGCCCGCCACGACGAATCGATGCGGGTAAATTACATCGCCCGGCGAACCGTGATGATCGACGGGAAACTGGACGACTGGAAGGACACCTGGCCGCAGCCGGTCAGCGCCGCCGGTGCCGCGGGGCCGGGATTCAGCGAGGCGATGCTCTTCCCCTTCCAGGCATTTCCCGCGGGGGAGGCGGCGGGCCTGGCGATCGGCTACGTCGCCCACGACGACGACTACTTCTACTTCGCCGCGAAGATCGCCGACGACACGGAAGGGGCGGGGACCTGCCGGTTCGCCGACCGCGATCCGGACGCGGATTTCTACCCGGCCGTCTGTTACGAACCGGTCGACACGCGGGGGCGGACGGTCAAGCCCGGCGGGCACGCGACACTGCGGACACACCGCTGGCCGGAGGGCGTGCGGCGCTTCAGCTACCGCCGCTGGCCCGACATCCCCAGCAGCATGCCGCAGATCGCGCGTGACAACGTCCTGATCGCGTTCAACGCGATCCCGCCGGGAGAAGACGGCTGGAAGAGCCACCTGCCCGGCCGCATGCCGAAGTTCATCTGGTACAAGTCCACCGACTACGAGTTCGCCCTCAACCGGGTCGCGGAGAAGTACGGCGGCGGCACGGAGATCTGGCGGCAGTGGCTGCCGGGCATGCCGTTCAAGCACTTCTACCCGCGGCAGCCGGCGGCACCCGGCGAAGGGCCGGCCGACGGTAAGCTCGCGGTCCGCTACGTCGCCGGCACGCGGATCGTGGAGTGCGCGCTGCCGTGGCGCGAGATCCCCCACGTCAAGAAGCTGCGCGACGCGGGGAAGACGGTGAAATTCAGTTTCCGCGTGAATTACGAAACGCGCGGCCCGTGCATGGAACTGTCCCGCGATCGCTCGGCCGCCGAAGGCCTCAGTCCCAGCTTCCATCCCAACTGGGTGCCGCACTGGCCCAACGAGCTTGCCTTCGGATTCGAGTGACGGGGGACGGGGCGTAAGAACCGGCCGGGTGAAAGCGGTTACGCAACAACGGGTGCCGCCCGCTGAGGGCGGCACCCGTTGTTCACAGTACACATGTCGGGATATCGGTACGCCGGGATCAATGCTCCCGCTTCAGGTCGGCGTACACGGTGTCCAGTGCGCGGCGGAGGGTCCAGGCATTCTCCTTCGGATCGTCCTCATCCGCGACCGTCGCCAGGGCGGCTGTCAACGCCGCCCGGCTTCCCTTCCCGATCACGTCGCCGGGCTGCTCGAGCAGACCGGTGGCGGTCACCTCGTATACGGCGGCGCAGGCGGCGGGATTACCGTCGTTGAACAGCGGGACGCCGCGCCGGATGGCCAGCTCGATCAGCCGGGCGGCCGCCGCCCGGGGGCCGGGTACGGCCGGCTTCGGCAGCAGGACCGCGTCGATGACGTGGATCACGCCGTTGGACGCCGCGATGTTGGCCTTCACGATCCCGGCGTTGTTGACGGTCAGTGACTTCCCGGTCCCGATCTCAACCGTCTGGCCGAGGACGGTCTTCAACGTCCTGCCGCCCAGGAGCACGCGGCCGGGGACGACGTGGTACTTCAGGATCGACGCCAGGCGCTCATTGTTTTCCGGCAACAGCAATTCTTTCACCGTGCCGTCCGGCAGTTTCCCGAAGGCGTCGTCGGTGGGCGCGAAGACGGTCAGGGGACCGTCGCCCTTCAGGGTCTCCACCAGCCCGGCGGCCTTTGCCGCCGCCAAGAGCGTTTTGAACGACCCGGCATCGGCCGCGACCGCGACGATGTCGAGAGACCCGGGGGAGGTCGGCAGCGGCGCCCGCGGCTGTTCGGCGGCACCCTTGACGGCCCTGATCCGGTCGACCTCGATGCGGAACGGCCCGGCCTTCTTGTCGGCGATGGTGATACCGATCGTCCGGATACGGGCCGGGTTGAACCGCGGCGCGAGGGCGTACGGGCGACCGAAGGCAGTAGCGGTGAAGGTGCTGAACGGCAGCCGCAGCTCCTGCCACTCGCCGCTGGTCTTGAACGTCGACCAGTAGGACCCGGCCGGTATCCAGGCGTCGGTGCCGATATTCATCGTGTACCGCCGCCCGTCTCCGCGGACCCTGATCACCACCGCATCGAACGCCGAGAGGTCCCGCGAACCGCGCTTCGTCCGGATCGACGCGAACCCGCCGTTGTTGGCAAGGGACAGGCGGCCGCTGAAGACCAGGCGGCCGTCCTCGACCGCGAATTCGCCCCGCGAGACGCCGCCCATCACGTCGTCGTTGACCGACCGCCAGGACCCGGATGATGCGGGGGCATCGAAATCGTACAGGTCGACGGCATCGGCCCCGACGGCGAACGCGGGCACGCTCAGGGCCGCAAACAGTAATAGTAGTGCGCTTTTCATGGTCAGCTCCTTGATGTGGGGTGAAGTGTTCATTTGATCATGTTAACGACGGAGGTATCGCGGGGGTTCCCTCTTTTTTGTACGAATCTTGCGACGGCCGGCCAAACATGCTTGGATATACGGCGGGGGCAATCGGGAGAGACGACGATGCGCAGGCTGACAGCATTCCTGATCCTGGTCGCCGCCGCCGCCGGCTGCGGCGGCGAGGAGACACGGCGCGACACCGGGCATCCGGACACCGGCAACGAGGCCGCCGACAGCCACCGGATACACGTCTGCGAGGGTACTGCCGGAAAGGAACTGAGAACGTTCGAGGTTCCCCGCATGAACCTGTCCGGGTGGACCGGCAAGGCGCTGGTCAGCGAGGGATCGGGGCTGGCCTTCGCCCCCGACGGGAAGTCGATCGCCTACCTCACGCAGTGCAAGGCCGCGGGCCGGTGTTTCAGTCCGGTCTGGAAGGGTCGGTAAGGAAAAACGCATGAGAACGGGACAGCGGGGACACCATGAATAATCAACGAGTGAAACCGACGTGATGTGATATATGATCCGAGCAGTGATGTTGCGAAGCGCTTTGAATTACGTATGGTGTCCCCGGAATTAGCGGAATTAGAATCATGAGAACGAAACGCGTGAACATAGAAGTCAACGACCTGATGCAGCGCGGGTACGTCTACTGCCTCACCGAGCCGGCGGGGCGGAACTTCCACCCCGATTTCCGGCCGGAGCTGACACCGAAAGAGATGCTCGCGCTCGGTGTCTTCGGCGGCAGGTACATGACCGACTGTGCCGGCGAGTTCCCCGCGAGCTGGTTCGCCGGCGCCCGGCTGTGTCACGAGCGCCACGACCCGGATCTGAACTTCTTCGGGGTCAACGCCTCGCAGCCGCTGGCGGAGTGGCGGCGGAAGGGGTGGATCTACGAAGAGGATCCCCGCGGCTGGTTCCAGTGGTACTGCCGGTACTACCGGGGACGGCGGTGCCCGGACGACGAGCGGCAGGTCAAGCGGTGGAAGGCCATGACGCGGCACATCGCCCAGATTCAAAAACACTGCCGGAAGGGCGACCGCGACTGCCGGCCGCGCCAGCGGCAGGCCCTGCTGAACTGGGCGTACGACAGCCGGGCGCTGTGAACCGAAACACCGAACATGACGGGGTGACGCGAGATCGCCACAACCGAAACGAAAAAACGCGGCGCGCTGCGGGTGGGGACCTCCGGGTACCAGTACGACCACTGGAAGGAGACCTTCTACCCTCCCGATCTGCCCAGGCGGCGGTGGTTCGAGCACTACCGCGGCCACTTCGACACGGTGGAGATCAACAACACCTTCGACCTGCTCCGCGAATACAACGCGGACCTGGCGGAGGCGGCACAACAGCGCGGCATCGAGTTGAAGATCGCGCGGACCGGCGCGGCGGTCGACCTGTTCAACGCGGTCGCCGGCGAACGCGCCGCCGGGGCCTGCCTCCACCTGACCTGCTGAGAGGACGCATGCCCGTACCCG
>CAZLBC010000106.1:0-14641 GCA_964557575.1 uncultured Planctomycetaceae bacterium
TAGCCGGCCGGTAGGCCGGCCGCTTCGTTACCGGGTGCATGGAGAAGAACGGTTTGTGGGAAGCAGGGTGGCGCAGGAGCTCCGTTGTTTCCGTTGTTTCCGTTGTTGCCGTTTTTAGTAATCCTCTAGGACCGGCTGCTGTTTCTCCTTTGCCGCGCCGGGTTTCAACAGGCCGCCCATGCGCAGTCGCTCGGCGAGGCCGTAGAACAGCACGTACATCGTCGGAACGACGACGAGCGTCAGCACGGTGGCGAAGCCGAGGCCGAAGATCACGGCGATCGCCATGCTCGCCCACCACTGGCTCGACTCGCTGCGGGTCGCGATGTGCAGGTGGCGGAAATCGAAGCTCACGCCGCCGGCCATCGGAATCAGGCCGAGAATCGTCGTGACCGCCGTCAGCAGGACCGGGCGGAGCCGCGTTTCGCCGGCCGCGACGGCCGCCGCCACCAGAGACAGGCCCTTCCGCTGCAGCCGGCGGGTGTAATCGAGCAGGACGATCGCGTTGTTGACCACCACCCCCGCGAGGCTGATGACCCCGACGCCGGTCATCACGATGCCGAAGGGCATCCCGAAGACCAGGAGGCCCGTGAAGACGCCGATCATCGACAGCAGCACGGTGCTCATGATGATCACCGGCACCGAGAGGGTGTTGAACTGGGCGACGAGGATACTCACGATCAGCAGCAGCGCCAGCACGAACGCCCGGCTCAGGAAGGCCCGGGCCTTGTCCTCCTCCTCCTTTTCCCCGGCGTATTCCATCCGGTAGCCGGCGGGCAGGTCCATCTGTTCGAGCCGGGCCTGCACGTCCTTGAGGACCGCCGAGCCGAGGCGGCCCTGGGCCTCGGCGGTCAGCGTGACCACCCGCTTGCGGTTGATCCGCCGGATGGTGCCGAGCCCGGGTCGGTACGCGAAGCTGCCCAGGGACGTCACCGGCACCGCGCGCCCTGAGAGTGAGGTCACCATCATCCTGACCAGGTCGTTGATGGAAGACCGCTGATCGAGCGGGAGCCGTATCCGTATGTCGTACTCCTCGTTGTACTCGCGGTAGTCGTCGATCTTGGTGCCGAAGATCCCCGCCTTCAGGAACTCGCCGACGTACTGCGTGCTGACCCCCAGCCGGCCCGCTTTTTTCCGGTCGGGTATGAACGCGAGTTCCGGCTTTGCCACCTCCAGGTCGCTGCGGAGGTTCACCAGGTTCGGCACGTTGTGTATCATGTCCTTCGCCCGTTCGCTGATTTGCTCCAGGACCTTTGTATCCTTCCCGATGAACCGCACGGTCACGGCGTCGCCGGTGGGGGGACCTTCTTTCTTTTTTTCGAGCGTGATCTCCGCGCCGGGGATGTCGTCGAGTGCCGTTCTCATGTCCGCGATAATCTCAGCGGACGGGCGCTGCCGGTCGACGTAGTCGGGAAAGACGATCGTCAGGTTCGCGTAGTGGGACCCCCGCGACGGGCCCATGAAGCCGCCCCCGCCGCTCACGCCCACCGTGGCCACCAGCGATTCGTAGTTCTCCGCCCCGCCGGAACCCCGCCGGTATGGCTCCAGCCGCGACTCGACCGTCTTCATCAGCTCGTCGGTTTTCCAGATGTTGGTTCCCTGGGGGGCGCGGATATCGACGATCCCCTGGTTCGGGTCCACCTCGGGAAACAGTTCGACGCCGCCGCCCCGCCGAAAATAGACCAGCGCGATGATTGCCAGCAGGGAGACCGCCAGCGTCAGCGTGGTCAGCGGGTGGGCCAGGGCGGTTTCCAGCAGGCGGCGATAGCCGCGCATGAACCGGCCGCCGCGCGCGGCCGCCGGCCGCCGGCCGCCGGCCGCGGGAGACGGCCCGGGCGAACACCGAGCAGATAACCGGGTTGACGACCAGGGCCGCGAAGAGGGAACTGCCCAGCACGATCATGACGGTCATCGGAAGGTACTTCATGAAGTCGCCCATGATACCCGGCCAGAACAGCAGGGGGGTGAATGCCGCCAGGGTGGTGGCCGTGGAGGCGATCACCGGCCAGGCGACCTCCGCCACCCCCTTCATAGCCGCCTCCATGCGGTCGTACCCCATCTCCATGTGCCGGAAGATGTTTTCCACGATCACGATGGCGTTGTCCACCAGCATGCCCAGGGCGAGTATCAGGCTGAACAGGACGACCATGTTGAGCGTCATCCCCAGCGCCTGGATGATCGCGAAGCTCATCAGCATGCTCAGGGGTATGACCGTGGCCACGATCAGGCTGGTGCGTATCCCCATGACTATCACCAGCACCACCACCACCAGGACCAGGGCGGTGAGGATATTGTTCTCCAGGTCGCGCACCATCATTTTGATCTGGTCGGATTCGTCCATGGTGATCTCAAAGCTCAGTCCCCCGGGGACGCGTTTCTTCGCCTCCCGCAGGATCGCCTTGACCCGCCCGGCGATGTCCACGATATTGGCCCCGACCCGCTTGCGGATCGCCAGCGTCACGCTCGTCTGCCCGTCGAGCCGCGAGATGGTGGTCCGGTCCTTGAACCGGTCCCGCACCCGGGCGACGTCGGAGAGGTAGATCGGCTTGCCGCCCCGGGTGCCCAGGGGCAGGTCGAAGAATTCCCGTGGCTTCTCGAACTCCGCGGGGACCCGGACGTTGAATTTCACGCCCTCGGTTTCCAGCCCGCCGGCGCTCTGATTAACGTTTTCGCCCGCGACGGCGCGGAAAAACCGGTCCACCGGAATCCCGTAGGCCACGATCCGGTCGAGGTCCGCCTCCACGACGATCTCCCGCTCCAGCACGCCCAGCAGGTCGACCGCGAGGACGCCCGGTATCGTCTCTATTTCGTCCTCGAGGTCCTCGGCGATCAGTTTCATCGTGGCCTGCGAAATGCCCCCGGACATGCTGACGAACATGATCGGCCGCTCGGCCAGATTGATCTCATTGACCACGGGCTCGACCGGGTCGTCGGTGTTCTTCGGGAGTTCGGGCCGGGCGAGGTCGACCTTGTCCTTGACCCGCTGCAGGGCGTTGTCGATCTCCACGTCGGAGTGGAACTCTACCACGATCTGCGAGAGCCCCTCGGAACTGGTCGACTTGAATTCCTTCATGCCCTTCAGGCCGCTGAGCTTCTCCTCGATCTCGTTGGTGATCGTGTTCTCGATGTCCGCCGGGGAGACGCCCGGGTGCACCGTCGTGATGAGGATGTAGGGAATCTTCACGTCGGGCGCCGATTCGAGGGGCAGGGAGATATAGCTCATCGCCCCGGCCACGATAAGGCCGAAGACCAGGACGAATACCGTCGTGCGGTTCTTGATTGCCGCGTTGCTCAGGAACATCGCCGCCTACTCCCCGCCGCCCGCGGCCGGCGCCGCCGTCTGGACGATTTGAACCGCCTGTCCCGGCCCCACCTGTCGCTGTCCCTCGACGATCAGCAACTGCCCTTCCGCCAGCCCGTCGCGCACCAGGACATCCTCGTCCCGCAGGAGGTCGAGGTCGATCTCTATGTAGCGGCGCACCGCCTTCTTGTTTTCGACCACGTACACGGCGTGGCGGATGGTTCCCTTCTCGTCGTAGGCGATGACGCTTTTCAGCGGCACCATGATCGCCCCCGCGACCGTCCGTCGCAGGATGTCCGCCTTCAGTATCTGCCCGCTGTGGAGTTGCCCCGCGGTGTTGTCGACCGATACCTTCATCGGCGTGGTCAATGATTCCCGGTCCGCCTGCGCCCCGATGTAGGTGACCGTGCCGGTGATCTCCCGGTCCGCATCGCGCAGGCGGACGGTTACCCGTTTTCCCATTTCAGAGCGGAAATACGCGATGTCCTTTTCCGGGACGTCGAAGACGATCTTCGCCGTCGACAGGTCCACGATGTCCGCGACCGGGGTGCCCGGGGAGACGTAGTCGCCCTCCTCGACGTGCATGCGGTCCACGATGCCGGCGATCGGGGCGGTGATGACCGCCCGCCTGAGCCGCTGGCGCGCCAGTTCCATGGCCGCCTTCGCGGTCTCCATCTCGGTCTGCGCCCGGTCCAGTTCGGTGGCGGTCGCGGCCCCGGACTGACGCAGCGACTGGACCCGCTCGAATTCGCGGAGGGCCAGTTGGTACGCCGCGTCGGCCCGCTCGTATTCCGGCCGGAGTATGTCGGTGTTCAGGGAGAGCAGGGGGCTGCCGCGCCGGACGCCGACCCCCTCGTCGATCGTGCCCGCGGACGGCGGTCCGGCCACGATGTCGCCGCCGTCACCGACGCGGTCTTCGCGGCCGGCGTACGACGCGACCCGGCCCGCCACCTCCGCGGCCACGCGGACCACCCGCTCCGGTTCGACGACGGCGGGCAGGTACAGCGTGTCCCTGACGGCGCTCCGCTCGACGGGCCGGACCGCAACGGGGACCGGCTTTTCCGGTGGCGGCTGCTTTATCCGGACCTTTTCCGGGACGAACGCCGCCACGAGCGCTACCGCCCCGAGAGACGCCAGCGGTATCAGTATGGACAGCACTATCCGCAGGTATGTTCTGAAGACGCGTTTCACGTATTCCCTCCGCCGGAGAGGATGGCGCCGAACAGGCCCTCCTTGAGGCCCGCCAGTGCCTCCGGTCCGAATGCTCCGCCGACACCCAGCATGTTCTGGATGCCGATGCCGTCGAACAGGGCCATCAAAAGCCGGGCGGAGAGGGCCGGGCCGGCGGCCAGGTGAAACGCGCCGGCGTCCGCGCCCTCCCGGAACAGGTCCGTGAGGCGCTGCTGCCAGTCGTGGTATATTCGCTTGAATTCCTGCGCGAACGGCCCTTCCTCCTCGGCGGCGGCCGTCGTCCAGAACTCCAGGACGAGGCGGCCGATTTCCTCGTACTGCCCAAACCGCTCGAACCAGCGATCTATTTGCAGGGAGAGCTTCTCGGCGGCCGAGAGGCCGTCGCGCTCGAAGAGTTCCCTGTCGGCCTCCTCTTCCTGCCGGACGACCCCGGTAAACAGGGCGGTAAACAAGGCCTGCTTGCTGTCGAAATAGTTGTACACGCTGCCCTTGGCGACGCCCGCTGCGGCGGCGATCTCGTCGACCGTGGCCGCCGAGTACCCTTTTGCCGAGAACACCGTCCCCGCGGCCCGGATGATATCGTCTCTCCGTTCCTTCTTCTTTTCCGACATCCTGTCGCTCATTTGATTGTCTCCCTCATTCTTAAAAATGACAATACGTTTAATTTTATGATACGGTTAACTCAATCCGCATGGCCGGCACATATTATGACTGACCGGTCAGTCATATTGTATGCACCCTGTCACATTCCTGTCTACAAAAAAATCGATAATCCGCTCCCGCCGCGGCGGTTCCGACTGGTATACTCCGGTGAGAGGAGGTGCACCGATGAAGGAATACGTCGAACTGCCGGCCGGGACCGCCCACCGGCTGATCAATCACGGCCCGGCGGTGTTGGTGGCGACCCGGTCGGCGGACGGGCGGTACGACATCGCGCCGGTCGCCTGGAACTGCCCGGCCGGCAAGGATCCCGCCCGGATCCTCGTCGTCGTCGGCCGGGCCCACCGGACCCACCGGAACATCGTCGAGACCGGCCGGTTCATCGTCTGCGTCCCCCACGCCGACCAGGTCGGCATGGTCCTCGCAACCGGATCGGTGTCCGGGGCGGACGCTGACAAGTACGCGCAGTGCGGGATCGCGGCCTTCCCGGGCGCGCGGGTGGACGCCCGCGTCCCGGACGGGTGCGTCGGGTACATTGAGTGTGCCCTGGATGCGACCCTCGCGCTGGAGACGGCGGATATCTTCGTCGCGACGGTACTCCGGCACGCGGCGGACCGGGCGGCCTTCGACGGGCGCCTCCTGACCGAGACGGCCGCCGGCAAGACGCTGCACCACAACGGCGGCACCGTCTTCTCGACGCCCGCCGACGCCGTTATCGAGGCCGGCGGGTAGGCGGTAAAATCTGCACCGGTGGCATCGAGTATCGTGTATAATACTGTGGGCTGGAGCCTCGTGCCCAAAACAGTAACCACCATCGGGACGGAGCCTGTGTATTTCGAGATCGTGGGAGAAATAAGTGATATTGAAACCATAGCGACCGGTGGTCGAATTCGCGACATCATGCGGCTTCAAACTCAGTACGGGCGCGGCAGGTGGCGAGAACTGAAGGGCGTGGCGAGCGTGAGATTGTCCGATGACAGGACCAGGAGAGCTGAAGTACACTGGTATGAGGCTCACGGAATAGGCAAGAGAAAATTGAAAATAAAAAGATTTATGGATTAACAATTATGGAAACCGAGGAAGACAGATCGAGATTTGTACTCTGTATCGAGACGCGAGATTGCGAAGACCTGGAACGCGGCAAGGTATACCGCGTTATTCCCGACACGGTCGCGGCGGACGATGATTTTATCCGTATCGTCGATGAATCCGGGGAAGACTATTTGTATCCCGAATCGTATTTCGTGGACGTGGAAATTCCGCGGAAAGCGGAAACCGCGCTGACGAATACACAGTAACGGCCCCGAACGCGTTCACCTTTTGCACGATTCCAGTGCTCTGTTTCCATATGCCGAGCTTTCCCGGCACAGTCTACGACTTGCCGCTGCTGCGGGCCTTCTGGCTCTGAAGGTCTGGTATTGCAGAAATCCTACCAGGCTGTTGAAAAAGTAGACCGTCGCCGAGAACGAGAGATTTTTTGTTCCGGCAAGGAACGGAAGCAGTTGCATATTAGAGCTGGTTTCATAACTTCAATTTGGACTACAAGCGGCTCTTTTGCCGTCTGGCGGCGTCACGAAAACTCGACATATTTCCTTAATATGTCGTCGTTTCCGTTCCTTGCCAGATCGACAAAATACCTCGCTTTCGCTACCAAAGCAAGTTATGAAACCAGCTCTACCAATATTCTGCTGTTTTCGTGATGCAGCCGGAGCGAAAAAGATCCGTTCGCAGGCAGGTAGTAGTTTTTCAACAGCCTGCTACGCCTTTTTCCAGTCGCGGGGGTTTTGCCGGGTCAGCCACGCGGGCGTGCCCGTCCCGCCGGCGAATGCCAGCTTCGCGGGGTCCCACGTGATGGTCCGGTTGTGGAAGTACACCAGGTTCAGCAGGTGGCAGCAGATCGCCGTCCGGCCGCCGACCTGCTCGTTGGTGATGGGCTTCGTGCGCTTCCTGACCGCCTGCAGGAAATCGTCGACGTGGGACTGGCTGCGGTAGAGTTTGACCTTCGGGTCCTTGAGGAACGCCTTCTCGGCCTTTACGCACTCCGACCGGCACGAGGTGCCCTTCTTCTTCTTGCGGGTGTGCTCGGCGATGACCTTCCCCTTGTGGATGAACTTGAACTGCCCGCGATGGACCATGACCTCCCCGTCGGCGCCGGTGAAGTGCACGCCGAAGCCCCCCTCGTGCTTCACGGTCACGCCGTTGTCGTAGACCAACGCGCCGCCCCGGCCGCTGCCGGCCTTCGCCGGCGGGCGGACTCCCACCGGGCCGCTGTCGTCCATCCCCAGGCCCCACTGGGCGATGTCGAGGTGGTGGGCACCCCAGTCACAGACGCCGCCGCCGCCGTACTCCTTGTAATTCCGCCACCGGGGGAAGTGGTTGTGGATGCCCCGCGGACTCAGAACCGAATTGTACGGACGCAGCGGCGCAGGGCCGCACCACAGGTTCCAGTCCAGCCCCGGTTCCATCTTCTCCGCGGGCAGGTTGCAGGGCTTCGGGGGCCCGCCGAAACTGCAGACGACGTGGTCGACCTTTCCGATGACGCCGTTGCGGACCAGTTCGGCCGCCACCCGGAACTCCCGCATGGACCGTTGCATCGAGCCGGTCTGGAGTACGCGCCCGTTGGCGTCCACCGCCGCGATGATATCGATCGCCTCCTGGATGTTGTGCGTCAGGGGCTTCTCGCAGTAGACGTCCTTGCCGGACTTCAGCGCCGCCAGGGTGGGCAGGGCGTGCCAGTGGTCGGGGGTCTGGATGCAGACCGCGTCTATGTCGTCGCGGCCGACCAGCTCGCGGAAGTCATTGCAGCCTTTGCAGACCTTCTTCTTGTAGTGCTTGTCGACCCGCTTCCGCGCGTCCTCCCGGCGGGTGGTGTCGACGTCGCAGACCGCGACGACCTGCTCGCGGTGCATGAACGCCCCGAGCAGCCCGCGGGACTGCTTGCCCATGCCGATGAACCCGGCCGTCAGGCGGTCGCTGGGTTTCTTTTTCGCGCCCCAGACGGCGGAGGGGACTATGGAAGGTAATGCCAGGCCCGCAGCGGCCAGGCCCGCAGAGCATTCGCGTCGCGTGATCGTCATGGTATTCTCCTTCGAAATCCGTATCGGTGCGGGTGTGTGTGGACACCGGAAATGATAGGACGTGGGAGCGGCGATTACAACACAAATTCGATCGGCCCGGCGCCGGCGGGCCAAAACCGCCGATCGCCGCGAAAAAACCCCCGGATTATCCCGCGGAGTCGCTAAAATGATACGATCAGCCATGATACCCGCACGATCACGACATGACGCGAACACGCCGGCGAGCCGCATTATCGTCGTTCTCTTCGCGGCACTGTGCGCGGGGTGTGCCGCGCGCGAAAAACGTGAACCGGACCGGGACGCCCCGCCGCCCGCCCGCGCGGCGCCCGGCGGGACGTCCCGTGATCGTACCCCGCCGGCGCAGAAGGATCAGACAAAACCGGCTGATCCCGGAAAGCCGGCCGCCGGCGCCGACTGGCACTGCTTCCGGGGCGGTCCCGGGTTGCGGGGCATCGCTCCCGGGACGCTGCCGGCCCGGCCGGTGCGGCGGTGGCAACTGAAACTTCCCGGCGGTATCCGGGGCCAGGTCGCGATCGCCGGCGGCCGGGTGTTCGCCGGCTGCGACGACGGGAAGCTCCGGGCCGTTGACCTGCGCACCGGGCGCGTGGCGTGGCAGTTCACCGCGGGCGCGGCACTGTCCGCGGCTCCCCTGGTCCTCGGGGCGGCGGTGTATGCCGCCGACGATGACGGCGCGGTCTACGCCGTCCGGGCCGAAAACGGCCGGGGCATCTGGAAGTACGCGACCGACGGCCAGGTCGCCGGGGGGGCCACCTGGTTCCGGGAGGACGGGGGGGCGACCCGGCTGCTGGTGGGGTCCTACGACAACTTCCTGCACTGCATCGACGCGGACACGGGCACGGCGGCCTGGAAGAGCCGGGCCGACAACTACGTCAACGGCTCGGCCGCGGTCGCCGACGCCGGTATCGTGTACGGCAGTTGCGACGGGTTCCTCCGGATCGTCGACCGTTCCGGGAACGTGCGGGCCCGGGCGGAACTGGGCAACTACATCCCGAAATCACCCGCCGTCGCCGGCGATGCCGCCTACGCGGCGACCGCCGACGGGAAACTCTACCGGGTCGCGCTGCCGGCCGGGACGGTCGCCTGGATGTTTGCCGCGGGCGACGACGAGGAATTCTTCTCGGCCCCCGCCGTCGGGGACGACCTGGTGGTGATGGCCGGGCGGAGCGGGAAACTTCACTGCGTGCGCCGGAAAACGGGGACGGCCGCCGGCACGCCCTTCAGGGCGGGGGGCGGGATCGACAGTTCCCCCGTCCTCGCCGGCGACCGCGCCGTCTTCGGCTGCGCCGACGGCAGGATATACATCGTGGCGGTGCCCGCCGGGAAAAAAACCTGGTCGTACCGGGCCGGTGGTGAAATAACGGCCGCCCCGGCCGTCGCCGGGTCCCGGATCGTCGTGGGGACGACCGAGGGCCGGCTGCTGTGTTTCGGAGAGGAGTAATGATGGAAGCATCGAACGAGACGATCGCGTTGAAGATGGAGGGGGTCTCCAAGAGCTACGAGACCGGCACTCCCGTCCTCGACGCCTGCGACCTGTCCGTGGCCGCCGGGGAGTCGGTGTCCGTGGTCGGTCCCAGCGGGTCGGGCAAGAGCACGCTCCTGAACATCGCCGCGGCACTGGATGTCCCGGACGCCGGGCGCGTATTCGTGGACGGGGCCGATATCGCCGGGATGGACGACCGGCAACTGGCCGAAATGAGGAATCTGAAGATCGGTTTCATCTTCCAGGAACACCACCTCCTTGAACACTGCACGGTCGCCGAGAACGTGCTGTTGCCGTCCGTGCCCGCGGGTGACCGCGGGGCGGGGGCCGGGGCCGATGCCGCGCGGCTCCTCCGCCGGGTCGGTCTCGCCGGCCGGGCCGACGATATTCCCTCCCGCCTCTCGGGGGGCCAGCGACAGCGGGTCGCGGTGGTCCGCGCCCTGGTCAACCGGCCGCGCCTGGTGCTGGCCGACGAACCGACCGGCTCACTCGACGGTGACGCCGCCGACGCGGTGGCCGACCTCCTGGCCGGGCTGGTCGCGGAAGAAGGGGTCGCGATGGTCCTGGTGACCCACGACGAAACGATCGCCGGCCGGTGTTCCCGGCAACTGGTCCTCCGGTCCGGCCGCCTCTCTCCGGCGGGGGGGAATGATAGATGAAACCCCCCTCCGTCGCCCGGCTGGTGTTCCGCAACCTCGCCGGCTACCGGTGGACCAACCTGGCGGTGGCCCTTTCGGCGGCGGTGGCGGCCGCGGCGATCGTCGGGGCCCTCGCCGTCGGCGATTCGATCCGGCATACGCTTCGCGAAATCGCCGCGCTGCGCCTGGGGGACGTCCGCGCGGTCTGCGCGATGCGGGGGGAGTTTTTTTCCGCCGCCCTCGCCGACCGTCTCGCCGCCGGCGACACCACCTGCGCGCCCGTTGTACACATGGATGCTACCGCCACCGATTCCGCCGAGACCCGCCGGGCCGGGTCGGTGCAACTGGTGGGCGCCGACGCCCGCTTCTTTCGACTCGGTCCCGACGGCGATCCCGGTCACCACCCGCCCGCCGATACGATCGCGGTCAACCGCCCGCTGGCCCGGCGGCTGGGGGTCGCGACCGGAGACGAGATCCTCCTCACCGTCCCGAAACCGGGACTCCTGCCCCGGGACATTCCGCTCGCCGGCCGGGCCGGCGCGACCGAGACCATGCGCCTGGCGGTACACGCGGTCCTCGGTCCCCGCGCGTTCGGGCGGTTCTCCCTGCGGGCCAATCACGCAGCGTCCCTGACGGCGGTGGTCGACCGGGAGTACCTCTGCGGGCGCATCGGCCTGCCGGGGAAGGCGAACATCATTCTCGCCGGTCCGCACCCCGTGCCTGACGGCGCCGTCGCGGCGCACTGGCGCCCCGCGGACGCCGGCCTTGAGATCCGCGCTACCGACGGACCGGGGACCCTCGAACTGGTGTCCGGGCGGGTCTTTATCCCCCCCGCGGCCGTCCGCGCGGCGATAGAGGCGTATCCCCGCGCCGAGGAGGTGATCACCTACCCGGCCGACACGATTGTCGCCGGTGAAAAGACGTCGTACTATCCCTTCGTGGCGGCCGTCGCGCCCGGCGGGCTGTTCGGGGACGTGGTGACGGCGGGTACCGGCGACGACGAGATGATCGTCAACCGCTGGCTCGCCGACGACCTGGACCTTTCCGCCGGGGACCGCGTCACCCTGAAGTGGTTCGGCCTCCGGGACGGGACACTGGAGAAATTCTCGGCGGACTTCCGCGTCGCCGGGATCACCCCCGTCGTCGGGGCCGCCGCCGACCGGAGCCTCATGCCCGAACTGGCGGGCATCAGCGGCACCGACGACTGCAGCGACTGGGAAACCGGCCTCCCGGTGGACCTGGACAAGGTCACCGATCGCGACGAGGATTACTGGGACCGCTACCGCGGGACCCCCAAGGCCTTCGTGACGCTGGCGGCCGGCACGCGCATGTGGTCGAACCGCTTCGGCGCCTGCACCGCGGTCAGGCTGAATCCCGCCGAATCCCTCGATCCGGCCGCCGCCGAACGGCGCCTCGCCGACCACCTCGACCCGGCGGCCCTGGGGCTGTCGTTCAGGGACGTGAAGGCGGACGCGCGGGCCGCGGCCGTCGAGGCGATGGACTTCGGCATGCTGTTCGCCGGGCTGAGCATATTCCTGATCGCGGCGGCCCTCCTGTTGACCGGCCTGCTGTTTTCCCTTGCCATGCAGCAGCGGCGGCGGCAGGCGGGGATCCTGGCGGCCATGGGTTTTGGCCGCCGGCTGATCGGGCGGATCTTCCTGGCCGAGGCGGCCGTGATCGCGGCCGCCGGCTGCGCCGCGGGGACCGCGGCGGGGCTGCTGTACACGGTCCTGCTGCTGGACCTGCTGTCGGGTACCTGGTCGGGGGCGGTTGCGGCGTTTCCGGTATCATTTCATGTCGAACCCCTCTCGCTGGCCGCGTCGTTCGCCGGCGCCTTCCTGGCCTCACTGGGGGCGATGTGGTTTTCCCTGCGGCGCACGACGCGCCGGCGGCCCGTCGAACTGCTGGCGGGGGGGACGGTGCCCGTCGCCGTTCGCCGCGGTCGCAGCCGGTTGCTGTTTCTCCTGGCGGGAACGGCCGCCGGGGCCGCGGCGGCCCTGGTCTGGAAAAGCCCGGCCCGCGGCATGGCCGCGGCGGGCGTCTTCTTCGCCGCGGGGGGGTTTCTGCTCGCCGCAGCCCTGGTGCTCTGCTACCTGTCCCTCCGCCGCTCGGGCCGCCTCTCGCGGCGGCGGCCGACCTTCGCGTCACTGGTGATGCGGGGTGCCGGGCGGCTGCCGGGGCGGGGGCTGGTCGCGGCGGCGGTTCTGGCGGCCGGGGTGTTCCTGACCGTCTCGATCAACGTCTTCCGGATCGATCCCGGCCGGTCCGCGGCCGGCACGGGCGGGTTCGCGCTGTACGCCGAGTCCGCCCTCCCGGTCTTCGCCGACCTCAACACGCGAGACGGGTGGGAGGAGTTCGGCCTGGATCCCACACTCTTCGACGGGGTGCGGGTGGTGTCCCTGCGGCTGCGGGAGGGCGACGACGCGAGCTGCCGGAACCTCAATCGCCCCCGGGACCCGCGGGTGCTCGGGGTCAGGCCGTCGGCCGTTCTGGGCGACGATCGCTTCCCCGTCGCCGCCGGCAGCGCGGCGGCCCTGTCGGCGGACGGCACGGCGGACGGGCCCGTCCCCGCCGCCGCGGACGAGCCGACGCTGACCTGGGCCCTCAAGAAGTCGGTGGGCGACACTCTGGCCGTGCCTGCCGGGTCCGGCGGCGAACGCGCACTGCGTTTCACCGCCGTCCTGCCCTCCTCAATCCTCCAGGGCGCGGTTATCGTGCCCGAGCGGCACTTCCTGGAACTGTTCCCCGGCGTCGAGGGCCACGCGGTCTTCCTGGTGGACTGCCCGCCGGAGAAGGCCGATGCCGTGGCGGCGGCCCTGACCCGTGCCGGCGCGGACGTGGGGATGTCCGTGGAATCGGCGACCGCCCGGCTGGGACGGTTCGCCGAGATCCAGAACACCTACCTGACGATATTCTCCGTCCTGGGGGGGATCGGCCTGCTGCTGGGGGGCGTCGGTTTCGGGGTGGTGACCGCCCGGAACATCGCCGAGCGGCGGGGGGAACTGGCGACCCTCCTGGCCCTGGGCTTCCGCCGGCGATCGGTGACGGCCCTGGTCGCCGCCGAGCACCTGTACCTGGTTCTCTGGGGCGGGGGCGCGGGCCTGGCGGCCGCGGTCATCGCGGTTTACCCGGTCCTCAGCGGCCGGGCCGGGCCGGCGGCGGTGGTCGTTCCCCTGGGCCTTGCGGCGGCGGTGGTCGCCGCGTGCCTGCTGTGGACCTCCCTGGCCGCCCGCCTGGCCATGCGGGGCCGGATCCTCGACGCCCTCCGGCGGGAGTGACCGAAACCGTCGCGGGCTTATTCCTCCGGCCGGTCCAGTACAAATTGAGAAACACGTTCCGCGAACGCGTCGAAGTCATCCAGACGGGTTTCGAGATAGTCCCGCACCAGTTCGTCGTCGACGTCCCCGTAGAGATGAACGAGCCGGTTGTGAAAGCGGGCCATGGCCGTCAATGCCGTCACACTGTTTTCGTCGACCACGCCGTTATCGGTGAGTACGCGGAAACTGTCGGCGTTGTCC
The DNA here is from genome assembly GCA_964557575.1 of uncultured Planctomycetaceae bacterium. Classification (GTDB taxonomy): domain Bacteria; phylum Planctomycetota; class Phycisphaerae; order SM23-33; family SM23-33; genus CAZLBC01. The sequence goes on from CAZLBC010000106.1 coordinate 13,884, forward strand.
CCGGGGAGCCGGAATCGCTCAGAGGATATGATATGGTTGGCGGCGTCTATGCACGCCTCGATCGCCACGATAAAGTGGTACTTCGCGCTGGCCACCAGGTCCTGGTCGGCGAGAAACGTCTCACGGGGCATGTCCTTGAGCCGCCGCAGCGACTGCACGTACCCCCGGCAGTTACTGATGATTCGATCGAGTTTCGGTTTGTCGACCACCGTGGCTACTTCCTTCCCGCGAAGGCCTGCAGGCGTTCTTCGTGCATGGCCGCCAGCGCGGGTTTGTAATCGTGGTAGCGGGACAGCAGCAGCGTTTCCATCGCCACGCGCCGGCATTCCCCGGAGCAGTAGAGCCGAACCCCTTCCTCGAGCGCGCGGCCCCGCAGTTCCAGCGGTGCGCCGCCGAGATTTCGCAGGTCTACCGGCACGCCGATCGCGTCACCGAGTTCGGCCTCCATGGCCATCTGGTCGAACAGCGGCAGATCGCGGCGCTCGCCGTCCGGGTCGAGGTAGTAGCCGATGTCCAGATCGCTGTCGGCAGCCGGTGTTCCATATATCCTGCTGCCGTAGGCGTAGGCGAGGAAGATCGGGGTACTCCCGAACGTCCGGGCCGCGGCGTCCGCGGCTCGTTCTATCAGTTGCCGGTCCATGATACACCACTATACCGGATTCCGCGGGGACGGACAACCGCGGGCCCGTTATGTGGCATCGGCCGGGTAAGGCCTGTTTTTTCAAATAAAAGCACATTGAACAGGCGAATCGATTTGC
>CAZLBC010000107.1:0-14511 GCA_964557575.1 uncultured Planctomycetaceae bacterium
AATTACTTTTTTACTGCTCAACTTCCTCAAGCCGTTTTTTTGCCGGGTGGACCTTGTAAAGTTCCTGGAACTCACGCACGGATAGTTCTTTCGAATTTCCCTTCTTCTTTCTCTTGTCCTGCTGTGCCTTCTCGAATTTCAATTCCGTTGTATAAAACAGATTCTTGCTCTCCGCCTTCAGATAGCGGGCTGCCATGCGGCAATACTCCGGATCGATCTCAATTCCGACGCTGTTGCGGCCCCATTTCAACGCCGCGACCATGCTGGTGCCCGAGCCGCAGAACGGATCGAGCACTGTATCTCCCGTAAAGGAAAACATCTGCACAATTCTCGTCGCAAGTTCCATCGGGTATGGGGCCGGGTGGTTCTTCAGCGACGCGCCGGGGATATTCCAGATCTGTTGAAACCAACAGTCGAAGTCCTTCTTTTCGATTCGGCTCTCTTCCCGCTGCTGTTCGGTCGGCTTGCGATAGCCGCCCGGTTTCCGCTGCATGAGGATGAATTCCATATCGTTTTTAATAATCGCGTTGGGCTCATACGGCTTACCAAGAAACTTGGAGCCATTCGAAATTTCATACGACGCGTTGGCAATCTTGTGCCATATGATCGGATTAAGGTTGTCGAATCCTATTTTGCGACACATGACACAGATGTCCGCATGCAGTGGGAACACCAGATGCCGTCCGAATTTCCGGCGGGAGACACATACGTCGCCGACCACACAGACCAGCCGGCCGCCCGGCACCAGGACGCGAAACACATTTTCCCAAACGGTTTTAAGTTCGATCAAAAACGCTTCGTAATCATCGATATGTCCGAGCTGGTCGGGATTTTCGTTATACCGCTTAAGGTTCCAGTAAGGTGGTGAGGTGATCGCAAGGTGAACCGATTCGTCCGGAAGGAAGGCCAGATCTCGCGCGTCGCCGTTGATCAAGCGATGGGTCGTATCTTTCATCAGGTGCAAAAACCTCCCACATGCGAAACAAGGGCTTTTGCGAAACGGGCAACCGACAACTCTTCGGATGGCGTTGCATATTCGCCTTCGGGGCCACTGGTCTGATTAGAAGTGATAAAGGAAGCGGCAGTGTAATGTCGCTCCAGAACGAGTTTGCTGCAGAAAAGCTCGTATCGCTTCATATATGATGCCCCTTTGAATTCAGGGAAGACAGGGAAGTTGGGCTCCTTGACCTTGACAGGCCGCTGGGATTTATCGCAGTCCTCAAGCATGAAAAAGTATCCCAGGAAGGGTTGCGGACTGGTGTGGAATGCCTTCTCGCGGTAGGCGGTCCACAGGTCGAGGGCCGAACCCATGGCCTCCTCGGTCCTGTTATTGAAATTGTTGCCGAAAGACGGTCCTACCTGTGACTTGGCCTCAATGGCGCCAACGAGAATGTTGCCCTTGACAACGAGGATGTCCCATTCCTTCGTCGGGCGAAAGAACCCCGGCAAGACGATATCTTTTTTTCTCTTGACGAATTCTGTGCTTAGACCTGTCGAGGTGATCAGGCGGGTGAACAACTCGATAAAACCGTCCATCTGCGCACCGCCCGTGACGGCGCTGCGAAGCCCCGCGTCGACGCGTCCGCTTTTGTGCTGCTTGGCCTGCTGAGAGAGACGAGTTTCCCAATAGTGCGCGACCGCGGCTCCGACCATTTCTTCCAGATTGTCCGGTAGCTCGGGTGTACTCATGGCACTATCCTACCACACCGTTACCGTGTATTCACGCAAACTTAACAATACGCGGCATTCTGATGAACCCCTGTTACTGTTCACCGTTGTGCCTATACCGACGCTCGCAGTACAATAACCGTCCGAATATGGCAGCGACGATGGTGCCCCGTTTTCGAAACGACCACGACGGAACGTTTACCGCCACTCGTTGCCCTGTTCGTCGGCAGAACGACCTGCGAAGCGGTAACGATTGAGAGGATACGCCAGGATGTTAGTGAACACAGAACCCCGGAGGTATTCATGACACGGTCGCATTACTCACGTTTGTGCATTGTTATGTTGCTGTTCCCGCCGCCGGCAATCGCCGCGGACCCGCCGGACTGGGAGAACCTGGCGGTCATCCAGCGGAACAAGGAGCCGGGGCACGCGACGCTGGTCCCGTTCGCCGACGAGAAGAACGCCCTGGACAACGACCGGACGACGTCGGCGTACTACCGCTCCCTGGCGGGCCCGTGGAAGTTCAACTGGGCCCCGAAACCGTCGCGGCGCCCGGTCGATTTCTACAAGCCCGGCTACGACGTCTCCGGGTGGAAGGAGATCCCGGTGCCGTCGAACTGGCAGTTGCACGGATACGGGGTGCCGATCTACGTGAATATCAAGCACCCGTTCACGGTCGCGCCGCCGCGGGTGACGGGCGAGCCGGACAAGCGATTCACGTCGTATAAACACCGCAATCCGGTCGGCTCGTACCGTCGGTCGTTCACGGTCCCGGCGGCGTGGAAGGCCCGCGAGCTGTTCCTGCACTTCGCGGGGGTCAAGTCGGCCTTCTACGCGTGGATCAACGGGAAGATGGTCGGATACAGCCAGGGCAGCATGACGCCGGCCGAATTCCGTATCACCGATCATGTCCGGAGCGGGGAGAACACGCTGGCGGTGGAGGTGTACCGCTGGTCGGACGGCAGTTACCTCGAGGACCAGGACATGTGGCGCCTGGCCGGGATCTATCGCGACGTGTTCCTCTTCAGCACGCCGCGGGTGCACATGCGGGACTTCTTCGCGCGGGCACTGCTGGCCGACGATTACCGCACGGGGACGCTCGCGGTCGCCGTCGACGTGCGCAACTACGGTACGAAGCCGGCCGCGGGCTATCGCGTCCGGTGCACGTTGCGGGAGAAGGGCGGGAAAACGATGGCGTGCACGAAGCCGGTGCCGGACGTCGCGCCGGGCGGGGAGGTCGGCGTCGCCCTGAAGATCGACGCGGGGACGGTCCGCACCTGGAACGCCGAGCAACCGGCGCTGTACGACGTGGTCCTCGCGCTGATCGCGCCCGGCGGCACGATCGCCGAGATCGAGCACTGCCGGACGGGCTTTCGCCGTATCGAGAAGCGGGGCGGCGCGGTCCTGATCAACGGGCGGCCGATGAAGTTCCGCGGGGTCAACCGGCACGAGCACGACCCGGACCACGGCCGGCGGGTGCCATACGAACAGATGGTGCGCGACGTGGTCCTGATGAAACGGAACAACATCGACACGGTCCGCACCAGCCATTACCCCAACGACCCCCGGTGGTACGCCCTGTGCGACGCGTACGGGCTCTACGTCATCAGCGACGCGAACGTGGAGTCCCACGGCACCTCGTACGGCAAGGAGAATATTCCGGGCAGCACACCGGCGTGGACCCTGTCGGCGGTCGACCGCATGGAGCGGATGGTGGAGCGCGACAAGAACCACCCGTGCGTGGTCTTCTGGTCGTTGGGCAATGAGGCCGGGCACGGGAGCAACTTCGTGAAGATGGTCGCGGCGGCCAGGCGGATCGACGACACGCGGTTGTTCCACTACCGGCAGATGTGGTCGGCGGTGGACACGGACAGCGAGACGTACTGGACGCCGGCGAAGGTCGAGGCGCACGCGAAAAAGCACCCGGACCGCCCCTTCATCCTCGAGGAGTACGCCCACGCGATGGGCAACAGCGTGGGCAACCTGCAGGAGTACTGGGACGTCTTCGAGCGGTACCCGTCCCTGATCGGGGGCTGCATCTGGGACTGGGTCGACCAGGGGCTGCGCAAGGGCGTCGACGGCCCGGCGCGGCGGCCGAAGCCCGACGAGGTGCTCGGGCCGCTGAAAGCGGGGGAGTTCTGGGCGTACGGCGGGGATTACGGCGACGTCCCGAACGACGGGAATTTCTGCTGCAACGGCCTCGTGGCGCCGGACCGGCGGCCCAACCCGCACCTGTGGGAGGTCAAGAAGGTCTACCAGCGGGTCCGTATCAGGCCCGTCGATGCGGCGGCGGGCAGGTTCACCGTCGAAAACCGGTATGATTTCCGCAGCCTGGACTTCGTGGCTATCCGGTGGGAGGTGACCGAGGACGGCACGGTGATACAACAGGGGGTCATCGACCCGGGCGCGGTCGCGGCGGGCGGGACCGCTGAAGTGACGGTCCCGCTGAAGACGGTGACGCCGGCCCCGGGGCGTGAGTATCACGTGAAGCTGACGTCGGTGCTGGTCGCCGATACCGCCTGGGCGAAGAAGGGGTTCCCCGTGGCCCGGGACCAGTTCACGCTGCCGTGGTCCCGGCCGGCGGCGCCGGCGGGCCCGATCCCGGCATTCACCGGCGTCGATGATTCCGCCGCGGCCCTGACGGTCACCGGGGAGGAATTCGCCGTTCGCCTCAGCAAGAAGACGGGCCTGATCGAGTCGATTCGCCGCGCGGGGACGGAGCTGCTGGCCGCGCCGCTGGCGCCGAACTGGTGGCGGGCGCCGAACGACAACGACATCGGCTTCAAGATGCCGTCAAAGCTGAAGGCGTGGAAGACGGCGACGCAGCGGCGGACCTGTCAATCGGTGACGGTGACGAAAGGAACGGCGGTTGAGGCCGTGGCGGCGTTTATTCACGGCGCGGGCACGGCCCGGTCCACCGTGCGGTACCGGTTCCTGGGCAGCGGCGACGTCGTGGTGACGCTGCACCTCAGGCCGGCGAAGAAGAAGCTGCCGATCATCCCGCGGGTGGGCATGCAGGCCGAGCTCGCTGCGGGTTTCACGCGCGTGGAATGGCTGGGCCGCGGGCCGCAGGAAAACTACCGGGACCGCAGGAGCGGGTATGCGGTGGGCCGCTACGCGGCCACGGTCGACGAGATGATCTACGATTATATCCGCCCCCAGGAAAACGGGTGCCGGACGGACGTGCGGTGGGCGACCTGGCGCAACGCGGCCGGCGACGGGCTGCTGGTGGTCGGGCGGCCGCGCCTGGAGATCAGCTGCTGGCCGTACCGTATGGACGACCTGGAGAGGGCCGATCACCCCCACGAGTTGCCGCGGCGAAAAACGACTACTATACATATCGATTACCGCCAGATGGGCGTGGGCGGGGTCAACAGCTGGGGCCGGTGGCCGCTGAAGAAGTACCAACTGCCGCCGAAACCATACGAATACTCATTCCGTCTCCGGCCGCTGGGAACAGACGACGACCCGGCGGCCCTGGCCCGGCAGGCCCTGCCGGAAGGATAAAGGCCTGCCCGGCCGCGCTGCGGCGCCGCGAAGGCACGGCGGCCCGTGCCCGGCATCACGATGACAACGGGGACGCGGTCGGGAAAATCGACACGGTATGGTCGTGCTCCGGAACGGAGCCTTTCGATTCAGTTACCGTCCCGTCCTTCCCCCGACGCGCAGCAGTTCGCCGCCGCCGGCCGTCACCGCGCTGTTTCGTCGCGTCCCTCCCCGCCGCCGGCCAGGGAGACCAGTGCCTTCAAAACGGGCGCCATCCACGACCGGTCCCACCGGTGGGGCGCCCGGAGGGTGTCGTCGTACCGGTGGCGGATGCCCTCCCGGTCCAGCAGGGCGTGGAACCCCGCGGTGTGGCCGCCGCCGCCGGGGGCGGGAATCGACGTTCCCCAGTCTTTCTCGCCGGCGAGGACCAGGCGGCAGCGGTCCGTGAAGAACCGCTTTTGCCGGCGGGCCAGGAGGTCGGGGCGGAAGCGATCGAGCTGCGCGCGGGTCCCGTAGACCCGCTTCATCCCGTAGTGGAAGCGGCGGAACATCAGCGGCGCGTCCCAGGCGGCCGCGTAGCCGAAAAAGTCCGGGTATCTCAGGATGAGGCTGAACGCGCCCCACCCGCTCTTGCTGAAGCCCAGCAGGAGGCGGTGTGCGGGCGCGGGCCGGACGCCGAACCGCTTCTCGACGAAGGGCACCACGAATTCCCTGAGGTACGACGCCTGGCGGACCTGCGGGTCGGTCGCGTGGTCGCCGAACCAGGGCTCCACGGCGAATCCCGGCTGGACGATGATGATGCCGTAACGGTTGTGGGCGTCCATCTTCTCCAGGACCCCGAGGCCGTAGCCGAACCGCCGCTCGAACCCCTTCTCGACCGGCAGCACGTACAGGACGCGGCGGTCGGGGGCCGTCGGTATTGCGTCCGGGACCAGGATGCGGATCTCCTGCCGGCCGCGCTGGTACGCGGTTTCCACCGTATGGGTCTGCACGCCGGCGGGGCAGCAGAGGTTGAAAAATATGATCGGGACAACCGCGTGGTATGTCATATCGTCAGCCTCGATGCGCCGGCGGCGGGACAGTGTCCCGCGACCGGCCCTGTAAACAGCCTTCCCCGCGCGGTTAATCCATGAACAGTTCCGGCCGCACGTGAAAACGATCGGCGAGTTTCCGCACGTGTCCCAGGGTCAGCGAGCGGTCGCCCTTGAGGATCTTGGAACCCATGCTGGGGTGAATACCCAACAGGCGGGCCAGGTCGGAGGCGCTCATGTCGTTTTCGGCAAGCAGGTGACGCAGGGCGTCGATGCCGCTCAAGTCGGCCGTATCGACGGAGAGATGTTCAGCCTCGTAGGCCTGGAGGAGCTGGACCAGCGTCTCGAGGTACAACTCCTGCCCCCTGGTCAGCCTCCCGGCGGCCATCAGGCGGTCGATCATCTCGACGGTGTTATCGTAGTGCACGTTGTCCATGATGGCCTGGGGCGGCATCGCGGCAACGAGGCCGTTGAAACTGCGGGGCAGCTTTCGATGGGGTTTTTTGATCCTGGGCATGACTAATCCTTCCACGTGTCTTTGTCATATTCCGCGTATGTCAGTACGGCCCGCACGTTGATCAGGCGGTAGTCGTATCGGATACGGGCCACCAGGCGGTACGTGTTGCCGCCGATGTTAAAGACGGTCAGTACGTCACCGCGCGGTGTCCTGACGCCGTCGGCGTGCGGGCAGGTTCGGCGAACGTCATGGATAGTGCGCCACGTTGCGTTCATCGCTGTTTTGTACCACAGGCGAAGCGGTTTCTCGGCATACGGATGGCTCTGCCAGAACTCCCGCAGCGGTTTCAGGCTTATCACTCGCACATAGACATTATGTCTAAGTATCGGGGCATGTCAACAGTGTTAGACAAATTGTCGGGGGTGAACCATGTGGGTACAGTCCTTACGGTGGCAGTGACGCGCCGTCCGCGGCGGTGTTATGTGCTGTTTGAGGACTGTCCGGCGCAGTAATGGCTGCAGGTGCCGGCGCCGCGCCCCCTACTTAAACAGCGTCCGTCCGGCCTTTTCGAGGGGGATGTTCAGCGGGCCGTACGGGGTGCCGACCTTCATGCCGCCGGTCAGCCGGTAGCCGGCGCCGTCGCCGCTGAGCATGCGGAAGGCGGCCAGGCCCAGGTCGCGGGGCGATACCCCCAGACCGATTTCCACGGCCTCCGGGACGTTCGGCCGGCAGACCAACTCTTTCGTGGTCCCGCAGCGGCCGACGGCCGTGTCCGCCAGCACGAGGTTGAACCCGATATCCCGGACGGTCATCGGGAACGCGCTGCGATTCGTCAGTTTCAGGAGGATTCTGCCCCCCGCGCGGGAGAGGGTCAGCGTGTCCCATTTGATCTGCGTCAGCTCGACCGCCGGGATCGCCGGTATGGGTATCGAGCCGCTCTTTTTCAGCGGCAGCCGGCGTTTCCCGACCAGCGGGGCGTTGACGCTCAGTCCCATCTCGCTTCGGCTCCGACGCTTCCCTACTCCGCGATGATGTTCGCGTGTTGTTTTCGCATCGCGGCCAGCCGCCGCGCCTGGTCTTCGCTGAAGTGGCCGGCGAGCTGGGCGTAGGTGTCCATCCAGGTCACGAAACGCTCCAGGTCCCCGGGGGTGAGGGCGACCTTCTTATGCCCCGATTTCAGGTGGGCCAGGAGGCTGCTGCGTTTGGACATGTACTCGTAGACCTTCGTCTCGGGGCGGTTGATCCTGAGCTGCTCGCGAATCATCCCCCGCAGGCTGACCTTCCCGTAGCCGGTCAGGGCCGGGTAGGAATGCTTGACGCCGGCGAAGTTGAGTTTCGGCTTGTCCGTGCCCTTCTTCCCGTCGTGGCACCCGACGCATTTTTTCTCCAGGATCGGCTGGATGAGGATGTCGTAGCGCAGCGGCCAGGAACCCGGGGGGCCCGGCGTCAGCTTCGACGGCGGCCTGCGCGAGGCGATCGAGACCTTCCCCTCGGCGCGGGGCGTCGTCTCGTACTTCGACTCGTGGCAGCCGACGCACGCCAGGGTTTTGCCCGGGTGCACGTAGGTCCCGGTTCGCATGGTCTGGGCGGTCAGCCCCTCGGCGTCGAGGGCCTGGAAGAAAATCGTGATGCCCGAGGGGGCGTGAAAGTACGCCGAGCCGTCCTCCTCGACCGGCACGGTGCCGAGCACGACCTTCCCCGGGTCGTCCTTCTTCATGCCGATGTGCGGCCGGTTCATCGTCGGCTGCGTCTTGGGCGGCACGGCCACCAGCCGCAGCCGCTTGATCGATCCCCGCGGCATGTCCTTCAGCACGCCCACGTAGATATCGGACAGCATGAACGTGCCCTGCTGCGGGCCGTCCCACGCCACGTTGTCCGGGATCTCCCGCGGGCGCTCCCGCGCGGCGACCGGGAGCGGGAACATCGTCGATATGGTCTCGTCGCGATACAGGAGCGTGAGGTTGCCGAAGACGTCGTAGAGATAGACCCCCACGCAGTCGGGCGGTATCCGTCCGCCCTGTTTGCCGAGCGGCTTGTGGCTCCAGCCGGTCAGGAAGCAGCGCTCCGAGAGGGGCGAGGGGTTGACGTACCAGCTCCCGGGCCAGCCCTCCATCTCGGGGAAGCAGGTCTCGGGCGTCAGGCGGGTGAGGGGTGCCGCGCCGTCGAGCCCCCTGGCCGGGTCGATGAGGATCAGGCTGCCCGCCGTCACGCTGTGATGGGCGGACGCCGTGGCCACCAGCTTCCGCGATGACGGTATCGCCCGGGCCTCGAAGATGCAGTGGGGATTGGTCGTGTAATTTCCGTAGAGGTGGCGCGGGTTCGTGCCGTCCGGGTTGCACTCCCAGAGGCTCATGAACGCGTTGTTGTGGCGGTCGACATAGTCCCACCGCGCGAACATGATCGTGCCGTCGTTGGAGATCTCCGGGGTCCACTCGAACATCTCGAACCCGGAGATGTTGATCATGTCCGTACCGTCGCCGCTGATCGTGTGGAGCGTGTAGACCGCGCACGGGCGGCCCGGTCCGCCGCCGCACCGGACGTAGCTCTCGGGCAGGGCCGTCTCCTCGCATGTTCGCAGGGCGGTCTGCCTGCCGCACTGGAGAAACTGGGCCCGCCGCGTGGAGAGGAAGACGATCCGCCCGCCGGGCAGGTACCGCGCGTCGAAGCTGTTGTACTTCCCGCGGGTCAACCGCCGCAGGCCCGTGCCGTCGACGTTCATCTCGAAGACCTGGTAGAAGGAGTCCTCCGGCAGGTTGTCCTTGTCGACCTTGTCCCGGAGCTTCGCAACGTGCGGGTAGTACTTGCACCAGGCGAACAGGATCTTCGTCCCGTCGTACGACAGCGACGGCCGCAGAAAACTCCCCTCGTCGAAATCCTCCGTCAGGCAGGTCAGTCTCGGCGCGTCGCTTTTGAAGTCCTCCATGACGTAGATACCGCCGCCGGGACGCGACCACCACCCGAGGTACTGGTCCGACATGTGGCTGAAGCTGCCGTGCACGCGCTTGGTGACGATGATCCGGTCGAAGTCGAGCAGGGGGTTTTTAAATGACAGCGCCCGCACCGCGCGGCAGGCGTCGAAGTAGCAGGCGCGGTACCGGTCGGGCGCACCGCCGGCGGCGAGCCGCGTCTCGATCGACGCGGCCGCCTTCGTGAAGTCGCCGCAGTCGACCCCCCGGTTCGCGAGATCGGCGGCCAGCAGCCTGCCGCGCCTGACCACTTCCCGCGCGCCGGCGGCGAATGAACCGGCGGCAGCCGCGGGCGCGGCGGCGGATTTCTTCCTGCCGGTCGACCACCGGCTGGTGCTGGACTGGTCCGCGGGCTTGTTCAGCGCGATGTTTTTCCGCGGGGCCTCGGCGCCGTAGACCTCGACCTCGTCGAGGTGGAAGTACTCGGTCTTCTCGAGTTGCAGGCGGACGTAACGGGTTGTCGTCTTGCCGCCGTCGACCACGAGCGGCTCTTTGTCGGAATACCCGAGGAAGACGCCGCCGTCGTGCCGGTAGAACCGCTGCCAGTTCTTTCCGTCCGACGAAAAGAGCACGAGGATCCGCGCGTTCCTCCCGGCGGTCCCGTCGCAGCGATTGTAGACGACAACGCGGTCGACGGCGATTTCCGTACCGAGATCGACCTGCCACCAGGGGTTCTTTTCACGGGCGGTGTGGAAACCCCACTTCCCGTCCGTGACGCCGTCGACGCCGCCGGCGGCGTCGGCCTTCGCGTCGACCGGGTTTCGTTCCGGCGCGGCGGCCTTCTTTTCTTTCGCCGGGTCCAGCCGCTTATCGAGCTGGCGCAGCCAGTCGATTTCGAGGGCGGACAACTCGGCGGCCGGGGCGGCGGCGGCGAGGAGCAGCACCGGCAGGAGTATGAGTGAAGCTGCCTTGTTCATGGCGCGTCTCTCCGGAACATGACGGACGTAACATCCTCATCAATAGTACCGCGCGGGCGTCGGTAACCGCATGAATTATATGATATCACGATATGCGATTTTTGACACGGAAAGATCGTCACCGGGATCGCGGAAAAATATACATATCTTTGGACGGGGCGGTAAACGCGGTGTTTATTATCGGCCCGCCGGGGTGGTATAATAACGGCACTGTACGACGATACCGAACGACGTTGCATCGAGGAGATACCATGAAAACCACCAAAAGCCATCGAGCCACGCGACGCCGTTTTCTCGCGACCGCCGGCGCGACAGGCGCGCTGACCATCGTTCCGCGGCACGTGCTCGGCGCGGGCAAAAAGGCGCCCAGCGACAAGATCAACATCGGCTGCGTCGGCGTCGGCGGCATGCAGGGCGCCGGCGACGTCCGCAACGTCAGCAGAGAGAACATCTACGCCCTCTGCGACGTGGACAAAAAACACCTGGAGAAGGCCGCGGGGCGGTACACGTCGGCAAAGCAGTACCGCGACTTCCGCGAGATGCTGGACAAGGAGCACAAGAACCTCCAGGCGATCACCTGCACGATCCCGGATCACATGCACGCGTCCGTGTCGCTGTGGGCCATGGAGCGCGGGCTCGGCGTCTACTGCCAGAAGCCCCTGACCCAGACCGTCTGGGAGGCCCGCCTGCTGACGAATGCGGCGAAGAAGTACAACGTGGCCACGCAGATGGGCAACCAGGGCTACTCCTGCGAGGCGACGCGCGTGGCCTGCGAGTTCATCTGGAACGGCACCATCGGGGAGGTCAGGGAGGTTCACTCCATGCACGGCGGCGGCTTTGCCCGCAACGTCAAGACGTGGCCGCCGAAGCAGGACGTGCCGGCGCACCTGAACTGGGACCTGTGGCAGGGCCGGACACAGGAGCGCCCCTACGGCAAGGGGATCCACCCGATCCACTGGCGCGGTTTCCTGAACTACGGCACGCAGATGGTCGGCGACTGGGGCGTTCACATGCTCGGCCCGGTCAACATGGGCCTGATGCCGGGAAGCCCCACCAGCGTCGAGTGCCTCAAGGTCGAGGGCGTGAATCCCGTCACCTACCCCAGTTACTGCTGCCGGTTCGAGTTCCCCGAGCGTCCGTGCACGCGCGTCAAATCGGGTACGTTGCCCCCGCTGACGGTCTACTGGTACGAGGGCAAGATGAAGCGTGAATTCAAGCTCCCCGAGGGGATACCGCAGAAAGACTGGAAACGCAACAACACGCTCTATGTCGGCTCCAGGGGTTTCATGGGGACCGGCGGGCGCGGCGAAAGCGTGCGCCTGCTTCCCGAGACGGCCATGAAGGGCGTGGGCAAGCCGCCGCGCGTCATCGACCGCGTCAGGGGCGGGCACCACGGAAGCTGGATCCGGGCGGTCAAGGAAGGCACGCAGACCTGCTCGAACTTCACCGTCGCCGGGCCCTACGCCGAGTGGCTGCTGCTGGGCACGATCTGCTGGCGCTTCCCGAACCAGAAACTGCTGTGGGACGCCGAGAACCTGAAGTTCAAGAACAACGACAAGGCCAACGAGTTCATCAAGCCCCGGTTCCGCGCGGGCTGGGAGCTGAAAGACGTCACGTGAGGGGGGTTTTCGGTATCAGAGAGAGGTCCGCGGACCACCTGGGTACCCTGTGGCGTTCCGGCCCCCCCTTTGTAGAGAGCGTCAACTGCGGGGCCCGGAAAAGACCATATATCCAGACCGACAATCGCTTCGAACGTCTCGGAGACAACCGTTTCCCACGAATGTACCGGGAGCCTCGGTGAAGGCAGATCGATAATGCAGGGGATATCGCGCTTGCTCGGGCCGGGCGTGATCGCATTGCCGAATCCAACATCGGTCGTGATGTGCATTCGTTCATTTTCCAGGAGGGCGTCTACATGGACACGAATCTTCTCATACTGTTGATCCTCCTTGATGCGCTCGGCCCGACTTTATGCGCTCGGCCCGAATAGAAGACTCGTCGAAGGCTGGAGAGCGGGGTTATAATAACACCGTAAGAACCGGTTCGCCCGCATCCGGGAGAGCGTGATCGTTACCGGGTCACTTGGATGCGGCGGCCCTTGCGGAGAGTTTGTTCCTTGTTCCGGCAGGCTTGAACTTCGGATCGGTGGTAAGAAGAATCTTGCACACCGAACAACCGTCCTCGCGCATCCACAGGTTGATCGTGTGTACTCCCGGTGTGATTCCCGGGATCTTCCCTGTCTTCCTTTCCATGTTTGTTCTGGACCAGGACCGTTGTCTCCCGACCGTCATCCGTGCGGCCACTAACCTCTCGTCGATGCCGATGTGAACCGAGTCGCCGTTCTTGTCGCCGTGTCCCTGCACCCAGACTATATAGGTCCCGCCCGTTGAAAACTGCACGCGGTAGTCCAGGCGCGGGCTGTGATCAATCAGAGATCTGTGTTTCGTGCGTCCTTTATCGGGAACCCGCACGGTATGGGTCCGGGCGTCCCTGCCCCTGAAGACCTTCCATTCCATGCCGCCGGCCGGTGTCGACCGGTCGAAGTCGGCCGCCGGTATGACCACCGTTCCGTTTTTCTCGATGAAGGGACCTTTCCCGCCGCCGCTCGATGCGACGGTACCGGTCGAGACCGGCTGTTTTTCGGGTGGTTTTTCGGGGTTGGTCGGCGCCGCGGCCGGTGTAAAAAAATCCTCGTCGATCGAATAGTCCGTGGATCGCATGTACCGGGCCGGGGGCGCTGACGCTGCGTCGCGCGTATCGTCTTGCCGGGGGCCGCCGTTCCGGTCCTCCACCGCGGTCTGTGAATCAATACCGGGGGCGTCGGACGATCCGATCACGGCTGTCAGGACCACGGCCGAAATCACCAGCAACAGCGCGCCGGAGAGGATGCCGATCAGCACGATCTTTTTGCGTTGTTGTACGCTCTTCCCGGGCCCCGCGTCTTCCTGCTCCGGTTCGGGTCTTCCGGTGCGCGGTTTGATCGCGGGGACCGGCGCGGACTTCGGGGCGCCTACCACTGCGCTTATCTTCGCGAGGTCCGAACGTTCGTAATGCTCCATATCCCCGGCGATGGACCTGAGTTGTTCGGACAGTTTCCCGCAGTCGGCCGTTCGCTTCGCCGGATCCTTGACCAGGCACCCGTTGATCAATGCGACGAGGGCCGGGGGAATGCCTGGACGCGTGTTGGCAATATCCGGAACGGGTGCTTCAAGGTGCTTGCGGTACATGTGCTTTTTCGTCTTCGCGACGAAGGGCGGCACGCCGCTTATCAGCCACCAGAGTATGACGCCCAGCGCGTAGACGTCCGATGCGGGTTCGGCCTTCTTTCCCCTGATGACCTCGGGCGATGTGAAGAACGGCGAGTCGATCTTCTCCCTGCGGGTCGGGGCGTCTCCATCCTTTTGCATCGCCGCCGCGCCGAAATCCAGTACCTTGCACGTTCCTTTGCTGTTGAGGATCAGGCTGGCGGGCTTGATATCCTGGTGGACCATTCCCGTTTCATGCGCGAAGGCCAGCCCGGCCGCGGCATCGGCGATAATCGTGCATATCCGGCTGAAGGACAACTCCTCCCTGGCAAAGATCAGGTCTTCGACCGTTCGGCCCTCGAAGTACTCCTTCGCGACGGCGACCACGCCTTCCTCGTGAATCACGTCGTAGATGCACACGATATTCGGATGCTGCAGGACTGCGGCTGCCTGGACCTCTCGAAGAAAGTTCTTCAGGTGCTGGGATTCCCCGTCGTGCTGAAGCGTTTCCGATACGGTTTTGAACGCGACCTTCCTGATGAGAATCTCGTCGTCCGCCAGAAATGTGCGGCTGGCATCTTCTTCCGACAGCAGCTCCAGGATGCGGTACCTGCCGAGCTTGACTCCCTTCCAGTCGTTTTCCGACCAGAGCCGGTCATGCATGTTTCCCCGTCCGTTCGCCGATTGTTTTGAGTATTCTGACATGTCACCGGTCATTCTATATGAAATCAAACAATAGAC
>CAZLBC010000108.1:0-14283 GCA_964557575.1 uncultured Planctomycetaceae bacterium
TTGAATGCGCGAAAGAGTATCCAGCCGTAACGATAACCGGGCCGCGCCAATCCGGCAAGACGACACTGGCACGGGCGGCGTTTCCAAGGCATTCATATATATCTTTTGAACAGCCATTGATGCGCGAACAGTTCAACAGCGATCCCTTGGGATTTTTAAAAAACTATTCGTCAGCGGCAATCTTCGATGAAGTGCAACATGTGCCCGACCTGCTTTCATACCTCCAGCAAGAACTTGATGACAGACCCGATCCGGGACGCTTTATTCTGACGGGTTCACAAAATCTGGCCGTGTCCGAAAAGATATCCCAGAGTCTGGCAGGAAGGACTGCTGTCCTAGAGTTGCTTCCCTTCACTCTCTCGGAACTGCAAAAAGGGGGCATGCTTGGCACATCTTTGGATATGGTCCTCTGGCAGGGTGCATACCCTCCGGTGCACGACCGCCAATTGCGCCCTCAGCGATGGTATGGCAGCTATATGGCGACCTATATCGATCGAGATGTGCGCCAGTTGTCCGCTGTTCAAAACCTGGAGACATTTCATCGTTTCATGCGTTTGCTGGCAGGAAATGTAGGCCAATTGCTCAATTGTTCCCGCCTCGCAGGCGACTGCGGTCTAGACCATAAGACCGTTCGCAATTGGATCGACATTCTTCAAGCGGGCTATGTTGCCCATCTCTTGCCGCCATACTACCGGAACATACGCAAGCGACTTGTCAAAACATCCAAGATTTTCTTTTATGATACGGGTCTTGTTTGCCATCTGCTTGGAATAAACGAAGCGCAACAACTGGAAAACCATCCCTTGAGAGGACAGATTTTCGAGAACTGGGTTTTTGCGGAAATCATTAAACATCTCTTCAACAACGGATTGCCTTCCCGCATCTATTTTTGGCGGACACACGGAGGGCAGGAAGTGGATTTCCTTCTGGAACATTCAGGCCGAACGCTGGGTTTAGAGGTCAAAGCCGGCATGACACCGCGCCCATCTTTCGCCGATTCGCTTTTGAAAACCCTTAAAAATTGGCAAAATACCGAGACAAACGCCGCAATCATCTATGGCGGCGAAGATTCGCTCGCTTTGAAAGGTTGCGATTATGTGCCTTGGCACAAGATATCGCGAATACTCCTCGGTATCGGGATTTAAATCTTGTCGGGTGGATCAGTGGTCGAGGGTATTGGAGAATAAGACCTCCATTGTTGCCCAGTTCCAAGCAATCCCCTCGCAATCAATACCAGTAATAGGAGAGCTGCGAGCAGGCCACAGGGAAAAGGGTATTTCTTTCCATACTGTTGATTTTTGAATCTTGACAGCAGCCAAAGCCGCAGTTAACCCGAGAACGAGTAATATGTTGGAAAGGTTGCTTCCAATAATTGTACCAATTGTACCAATAGCCACTTCGCTGCTGTTCTCTATCGCAGCAATGATATTAACCACAAGTTCAGGCATGGAAGTCCCAAGAGCCACGATGGTCAATCCAATGACAAGGCTGGAAACACCCAGGTTCTTGGCAAGGCCGGAGGAGCCCTGAACTAAGTAATCCGCCCCCTTCACGAGGACTATTATTCCTAAAATGAACGTGACGTACTCTAACATTTTACCAATAATCCGTGTTCGGGTATAAAAACTGTTAGAGCTGGTTTCATAACTTCAATTTGGACTACAAGCGGCTCTTTTGCCGTCTGGCGGCGTCACGAAAACTCGACATATTTCCTTAATATGTCGTCGTTTCCGTTCCTTGCCAGATCGACAAAATACCTCGCTTTCGCTACCAAAGCAAGTTATGAAACCAGCTCTAGAAAAAACAATTTTATCTCCCGTCACCATGGTAATTTAAGTGTAACAACCCAGACTATGGGACGTTCTGATCGCGGGATGGTGGCCGTTTTGGCCGTGAGCCGGCGACCTGTTTGATTTTACCTCCCCGGTAACCGCCGATCAAGCAATTTCCCGGAAGATAGCGCCTCCCGTGCCTCTGATGTTTCCTCCTTCAGCCCTCTGTTCAACAGCCCCTCCCCGATGCCCTGTAACGGTTCTCAGAATTCCGCTGGGAACCGATCGATCGCCACGTATTCGTAGTCCCCGATCTTCCCTTCAGCCTCGGGCGCCGCGTCCGTCACCCCGGCCGAGAAGATCGGCCCACCCGACGGCGGCGGCAGCGGCCGGGAAGATGAAACCGGCGAGGACGAGGGACACTGCGGCCGATACCCCGCGGTTGTCTGCCCGCACTGTGCCTGGTTTTTGGTTCATGGATACCCGGTGTTCGCCCGCCGGCGGCGGCAAGAGCCTGCCCGAGTTGCGAGTTCATGAATGCCGATGAACCCGTATCCGGGACGGCAGTCTCGAAGTCGTACCGTAACTTCTTTACTTCAACTGTCTTTTCGATCAGATTGTAATAGGCTCTGTCTGAAAAGTCGATTGTCGGCAACAGGACCGCGGTGAAAGAAAACGGCGGCGCGTGTCCGTCCGGCCGACCTGGAAGACCATGAACGGCAGTATCCCGAAGATCGAGGCAGAACAATGGTGAACATACATGCGACAGCCGGCGCGGCCGCGCCGCTCATCGCGGCCCTGTGGTTGATCCCGGCCGCCGCCTGCGCGGCCGAACACCCCGTGGCCCGCTACAACGTGGTCTGGAACAGCCCGTCGCAGGACCGGACCGGGCAGATGCCGCTGGGCAACGGCGACATCGCGGCCGGCGTCTGCGCGATCGAGGGCGGGGACCTCTGCCTGCTGCTGGCCAAGAACGACGCCTTCACCTACAACGGCGATATCTTCAAGACGGGGCGCGTGCGGATCGCCCTCGATCCGAACCCGTTCGCGGTGGGTGCGCCGTTCACGCAGACACTCGACCTGCCGACCGGGTCGATCCGCATCGCGGCCGGCGGCGTGCAAATTCGCGTGTGGGCCGACGCCCACCGGCCGGTCTACCACGTGCAGGTCGACGCGCCGGAGGAGATCGCGGTGTCGGCCGCCCCCGAATGCTGGCGGCGGTTCGACAGTTGCCGGTACAACTGCTCCGCCGCCCCGATCGATCCGCCCACCCAGGACGTCCGCCTCGAGCGGAACGGCAGGATCCTCTGGTACTACGCCGTCGGCGACCGCAGCGTGTTCCCGGCGGAGATGAAGTACTACGGCGTCGCGCACCTGGTCGGGACGCACCCGGATCCCTACCGCTTCAACACGTTCGGCAACCTCCTCGACAGCCCGGACCTGGCGCTGAAGGACGGCGCGCTGACCGGCACGGGACGGCACTTCGACATCCGCATCCACGCCCTGGCGAAACAGGCCCCGGAGATTTCATCCTGGATCGAGACGATCGAGCGGCAGGCCGCCCGCGCGGCGGATACGGCGAAGGACTGGGCGGCCCACCGCGCCTGGTGGTCGCGGTTCTGGGACCGGTCGTGGATCATCGCGTCGGACAACACGCTGCCGAAAGAGCAGCGCGAGCAGTTCAACGGCGCGGCGCCCGGCGGCCGGCGGACCGAGGCCGACGGCGCCGCCCTCGCGGCCCAGAGCTACAATGTATTCCGGTACATCATGGCCTGTCAGAGCCGGGGCCGCATCCAGGCGAAGTTCAACGGCGGGCTCTTCACCCAGCCCCTGCGAGCGAAGAAAAACGCCCGCAAGGCACACGTGGTCCGGCAACCCGACGGCTCGTGGCTGACGCACGAGGACGGGCGGCGCTGGGGCCGGCGCTTCACCTACCAGAACCAGCGGCTGCTGTACTGGCCGCTGCTGATGAGCGGCGACTTCGACCTGATGCGGCCCTTCTTCGACTATTACCGGGACCTGCTGCCGGTCCGGAAGGCGATCACGAAGGCGTGGTTCGGCCACGCCGGCGCGTACTACCGCGAGAACATCGAGCCGACCGGCGGCGAGCGCGACTGCGGGCGTACGGGAAAGCCGCCGAAGACCCCGCCGGGCGAAAACACGGGGAAGGGGTACTACCACAGCTACTACTTCACATCGGGCCTGGAAACCGCGGCCATGATGATCGACTACGTCAATTACACGGGTGACGAGACATTTCGCGACACCGTGCTCGTGCCCTTCGCGCGGGAGGTCCTGCTGTTTTTCGAGAAGCACTATCCCCGCGACGGGGACGGGAAGATCCGCCTGGATCCGTCGATGGTCCTGGAGACCTGGTGGATCGCGGTCAATCCGGCCCCCGACGTCGCGGGCCTGCAGTACTGCCTCGACGGGCTCCTGGCCATGGCGGCGGCCGGCACGCCCGACGACCGGGCCCGCTGGCGCCGCATGCGCGGCCGGGTGCCGGACGTTCACCTGCATGAGATCGACGGGCAAACCGCGATCGCCCCGGCCGCCGAGTGGAAGATGAAGAAGAACGCGGAGAACGGCGAACTGTACCCGGTCTTCCCGTTCCGCCGCTTCGGGCTCGGGCGCGGGACGAAGGACCTCGTCGCGTGGACGATGAAGCACCGGACGCACAAGAACGCCTTCGGCTGCAAGTGCTGGACGCAGGACCAGATCCACTGGGCCTGCGCGGGCAATGCCGCGGAAGCGGCCGCCGGCCTGGACCGCCGCTTCCGCCACGCGTCCCGGCGGTGCCGCTTTCCCCTCTACGGCAGCGCGGGGCCGGATTCCTGCCCCGATCTCGACCACTTCGGCTCGGGCTCGACCGCCCTGCAGCGCATGCTCGTCCAGGAGGCGGCCGGCAACATCCTGCTGCTGCCGGCGTGGCCCGCCGACTGGGACGCGGATTTCAGGCTGCACCTCGAACGGCAGACCGTCATCGCCGGCAGGGTCGTCGACGGCACGCTCCGGGAGTGGTCCGTCGAACCCGCGTCCCGCAGAAAGGACGTCGTGGTCCACGACCCGCAGCCGATGCCGAAAAAACCGGTCGTGCCCCCGAGCAGTCACCGGCTGCGTATCGGCGCCGACCAGTCCGGCAACAACCGTTTCCGCGGCTCCATCGGCCGGGCGACGCTGTTCCGCGGTTTGCTGAAGCCCGAGCGGATCGCGGCGCTGGCCGGGGGCGACCGGACCAAAAAGGTGACCGGCGACGCGGTGGTCGCGTCGGCGCTCGCTCCGGCGGCGGGGGGCCGGCTGCCGTCGGCGCCCGACGATTTCAGCGGCCCCCTGACCCTGGAGGCGTGGATCAGGCCGGCCGCGGGCGAGTCCGGGCGGATACTCGACAAGCTCACCCCCGGACGGCGGGACGGCTTCCTGCTCGACTGCTGGCCGAAGCTGAGCCTGCGCCTGATCGTCGGCCCCGTCCAGAAGGACTTTCCCGGCGTCCTGGAGGCCGGCACCTGGCAGCACGTGGCCGTCGTGCTCGGCCGGCGGCGGCTGGAGGTGTACCGCGACGGCGAGCGGCAGTGACGCCGGAAGCGGCCGCTCCCGCGGGGGGAACGCGCGGGGGACAATTTTTCTGTTGCCGGCATGCCGCGACAGTGTATGCTACCGCACTCGATCAGCGTGCAGGATGCAAAGGAGAATACGATGAAGAACACGGTGTCGGTCGTCGGCGCGGGAAACGTCGGGGCCACGGTTGCGCAGTACATTTCGGAACGTGAACTGGCGGACGTGGTCCTGCTGGACGTCGTCGAGGGCATGCCGCAGGGAAAGGCCCTGGACCTGGCCGAGACCGGCCCGGTCAGGGGCTTCAGCAACACGGTGACCGGCTCGAACGACTACGCCGACACGGCCGGCTCGGACGTCGTCGTCATCACCGGCGGGCTGGCGCGGAAGCCGGGCATGAGCCGCGAGGACCTGCTGGCCAGAAACGCCGAGATCATCACGTCGATCACGACCGCGGCGGCCGCGGCGTCGCCGGAGGCCGTCATCATCATGGTGACGAACCCCGTCGACATCATGACCTACCTGGCCATGAAGGTCAGCGGGTTCGCGACCGACCGGGTTTTCGGCATGGCGGGGGTACTCGACGCGGCGCGGTTCCGCGCGTTCGTCGCGATGGAGACGGGCGTCGCCGTCACGGACATCCAGGCCCTGGTCATGGGGGGGCACGGGGATTCGATGGTGCCCCTGCCGCGGTACTGCACGGTTGCCGGCGTGCCGATCACCGAGCTGCTGGCCCCCGACCGGATCGACGCGATCGTCGAGCGGACCCGCACGGCCGGCGGCGAGATCGTCGGCCTGCTGCAGACCGGCAGCGCCTACTATTCGCCGGGCGCCGCGGCGGTCGAGATGGTCGAGGCCGTCCTGAAGGACAAGAAGCGCCTGCTGCCCTGCTCGGCATACCTCGACGGCGAGTACGGCCAGGAGGACATCTGCCTCGGCGTGCCGGTCATGCTCGGCGGCGGCGGGGTTCAGAAGGTCGTCGAACTCGACCTCGGTCCCGAGGAGCGGGCGCAGCTCGAGACCTCCGCGAAAGCCACCCGCGTGAACATCGCGAAGCTGAATCTGTAGGCCGAAGCATGCGTCGTCGGCGGGTGCCGTTGTCGGTGTCGACTCGAATACTGCTACGCCGGTATCGTTTGAGGAACCGGTTCGGATCACGAGGGCAAGGCCTGAGAAACCCGGGTTGGTCGAGCGGAGAGCATGGTGAAATGGGTTTTTCAGGGGCAGGTGTTATTCGTGTTGGAAACAGAGAAAGATCCATCCTCATCTCCTGATCGATTGTCCCGCCAAAGGGATGTCAAATTCGGTGCCGAGAGGTTTCGAGATTGAGTCAGTCGGATTAAGCGCTGGTTAACGTCCGCTTTTTTCGGGATTTTCTGTTCATTTTGGCGGTGACTTCTGTTGTCAGACCGAGATCCTGTTCGACTGTATGCATAACGCGGCACAGCCTGTCTGCGGTGGGGTTACCCCGTGAGCCAAGCATACGGTGAAGTGCCTTTTCGCCCATGCCGGTTTCTTTTGCCAGTATTTTGAACGAGATGTGGGCATGCACCAGGTCCCTGATGATCGACAGGGCGGTAGCCTTGTCGCCTTCAATAAGGCATTCGACTGCCTCTGCGTATAGTGCCGCAGTATATTCAGGATCGTTCTGGATTCTTTCAAGAACAGTCTTTCTGTATTCTTTTGTCAGAGCCATGTTATTCCTCGCTTTTCTTTCTTCTACGGGGCGAATATCAATCTGGTAGATGTTGCAGATAACACGCCATTACATTCTGCCGCGTAAAAAAATCGTACAGTTATCGGAATGGAAACAGTTATATGGACATCAAATCGGTTTGAAACCGGACTGTAGGACGTTCCGGTCGCGGGATGGCGGCCGTTTCGGCCGTTAGCCGGCGGCCTGTTCTATGTCACCCGATCGTTTTCGAGGAGCCATCGCCATACGGGCAGTATGGTAATCTCCACGTTGTCGACGGTCTCCCTGCCGGATTGATCGTAATTCAGCAGCAGTCCCGACGACAGGCCGTACTGATGCGCGGCTTCCGTCAGTCCCCGTATTTCCCGCTGCCTGTTTTCCTCTTTCAGATCATAGCAGACCTGTATGGCCCGGGTAATCCTGTTCTTCTCCCTGATGATGAAATCGCATTCGTATTGTTCCCGGTGTACATAGACCTCCTGCCGAGACCGCAGCAGTTCGATATAGACCATGTTTTCCAGGAGTTTGCCGAGATCGCCGGCAAAACGAAATGAAACCTGGTTTCTCATGCCGTTGTCGATGACGTATATCTTCTTCGTATTGGCGTGTTGCCGCTTCAGGGAGAAATCGTGTTTATACAATTCAAAAGCAAGGTAGCTGTCTTCGAGGTAGCCGACATACTTTTTGACGGAAATCGGGCTCTTTATCCCCAGGACATTTTTGATCGCATTGTAGCTGAGATCGCCCGTGACATTGGTAAAGAGATAGTGTGCCAGTTGAAGGAACTGCTTTACTTCCCTGATACCGTGCCGCGAGATGATATCGCGGTGGATGATATCCTCGTAGGTGCGCGACAGGAACGCGCTGTCGCGGTACTTCAGGACTTCCGGGAACCCGCCCCCTTCCAGGTACCGATCGAAATGCTTCAGGATGCGGGCCGTGACGGTTGACGTCAGCGGCGTTGTGTTCACGCCGTGAAAAGCCAGGTACTCACGAAACGAAAACGGGTACAGCTCGACTTTCACGTAGCGGCCCGTCAGGTGGGTGCCGAGTTCCGAACTCGGGAGCTTGGCATTTGAACCCGAGAGGTACAGCTTGTAGCCCTCGTCGTGTATGCGTCGTGCGAACCGTTCCCAGTGTTCAACGTTCTGGATCTCATCCATGAACAGTACGTCGGCATCGGACTGTTTTTTGAAGAGGATCATCAGGTCGGCGAAGTCTTCGACCCGGAAATTGATCAGGCGTTCGTCGTCGAAATTGACATAGTGGTATGCCGGGTACCGGGTGGCGAACTGCTTCAGCAGCGTCGATTTACCGCTGCGCCTGACGCCGGAAACGACGACGATTTGGCCGTGCGCGCGGTGCCGTTCCAAGTCGATTTCCCTGGCGACTCCGCGATCTGCCGCCGAAAAGACCTCTTTCTGGTCCAGTAACACTGACGTCAGGGTGTGCGTATCCATAGGGATGTCTCTTATTATTATATTAGCAATATAAATATATTGGAAATATCAATATTGTCAATATAAATATAAAGAAATACCCACAGGATTTCGGGATGAAAAGCTCATAGAATAAGAAGATACAATTACCGTTCTTTACTGGGCATATCAAGACATACAGGTCACCGCAACAGCGCGGTTTGTCAATCCGTCAATACAGCAGCCGGTGCAGGAGTACCAGTGCCGCCGCGGCCAGGGCCCCGGTGACGTGGAGGGGCAGAAACATCTTCTTCAGCCGCCGTCGCAGCAGGCCGCCGCCGGCGGTGCCGAGGGCCACGAGGATGGCCGCCGTCCCGCAGAGGTGCCACGGCTGCGCGGGCGGGCCCGCGTGCAGGTAGAGGATCACCGCGTGTGCCGCGGCGGCCGCCAGGAGCACCGCGGCCCCGGCGGCGTGCAGGGGGCGGAAGCGTTTTCCCAGTTTTCGGCGCAGCAGCCCGGCGGTGATCATCCCCGCTATCAGCACGGCGGTGATGACACCCAGCACCTTCCCCGCCGTGGCGAGGGCCGGTCCGCCGCCGGTTCCGGGGGCCGTTGCCGCGCCGGGGGCGTCACCGTCGCCGCCGGCGAGGTACCGGGCGATTTGTTCGCCGGTCTCTGCCGAGAAGGCGTGTTCGGTGTCGGCGGCGTGCTTTCGCATTCGGGCGACCGTCGCCCGCCACTTCCCGGCGGTGTAGTCTTTGCCGGCGGCCTTTTTCGCCGGGTGGCAGGACGAGCAGGTCGTGTCGAACAGTTCCTGCGGCGAGGGGATCTCGCCCGCGGCGGCGAGGGCGGGCGAAACCGCGGCGAAGACGATACAGAACAGGGGACTGCAATTTTTCCACATCATACGTTCCTTTCATTGGTATGCGGGGACCTTACTTTCCCGGCGTGATGACGGCGCTGATCGGGCGGTGGTCGGCGGCCGCCGCCTCGGCGTGAACCCGGCAGCCGGGGGCCCGGCCGCCGAAACCGCGGAGGACGATGAAATCGATCTCCGCGCGGGGCTTGTCGGCGGGAAATGTGTTTTTGCCGCCGCCACTTTTTTCGAGGATCGTCCAGCCCCCCGCCGGCAGCAGTTGCATCGACGCCGACGAGCGGGGGGCGTTGAAATCCCCGGCGGGGATGACCCGGTGTTTGCGCGGCGACAGCGCCGCGATGAGCGCACGCACCTGCCGGACCCGGATCGCCTCGTCGGTCCAGTCGTTGTGAATGCAGACAAACGAGACGCCGGCCGGCGCCCCGGGTGGCCGCACGATCACCTCCAGCGCGCACCGCGGTTCGGCACCGTCCGGGAGCCGATGGGTGATCGCGCGGTCGACGGGGTACTTTGAGAGGATCGCCATGCCGTATGCCCCGCCCTGGAAGTCCATGAACTTCCCGAAGGCGTGGTGCATCCCCAGCAGCCGCCCGAGCGCCGCGGCCTCGTCGATCCTGCCGCTCCGGCGGCAGGCGTTGTCCACCTCCCGCAGGGCGACCAGGTCAGCGTCCGGCGTTTTGAGGACACGGGCGGTGCGCTGCAGGTCGACGCGGTTGTCCATGCCCCGGCCGTGCTTGATGTTGTACGAGGCGACGGCGTTGGTCTGTTGTTCCGCGGGGGCCGACAGGCACCCGCCGCACAGCAGCACCGGCAGCAGTATCCATTGTTTCACGGCGTTGCTCCTCCGGTCACGGGTTTCCTTTCTGTGCCGCGATGTCCTCGAGGGCGTCGTCGAGTGCCGGCGCCCGGGCGGCCCAGTCGAAGCGGTCCAGGTTCGCCGTCCGCCGGGCGTCGCGGGAGGGGGGGCGGCCCGCGGCGCAGTCCGCGGCCAGCGCGGCGAGGCGGCGGGCGAGGTCTCCGGCGTCGCCGGCGTAGAAAAAGGCCCGCCGGTCGGGCCGGTCGGGCGGGCCGAAGACCTCCGGGTAGGCCAGGCGGTCGGGCACCAGGGGGAAGGCCCCGGCCGCGGCCGCCTCGATCATTGCGATGCCGAAAAACTCGTGGGCGG
Source organism: uncultured Planctomycetaceae bacterium (assembly GCA_964557575.1). GTDB lineage: Bacteria > Planctomycetota > Phycisphaerae > SM23-33 > SM23-33 > CAZLBC01. Next base: position 10,481 of record CAZLBC010000108.1, read on the forward strand.
CGGTCGAGACGGCGACGTCCGCGCGGCCCAGCGCCGCCAGGTACTCCCGCCGGTCGGGAATGAATCCCCAGTGGTCGATATGCGGCCGGAGGCGGCGGGCCGCCTCGTCGAAGACGTCGGGACGGGCCCGGAACTGCGGGCCGGTGACGATGAGCCGGAAGTCGCCGCCTTCTTCGGCGAGTTGCTCGACGGCCGCGAAGAACGTCTCGGGTGACTTGTCGTGTTCCCAGCGGGCCGTCCAGGCGATCCGCAGGGGCCCCGGCTCCCGCCGCGGGCGGGGGGCGGGCAGGTCCACGCCCGGATACGCGACGCGGGAGACCGCCGCGATCGCGCCCGCCGCCCACGTGAGGCGGGGTCGGCGCATCTTCTTCAGGAATGCCGCCAGGGCCGCGAGAAAGTCGTCGCGGTTGAAGGCCGAGTTCCACCACGCCGCGTCGGCGGCGAGGGCCGCGGCCATGTTCGAGAGGCCGAAGTGGGCGTCCCACCGGTCGTCGGCGCCCACGGGGTAGGTAAACTGGTTCTCGTGGAAGTAGACGACCCGCGGGAGGGCGGCCACGGCGGGGGGGACGAGGCCGCAGAACTCCGCGAGGTTCATCATGTCCGTGCAGAAGACGAGATCCCACCGCCGGCCGGTCTCGCGCAGCAGCCGGGCGTCGCGGGCGAAACCGACCGCGGCGTGGCGCATCCGCCACTTCCAGCCGTGGGCGGAGGCGGTCAGGAGCGTCCAGTTATGGCGGCTGCGGGAGATCCACCCGTCGATGAACGCCCGGTGGCTGCCGCCGTAGTAGGGTTCCATGGCCAGGATGTTCATGCGACCAGCATACCAGCGGTATGCGCGCCGGGCAATAATCTGTATAATCCGTCAATGAGCAATGATCAACACGGCGACGGCGAGCGCGGCGTCATATTCGACGTAAAGCGCTTCGCCATCCACGACGGGCCCGGGATCAGGACCACCGTCTTTCTGAAGGGCTGCCCCCTGCGCTGCCCGTGGTGCCACAACCCTGAGGGGATGTCGGCGGATCCGCAGGTCTCCTTCCGGCCCGCGCGCTGCATCGCCTGCGGCCGCTGCGCGGCGGCCTGCCCGGTCGGCGCGGTGGTCATGGAAGACAGCGGCCCGGCGACCGATCGCGATGTCTGCACGGCCTGCGGCCGGTGCGTCGCGGCCTGCCCGGCCGGGGCGCGGGAGATGGCCGGCAGGGAGATCGGCGCGGATGCGGTGATCGACACCGTCGCGCGGGACCGGGTATTCTACGAGGAGTCCGGCGGCGGGGCGACCTTCTCGGGGGGCGAGCCGCTCGCGCAGCCGGCGTTTCTTGCGGCCCTGCTCGCGGGCTGCCGGCGGGAGGGTATCCCCGCGGCGCTGGACACGTGCTGCCGGGCCCCCTGGGAGGTTATCGACGGCCTGCGGCCGCTGGTGGACCTCTTTCTCTGCGACATAAAACACGTCGATCCCGACGTACACCGCGCGGCGACGGGGGAGGGCTGCGCGCTGATACTGGAAAACATCGGGCGGCTGCGGGCGGCGGGAGAGCGGATCTGGATCCGGGTGCCGGTTATTCCCGGTTTCAACGACACCCCCGAGACGTTCGCGGCGATCGCCGAGACCGTCGCCGGCATCGGTGGAGTGGAAAGGGTGGATGTCCTTGACTACAATAACGGTGGTACGGTCAAGGCCGAACGGTATGGTTTTTCTCCGGGGTGGGACGCGACCGGGCGAAGCGGTGTTTCCGTAACCCGCTTGGGCGACATCCTCGCGGGCGCCGGCCTGCCGGTGATGAGAGGAGCGAAGACGTGAGACCGAGAGTCGAGAAGCTCCGGCAGCAGAGCATCGATACCCGCCCCGCGCTCTGCCCGGAACGGGCGGAGATCATGACCGATTTCTACGCGTCGGGGGGCATGGAGCGGGCGACCTCCGTGGTCGTCGGCCGGGCCGCGGCGTTCCGCCGCTACATGCGCACCCGGTCAATCTGCATCAACGAGGGGGAACTGATCGTCGGCGAGCGCGGGCCGGGGATCAAGCAGACGCCGACCTACCCGGAACTCTGCTGCCACAGCCTCGAAGACCTCGATGTGCTCGCGAGCCGGGAGCGGACGCCCTTCACCGTGTCCCCCGAGACCCGGAAGATCTTCGCCGAAAAAATTATTCCGTTCTGGGAGGGCAAGACGATCCGGGAAAAGGTCTTCGGCATCATGGACGAGCGGTGGATGGCGGCCTTCGACGCGGGGGTCTTCACCGAGTTCATGGAACAGCGGGCCTTCGGGCACGCGATACTCGACGACAAGATATACCGCCGCGGCTTCCTCGACTTCAGGGAGCGGATCGGGGTGATCCGCGATGCCCTCGATCCCTGTGCCGATCCGCTCTATTTCGACAAGTGCCAGCAGTTGAAGGCCATGGAAATCTGTATCGACGCCCTGATCCTCTTCGCCGAGCGGTACGCCGCGGAGGCCGCGCGGCTGGCGGAAACGGCGGCGGACGCCGGCCGCGCGGCGGAACTGCAGGAGATCGCCGCGATCTGCCGCCGCGTTCCCGCCGGTGCCCCCCGGACCTTCCGGGAAGCGCTGCAGATGTACTGGTTTACCCACCTCGGGGTGATATCGGAGCTGAACACCTGGGACTCGTTCAACCCCGGGCGCCTCGACCAGCACCTCTGGTACTTCTACCGCGCGGAAACGGAGGCCGGCAGCCTCGACCGGGACGACGCGATCGAACTGCTGGAGTGTTTCTGGGTCAAGTTCAACAACCAGCCGGCGCCGCCCAAAGTCGGGGTCACCGAGGAGCAGAGCGGGACCTACACGGATTTCGCCCTGATCAACACCGGCGGCCTGACGCCCGACGGGGAGGACGGGGTCAACGCGGTGTCGATGATGATCCTCGACGTCATCGAGGAGATGCAACTGGTCCAGCCCAGCGGCTGTATCCAGCTCAGCCGGCTCAACGGGGACGACTTTCTGAAGCGGGCCTGCGCGGTGATCAAAACCGGGATCGGCCAGCCCTCGGTCTTCAACACCGACGTGATCGTCGAGGAGATGGTCCGGGCCGGCAAGACCCGTGCCGACGCCCTCGCCGGCGGCCCGAGCGGCTGCGTCACCGTCAGCGCGTTCGGCAAGGAAAGCTGCACCCTGACCGGCTATTTCAACTGGCCGAAGGTCCTGGAGCTGGCCCTCAACGACGGGGTCGATCCCCGGACCGGGAAACAGGTCGGCCCGCGGACCGGTTCGGCCGATTCGTTCGAGAATTTCGACGCGGTCTACGCGGCGTGGGAAACGCAGATGCGCTACTTCGTCGACCTGAAGATCGCCGGCAACCGGGCCATCGAGCGGCTCTACGCCGAATCGATGCCGTCGCCCTTCATGTCGGTGGTCATGGACGACTGCATCGAGACGGCCACCGACTATCACCGCGGCGGGGCGCGGTACAACGCGACCTATATACAGGGGGTCGGCATGGGGACCCTTACCGACGCGCTCGCCGCGATCAACCACCACGTCTTCGCCGAGCGAACGGTGACCATGGGCGAACTTCTCGCGGCCCTCGCCGATAATTTCGACGGCTGCGACGAGTTGCGGCGGACCCTGGCCACCGCGAGCCCGGCGTGGGGCAACGACGACGACCGGGCCGACGCCATCGCCGTGCGGATCTTCGAGAGCTACTTCGCCGCCGTCGACGGCCGCCCCAACACCCGCGGCGGCCGTTACCGGGTCAACCTGCTGCCGACCACGGTGCATATCTACTTCGGCCGGGTCACCGGGGCCCTGCCCAACGGCCGGGCCGCCGGCGAGACCGTCTCCGAGGGCAT
>CAZLBC010000109.1:0-9107 GCA_964557575.1 uncultured Planctomycetaceae bacterium
AACCTCGATGGAGCCGGACAGGCTGATATTGGGGTACACGCGTGACCCCGCTATCACAAACCCGTCAAGCAATTTATACTCATCGGTGGCGCTGGTATCCGGCCAGCTGACAACGGCGGAGAAGGACGCCATAATGGACAGGATGCCATGAGCGCGGACCGCGCGAGGGAATTCGGCTGGGCGGCTAACGCATGTCGATTAGCCGTCCTGGCGCTCGCGTGCGCGCTCGCCGCAAACGCAACCGCAATTTGGATACGCGGGACGGACTCCTCCGCCCGCGCGGACATATACAAGCGCGGGCTGCGCGCGGGGCTTGCGGCCAATGTTTGGCACGCGGCGCAAATGTCGGTGGCGTCATGCCCGGAAGCCGCGCCGATGCTGGACCGCCTGGCGGACATCATGCGCGAGCGCAATGAAAGCGGGTTCGATCCTGACGCGTCGGTTGACGCGCTGATGGCGTATATCGGCGCCATCGGGGACCGCCCGCCGCGCGAGCGAACGGCGGTATTGATGGCGGCCGCCGGGTTGATCAACGGCATCGCGTCGCTGGAAACCGTGACCGTCTTTCCCGACGCCCGCCTCGCCGGTGTTGGCCGGGAGTGCTCCCTGCTGATGGCGGACGCCTTGCGGATGGGGATAACCGGCGAATCCCTCCATCAAACCAAACTCTTTATCTCGCCATGAGAAACCGCTGGAACAGAACAACGGACGCCTCGACGGAGCCGGTCACGCTCGCGTTAGTTAAATCGCATCTGCGGGTTGACCACAGCGACGAGGACGACCTGCTGAATCTTATCATCACGGCCGCCAGGCAATGGGCGGAGGAATACACGCGGCGGTCATTCGTGACCCAGACATGGACATTGGACATGGACGATTTCCCGGCGGGGACCGGTCTCCCGCTGCGCTATGGCAGCCCGTTGCAATCGGTATCCAGTGTCAAATACTATGACAGCGATGAAACATTGCAAACATGGAGCGCCGATGAATATCACGTTGACACCAAGAGCATCGTCGGCCGGGTGGTGTTGGACGACGGGTATTCCTGGCCGTCGGATTTGGACGACCGGCCGAACTGCGTAACCGTCACCTATGTTGCCGGCTACGGCGACGAGGCAACGGACGTGCCGGCGGCAATCCGGCTCGCCCTGCTGGAAATCATTGCTAACGGTTATGAAAACAGGGTGATTGAAGTGACCGGCGCAACAGTGGCCCGGTTCGCGGCCGGCGCCATGACCCGGCTGCAGCCCTATCAGGTGCTGGAGGCGTGAGACATGAATCCCGGAAAACTGGACAGATTATGCACGATGCAAACGCTGACGGCCGGCAGGGACAGCGGCGGGACGCCGACGGAATCATGGGGCGGCGACCTGGAATTGTGGTGCGGTTACGAGGAGAAAGCCGGCAGGGAATGGTTTGGCGCCGATCAACGGGCCGGCGAAGACGCGGTTGTATTCACAATCCGCTACGGGACAAACACGTCCGGCCTGACGACGAAAGACCGGATCGTGTTTGAGAGCAAAAACTATAACATCCTGTCAATCAAGGAGATGCCGGGGCGGAAGCGCGTCCTGGCGGTGCTGGCGGCAGCGAGGGCTGATTGAAAATGAAACCGGGATACGGCATAAAATTTGAGGTGGGCGGCATTGAGGAAACCTTCCGGCGGCTTAACAAACTCAAGTGGCGGACACGGGACCGGATTATAAAACGCGGTATTAAGAAAGGCGCGGAAGTGTTATGGAATTATACGCGGGCCAGGGCGCCGTCGGAATCCGGGCTGCTGAAAAAAGCCATCGCGGTTAAGATTACACCTACTCGCGACAAGAACGGTTTCTGGGGCACCGTCGGGATTGACAACACGGTCACCGGATTCTACCAGGGCCGGCAACGGCGGCCGTCCCAATACGCGCACTTGGTGGAGTTCGGCACCGCGCATGCTCCGCCGCGGGCGTTCATGCGGGCGGCGTTCGACGCCGGAAAACGGCGGGCCGAACAAGTCTTTCGGGATGAGGTCCGGAAATCCGTGATCCGGGCGGTCGGGCGCCTGGCGCAAACCGGGGGGGGGAAATGACCAGCCGGACAACATTTAACGACGATCTCATAACTCATCTCGGGGACCAGGCCGGGTTAACCGAGCTGGTATCAACGCGCATCTACACCGGGATCCTCCCGCAAAATCCAACGGTCCCCGCCATAGTTATCAACATGGTGTCCAGCGGAGAAATCCAAACCCACGAGGGCCCGGCCGGACTTGAGACGCCGCGCATCCAGGCGGACATATACGATGATGACGGGAATGGCGCGCGGGCGGTTCGCGACCAGCTCAAGGCCGCGCTCAACGGACTGCAACAGGAGACGATCGGGAGCGCCACGAAAATTGGGCATTGTTTTTTTGACGGCGAGAGCGACGGCTATGATGACACGGTGCGGCTATTCCGGATCACGCTTGACTTTTTAATAATGTGGAATGAAATTGGTTAAGATGGATAACACGGAAAAAACAGGAGGACACAATGGCTGACAAAACTGCGGCGTATGGGGCCGCGCTGAAAAAATACATCGACGCCGCATTTACGACAATCGCGGGCGTCAAAGACCTGACCGGCCCGTCGCTGTCCGCCGCCGCCATCGAGGTGACGACGCATGACTCGGCTGACGCGCACCTGGACTTTGTGGCGGGGCTTGTTGACGGCGGGGAAATCACGTTTACGTTAGAGTTTGACCCGTCCGACACGGCGAACCAGGTAAAGATCCTGGATGACATGCAGGCGCGGACGATGTGCAACTACCAGATCGCGTTCGCCGATGACGGCGCGGCGCTCTATCAGATGGACAACTGCATCGTGACCGGATTCACGCCTAACCAGCCGGTGGACGGCAGCATCACCGCCGATGTGACGCTCAAAGTGAACGGCAAGCCGGACCTGACGGCGACCTAATCTTAAAAAATCGAACAATAGAAAGGCGGGCCGAATGGCTGACAAAAAAAAAGCTGACGCAATCAAAATCAGGCTTGGCGGGAAAGAGCGCGCGCTGGCGTATGACATGAACGCCATCTGCCGGTTTGACGAGGCGACCGGGCAGAACTTCCTCGGCGGTCTGGAGTTTGAAAAACTGTCGGCGGCTCACGCGCGGGCATTGATCTGGGCCGGGCTATTGCGTGAGTCCCCGGACCTGACGCCCGAAGATGTGGGCGCGATGATTGACATGCGAAACCTGGCGGAGGTTTTCGGCGGGGTCGCCAAGGCGATCACGGCGGCGCTCGCCGGCGGGGATGAAAGCTGAATGGACGCGGCGGCTTGCGGCGGCGCGGAGGCGGCATCGCATGAGCGCGGCGGAGTTCTGGGCGCTGACGCCCGGCGAGTGGCGGGTGATAGAGGACGCATGGTGGGAGGACGCGGTATGGCGGGAAGAGCAGGCGAACCAGCGGGCGGCCCAAATCATATCATGGTTAGTCAAAGCGATGACGGGAAAAACGGTGAGGCAGGAAAAAATAACAATGAGATATAAGCGGGCGCGGAAAAAAACGGAAACCAAACGCGAGGCGGGGAACCGGCTGCGGCAAACCTTCGAAAGCGTCAACGCGGTGTTGGGCCGGCCGGCGCGGAAGGTGGGCGGGGCGTAAGCGATGGCCAGGTCTATAGGCTCTATCATTCTCGGCATCCGGGGTGACAGCAAAGGCCTGGATAAGGATTTTGCGCGTCTTAAAAAGAAGGTCAAGCGCACTTTCCGGGACATCGGGAAAATCGCCGCCGGCAATATGCTGGCGCAGTTTTCAACCCGGGCGATAGGCGGGCTGAAGAACTCGGTCAAAGAAGCGTTCCGGTTCGCGGGCGCGATTGAGCAAAGCACAATAGCGTTTGAAACGTTGCTCGGCTCGATGGCCGCCGCCGAGAAACGCATGGGCGGGATTCTCGATTTCGCGAAGCGCACGCCGTTCCAGCTGGAGGAATTGACGCGGGCGTCGCAGATGCTGGAGGCTATGACGCAGGGAGCGCTTGCGGGCGTCGAGGGTTTGGGCTTGGTCGGCGACACGGCGGCGGCGTTAGGCAAAGACATTGAAACCGTCGCGCGAAATATCGGCAAGCTTTACAGCGGCCTCCAGTCCGGCACCCCGGTCGGGGAGGCGACGCAACAGCTGATGGAGTTAGGGATCATCACCGGCGGGCTTAAGCGGGAGCTTGACGCGCTGGCGGCCCAGGAAATAATCGGCGGCGAGGCGTGGACGGTGGCGGAAAAACATTTCTTAAAATTCGCCGGGGCGATGGAACAGCAAAGCACAACTCTTAACGGCTTGCTGTCAACGCTCTCGGACACGTGGAGCCAGCTGCTCGGCGAAAGCGTGAAAGATTCGATGACCGACGCCAAAGACGCGATCGAGGCATTGATCGATTTGCTGGGCGATCCGAAAACTATGGAAACCGTGCAGGCGTTTGTGGGGGGCTTTGCGCGGTTAGCGCAGTCCGCCGGCTGGGTGGCGGGAAAATTCAAGTCGCTCGCCGAGTCATTAGGGACGCTGGCGGGCGGGGCCTATTATGGCGACGAGGCGGCCATCGATGAAGTGCTGTTTGGCGTCAAGACGATGCGGCAAAAGGACTTTGGCCGGAAGGAGAAACCGCCGGCGGGCTTGGCGGCGCAAGACCCTGTAAAGGAGGCGTCCGAGACGCTGGCCGGGTTCCGGGCGGAAAATGAAAAGACAACGGAATCGCTGCCCGAGAAATGGGGCGATCTCGGCTGGTCAAAGGCCATGGCCGAATTCCGGGAGGAAAATGAAAAGACAACGGAATCGCTGACCGAGAAATGGGGCGAGGTCGGCTGGTCAGTCGACGGGGCGATAGGCCAGATGAGTTCCGCGCTGGCGAAAGGCGAGCTTAGCCTGGAATCGTTTGGAAAAATCGTGGCCAACGCGATACAGGAAATTATGGCACATTTTATTAAGATGGCGGCGATTAAAGCCATCATGGGCGGCATCGCGGGGTTGTCACCCGGGGGCGGCGGGGGTGGCGGCCTCGAGAATGCGGTGGACGCCGGACCGGGCTTCACCGCCGGGACGATTGGGATGGCCGCGCAAGGCGGGCCGTTAACCGTCGGGAGGCCGACGCTGGTCGGCGAGGAAGGGCCGGAGCTAATCGTGCCCCGGTCGGCCGGAACCGTGATCCCTAATGACCGGCTCGGCGGGGGCGCATCCGTCAGCATCAATTTTGAGGCGGGAGTAACGCGGCGGGAATTAGCCGCGCTGATGCCGGAACTAACCAAAAAAGTGAAAGCGGCTGTCGCGGCGGACTACGGGCGCGGGGGCGGCTACAGAAGGAGGCTTTCGGGATGACGATGAAAAAAACATGTTTTCTTGTATCCGCGTTGTTGATACAGAGCGCGTTAACCGCCGGCAGCTATTCGCGGTCGCTGATCCGGATGGAGGGGGACTTGCGCGATTTCAACGCGCCGCATGACGTGGTGCGCGACGCCGTGCCGGCGTTTTGGGTTGGCGACACCCTGTATATTGAGGTTGGATTTTTTGACAGCGGGAGCCTCGTGGACGTGTCCAACATCGGCAGCGCGGTCTGCGAGATCAAAGCGCTTGTGGACGGGGGCCCGCCTGACGAGGACGCCGCCGCGCTGATGAGCGAAACCGAATCCAGCTTTGACAGCACGCTGACATTGGGCACATGGCGGGACTTGTCAAAGCAGCACTGCCGGTTTGATTTCGCGGCCAGCGAAACCAACATTACGCCTGGCGACGTGTGGATGGTCATCTGGGTGGTGATGGATGACGGCAGCATCATCACGACTAACGCCGGAATCGTCAAGGCGCGGCAAGACGCGGGCGGCACCGCCAACCCGCCGGACCCGCCGGAGTCGGCTGATTTCACTTACGTTACCGAGGCGGAAAACATCTCCGCCCTGGAAGCGCTGGATTGCGACACGTGGAACACGGGGGCGGCGGTGTATGTGGAAGGGCACACCACCCGCAACGACGGGGGAGAAGGCATGTTCTGGCTTGATAAGACCGGCAACCTTGGGGCGTCGGCCGAGAACGGCGGCACCATCATCGTCGCGAACTGCGGCACAAATTGTTACTGGAGAAGGATTTACCAAACCACATGGGTGCGGCCCGAATGGTTTGGCGGGTTTGACGCGGACGACGCGGAGGATTTGACCGCGATAACCGCGGCGCTCGCCGTAGGCGATGTTCAGCTTGGCCGCAACACTTATCTCATCAATGACAATCTTGACATGCTTTCGCATAAGACGATCAGGGGGCACGGCGCGGGCGTGACAACGATCAAGGTTATGGACGGGACGGCGACCGATGACGGGAGCCACAAGTTTAGGGCGATAGGCGACTTCTCGTCGCGCCGCCAGCACGTGACCCTGGAGGGCTTTACGCTCGACTGTAATTTTGACGGCCAGCCGACCGAGGCTAACGGGCGGATACATAAGACGATCAGCGGCATCGGCATGAAAGGCGAGGACATTAAGATTCGGGACATCGAGATAAAAAACACCGGGGTCGGGGACGGATACGATTCGGACATGGAGAGTTTCGCGGTGATCATCGAGCCGCTGGACGCGGCGGACACGCTCCCTAACGTGATCGAGAATTGCGCATGGACCGCCGTGGGCGACCCGGCGCTGATGAATGAGGATATGAGCATAATTTGCATCACCGGATTTTTCCTCCAGGACGCTTACGGCGGCCAGACCGGGTGGGGCGAAAACATCAGCCTCATCCGCGACTGCGTGGTTGACGGGCTTGATTTCACCGGCGCGGATCCGACGGTCGAAGTCCATTGTTTCCAGGGCAACCACGTCGTGCGGCCGGTGGTCAAAAACATAACGCTGGACACCGGCGAAAACAATTTCGTCCGGGGCGTCTATCAGGACACGTGGGAACTCGGGCACAAGGCTGTAACCGGCGGCTTCTTTGACGGGGTGAGCCAGGGCGTCAAACTGGTGGGCACGTCGGCCGGGTCCAGTTTCCATAACGTTAGGATTTCCGGGAATTACATCCGGCTGAAAACGTGGGCGTCGTCGTCGGAAATGACAGCCGGAATCCACATCTATAAGAATCACGCCGACAGCGTCTTAAAGAACGTTGTAATTGATTCCAACTACGTTACCGACACGGCGGGATCGATCTCGCAAATGCTGCGTTTCCAGGTCGGCGACACGACGGGCGTGGAGAACATCCAGATCACCGGCAACGTCAGCGCCTGCACCAATTCGGATCGGGATATCCATTTCGCGTCCTCGTCGGTTGACATGGACGACCTTTGGGTGGCGGGAGATGACACGCTCCCGGTGGTCAGGTTTGACAATAATTACGCGGTCGACGGCGGGCTGATTGTCCCATACGACGCTAACCTTAGCGCGTTAGTGACCGACCCGCTGCACATGCAGGAGTCCGCCCTCGGCATTGTGACTGAGCGGCGGCAACGGACGTGGGCGGGGGATTGGCTGGAAAATCCTTATACGGACGGCGGCTTGACCCCGTGGTTTGTCGGCGAGCTGGTCCGCAACGAAACCCACGACGAGGAAACCTGGCTGGCCGTGGGCACCTCGGGCGCCGCAGCGTCATGGCAATTGCTCACGATCCAGCCCGATGACACCCACGCCGCGCTCGACACGGCGGACGCCATAACGCCCAAGGCGGAGACTCTAACGGTTACGTCATCAGGCGGCAATATCACGCTCGCCGGCGGAACGATAATCGAATCGGGCGCGGCAAACGGGCAGCGGCTCACGCTGGTCGGCGGGAACGGCACGGACAAAATCACGCTTGACGACGGCAATTGCGCCGGCGCGTCTCCCGCGGTCCGCATTTCCGGGAACTTCACGGTGGACTATAAGGACACGATTTCGTTTATCCAGAAAGCGGGCGAGTGGCTGGAAACCTCGCGAAGCGATAATTAGTCATGGCGGTATCATATCCATTGACGCATCCGGCGGCGCCGGGATTCCGGTCGATCCACTGGCACCGCCAGGCGTCGGTCGCGGTCAGCGAGTCGCCGTTTTCGTTCCAGCAAAAAGTGTATGACTGGGGCGGCAAGATCTGGATCGCGGAAGTCGCGCTGCCGGAGATGGTTCAGGTCAACGCGAAACTCTGGCGCGGGTTTTTCGCGGCGCTCAACGGGCCGGAAGGGACATTTTATCTGAAGGACTCATTGTTCCGGGGGCCGTGCGCGGAATACATGGGGTATCCGTATGTCAACGGCGCCGGGCAGACCGGCGAGACGCTAATCACGGACGGTTGGCGGGCCAGCGCGGCTAACGTGATGCGGGCCGGGGAGTGGCTGTCGATTGGGGACAATCTTTATCAGTGCGTCCAGGACGCGGATTCAAACAGTTCCGGCGGGGCCGATATTGAGATCTGGCCCTCGCTCCGTTTCTCCCCCGCCGACGACACGGCTGTTGAGATCACCGAGCCGCGCGGCATTTTCCGTTTATCCGAACAAGTGTCAATGGGCTGGGGCGCCAACTGGCTGTCGGAGCCGGTGGCGTTCACCGCCCGCGAAGTTCCGCAGCTTTCTTAACAATGTCGGAAAGAGATTTAACATCCGGATTCAAGACCCACATCGAGGGCGCCGTGGTGCGGCCGGCGCTGTTGTTGTTCGCGGATTTCCCGAGCGGCGCGTTGCGGTGCTGGACGGGGTATGGGGATCTCTCGTGGAGCGGCAACACGTATGCCGGTGTGGGCGACATGATCGCGGTGGAAGCATACGAGGAGACCACGGACACGCGGTCGGCGGGAATGTCGTTCACCGCGAGCGGCATCGACTCGTCGATGCTCTCTGACCTGATCGCCGATGACTACCAAGGCAGACGGTGTGACGTGCATCTCGCGATGATGGACGGGGCCGCGGTGGTGGATGATCCCGTGTTGTTGTTTCGCGGCTTCCTCGACTCGGATAATATATCGGAGGACGGGCAGACCGCGACAGTTAATGTTAAGGCCGAGCACAGGATCGTTGACATCTTAAAAAGCCGGACGTATTACTACACGCCCGAAGACCAGAACGCGCTGCACCCGTCGGCGTCGGACAAAGGGTTCGACTTCATCGCGGCGCTGCAATCCAAGGAGCTGATATGGAGGCCAAACGACTAAT
>CAZLBC010000109.1:9207-14238 GCA_964557575.1 uncultured Planctomycetaceae bacterium
CGCTTCCTGGAGGAGCGGCTGGATCGGCCGTTCCGCTGGGGCCGGAACGACTGCGCGCTATTCACGTGCGACTGGATAAGACTGTGTTCGGGCCATGATCCGGCGGCGCTCTTCCGCGGATACACGACCAGGCGCGCCGCTGAGCGGATTTTGAAAAAGCACGGCGGGCTGGCAAACCTCGCGGCGAAACAATTCGGCGAATGCGGGATGCCTGAGGCGCCGTGGAAGCTCGCGCGGCGCGGAGATGTGGCGTTCGGGGATTTCGCCAACGGAGCTAACGGCGGGACATTAGGCGTGGTGGCGGGCGCGGAAGTGGCCGCGCCCGGCCGGCATGGCGCGGTGTTCTCGCCGCTGGAAAAAACCATCAAAGCCTGGAGGGCGGGATAATGCCGCAGGCGGCGGCGGCATGGGCGGCATTCGCCGCGGCGCACGCGTTCGCGGCGGGGGTGGTGGAGTTTGCCGTCGTGACCGCGCTTGCAACGGCGGTGTCATTTGGGCTGTCGACGCTGCTCGCGCCGAAAATCCCGACGCCCGGCTCGACGCACATGGTCAAGCAGCCGCTGATCCCCCGCCGTATCATTTACGGCCGGGCGCGGGTCGGCGCGGCGTGGGCGCACGCGGAGTCCGACGCCAAGAGATTCGGGTTCCTGCGCATCCTCTGCGTGTGGGCGGATGGACCGTGCGAGGCGGTGGAAAAAATCTACCTCGACGAGAAGCCGATCGCGTTGAGCGCCGACGGGTACGGCCGGACCGCGCCGGTGATAAAAAAAGACGGCTCCCGGGAATACCTGCGCGTAAAAACTCATCTTGGAACTGAGACGCAAACCGCTGACAGCGACGCGAAATCGGAGCTTACCTCTTGGACGGACAGCCACAAACTAGCGGGCGTGTGTTATTCCTACATAACGATCCGCGAATCGATCAGCCGCTTCGAAACGGGGCTGCCGAATATCTCCGCGGTGATTCGGGGGCGCAAAGACATTTACGATCCCCGAAATGAATACACCATCACGGCCGTTGACGCCGGCGCCGACACGCTGACACACGCCGGGCACGGGCTGGAAGTTGAACAGAAGATCAGGTTGCACACGGCGGACACGATGCCCGGCGGCCTGGAAGAGGACACCTTTTATTTCGTCGAAAGTGTGCCGTCCGCCGACACGTTCACGCTCGCGGCCACGGCCGGCGGCGCGGCTATTGACATTACCGGCGCGGGGGCGGGCGCGCTGACGTATTCGAAATGCGGATACACCGACAATGCCGCTCTTTGTTTCGCCCACTATTTGACGATGCCGGCGACCGGCCCGAATTGCGATTATTTCGACGAGCTGGACGAGACGCGGTTGATCGCGGCGGCCAATGTGTGTGACGAGGAAGTTGAAACAAACGTAAGCCACGAGTTTTCAACGAGTTACGCGGCCGATGAAAATGACCTTAACAGCGCCAATAATGATCTATGGGAAGGGGCCCGGGCGCGCCTCACGACCACGGGGACGCTGCCGTCGCCGCTGGCCGCCGGCACGGATTACTACGTCCTCGATCATATTACGGAGGGAGGATATTTGGAGGCCGTGGGCGAGGATTGGAACTGGCCCGCGCAGAGGGACGGGACCGTGTTTTGGCTGGCGCCGGCTTACGGGGGTGATCCGGTGACGCTGACCTCGGACGGCTCCGGTGATCACACGATCACGGTATGGGAAAAACGATACGCCGTGAACGGGGTGATCGGCGTCGACGTCAAAGTTGAGGATTTGATTCAGCAGTTCCGGTCCGCGATGGCCGGTTACGCCGTGTATGTCGGCGGAGTCTGGAAGATCTATCCCGGCGCATATATCACGCCCACGTTAGAGATTGACGAGGACATGCTGATCGGCGGGATCGAGATGAGCGCGAAGGCGCCGAAGACATCGCGGGTCAATGCCGTGCGCGGCACGTTCCGGGGCAACAGCGTATCGCAGTGGCAGGAGAGCAGCTTCCCCGCCGTGACTGATGCAAGCTACGTTAGCGCCGACGGCGAGGAGCTTGACTCCGTGCTTGACTTGGCGTTTGTCAACAGCCCGTATGCCGGCCAGCGTTGCGCGAAAATCATCCTGGAAAAAAGCCGCCGCATGAAGAGCGTGCAGTTGCGGTGCAATATCGAGGCGTTCCGGGTGACGGCGGGGCAGACCTGCAAGCTAACGATCCCCCGGTTAGGGTTTAACGCGGCGCCGATGGACGTCGTGTCCTCTCAGCTCGGCGTAGATGACGGGGTTGTGTTTGTGGAGTTGGCGCTGCGCGAGACGGCCGCCGCGGTCTATGATTGGGATCACACGTCCGATGAGACGCGGTATTCGATCAGCCGCCACCCCGTTGATTTTGATGACGAGGACATCGAGCGGCCGGCGGGCCTTGGCGTGGCCGCCGACACTGACACGTATTTTGTCGACAACGCCGGCAACGCGTATGTCGACATGGTGCTGTCATGGGACACGGCGTCCGACCTGCGCGTCTCGGATGAGGGGAAAATCCTGATCTCGTGGAAACCGTCGGCGGAGTCCGCGTGGCAGAGCACGGTTGTTAACGGGGATGAGTCCAGCGTCAGGATCTCGCGGCTGCCGGAGAGCGCCGACTATGACTACGAGGTGGTTTTCGAGACCGTTAGCGGCTGGCGGAGCGAACCGGCTTCCATTACGGACAACACGACGCCGGCATGGGACGGCACGGGATGGACGGCCCAGGTCGCCGCGCCGGCGGCCGATCCCGCGGGAGGAGTGTTCGCGGCGGGCACGGACGTCGAGTTATCGTGCGCCACCACCGGCGCGGACATCCGCTATAACATAACGCCCATCGGCGCGGAGGCGGAATACCCGGCGGACATCAGCGACGGGACGCTTTACGCCGGCGCGTTCAATGTCAACAACCAGGAAATTTGGGCAAAAGCTTTTAAGGATAATTACATCGAGTCGAACGGGCTCAATGAGGCGTATCCAACATCGTGATACAACCGGAAAAAACGGAGGTTATGGCATGGGGGGTTTAGAGCGAGATGATTTGACCAGGCTGGAGCGGGCGGTTGACGCCATGCGGGACGCGCAGAGCGGGACGCGGGCGGACATCGCCAGCCTACGGAGCCGGGTCGAGGGGATGACGCAAGGGCTGGACCGCCGGCTGACGGCGCTGGAAAAAACCGTTTTCGGGAACGGCAAACCAGGCCTGAAAACATCCGTGACCAAACTCACCGTTTACGCGGCCGCCGGGGGAGGCGCGCTGCTGGTTGTTTGTTTCGAGGTGTTAAGACCTTTGCTGCGCGGCTTTATCGCGGGGCTGTTGTCATGACGGGGCGCGGCGATGAACATCCCTCCGCTGCCGGTTGTGTTATGCCCGTCCGGGCGGGAGGCTCGGGTGGCTCATGACTGGACCGTTACCCTGGATGACGGCTGGATTGTGTCCGTGCCCGCCGGGTTCACGACCGACTTCGCGTCGGTGCCAAGGTTTTTCTGGCGCCTGGTCCCGCCGTGGGGCCGGTATTCAAGGGCGGCGGTTGTCCATGATTTTCTTTACGTGTTCCCGTTTCTTGCCAGGAAACGGTCGGAGACATACCGGGAATCCAAATACATCGGCAAGCGGGAAGCCGATATAATCTTTTACCGGATGATGGAGGCGTTAGGCGTGCCGCGCTGGAAACGCCTGTGCATGTTCTGGGCGGTAAGATTTTTCGGCCGCGGGGTCTGGGGGCCGAACGAGCGCAAACGCAAAAAACTAATGACACGAAGGAGAAATCATGACTAAACTAAAGATGGTTATTGCCGGGCTGGCGCTGCCGCTGCTGATGGCCGGCGGCGGGTGTGACGGCGGGAGCGGCCCGGGCGATTGGCTGATCCCCGCCACGGACGACCACGGGAACGCGCGGATCGTGACGGCGGAGCGCGCCGCCGCGTATATCTACGAGGTGGTGTATGAGCACGCATCAGGACTGGAATACATAACCATCGACACGTTAGCCGACGGCTACTATGTTATTCCGGAGCACGAGTCGGTGGAAATGTTCTTCGCGGAATTTTTGAAAAAGCACCGCGACGTCAGCTATATCAAGGACTACCGGGACTGCGACAACTGGGCGCGCCGGCTGGCCAGTGATTTCGCGTTCTCGGAAAACCCCCGGGGCGTCGAAGCCCAGTGGACAATCGCCGTCATTCACATCCCCGGGCACGCGCTCAACGCCGTATTCACCGACCGGGGATTATTCATTTTTGACTCGCTCGGCGGGCCGCTGTTGATTCCGCTTGACAACTGGCCGGACCGGGGTAATGTAACCAAGGTGAGCCTTGACATTTAACGACACCACATGAAAAAGCAATTCTTATCAATTCTCTTGGCGGGGGCCGTCCTGGCCTCCGGATGCGCGACCACGGGCCCGGCGGCGGAAACGCAAAAACAATTAGCCTACCGGGTGGCGGTGTCGGCGGCCCGGACGGCGCTGGCCGTCGGGTTGCGCGAGATGGCGCGGCGCAACCCGGAGATGGGCCATTGGGCGCGGGGCATTTCGGTTTTTCTCCGAGCGATGGCCGGCGACGGCATCGTGGACCTGGAGACGCTCAAGCCGCGCCTGGAGAATTACATCCACGCGCGCGTGACCGACCCGTTTTACCGTCGACTGCTGGCGGTGCGCCTGGCGGAGGCGCTGGAAATTTACGGGCTGTTTTTCTCGGACAACCCGGAGTTGTTTTCCCCGTCCGAACAAGCCCTATTCTTGATTTCGTTAGCCGAGGAGATGGCGCTGGCCGCGGCCGTGGACCGGCCGCCGGCGGACAGGTCCGCGTCGTTCCGGGTTTTTCGCGCCGGCACCGAGCGGTAGTGTTTTTGGGGTGAGTGATTAGATAGAGTCAGGGTTGTTGTGAGCATAGTGACCCCGCCGGGTGGAGATTGTCCCCGGCGGGGCTTTTTTTTAGGTTTTTTTTGCCCCGGTTACGGAAATCGTTGATTATAAACGAAATAAAAATTAAAAAAAAGGTTGACAAACCCTAAAAAATAGGCGATGTTGTAGGCAGTTAA
>CAZLBC010000110.1:0-14187 GCA_964557575.1 uncultured Planctomycetaceae bacterium
CTTACCTCTGGGGCGGCGGGTACGACAGCGCCGCCGACCTGGCCCGCGAAAATTTCGTCAGGCCCGGCAAATTTGCGATTCGTCAACGCTTCCACAGTGAAGACCATTTTCTTGCGATGCTTCCATTGCCTGATCGGTTGTCCGGGGTGTGTCACATGGCGACAGGAACCGGAAAATCATTTGTGATGATCGCGGTGGCGCATCTGTCGCTGCTGCTGGGAAAAGTTCAGCGTGTACTCGTCCTCGGGCCGTCATCCACTGTTATCGAAGAAGGTCTGCGTGAGAAGTTTAAGGAGTACCTTTATGGTGCGAAAGGAGCGGAGCTACAAGAAAAGCTGCCGGAACCGCTCCGGCACAAAGTGATCCGTCTGCTGACGTGCAACGATTTTGTCGAAGACAGTTCTATTGTCATTGAGAATATCAATGCCATCTATGCACGGGAGCGCAACTCGATTGGCGACTGGTTCGATCACAGCCAGGGCGAAGTGCTGGTTCTGAGCGATGAGGTGCATCATGCCTATTCACACCTCGATTTTACGCACGATGTCGTTGAATACGATTTCGATGGGGAGAATGTAGGTAAACAAGGCACGGCCCGCGATGAACGCTTGTGGATGAAATTCATTCGGGAAGAGGAAAGCATCCGCCGCCACATTGGTTTTACCGGTACGCCGTATAACAAGAACGACTACTTTCCTGACGTCATTTGCAACTATTCCATCCGGGATGCTATCGACGAGAAGATTATCAAGAAGATCAACCCGATTCTGCGCACCGAAGCCGATGAAGGTGACGGCGAGCTGACAAGAAAACAGCGGTTTGAGCAGATGATCGAGACCCACAAGGACAACAGGGAGAAGTACGCCTACCGGGACATCAAAGGCCGGCGAAGAGTAAAGCCTATCACCATCTTTATCAGCCGCACTCAGAAGGGCGCGAAAGATAATGCTGATGAGTTTGTCAAAGTGCTGGCCGACATGATGATTGGC
Source organism: uncultured Planctomycetaceae bacterium (assembly GCA_964557575.1). Classification (GTDB taxonomy): domain Bacteria; phylum Planctomycetota; class Phycisphaerae; order SM23-33; family SM23-33; genus CAZLBC01. The sequence continues at coordinate 990 of CAZLBC010000110.1, forward strand.
GAGGTAGACCAGGGCACCCCTCGCTCTGTCCTTGAAGGCAAAGCCCGTGAGAAGGCGATTACCGTCACGTCCGATTCAAATGCTACGGAATTTGGACAGAAGCTGGCACAGATCGAGGAGATTGATCCCGATCGCGTTGGCGGTAAGGTGGAGTACATTTTTGCCGTCAATATGCTGTCTGAAGGCTGGGACGTTGATAATGTTTTCCAGATCGTCCCGGCTGAAGAGCGCGTTTTCAACTCAAAGCTCCTCATATCCCAGGTGCTGGGGCGTGGGCTAAGGTTGCCCCGTGCCGTTCCACGCATACAGCTTGAAGCGCTGTATCCAATTGTCACGGTGACCAATCATGAGAAGTTTGCGGAACACATACGGCAGCTACTCGACGAAGTAACAGATTGCGAGCTGCGACTGCACTCGCAGATTCTGGAAGACGCGGATCAGGCCAGGCACAAGCATCATTTCAACATCTTCAATCTTGAATACGTACCCACACAGCGCACTGAACCGCGTGACGGTGATGACACGACAAGTGGCGGGTCGCGTGGGCTCAAACTCACGCCGCCACTTGATAAGTTGGGTGTCCAGGTTACTTACCTGCAGGGGAGCAAGCGGTTCGAGTTATCAAAAGAGTTCTTCACAGTTGATCAAGTCGTTTTAGACGTCGAACGTCGTTTCAAGAATACAACCTTTGAATCTCAGCATTTTGACTTTGGGGAAGGGTTGGAAGTTGACGGCATTCCTGGACCAGACGAGATCGAACGCGTAATCCGGGCGGCCATGGCGGCCGTTGGGATGGAGGGCGATCGACTGTCGCGTGAAAACAAGCAGCAGATTGAGCTCTATTTCAACCAATTTCTCCCAAAGGGAAAGAAACGTGTTATCCGCCAGAACAAACGAGGGCACGTTCTGGGCGTCGCAACGCAGGAAATGCCGCGGAGTTCTACCCGTGCCGGCGGCGTAGATAATGAGACGGCAGCATTCGTATCACGAGACTATGCCGGCGAAGTCAGCCCGGAGAACTTGTTCGTCCTGAAAGAACTGACCAAGGAAAAGCAGGACGGACGGCTGCTTAGTCAAGCTTTCAACAGCGACTACATCAGCCAACTGGCACTGTTCAGAAATATTTACGCAGTAGATCCAGACAGATTCAGGACACCGCAGGGTTTGGTAATCACCAGATACGAACCGGAGCGTCAGTTTGTCTTCCGCCTGGTTGAGCATTCAAACCTTGTTACATCCTGGATCAAATCACCGGATGCCGGGTTCTACGGCCTGGACTACGAATACTGGCGTGCCGGCAAGGACCGGGTCAGGAGGTCTTTCAACCCGGACTTCTTCATTCGTGTCAATCTGGCTGACTACCTGCTGTTGTTACCTGAAGACGAAAAGAATATGGGCGTGCGGCGTCTGCGGGAAATGCAGGACTCCGGTATCATGGACCTGATTCTGGTTGTTGAGATCAAGAGCGATGACGATGATAGCGAGCAGACCAGAGCCAAGGGCGAATACGGCGAACAGCATTTCCGTGCCCTGAACCCCGTACTACGCGACACGAACCCTGTAGATTTTCCCGAGGAGTTTCGCGGCGACACCAATCAACTCTACGCTTTCTGGATTCTTCGCCCCGGTGAATACATGGGCTGGTTCGGCAAACTGCGTACGGGGTTGATTAGTTTTGATTTTGATTTGCAGAAATAATGAATAATGTTTCTCGGCATTCCGCAAGGAATTGATCGATCGCCACGTTTTCGTAGAGCTGGTTTCATAACTTGCTTTGGTAGCGAAAGCGAGGTATTTTGTCGATCTGGCAAGGAACGGAAACGACGACATATTAAGGAAATATGTCGAGTTTTCGTGACGCCGCCAGACGGCAAAAGAGCCGCTTGTAGTCCAAATTGAAGTTATGAAACCAGCTCTAGTCAAGGATACCGCCCGGGCACTCCCCCGTGCAACCGCCTTACTCGGTCTTCCGGCCGAAATCGGGGTTGTCCACCCGGCGGCGGTACTCCTTCTCGATGTCCTCGATCATCATCTCGTACATCGGCGTCCCCGGCGCGATCACCCGCTGGGCGATCGGCTCGCCGGCGGCGATGCGGAAGATATCCCCGAGGTAGCTCTCGGCGTCGTGGCCCTGCATCCGCGGGTCGAGGTAGTGGCCGTAGAGGTGCAGGGAGTCGTTGATGTCGACGTAGCTGCCCCGGTCGACCGGCACGCCGAGCGCGTCCGCCAGTTTCCGCCGGACTTCCTCGTGCATGCCCTCGGTGACACCGAAGATGTTGCACGGCACCGCCTTGAGGTGATCGCGGGACCGCCAGTGGCCGGTGACGTTCATCACGTAGCCGTCTCCGTCTTCCTTTTCGTAGAGCCGGAACCAGAACCGCTGCAGGCAGGGGGCGTGGTAGGAATCCCACTTATAGGGCCCGAGCTGCCCGTCGTTGTGGTCCCACCGCGGGTCCCAGGTGATGCACTGGGCCGAGCGGCTGGTCGGGTTCCGCAGGAGGTTGTTGACCACGGAGTCGAGCTGGTTGATCGTCTTCAGTGACCCGTCGAAACTGTAGTAGGGCCAGGCCCGCATCCGCTGGCTGTACATGTAGTTCCAGCGGTCGTCGCCCTTGATCTCGTCGAACCGGTCTTCCCGCAGCTTCTCGGTAACGGCGGCGGGGGAGATCATCCACCCGTCCTTGACGCCCTCGATCTCGGCCTTGTAGTCGCCGAACCCCATCCAGCCCCCGAGGTAGTGCTTGTGGAAGCGGGGTTCGCCGAACGGCTCCTCGATGTGCATCGTGACGGTGGCCTCGAGGCTGGGGAAACTCTCGTATCCGCCGTCGGCGCCCTTCGGGTCGTAGTGGGTGTGGATCTCCTGGCCGATGCCCATGAGGGCCATGGTGGCATCTTCCCACACCTCCGGGAGCGTGCGGCGGACGAGATGAACGGTCGGCAGGCGGCCGGGGCCGGGGTCCGAGAAGGAAAGCCGTCCCTCGTCGCGCAGGGCGTATGCGTATTCACGGGCCACCCGCCGCGCTTCGGCGAACGCGCCGGCCGGTCCCTTTTCCGCGAGGAGTGTTTTGACGTCGTTCATGTGTTCTGTTCCCGCAGCGTGGATGCCATGCCGGTGGAGCCGAATCCGCCGCCGCCCCGCGCGGTGTCCGAGAGCCGCCGGACTTCCCGCACCGCGACACCGAGGACCGGCTGTATGACCATCTGGGCGATCTTCATGCCCGTTTCGATTCTGAACGGTTCCCTGCCATGGTTGATGAGTATCACGCAGACCTCGCCGCGGTAACCCTCGTCGATGGTGCCCGGCGCGTTCAGCAGGGTGATCCCGTGTTTCAGCGCCAGCCCGCTGCGGGGCCTGACCTGGCCCTCGGTGCCCGCCGGGAGTTCGATGGCGATCCCGGTCTTCACCAGGCGCGATTCACCGGGGGCCAGATCCGTTTCTTCGCAGGAGAAGAGGTCCAGCCCGGCGTCGCCGGGGTGGGCGCAATGGGGGATGATCGCGTCGTCCGTGAGCTTTCTGACCTTCAGGACCGGTGGGGTGCGTTCTTCTTCCACCGCCGTACTCCTTTCGGGGGCGGGATCAGGTGCCCGCGGTGTCCGTTCCGCCGCCGGGCTTCTTCGCGTCCGGGGTGTCGTGTTCGGGGCTCGTGTCTTTCTTCGCCGGGTCCTCGTAGGGCCCGAATGCCCGCGCCCGGCTGAGGGCCTTGACCGTCTCCCAGGCGATGTTTTTCGCCAGCATGATCTGGTCCTCCTCGCCGTAGACCTTGTGGCGGATGATGTTGGACAGCACGCCGGCGATCCCCGCGGTGTATACCGCGAGGCGGGGAAACTCCGGTGCCGAGAAGATCGTCGCCTCCCCCAGTTTGTTCCCGCCGTCGAACAGCTCGACGCGGCAGTAGGCGTAGCAGGTGGCGCCGAGGACTCTCATTTCAAACAGGCCGGGAAAGACGACCTTCGTGATTTCCGCCTTCAGTGTCAGCGGCCGCGTGCCGGGCGGCTTCAGCGACAGCGCCTCCCACCGTTCTTTTTCCGCGCGGCGCTTCTTTTCGGTATATACGCAGGCGCGGTCCCAGGGGTTGTCCCTCCCGGACTTGTGCAGGAGCGTCTTGACGTCGCCCCGGTCGCCCGCTTTCAGCCACCGGTCGCTCTCGAGCAGTTCCAGTTTCAGGTTGGCCTTCAGGTACCCGGCCATGATCTTGAACGGCACCGTCTCGGCCACCGTAACATCATCCACGATGACGCAGTCGTAGTTGGCGAGGCCGATCCGGTCCCCGCCGGTACTCTGGAAGTTCCCCGCGCAGCCCGTCGCGGCGGCGGCCAGCAGCACGGTCGTCAGTCGGGTGCGAGATAGCATGCTCTACTCCTTGTTATCCGGTATCAGTAACGCCCGTTCCGCGTGGAGGAATACCGTCGCTCCTCCCGGGGCATGGAGACCATAGGCGATCGCGCCGTTAAAAACAAGGGGGGCCATTTATTTTACCCGGCCCAGGTACCCGTCGATACAGGCCGCGGCGGTGCGCCCCGAGTCGATGGCCGTGGCGATATAGGATGCGCCGTTCGCGAGGTCTCCGGCCGCGAACACCCCGTCGGCGGTGGTGGACATGTCCTCGCTGATCGCGGGCCCGCCGTCGGGACGCAGGCGAATACCCAGCGCCGCGGCGATCGCTTCCGGAACGTGGGGCCTGAAGCCGGCGGCGATGACCACCCGGTTCGCGGAAAGGTTCAGCGCGCCGTCGGGGATCTCTTCGCTCACCAGGTTCCCGGCGGCGAGCAGGTACCGTAATTTCCTGAGCCGGAGGCCGACGGGCTTCCCGTGTTCCGTTTCGATCGCGGCCGCCGCGGTCGACCGGTACACCGCGACGCGCTCGTCCTCCTCGTGGCCGACGATTTCGCCGCCGGCGGCCCGCGGCAGTATTTCGATACAGCAGACCTTTTCGGCGCCCCGCCGGAGGGCGGTCTCGATGCAGTCCTCCCCGGTCAGGCCCCCGCCGATAACGACGACCGTGTTGCCGTTTTCGTCGGTGTCGTTCAGCAGGTAGTCGAGGGCCTCCACGGCGGCGCCGATGCCGGGCAGGTCGGGTTTCACCGGCCGGCGGGCGCCCGTTGCCAGGCAGAGGGCGTCGAACTCGTTGCGGAGATCGGCGACCGGCAGTTCGCCGCCGACGTCGCTGCTGCAGCGGAACTGTATCCCTTCGGCGGTCAGTTGTGCGAGACGGCGGTCGATCAGGCTTTTCTCGAGCCGAAAACCGGGAATGCCGTACCGCAGCAGCCCGCCGGGTTTCGCGTCCCGTTCAAAGACGGTGACCTCGTGGCCGGCGCGGGCGAGCTGCTGGGCCGCGGCGAGGCCGGCCGGCCCGCTGCCGATCACGGCCGCGCGGCGACCGGTGTTCGCGGCGGCCGGCGCGGGGACCACCCACCCCTCCGCGAACGCCCGCTCGATGATGTCCCGCTCGGCCTGCCTGATCTGCACCGGGAAACCGGCGGCGGACCGCTTGCAGTGGTCTTCGCAGAACGCCGGGCACAGCAGCGCGGTGAATTCCGGGAAATTGTTGTAGGCGTGGAGCAGGTCCGCCGCCCGCTGCCAGTCGCCTTCGGCGGCCGCCGAGACCCAGTCCGGCACCCCGGAGTCGAGGGGGCAGCCCAGCACGCTGCACGACGCGGAGGGACAGTCCATGCAGGGGACCCCCGAGAGCAGCGCGACCTGCCGGTCGTACTCGGCGGCGGACCCGTAGTCGAATGCCGCGACGGCGTCGAGATAGCGGCGCCGATGTTCCCACGGCGCGGCGGCGCCGAACAACTTCAGCAGCGGCCGCAGCCGGCGGCACCGCTTGAGGATCCTGAGCTGCCACTTGCGGGGACGGTACCGGATGCTGAAGGATTTCGACCCGACCCGAAACCGTATGTTCCACAGGTAGCGGTACACGATACGGTCGCCGGACGCCGGATTGATGTTGTACTTTTCCCAGTCCCGGAAAAACTTGTCGGGGGCCGTCGCCAGTTCGGCCTTGAACACGGAATCCTTGATGAGCATCGCCGTCGCCAGGTTGTACACGACCGCGGCCGTGGCCGCGTAGTCACGGTCGCCGTCGTCGCGGGTGTACACCGAGAGAACGGCATCCACGTACCGGCGCGCGTATGCCGGCCCGCCCCATCGCAGGCAGTCGTACGCCCGGACGACCACGGCCTCGTGGAGATCCGCGGAGAGCCCGGGCGTCCGTTCGACGAGATCCGAAACCATCGTCTCGAGGGCGGGGGCCCGGGAGGTGTTTTTGCCGTGGCGCCGCCGCACCCACCGGCACTTGTCCTCCAGGAGGTCCCGCCACCCGCGGCGGGCGGGGGGGCCCCGGAACAGGTCGCGGTCGTCGACCAGCTTCCGGCCCATGTTGAAGGCGTATATGTTCTTCTCGCCGTCGACCTGGATCGCCTCGTTGATCGCCTCATGAATCGACTCCGGCGAAACGGGTATCAGTCCCTGCTGGAAGGCGTACCCGATCATCATGACGTTCGCGTAGAGCTTCGTGTCCAGGTACTTTTCGCAGATGCGCGATATGTTTCGGGCCAGGAAGTCCTCTTCCCGCGTGTGCCGGCGGATAAAGGACTCAAGGACTGCCGGATCGAAGTCCTCACGCTCCATGAGCCCGGCGACGGTCGCGATCTTGTCGGTGTTGACGACGGCCGACGTCCGCTCGCGGGAGACCGCCCGGAGCCGGCCCCGCGGATCGATCGTGCGGGCGGCCTCCAGGATATCCACGCCCAGCAGGAGATCGGCTTTCCCGTAGGGAATCAGCCCGGTGTGAACGTGATCGTCGGCGGTGTTGTACACGACCTGGCTGACGACGCCGCCGTTGCGTATGGCCAGGCCCTTCTTGTCCAGGAAGGTGACCTGGTACCCCTCGATGTGCCCGGCGCGGACGAGGATGCTGGTCGCCACGCCGATACCCATGCCCCCGACGCCCGTCAGGACGCACCGCCAGATGTCCTGCGCCGGCCGCTTGCGCGGTGCGGGAATATTGTCCAGGTCCAGGTCGGGCACGCGGTTGCGGGGCGGGGTTTTCCGCTTGACCGTAATCCGCTCGAAGGCGTCGCAGGCGCGGACCCTGGCGCAGGCCCCGTCGACGACGCACCAGGAGGGATCGGTGTCCATCTTCCTGCCGTAATCGGTCTGTACGTGCCGGAGCGCCGGGCAGCCGGCGATGTCGGCGCAGGCGGTACAGAACCGGCAGATGTCCTGGTTTATGTTCATGTATTCACGGCGGGGAAGAAACCCGCGGTCGGCGGTCATTTCCCGCTCTTCGCGTTTCCGCCGGCGATTCCGGGTGATCCCGCATTCCTTGTCGGCGATGATCACCTTGACGCCGTCGGCGAGAAAGGTCGCCTCAAGCAGCCGGTGATAGTCGTCTTTGTGCTCGGGATTGATACGGGATATCCCGACTCCCAGTTCACCGCCGATACCCCGGACGATATCCTCGATGCTCTCGGCCGGCGTGGATTCACCGACGATGTCGAAGTCGTTGCCGGGATGCGGCTGGTGGCCGGTCATGGCCGTCGTGGAGTTGTCGAGAATGATGAAGGTGATGTCCTGGTTGAGGGTGATCGCCTGGCCGATGGCGACCTGCCCGGAATGGAAAAAGGTCGAGTCGCCCATGAAGACGACTTCCTTGTTGGTGATGAAGGGATCCGTGCCGGCGCCCGTCGAGCCGCCGAGCCCCATGCCCGAATAGTCGTGCATCAGCGGTGTGTTCGGCGGGTACATCAGCATCGTGTAGCAGCCGGTATCCCCGTGGAACACCAGGTCGACCGGTTCGCGCCCGTAACGGCGCTTCATGTATGCCGGGTCCATGAATTTCCGCTTGATTTCCAGGCACAGGGCGGCCGAATCCCGGTGCGGGCAGCCCGGGCAGAAACTCGCCAGCCGTATGGGCATCCCGATCCCGTCCGTCTCTACCGTGCCGGTCGCTTCCGCCGCCGCCGTTTCGCGGGGAACCGAGACGTACCGTCCCGGCGCCGTCTTTTCTATCAGGGGGCCGAGCAGGAGCATGAGGCGCGAAGGGTCGAGCCCCCGCGTCGCGGGGATGCCCGCCAGGCCGTCGGGGAACTCCTTGCCGTAGAGACGGCAGTCGTCGATCCGCCCGTGTTCGCGCGCGGCAACGAGGGCGGCCGCCGCCTGTTCCTCCATGAATCCCCGCCGCTCCTCGACCACCACGATCCGCTCGGTCTGCCGGGCGAGATCCTCGAGCAGCGCCCCGTCGAGCGGATAGCTCATGCCGAGCTTCAGGACCGGGAATTCGCCCCTGACGCCCAGTTCCTCCATCGCGTGAAGCAGGTAGTCGTGGCCGAGGCCGGCCGCGACGAATCCCAGGGGGCTCTTCGGGCCGCCGTCGCGGGGGTACTCGATACGGTTCATGCCCAACTGCCGCGCCGTCGCCGCGGCCTTCGCCAGGCGCGGGGCCAGCGACTCTTCCTGCCACCACGTCTTCGGCGGCAGCAGCACCCGCTTGTCCAGGTCGATGTTATCCGTCAGCAGGTCCACCTTGCAGGCGGTGTTCAGGGCGGGGAAGTAGTTCGGTTTGCAGGTGACCGTCCCGCCGCCGTCCGCGAGGTTGTTGGTCAGCATGTAGCCGGCATACAGCTCGCATTCCGACGAAAGGGTGAAGGAAAGACCGACGAAATCCTTGACCTCCTGGGGATTGCTCGGTTCTATCACCGGAATAAACAGGTGTTTAGAGATATAGCGGCTGTCGGCGGGAACCTGTGTCGAATCCGACCACGGGTCGTCCCCGTAGACGACGATCGCCCCGCCCTTGGTGTGGGCGCCCGCCAGGTTTCCCAGGGCCAGGGCATCGGCCGCCACGTGCACGCCGACCGATTTTATGACGATCATGGACCGCAGGGGCAGGGTCTGGCTGCCGTTGAGCATGGCGGCGGCCAGGGCCTCGTTGTTGTTGATCACGACCCGTATCCCGCGCTCGCGGAGGATCCGGTTAATCACCGAGAGTGAATCGAAAAAGCCCGCGATCGGGCTCCCGGGATACCCGCCGAGCAGGTGGACCCCGCCGGGGGTCTCGAGGGCGCCTTTGAGCAGCAACTCGTTGCCGGTGAATATCTCATCGCCGGATTCAGTTAAAAATCTGCGTTCGCTTTTCATGAATGTGGGACATTGTATTCCCTGGACCGAGATGTAAACACCCCTTTTCGAGAAAACAGGCGCCCCCCTTTATCCCCCCCCCTGCTCCTCGGTGCGGGCGACGGCCGCGACGGTGACGCTCGCGGCCCCCGCGGCGAGCAGCGCGCGGGCCGATTCGCCGGTCGTTGCGGTCGTGGTGACCACGTCGTCGACCAGCAGGACCCGTGCGCCGGCCAGCGCGCGCGCATTGCGCGGCCGAAAGGCCCCCGCGAGATTCTCCCGCCGCCGGGTCCGGGACATGCCCGTCTGCCGGAGTGTATTCCTGACCCGCACCAGCTCCGCCGACAGCGGTATGCCCGCACGTTTGGCGACGGCCCGGGCGAGGATCCGGGCGTGGTCGACGGGGCGGGTCATGCGGCCGAAGACGTGCATGGGGACGGGAACGATGACGTCGAAGACCGCCGGGACGGCCGCCAGGGCACCGGCCAGCATCGATCCCAGCCGATCCGCCATACCCGTGTCTCCGCGGTACTTGAGACCCGTCAGGATCGTGCTCAGCGGGGGGGCGTAGGAACCGAGACGCACGATCCGGCGAAACCGGGGCAGCGGAGACGGGCACCGGCTGCACCCCTCCTCGCCGACGGGTATGCCGGGGCCGGTGCCGGCGCCGCAGCGGATACAGTAGGGCCGGGCGATCAGGTCGAGGAGTTCGATTTCGCACGCGCCGCACAGCCCGCCGGCGTCCGCCGCCGCCCGCCCGCATCCCGCGCAGACCGCCGGGAACAGCAGGTCGGCAAAACCCGACCACGCCGCCCTGAGGAGGCGTCGCGCCGCCGGCGTACCTTTTCGACCCGCGGTCACGTCAGCGCCGTCCGATCCTGAGTTCTTCCCTGCGGATGCCGTATTCATAGCGCATGATCCGAACGATCCACAACTGGGTCTCCGTCCGCGCGCAGACGTCGGGCCGGGGCAGGTCTGTCGCGGCCGCGAAGGCGGGATGCACTAATCCTCCCGTCAACAGCCGCCGCAGCCGCTCATCGGTACAGTTGACGTTCAGGAGGGTGTCGTCGAGGAATTGCCGGTCCCCGGCGAGCAGCAGCCCGGTCGCGATCCGGCGGGGGGACAGCACCGGGAAGCCGTCGAGATCCCGGTTCCAGAACAGTTGCCGAATGTCGTCGGCGTGTGCGGTGTCCCCGGCGGCGAGCTGCGCGCAGAGCAGCGAGCAGCCGTCGAGATAATCCTCCATCCGCCACAGGCCCTCGACGCGTGCCGACACCGCTTGCCGCGACTGCGGGGTCTGTGCCGCGAGGGCGAGCATCATGGCGCCCGCCGCGCGGATTTCAGGGTCGAACTCGATGTGCGCGGCATCGAATTGCGGAAAGAACCACGCGCCCAGGTCGGCCGCCGCGGGGATGCCGCCGGTTCCCAGTTCCCAGGCGACGTAATCCGCCGCCGGCTGCCGTCCCTCCATGATCGCTTCCCTGATCGCGGTGACCGGGTTGAACCGGCGGGGAGCTGATCGCCCGTCGCTGTCGGCCCTGAAGTATTCCGGGTCCGCGGCGACGGGCCGCATCTTCCAGAGTTCCGCCGCGGCCGCCGCCGAGCCCACGGGCGTCGTCAGGTACCGGTCTTCCTGTTCGTCCACGAGGTTATAGCGCACGGCGCTTCGCAATAATTGCAGGCAGGTTTCCCGGCCGGGATCGCCGGGACCCTGTTTTCCGGCGAGCCGGGCCTGCGCCGCCAGCAGTTTCGCGGCGGCGACCAGCATCAGCGGCCGCCCGGGCAGCCAGTGCAGCCGGCTTATCGCGCAGATCTCCCGCCGGCAGGGGATCCCGCGGCGGCGGGCGGTGTCCATCGCGGCGATCAACTGGGCCCGGGTCAGATGCTCCCTCCCGCGCGCGGCCGTCGCCAGTATCGCCCGCGCCGCCGGTTCGGCCGCCGGCACCCCCAGCGCGTCTCCCGCCCGCAGGACCATCGCCGGCGCGGTCCCGCCGGGCCCGTCGCCGCGGCCGAGGAGCTCGGCGACGGCCCGCCGGCATCGTGCGTTTCCGATCGCCCGCAGCACGATCATTAACCGTTCCCGCAGCGCCGGCTCGCGGGCGGCCGGCGCCTGCCTGCAGGCCGCCGCCGCGGCCCGTTTTGCGTCTATGCGGGCAAGGCCGTAGACCGCGGAGGACCGCACCGCCGCGTCCCGGGAAGCGGGTGCGGCCGGATTCGCGATCTCCGCGAGCCGGTCGGCCAATCCGTCAACGCGCGCGATGCCGGCGCACAGGGCGGCGGCCGACGCGACCGCCGGTTCCGGGTCTTCCAAAAGCTGCCGGAGTATGTCCGCTCGTCCCAGCTTCGCCGCCAGGACGGCCGCCGCCGTCCGAACGTCCGGGTCCGGGTCCCGGGCCGCCGCGCCGGCCGTCTGCGCCGGGTACCGGTTGTTACGCCCGGCGATGACGCTCGCGTTGACGAGGTGCCGGCGGTAATGCCCGAGGGCTTCGGCCGGGCCCGACGCCGGCCGGGATGCCGGGGCCGGGACGTTTCTCAGGAAGGTAAGATACCGCCGCCGGTCCAGCCAGATCGGTTCGACCTGTCCCGGGCCGAACTTCCCGAGACGCTGGAGCACCTCGGTGACGGCATAAAAGCGGCGGTCGTTTTCGGTGTCCAGTTCACCGCGGAGGGCGCCGAGGAGTGCGGGGCGCTTCTTTTTTTCTATGAGCACGATGCACTGCGCCACGGCGAGCCGCCGGGCGGCGCGGTCTTCGGAACCGAGCTGCTCGATGAGCTTCCAGTTGTAGTAGAGGGGGGCGAGCAGGCGCCCGATACCCCCGGCCAGGGACATGATCACCAGCATGACCACGGCGCGCCGCTGCCACGGATGGGCCCTGAAATACCTGACTATCGTTCGCATCTTCATCCGGTGTCCGCCTCGAAAGGGTCGCGGCCGTGATTATGACGGGTAGCGGCCCCTTTTTTCCACAACAATAACACGGTATGGTTTGTTTGGTGACCGTCGCGATACCGGGAAAGGATCTACGATCATGAACCATCTTGAAGAAAGCAGGCAATTCGTCAAGGGCGACATTCGCGATCGCCGCGCAATGTTCCGCTCCGACCAGGGCCGGGGGATGCCCCCGCCGCCGGTGCAGAAGCCGGCCGCGCCCGGCGCGGAGATCATCGACCTGCCGCCGCCGGAGCCGTTGCCGGACACCGTCGCCGCCGGGTCCGCCTCCCTGCCGGCACTGGTCGCCGGCCGGCGCAGTCGCCGCCGGTTCACCGGCGGCCCGGTCGACGTCGATCGGCTCTCCCTGCTGCTGTGGGCGACGCAGGGCGTCAGCGACCGGGACGCGGGCGGCGGCTTTCCCCCGGGTACTTTCCGCACGGTGCCGTCGGCGGGGGCCCGGCACCCGCTCGAGACCTACCTCGCCGTCTGCCGGGCCGACGGCCTGGCCGCGGGGCTCTACCGGTACCTGCCGCTGCAGCACGGGCTGGTATTCGTCCGGGATGTCGACGCCCTGCCCGAAAAGCTGACCGCCGGCTGCCTCGGGCAGGCGTTCGCGGGGACGGCCGCCGTGGTGTTCGCGTGGACCGCGCTGCCCGCCCGGACCGAGTGGCGGTACGGCCCGCTGGCGGGAAAGCTGATCTGCCTCGACGCGGGGCACGTCTGCCAGAACCTCTACCTCGCCTGCGAGTACTGCGGCCTGGGCACCTGCGCGATCGCGGCGTATGACCACGGCCGCATCGACGCGCTGCTCGGCGTCGACGGCCGGGAGGAGTTTTGCGTCTACCTGTCGCCGGTGGGGGTCCCGGGGTGATTGAAGGGGTCAGGTACTTTTTACTTAAACCCGAAGCTCGATATCGCCCCCGTGCCGTTCTAAGGGACCGTCAGGTAAGCTTTTCGCGGACCTGCTGCAAAAGCCGACGGACGTGATTGGCCATCCGGAATGCATCCGATTTTCGGCCTGGTTCAATAAGGGGTAACACTTTCGGCGAATAAGACAGGACAAAAAAACGACTCCTGCCGACAGGTTTAGACCGCATAACCGTTGGGCGGGCACGACGGTATTGCGACAACGGTGGTTGTCCCAG
>CAZLBC010000111.1:0-13875 GCA_964557575.1 uncultured Planctomycetaceae bacterium
ATCATAAAAAAACGGGCCGCGAAGTCAACTCCGCGGCCCGCATATCACCGTCTGGTAAGGTATTTTCAAAAAACAGGAAACAGCTTAGAACATCGCCCGAAACATGTTGAGCAGTTCCTTGGGCATGTTCTGTTCGGCGTCTTTCGCCGCCTTCTCCATATCCTGTGCCGCCTTTTGCATTTGCTCGGCCAAAGTGCCGCTCTGGCTGCCGATGATGGCGATGCCGACGATTGCGAGGATGGTTATAACGATTGCCAGACCCAGCGCGATAATACAGAGTACCAGTCCGGCCGTCGCCATCCCGCCACCGGCGCCGGTTTCCTTCGCTTTTTTCTTCGCGACGACACTCAGGATGAGGCCGACAATCGCACAGGGAAGGCTGATATACCACAGGCAGAAAATGACCAGGGAGACTATACCCAGCACCATACCGGCGATCGCCATGCCGTTGCCGGGTTTCTGCGGTGGTCCCCCGGCGGGGGGGCCGCCGGCCGGCTGTGCCGGGGGCTGCGCGGGGGGCTGCGTGGGTTGCTCGGGGGTTCCGGGTGTTTCGGGCGTGGGGGTGTCTGTCATGTCCGTTTCTCCAAATACTCCGTTAAATGTTTAACATCCCAAGTATTACGAAAATATATACCAATGAACGGACGATGACAAGTTATTAAATTTGATAAAACGAAAAAACAGTGGTTTATAAACCGGCGGCCGCCATCCGGTTTTTGAACCCGACCCCGCAACATTGCGCCTATAATATCGCCCGCAATGAAGCCCCTGACGATAGGACACCTGCGGATTTCGTTTCCCGTGGTACTCGCGCCCCTGGCGGGGTACTCAGACATCGCCTTCCGGCGGATCTGCCGGCGCATGGGAGTCGAGTATTCCAGCAGCGAGATGATCCTGGACCGCACCGTGACCGCCCGGCACCGCAAGCCGCTGCCGTCGCTGGCGACCGCCGCCGACGACCATCCCGTCGGCGGGCAGCTTATCGGCAACGAACCGTCGAAGATGGCCGCCGCGGCGGCGAAACTGGCGGAAATCGGTTTCGACGTGGTGGACATCAATTTCGCCTGCCCGGTCAACAAGGCCCTCAAGCGGCGGCGGGGGGGATGCCTGATGAGGCAGCCGGACCTGGCGGTGGACATCGTCCGGGCCGTGGTCCCGGCCGCGGGCGTGCCGGTGACGGTGAAGCTCAGGAAGAGCTTCGGTGAAGGGGAGGGGACGGGGAATTTCACCCGGATAGCCGGCGGCGCGATGGCCGCGGGCGCCGCGGGCATGGCCGTGCACGGCCGGAGCGTGGAGCGGAAGTATGCCGGTCCGGCCGACTGGGATTTCCTCGCCGGTGCCGCGGCCGATTTCCGGGACTGGACGGTCGTCGGATCCGGCGACGTCCTGCGGCCCCGTGACGCCCTGGACATGCTGGAGAAAACCGGCGTCGACGGGGTGGCGGTCGCCCGGGGCGCGCTGGGCAACCCGTGGTTTTTCCGGCACGTCCGCGACCTGGCCGCCGGGCGGCAGCCGACGGTTCCGGACCTCGACGAGCAGCGGGCTATCATCGAGGATCATTTCACGGAGGCCGCCGCCCTCTACGGTCCCGGCAGGGCGTCGAAGATCATGCGGAAGTTCGGCATCCGGTATTCCCGGCTGCACCCGGCGCCGAAGCGGGTGCGAACGGCCTTCGTCTCAGCGACCAGCGAGGCCCAGTGGCGGGCGGTGCTGGAGAATAATTACCGGCGGCCTTGACAAAGCGTCGTGGAGCGGTATTCTCTCTCTTTCCTGCGATCGTTTCGTCCCGCGGCGTTCACCCGCCGCAGCGGAGCGGGGCGGGGCCTGACCATAACCGTGCCGATGAGGCAACCGTAGAAAGGGTCTGCGGCGCTGCCGGCATGTTCTCGGCACACCGGTTGCAAAGGAGTACTCTCATGATCAAGGAACGCCTGTTTACCCCCGGACCCACCGATGCGCACCCGGAGGCCCTCATCGAGATGGCGCGGCCGATGTTTCATCACCGGACGCCGCGTTTCAGGGAGATGTTCGCCCGGGCCAACGAAGGGATGAAAAAGATTTTCAAGACGGAGAATGACATTATCACGATTGCCGGTTCCGGGACCGCGGGGATGGAGGCCGCTATCGCGACCCTCGTCCCGCGCGGCCGTAAGGTACTGGTCGCCAACGGCGGCAAGTTCGGCGAACGGTGGGTCAAGGTCGCCAGGGTCTACGGCCTCGACGTCGACGAGGTCGAACTGGAGTGGGGCACCGCCATTCAGCCGGCAACCGTCAAAGAGAAGCTGGACACCGGCGAATACGGCGCGGTCATCATCACCTACAGCGAGACCTGCACCGCCACCGCGACGGACGTCGAGGCGATCGGCGGGATCGTAAAGGACACCGACGCCATTCTGCTGGTGGACGCGATTACCGCCTGCGGAACGCTGCCCCTCGAGACCGACGCCTGGGGGCTCGACGTGGTCGCCTCGGGCAGCCAGAAGGCCTTCATGCTCCCGCCGGGGCTCGCGATGCTCTCGGTCAGCGAGAAGGCATGGCAGTGCGCGGAGACGGTCGAGAATCCCCCCGTCTTCTACCTCGACCTCAAGGCCTATCGCAAGAGCCTCGCGAAGGACGACACGCCCTACACCGGCCCGGTGAGCCTGATACGCGGCCTCGATGTGGCGTGCGAGAAGATCAACGAAGTGGGAATCGACCGGATCACGGCCCGCTGCGCCGTGCTGGCGAAGGCGATGCGGGAGGCCGCGGCGGCGATGGGGCTCGCGGTCTTCAGCAAGCAGCCGAGCGACTCGGTGACGGCCATACGCCTGCCGGAGGGCATCGGCGATGATTTCCGGGCGGTGCTCAAAGATACGTACGGTATCTCCGTGGCCGGCGGGCAGGCCCACCTGAAGGGCGAAATCTTCCGGGTATCACACATGGGATACGTCGACGTCGTCGATACCATCGGCCTGGTTGCCGCACTGGAATACACCTTCGCGTCGATGGGCGCCGACGTCGAGATCGGCGCCGGCACGGCCCGGGCCGTGGACGTGCTGAAGGACTGGGAATAGTTGTTCCCGGTTCTCACCCATACCGACACATATACCGCATACCTGACGGAGAATACCAATGGCTGAAAAAATCAAGATACTCGTGGCTGACAAGCTCAGCCAGATGGGCATAGACTGGCTCGAAAACCAGGCGGACGTTGAGGTGGCGAACAAGCCGCTGCGCGACCCCGCGGAACTCGCCGCCGATATCGGCGAATACGACGGCGTGATCGTCCGTTCCGGCGTCACACTGAAGGGCGACGTCATGAAGAACACCGGCCGCCTGAAGGGCATCGCCCGGGCGGGCGTCGGCGTGGACAACATCGACGTGTCCCTCGCGACGTCGCGGGGGATTATCGTCATGAACACGCCCGACGGCAATACGCTCAGCACGGCCGAGTTGACCTGGTCGCTCATGCTGTCCCTGAGCCGCAACATCGCCCCCGCCAACCACTCGCTGAAGGACGGCCGCTGGGATCGCAAGCAGTTCAAGGGCACCCAGCTCGCCGGAAAGACGCTCGGCGTGGTCGGTCTCGGGCGGATCGGGCGGGCGGTCGCCGACCGGGCCCTGGGCTTCGACATGCGCGTCGTCGGCTACGACCCGTTTTTCGCCGCCGGCGAGGACGATCCCATCGACTACGTCAAGGACCTCGATGAGTTGTGCAAGCGGGCCGATTACATCACCGTCCACGTGCCCAAGAACGACGATACCCTGGGAATGATCGGCGCCGATCAGTACGCGGTGATGAAGCCGACCGCGCGGGTGATCAACGCGGCCCGGGGCGGCGTGGTCGACCCCCCGGCCCTCCTGGATGCGCTCAATGCCGGTACAATCGCCGGGGCGGCACTCGACGTGTACACGTCCGAGCCGCCGGAGACCGAGGCGGAGAAGGCACTGGTGCAGCACGAGAAGGTCCTTTGTGTCCCGCACTTGGGCGCCAGCACGGAGGAGGCCCAGCAGCAGGTGGCGATCGACGCCGCTCAGCAGCTCGTCGAGGCCCTCCGCGGCGGCGAAGTCCGCAACGCGCTGAACGCCCCCGGTTTCGGCAAGTCCATACCCGAGGCCCTGCAGCCCTACACCGAACTCGCCCCCCGCATGGGCTACCTCCTGGCGAGCATCACGCCCGGCGCGATCAACAAGGTGGAAATACTTTACCGCGGGGCCATCAGCGAAATGAACGTCAAGCCGGTCACGACCTTCTTCGTGGTCGGGCTGCTCCAGGCCCACATGGACGAGCCGGTCAACGTGATCAATGCGCCCGCCATTGCCGAGGAGCGGGGCATAGAGGTCGAGGAGATTACCACGAGGAAGGTCAAGGAATTCTCCAACCTCGTGGAGGTGAAACTGACCACCGACAAGACGACCCGGACCTCCCTCGGGACGATCTTCGGGAAGAAATTTCCGCGGATTATTTCCATCGACGGCTACCACATGGAACTCCGTCCGGAGGGGAACGTGTTTGTGATCCTCAACGAGGACAAGCCCGGGGCCCTCGGCCAGTACGGCGCGACGTTCGGCGACGCGGGCATCAACATCGCCGACCTGACCTTCAGCCGCAAGAAGTCGGGGCTGGCGATGGTCGGCCTCAACCTCGACCAGAAACCATCCGAGGAACTCATGAAGAAGATCAGGTCGCTCGAACAGGTCCGGGAGGCCTGGTACCTGCAGTTGTCCCCGTTGCCGTTCACCCGCGGCGAAGCGTGATGACCGAATAACGCCGGAATATACGCGAAGGACGGCCGCGGCTGCTGCCCGCGGCCGTCCGCGTTTGATCGGTGACGAACTATGCATATCGTGTGTCTGCAGACGGACACGGCCTGGGAAAACATTCCGGCCAACCGCGACAGGATCGCGGCCCTGTTCAAGCGCGCCGCCCCGGTCCCCGGCGACCTGGTGATCCTGCCGGAACTGTGCGTCACCGGTTTTACCATGAACGCCGCCGAGGCGGCGGAACCGGCGGGGGGCCGGACCGAGTCGTTCATGGCGGGACTCGCCGCCGGCGCGGGAGCGCATCTCCTGGCCGGGCTGGCGGTTGATGCCGGCGGCCGCATCGCGAACCAGGCCGTCCTGTTCGGCCCGGACGGCGCGGTGGCGTGCCGGTACGACAAGATGCGCTCCTTCACCCCTGCCGGCGAGCATGAGCACTACGCCGCCGGTGACGCTGTTGCAGTATCCGCCGTCGACGATATCGCCGCCGCCCCGTTGATCTGCTACGACCTGCGGTTTCCCGAACTGTTCCGCGCGGCGGCGGGGGAGGGGGCCGAGTTGTACGCGGTCATCGCCAACTGGCCCGCCGCCCGCGCCGATCACTGGGACGTGCTTTTGGCCGCGCGGGCGATCGAAAACCAGGCATACGTGGCGGGCGTCAACCGGGTGGGATCGGATCCCTTCAACGCGTACGCGGGCCGAACCGCCGTGTACGGTCCGCGGGGAGAGCGGCTCGCGGCCGGCGATGATGCCGAGGGCTTCGTCCGCGCCGCCGTCGACCCGGCCGCCGTCAGGCAGTGGCGCGAGGAATTCCCCGCCCTTCGGGACGGCGGGGTCGGACCACAGTAAATAATTTTAATATATAGACTTATATGCATTTCTGCCCCGCATATAAGGCTTACAGCCGATTTTGACCCCCTCAAAATCGCTTGTAAGATTCCAGCAGCCCCAACAGGGGTCAGGTACCTTTTTGTTTGACCATTTATGGGATGAGGTTTTCAACAACAGCCATCCCGCGCATACCTTGTTTTTCCAATCCAATTCTTCTCCATGCACGCGGCAACAAAGCGGCCTTGCCTTACCGGCCGGTTCCTGCTCGCTTCTCGCGTCTCACCGGCGTGTGACACGTTTTATTGGTTAGCACGAAAATCGATGATCCGTTACTTGTTCTGCCGCCCCGCTTTGTTCGCCGTGAAACGCCCGAGTAGAGCAGGGCGCGCTTGCTTCGCGTTTGTAGAGATGATTATCAGTTCCATGCGATTTCGTAATGAAGGCATGATGAATAGTGATCGCAACAGTCACGTATTGCGCGTTGGGGAGAACATCCTGCACGGTGCTCGCGGAGCACAGCGCGCCCGCTTGCGCAGCTGGCCATTTGCGTGAAAACATTATTCAACCCTCGGTAAGATACATATTCTGTGTTGTGCGTATAGGCTCCAATTGAATACCTCGTCAGCAGATGACCCGGAGCAAGCGGAAGGCGGCCGGTAGGCCGGCGGCTCACATACCGACGCGCAGGGGATGAGCGACCGGGTTGTTCAGCAAGGGCGACGGGGATGAAACGACCGTTGTTTTTGATCAATCCAGGAAAACAGACGGGCATGCTTTCGAACAAGGTATTATGTCACGTTAAGTATCATGTCCCCCTAATGTTGCTCATGCATGTCCCCCTAATGAATGATCCCCTCGATCGCGTCGGCGAAGGGGGTGCGGCGGCCGATGCCGAGCGCCTCAAGGTCGCTGCAGTCCAGCCGGCAGTCGCGGGGGCGCGGCGCCCCGTCGGGCGGGGTCGGGTCGGGAACCAGCCCCCCGGGTGGCAGGCCGGCGAGCTTCGCCATGACCATGCCCATGTCATACTTGGTCATCGGCTCGTCTCCCGACCAGTGAAAAATCCCGTTGAATCCCGGGTCGGAACGCTTCTGCTCGATCATCTGCCGGCAGACGACGGCCACGTCGCCGGTGAGCGTGGGATACCGGGTCGCCCAGGCGTCGAGTTTCAGTTCCCCGTCGCCGGCCGCGACGATCTTCTCGAGGATGGCCGTCACCGCCGATTCCCCGGGGGTCTCCACGTCGCCGTAGAGGATGGGGACCCGGAGCACGGCGGCCGCCGCGGTGGTGTCGATAACGGCGTTTTCACCGTCCCGCTTGCTCCGCCCGTACCGGTTGAGCGGATTGGTCTCGTCGCCGGGGCGGTAGGGAGGCGCGGTGCCGTCGAAGACGTAATCCGTGGAGAGGTAGACGATCCAGGCCCCCGCGTCGCGCGCGGCCGCGGCGAGCGTTCTGGTCGCCTCGACGTTCAGCTCCCGGGTAAGTTCCGGCTCGTTCTCGCAGATGTCCGGCCGCCGCTCGGCGGCGCTGTGCACGATGACGTCCGGTTTCGCCTCGTCGACGCACGTTCGAATGGCCGCGGTGTCCCGCAGGTCCAGCCACAGGAGGTCAGCCGCCGCCCGGCGGTACGCCGTCCCGGTGACCGCGAAGCCGCCCGCGGCCAGTTCCGTCATGATCGCCCGGCCGAGCAGGCCCGAGGCACCGGTCAGCAACACGTTCGTCTTCTCTGCATTCATGGCCTATTCGTTCTCCCGGAGCAGCTTCTCGAAGTATGCGACCGTCTTGCGCAGGCCGGTTTCGAGGGAGGTGGCGGGTTCCCAGCCCAGTGTTTCCTTCGCCAGGGAAATGTCGGGGCGTCGCCGGCGCGGGTCGTCGGGGGGGAGCGGCTCGTGGATGATGTTCGAGCCGGCCCCGGTGATGTCGATGATCGTTTCGGCGAGTTGCCCGATCGTGCATTCGGTCGGGTTCCCGAGGTTGACCGGTCCGGTCACTGCGTCGGGGGTTTCCATGAGCCGCGCGAGCCCGTCCACCAGGTCGTCGACGTAGCAGAAGCTCCGGGTCTGTGATCCGTCCCCGAAGACGGTGATGTCCTTGCCGGCCAGTGCCTGCATGATGAAGTTGCTGACCACCCGCCCGTCGTTGGGATGCATGCGCGGGCCGTAGGTATTGAAGATGCGGGCGACCTTGACGGCCAGGTTGTGCTGTCGATGATAGTCGAAAAAGAGCGTCTCGGCGCACCGCTTTCCCTCGTCGTAGCAGGAGCGGGTGCCGATCGGGTTGACGTGGCCGCGGTACTCCTCCCGCTGGGGGTGGACCTCGGGGTCGCCGTATACCTCGGACGTCGAGGCCTGGAGAATCTTCGCCCCCACCCGCTTGGCGAGCCCCAGCATGTTGATCGACCCGTGGACGCTGGTCTTGGTGGTCTGGACCGGGTCGAGCTGGTAGTGGATCGGCGAGGCGGGACACGCGAGATTGAAGATCTCGTCGACTTCCACGTAGAGCGGAAAGCAGACATCGTGCCGCAGTATCTCGAAGAAGGGGTTGTCCATCAGGCCGACGAGGTTGGCCCGCCTGCCGGTATAGAAATTATCGGCGCAGATCACCTCGTGGCCGTCATTGAGAAGCCGCCGACAGAGGTGCGAGCCGATAAAACCGGCGCCGCCGGTAACCAGTATCCGCTTGCTGAATCCGTAGTTTTTCATTCGCGCCCGCGCTCCGTTGTTGCTGCGGAAAAGGGGATTGCCCGATGCGGACGGTCCCCTTTTTCCGCCGCGTGTTAATCCGTCTCGTGATGTCGTGCGGAAGTATACCCCCGTTCCGCCGGGGGAGCAAGGACAAGACCGCGGCCCTACTTCACCAGCCGCTTATCGCAGATCTTCTTGAGCGCGGCGCACCGCGTGCGCATCTTCGCCAGGATGTCGGCGTATTTCGGGTCGCCTGCGAAGTTTTTAAACTGGTCCGGATCGGTTTCCAGGTCGTGCAGGAACTCATGCGGCGGTGACTGTTCGAAATACTTCGCGTAGACGTAGCGGCTGCCGCGCACCCCCTCCCACTTCGGTATGGCCTTGTGGTTCATCAGGTGTTCGCAGAAGAAGTCCTCTCGCCAGCCGGAGGGCGTTCTGCCGGCGAGAAGGGGCAGGAGGCTGCGGCCGCGGTAGTGTTTCGGGACGTCAGCCCCGGCGAGGTCCAGCATCGTGGCGGTGATGTCGATGTTCAGGGCCATCGCCTTGCTGACGATACCCCGCTTTCCGGCGTCGGCCCGGGGGTCGGCGATGATGAGGGGGACCCGCAGGGACTGCTCGTAGTGCGACCACTTGCCGGCAAAGCCCCGGTCGCCCATGTAGTAGCCGTTGTCGCCCGCGTAGATCAGCACGGTGTTGTCGGCGAGTCCCTTCTCCTCCAAGGCCTTCAGGACCCGGCCGATCGCCCGGTCGACGCCGCTGATCATGCGGAAGTACGCCCGCATGTTCTTCTTGTATTTTTCCGGGGTGTCCCACCGCCAGAAGTAGCGCTGCCGGTTCAGCGACTTCTTCAGGAAGTCCGGCTGGCTTTCGAATATCTGCGGGTTGCCGAGCCGGGGCGGGGCGGGGTCGATGTCCTCGTACATCCCGTCGACCGCCTTCGGCCAGGGATAGTGATCTTTCTTGTCGCGGTCCTCGGCGTGCACGGCGTTGAAGCTGATCGACAGGCAGAAGGGCGTGTCCGCCGGATTGCTTTCGATGAATTCCTGCGCCCGGTCGGCCGACAGCTCGGTGATGTGTCGCTTCGAGCCGTCCGGCTGCTTCTTGAAATAGGGGTTCCGGTTCAGCGGCTTGAAGAAATCGAAGATCGTCTTCTTGCCGCCCTTCATGTTGACACCGTACTTCCCGATGAACCCGGTGCGGTATCCCTCCCGTTTCAGGATCGCCGGGTAGCTTGCGGCGGTGTACCGGGCGGGCACCGGCGGCTTGCCGAACGTGTACCCGTGGGCCCGCTCGTGGACGCCCGTGAAGACCGAGGCGCGGCTGGCGGCGCAGATCGACGTGGTCACGAAGGCGTTTTTGAACCGGACGCCCCGGCGGGCAATCCCGTCGATCACCGGCGTCTTCAGGACCGGGTGTCCGGCGCAGCCGAGGGTGTCGTCGCGCTGGTCGTCGACGAAGAAGAAGACGATGTTCGGTGGTGTGCCGTGTGCGGCCGCGGCCGTGCCCGCCGCCGGGAGCGCGGCGGTAACGGCCGCCGTCCTGAGAAAGTCTCTCCTGCGCATGGTCATGGTTTTTCTCCTCGGGATCCATGTGGATGGTTTTTCGATACGCTGAGCGATTGTAACCGCAAAGGCGGGCCGGTTCCACCACGATCGGGCCAACCGGTAGTACGATCGGGCCTGCGGCGCTTCACGTGTGCACCAGGTTCCAGTTGTAGTCCCGCTCGCGGGTGACGGCCAGCTCGGGGTTCCCGTCCGGCGGGGAGACCGGCAGGTCGAGATCGAACGATTCGCCGCCGTCCGGTTTCCGGCCGGCCGGCGCCGTATCGGCCGGCGGCGCCAGTTCCCGGTCTGTCTCCGATACCGCGCCGTCGGGGAGGTGGACGCGTATGCGCCGGCCGTCGGCCGCGCGTCCCAGGAGCGTGTCCCGGTTCGTGTTGTCGTATTCCACCGTCAGCATCCAGCGGCCGTTGCCGGGCACGGCCAGCAGTCCTGCCGCGTCCCGCATGCCGGGTATGCCGGGTGCGTGATCGAGATTCAACACCAGGCTGCAGAACACGTCGGCTGCCGGTGTCGGATCGAACTCGACCGCGCAGTATCCGCCGGTGAGAGGGCTCACCCGGACAGTGTATTGTCGGGTGTTCCGGGCGCCGGCCGCCCGGGAGTATCCGCGGAGCACCTTCTTGACCAGATCCGGCGAATCGCAGCGCACCAGGATGCGATCCGGGCCGCCCGCGGAGAGTGCGCCGCCGCCGGGCGGCGGTTCCGCCGGCGCAGTGCCGTAGTTGAGCTGGTTCCGCGCGATCCTGGTGCGGTCGTCGTCGCCGACGAGGGCCTTGATTACGGGGGCGCCGCCGCGGTAGCGGGAAAGGGCGCGTATCGCCGCCTGCCGGCGCGGGTCGCCGTCGGGAAACGCGCCGTTGAACGCGCGGGCCGTCTTCCGGGCGGCCCGGGCGTTGAGAGACGTAATCAGGTTTATGATCACGATAAAGAGGCCGAGCCCGCTGAGCAGCGACTGCCACCAGGGGACGGCGAACAGGATCCAGAGCCCGGGAAAGAGCAGGGGGGCCGCCACCATGAATACGAGAAACGAGGCGCCGAACGACCGCTCGGATCGGGTGGTATACATGGCAGCGAAACCGCGGGCCCGGTCCTCGACGGGATCCCGGCCGGCGAGGATCGCCTCGGCCAGTGCGCACTGCCGGCGGTTCGGAAAAACAGTCGCCGCGAGCAGTGACTCGGCTTCCTTCCGGTGCGCGTCTTCCGGGAACCGGTCCCGGAACGCCGTCACCTGCCGCCTGACCTCGCGCCGGAGCTTCCCGGCGTCGGGGCCGAGGATGCCGGCAAGGGCAATGAAGTACCAGGCGGCGGCCGGCAGGGCCTGCCACCAGGCGAACCAGGGAGTCATCGCGAGGCCCGGAACGAGAAGGAGCGTTGAAATCAGCGTAAAGACCGCTTTCCGGCGGTCCGCCGTTTGGAATCCCTGTTGGAAACCGGCGAGAAATTCCCGCAGTCTCTCTTCAACACGGTGATTCATATCGCGTTCCGGTTGTCGTGTTTCCGTGTTCATCCATGCATACGGACCGGAGGCGACCTCCTACCGCGGCCCTTTCTTGTTGAGTTCCCTCATGTTTTTCTTCACCCGTTCCTGCCGCAGTCGCTTCATTTTTTCCCGTATCAGCTCCTGCCGCCGCGTTCCTTCCGGTTTTTTCTCCTTCTCCCGCATCTTCTGTTTCATCTCCCGGTAGCGCATGGCGGCGATGTACTGCCGTACCGCGCCGGCCTGCTGGACCAGGTCCCACCGCCGGATGCTCATGCGGCACTCACCCGTGATCTGCAGGGAGGGGTGGCTGATGCCGGCCTCGAGAAGTCCCCCGGTCGCGGCGTGGTAAATGGCGGGTTTCGTGCCGAACCGAACGGGTGCTCCGCCGGCGATCCGCAACTGCAGGTAGTACTTGTCGCCCTTCCCGTCGGGGCCGATCAGCTCCGTCTGGCCCGGTACCCGCCAGCCCCGCTCACCGTAGGGCCTGTTGGCGTCGACCCGGTAGTACTGGCCGGCCTCGACGGTGCCGACAGGTACCCACTTGACGGTGCCGGGCAGTTCCACCCGCGTGCTGTGCCATAGCGGGCCGGGCCCGTCGGATGGCGTTTTTTCCGGCAGGGCGGTCAGCGAGACCCGCGCGAACCCGTAGTTGTCGTTGAACTCGTCGCCCTCCTGGTCGGACATGCCCAGGTAGAGCGGGCCCGCCCGTTCGGCTTCCAGGATGCTGTCTTCCTGCAATCGAAACGGCGTCCCGTCGCCGATCCACCCCTGGAGGTGGTACTTGCCGTCCGGCGACCCGGAGGCCTTGACCTTTGCACGTTCGCTGAATCCGTGATACCAGTAGCCGAAACCATGTTTTACCTGGTATTTGCCCTCCTTTTCGACCCGGCCGGCCAGCGTGCCGGGCAGTGCCGCCGGCACGCGGAAGTAAGAGAGGTGGTCGATAACGGGGACGTGTTTCTCGGCGTACGCGCGATCTTCGGCCGGGGACCGTACCGTCCCCTCCCCGCTTTCGATGTACAGGGCGGGTTCCCGGAACGTCGCACTGCCGCGCTCGGTGCTCATGCTGATCAGGGGGATCCCCCAGTGCCGGTCGAGGTCGTCCGTGTCGCCTTGCCACGATATGATCTTCCGGCCGCCGATCGCGGCGAGGAGTTTGACGTCGCCGTTGTCGTGGACGACGGTCACCTCTATGCCGTACGTTCCGGCGGGCGGCAGGCGATCGGGGAACCTGACGTGCGTTTTGTTGGTGCGTTCGATCCATTCGAGTCCGTTGATCGGGCCGAAACCGGCCATGACGGGGCTGAAACCAAATTTCACGATGTGTTCCCGCCCCACCGGCAGCTCCATCGTGGCCCCGTACGCGACGCTCTTCCCGGCGACACCCACCCGGAAGCGGTAGCTCCCCGTCGGCGTGACGGGAAAGACCGTGAAGCTGGTTTCCCCTTCCCGTGGTTCGGCCATGATCACCGCGCGTCCCTCGCGCACCACCGTGCCCTGCGTCAGGGCCCATTCCGGGTCGAAGTACGGCATCAGGTCGACCCAGGTCTTCGTCTTGACGCTTCCCGGGGGCGTGTACCCGAGGGCCTCCAGGTTCTGCTCGACCCGCCTCAGGGCGAGCTTCGCCTTGAGCGTGTCGACGCTCTCGAGCTCGCCGGACCCGATCGCCCGGTCGTAGCACGCCTTCGCCCGCGCAAGGACGTTCAGCTTCCCCGAGCCGGAAGCGCTCTTGGAGATGTCTTCCAGCCATTTGGCCAGTTCCAGGCAGTCCGACGCCGATATGTCCGCCGGGTCCTTCGTCGCCATCGGTATACAGGTCTGGAGCATCAGGTCTTCGCAGCCCGGCAGGAGCTTCTGCGCCGCGACCGGGTCGTTCAGATCAATAAAGCAGGCGAGGATAAGCTTCTTGAGGCTCTCCTGGTCGTCGGGGTTCTTCTCGACGGCGGCCTTCAGCACCTTGATCTTGCTTTCCAGCACCATCTTCGACCGGGCATCCGCTATTGTCGCGGTGATGCTGCCCTTGGCGGACTGGTCGTTGACGAACGCCGCGAGCCGCAGGGCCTCGGAGTAGAGCGGTATCGCCGCGGAGGGAGTACCCGCGGCGACCTTCGCGTCACCCGCCGCGACCAGCGCCTTCATGAGCCCGGCGGCGGCCGCCTTGCGGTCCTCCGTCGTCCGCGCACGGGAATACTTCAGCCGCCACAATCGCGTCCGCCTTTCGTCGATGTCGGCTTTCGACACCCCGTCGAGCCCTTCCAGCTCGTCCAGGGCCTTCATGGCGACGTCGTACCCGGCGGGGAGCTTGAGGCCATAGTCGTAGGCCTTTTCGTAGAAGGCCTTCTGCACCGCGGGAGTGTCGTCGAGGGCGGCGGCTGCGTCTATGAGCTTCTCGGCCCGCTCGGCGTCGTTTCTCGCCGATTCGGTGACCGTCTTGACCAGTTCATCGATCTCGTCCGTTTCGGCGGAAAGACAGACCACCGGCAGCGCCGCGATCGCTACGCATACAAACAGCGTCAACCGTTTCATAGACCGTTCTCCTCTCCTGAAAACATCACTCTAATATTATCGTCGAAAACGAGCC
>CAZLBC010000112.1:0-13868 GCA_964557575.1 uncultured Planctomycetaceae bacterium
GAACCGTTGGCAGACACATGACGACACGACGCCACGTGTTTGCCCGTGTGCGAGAACGTACCTTTCGCCAGACATCGCCAGTATCCATCGATGATTCATACAGAATCGCCTGCTTCGACCCCCTTTGATGTGCGAAAAGCGTGTCTCTTTCTCGTCGAGGGCCGAATCGTTCAGCAGGCCCCAAATATGTTTTCCGTAACCGGAATATTGTATAATTATGGAAAACGAGATGATTATTTCCTAAAATAACCTATTTTCCGTTCACGGAAATGACGATATAATAGGAAAATGGACCTTGAACTGGACAATCCGGAGTGGGTAGCAAACAGGTTGTTTCTGCCACCGGTTACCCTATGCGTAGCTGCTTGGGAACCCGGCTCAACTGAAGCTGCTCGGGCCGACGCGATCATCAAGGCAACCTGGGAGGATCAGGCGGTTCGGTTTCTTGCGGAAATCAAAGGACGATCTATCCCGAAGGTGCTTCGGGAGGCAATCGCCCAGGCGCAGGAAAAGGCTTCACCTCCAGAGACCTATCCTATGGTGATCGTGCCGTACCTGTCCGCAGACAAGCTTGCGCAGTTGGAGGCCGAAGGCGTCAGTGGCGTAGACCTTTGCGGCAACGGTATTCTGCGCGTACCGGGCAAAATGCTGGTATTTCGCAGTGGAAAACCAAATCAGTTTCCGGAGTCACCGAAGTTCAAGAACGCCTATCGAGGTATGATCTCGCTTGTAGCGCGAGCTTTCCTCATCCAACCGCAGTTCTCTATGGTGAAGGAAATCGTCGAATTGCTGGACCGCCGAGGTGGAGGCGTAGCGATCTCGACCGTATCCAAAGCGCTCAAACGGCTCGAGGGTGACCTGGTCGTCAGCCGGAAAAGTGACAGCATTCGTCTTATCCAACCCGACACCCTTCTCGATAAACTGGCGGACAACTACGAATCGCCCCGTGTGAAGGATCGTTTTGAAGGCAAGTGCGGCCTCTCGACAAATGATATGGCGCGACTGTTGGCGGGGGCTGCCTCATCGCGAGCGAGGAAGGTTGTTCTCACCGGCGCGGCCTCTGTGGAACAATACGCGGTTGCGGCCAAGGAACCAATGCTGTCAATCTACACGACCGTACTGCCACTCGCTCTGCTGGACAGCAGTGGCATTGATGCCGGCGAAACATCTCGCTTCGCCAATCTGGCGATCGTCCGGACGGATGATGCGAGAGTATTCTCCGACGCCCGATATGTGGATGGCGTTCCCTATGCATCACCGGTGCAGACATACCTGGAGCTTGCAACGGGAGATAAGCGACAGAGAGATGCCGCCGCTCAGGTGCGCAGGGGCATTCTTGCTTCTCTGAAGCCCGCCGGTAGTGGTGGACGCCCATGACAGAGGCCCCGTCCATCCTGAAGACCAGCCTGCTGGATCTGCTATATGAACTGCGTGACCATGACTTTTCGCTCATCCTGGGTGGCGGTTATGGACTCTACCTCAAGCAGGTGCTTCTACAGGAGACCATGCAGTACTCAACGTTAATCGACGGTAATCTCTGGCCTTCGCCGCGGGCAACCGAAGATCTGGACATCCTTCTCAGTACCGAGGTGGTGGTTGACTCCGAGCGTATGGGGCCAATACGAACGGCCCTCGACCAGTTGGACTATGTGGCCGTCCCGGGTGCGGAGTACATGCAGTTTATAAAGACACTGCCCGCGGAGCAGTACGTCAAGGTGGATCTGCTGACAGGGCCGCGTGAGATGTTCACGGGAGATCCACGCGTAAGGGTTGGCGTGCGTCGCGTACGCCCACGTCGAAGTGTTGGCCTGCATGCCCATGCAACCGACGAAGCCCTGGCCTTTGAGCAGCGTACAATGGCGTTGGCGGTGGATGGGGTGCTCTCGTCCGGCGAACCGTACGCCGCAATGGTCCGGATTCCATCCGCCTTCACGTTACTGTTGATGAAGTTGCACGCTTTTCGCGACAGGTGCCAGGATGAGGATAAGGATCTGGGCCGACACCACGCGCTGGATATTTATCGTATCGTCGCAATGATGTCCGAGCAGGAATGGGAACTGACGCTGCAGCAGGTCCGGGAGTTCGAGCAGCACCCGGTAATCGTCGAGGCTGCGGACATCATAAGAACGTACTTCGATTCGCCGGAATCGCTGGGTTCGATCAGGCTTAGAGAGCATCGTTTATGGAACGACACGATGGCTTTGAAAGAGTTTCTCTCCGCGATCCAGGACGCGTTCCGGCAGCTTGACTGACACCGTCAGTTCCCATGGCGATTTTATCCCGGAATTCGAACGTATTTGCCGGAATGTGCGCTATGTTAGAGTATATGTTTACCGCTATTCGTTCGTCCTGTTCCCTGAGTGGCGCAGGAGGGTGACGATCCCTGAGAACCCCAGGAACAGCAGGTAGCATGTCGCCGCGATGACGACGATGGTCGCGCCGGACGGCAGGCCGGGGCCGTAGCTGGCCGCGAGGCCGGCAAAGGAAAAGACCGCGCAGAACACGGTCGCCAGCACCATGACGGTCCAGAGTGTTCTCGCGCACTTCGCGGCGATCGCCGCCGGCAGCGCCAGCATGGCGATCACCATCACGATGCCCACCAGGGTCACCAGGAATACGACCGTCACCGCCGTCATGCCCAGCAGCAGCAGGTAGTACCACTCGGTCCTGATGCCGCGCGACCGGGCGAATTCTTCGTCGAAACAGACCGCCAGCAAGGGCCGGTAGAACACGACCGCGATGAAAATGATCGCCAGATCCAGCACGGCCGTCGAAAACAGGTCTCCCGGGCCGGCCATGAGGATGTCGCCGAAGAGGTAACTCATCAGGTGCTGCTTGTACCCCGGCGTCAGGGATATCAGCAGTATCCCGCCGCCCATGCCGAGGACCCACAGGGCGCTGATGACCGTGTCTTCGCGCTCCCGCAGTCTCAACGAAACCAGCCCGATGATGACGGCGGCCGCGAGGGCGGCCGCGACCGCGCCGAGCAGGGGGTCCGCGCCGGTCCACCCGAGGACGTCCCGGCAGTAGACCGCCGCGCCGATGCCGCCCAGGACGCAGTGGGCGATGCCGCCGGCCAGGTAGGTGATCCGGCGGGTGACCACGTACGTCCCCACGACGCCCGCGGCGATGCTGCACAGGAGACCGGCGAGCAGGGCGGTGACGAGCACCCCCGCTTCGCCCGTCTGCAGGAGCGTCGACAGCTCCCCGCCGATCTCGTTGAAAAAGTCGATCATCGTCCGCCTCCCCCCGTTTCCCGCCCGCCGTATCGCGCGCAGGTGTGGTCGTGCCGGATAAGCCGGACGTCGCGCCCGTACATTTCGCGCATGACCTCGCCCGTCAGTTCGTCGGTGGGATGCACGTTGACCGTCCCCTTGACGCATACGACCGAGTCCGCGAGGTCGGAGACGAATCCGATGTCGTGGGATACCATGACCATGGTCAGCCGGTGCGCGAGGCGCTCCAGCAGGGCGTGGAAGTCCTCCTCGGCCGCCGCATCCATGCCGGCGGTCGGCTCGTCGAGCAGGAGCAGGTCGGGTTTCGACGCCAGGGCGCGGGCGATCAGCACCCGCTGGCGCTGGCCCCCGGAGAGCGCGGAGAAGGGGGTGTCGGCGAGCGGGGAAAGCCCCACCTCCTGCAGCGATTCGGCCACCGCCCGCCGGTCTTCGGATCGGCGGCGCCGTCCCCGGCGGCCGCACCCGATCCGCCCCATCATCACCACGTCGGAGACCGTGGCCGGGAACGTCGGGTCGAACACGCCGTACTGCGGCGCGTACCCCGACCGCCGCCGCCCCCGTTCGGGCGTATCGCCGAAAAGCCGTATCGATCCGCGATCGGGCTTCAGCAGGCCGAGGATCAGCTTAAGGAGCGTTGTCTTCCCGCCGCCGTTGGGGCCGACGATGCAGGCCGTTCGTCCCGCGTGAACGATCAGGTCGACGTCCCGCAGGATGGGGCGGGCGTCGTAGGAAAACCGGAGACCGGAGATCGCTACGGCGGGCTCATCACTCATCGGCCTTCCCCTTTCGCCGGGAGAGGTCGTCCGCCAGTGCCCGGGCGATCGCTTTCATGTTCCGGATGTAGTCCTTTGCCAGCGGGTCGAGCCGCACTACATCGGCCCCCATGCGGTCGGCGATGCCCGCGGCCGTTTTACGGGGAAAGCGGTTCTGGACGAAGATCGCGTTCACCCCGTCCGCTTTCGCCCCGGCAACGAGTTCATTGACGTGCCGTACGCCCGGCGATCCGCCCCGTTGTTCGACGGCGACCTGCTCGAGGCCGTAATCCCGCGCCAGGTAGCCGAAGGCGGGGTGAAAGACGTAGAAGCGCATGCCCGCGCAGGGGTCCAGGATAGTGCCGAGCGTTGTGTCGAGTTCCCGCAGGTCCGCCAGGAGTGTTTCGGTGTTTTCCTCGTAGGTCTCCCGGCCGGCGGGGTCCAGTTCGCAGAAGGCGTCGCGGATGTTCTGCGCTATTGTTTGCGCGATACGCGGCGACAGCCACACGTGGGGGTCGAGCCGATCGTGGTCGTGATGGTGGTCGTGATGGTGGCCGTGATCGCCGTGACCGTGGTCGCTCCCGCCGGCGATACGCTCGACGCCGGCGGCGGCGTTGACGATCCGCGGCCCGCTGTCGGCGAGCTTCGCGACGATCGACCGCTCGAAGGGGAGATCGAGGTGGATCAGGGCCCGGGCCTGCCGCAGGGCCTTGATCTGCTTCGGCGTCGATTCGAACGTGTGGGGGTCCTGGCCGGGGCCGACGAGCACTTTAACGGCGAAACGGTCGCCGCAGATCCGCTCGGCGAAATAAGCCGTCGGTTCGATGTCGACGAACACGGTCGCCCCGCCGTCGTTGTCGCGGTCCGGTCCGCACCCGCAGCAGAGCAGCAGCGGCAGGAGGAAAAGGATTGCGGCGGCGGTTTGTACCGGGCGGGGTGTCGCTGCGTGCCTGTTCATCATAATACGGTCACTCCGATTCAAGTATAGCCCTTCGTGAGAAGATATGGTCACGGAAGGCCATATGCCATGAAATTCGCCGGGAATTCCTGCGGCGGTTTGTTCCTATAGGTACGACGACGGGCGGCACGCGGTTCGGTGGTAGTTATTGTGGTAACGTTGAAGACGAGGGGTGCCAGGGTGGATTTTATAGAGTGTTCACCTCTGGTTCTTGACAACATACCGCATTCGATTACAGTATCACTTTCGCGGTAACGCAGTGATTCCTCGATAGCTCAATTGGTAGAGCGAGCGGCTGTTAACCGCTAGGTTGAAGGTTCGAGTCCTTCTCGAGGAGCTTAAATTTTAACGGGGTATTTCCCCGACCTAACAGTTAACGGAAAGCCCCGGAGCGAAAGCCGCCGGGGCTTTTTCGTAACCTATTTGAAACAAAGGGTTATGGCCAGTTTCGAACGACATGCCGATTCTCTGTTTCGCAAGAGACCAACCGGGGTCCGAAAGCAACCATCATGGTTGCTTTCGGCAGTGCGAAAATCTGGTCGCGAACTCTCGGACTCTCTCGTGAACAGACCGAGCCGGGTTAACGGCCAGGTTGCTTCCGGACCCTGCTGCATTTTCGAACTATTTAGGTCAGGAGCGTGCCAGTGGGCATAGACGACAAGGTGATCCAGAAGATCGTCGAGCGCATCCTGTCGGTCACGCAGCCGGACAAGATCATTCTCTTCGGCTCGGCCGCGACGGACCAGATGACGCGCGACAGCGACATCGACCTGCTGATCGTCGAGCCGGATACCAGCGATCAGCGGAATGAATACGTTCGCATCGTCAAGGCGCTGTGGGATGTTGATTACCCGTTTGATATTCTGTTCATCAACACGCCATGGTTCGAGCAGAGTAAAGATGTGATCGGCGGCATCGCGCATCCCGCCCACAAATATGGGAAGGTGATTTATGACGCCGCCGCCTGAAAATCCCAAGCTGCGCATCATTTACGAGTGGCGGCGCAAGGCCGATGATGATCTGGCAGTTGCGGAATGTTTGCTCACCGATGATGCCGGCCCGTTCCGTAACGCGATCACATTTCACTGCCAACAGGCAGCAGAGAAATACCTCAAAGCACTGCTGACCTGCTGGGACATCGAGTTCCCCAGGACGCACATGCTGGCCCGATTGATCGCGCTCGTCGAACAACGCGATGCCGCATTGGCTTCGTCATTGATGGATGTTATCAGCCTGACGCCCTACGGTGTGGAACTGCGCTACCCCGGAGATCGCCCCGACGCATCGCCGGACGAAGCCTGCGAAGCGGTGCAATTGGCACAGCAGGTCCGCGATGCGGTCATGCCGCTGATATCTGATCCATCTACCGGCCCCGGGGACCGGTCATGAACCCATTGCAACCCACCAATGCACCTCGCGCGTTGATTCTTGCCGGCCCCAATGGCTCGGGCAAGACCACCTTCGCCACGGAATTTCTGACAGCCGAAGGACACTGCCCGACATTTCTCAACGCCGACCTGATCGCCGCTGGTTTGTCACCGTTCGCGCCGGAAAAGGCCAACATCGCTGCCATGCGACTCATGGCCGAACGTATCCGCGAGTGTGTCGAGCAACGGCTGGATTTTTCGGTCGAATCGACACTGGCCGGGCGAACCTACGCCAACTTGATCCGTGAATGGAAGCAGTCTGGTTACGTCGTGAAGATCGTTTTCCTGCGACTGGATTCTCCAGAAATGGCCGTCGCCCGTGTTCAGTACCGCGTTCGGATGGGCGGGCACAACATCCCTGAGCCGGTCATCAGGCGGCGATTTGAACAGGGCTGGTCGAACTTTCAGAACACCTACAAGACACTGGTGGATAGCTGGCAGGTCTACGATGCAACCAAGACGCCGCCGGTGCTCATCGACGAAGGAGGCCAGGCATGATGAATTGGTCAGACAAGAATAAAGATATGGCTGGCACGCAGGCGGCGATGCTTCGTGCCACCCGCAAGGCGATCAGTGAAGCCAAGCTGCGCGGCGAACTCGTCCCCCAGTGGCGCGACGGCAAAGTTGTCTGGGTGCGCCCGGAAGAGGTCGAATTGCCCCCTGAGCAAGAGGACCAAACCACGCCGCCAACTCGTTGATGAATCCGTGAGCAAGTCGCCGCCAACCCGCTACGCCATCTATACTCGCCAGTCGAAACAAGGGCTCGTCGATTTCTCCTCTTGCCAAGCCCAGTTCCACACCTGCCAGGAATACGCCAAGCAATCCGGGGGACCCTCCCTCTACTGGACCGGCCAGCACTTCGAAGATGAGGGCTACTCGGGCTCGACACTGGACCGGCCCGGCATGCGCAGGCTTCGAAAGGTCATCGATCTCGGCGCACTCGACCGAGTCTATGCCATCGCTTTCGACCGCATCACTCGCCGCAACATGCACGATGCGGTTGTGCTGCTGGATGAATTCGAAAAAGCTGGCGTCGAGCTGTGTCTTGTTCATCAGCCGGAATGAACTTCAGCCCCGCAAAACAGATTTCTCCGCTACATGCTGGCGGCCTTTGCCGAGTTTGAGCGGGAGATGATCGCCTCGCGTATCGCGGAGACGCGAGCCTACCTGAAACGACACGGCCGACGCTTGGCAGGCAAGGTGCCCTACGGCTATGACGCCGATCCCACCACCAAACAACTCGTGAAGAACAAGTCGGAAGCCCGTCGCGTTCGAGCGATCTTCCGGCGTGCCGCCAACGGCCAGACACCCAGTGAAATCGCAAATCGAATCGATCACCTCGGCTGGCGAACAAAGCAATGGACATCAAGACAGACCGGTGAAATCGCAGGCGGCGGACGATGGACGGCCCGGCAGGTGATCAGCCTGCTGCGAAATCCGGTCTACCTGGGGCAATTCGCTGACGGCGACGCAACTCGCCCCGGCTGTCACGAAGCCATCGTAACGCCGGAACTGTTCGATGCCGCCAACCAGCAATTGGACAGCCGCCGAAGCGCGGGCGCATCCAAGCGACACATGCGTGAATTTCCGTTGCGCGGCAAACTCGTCTGCCCCAAGTGCAAACGCCCACTGTCCAGCTACGTCATCACCAAGAAGGAAGGTCCGCACACCCAACGCATTCTTCGATACTACCGGTGCCGCTCCACCGCCGGTGGCAGACCACCATGCAAAGGGGTGTCCTTCCCCGCGTGGGAAATCGAGAACTTCGTGCGGAAGCAACTGGGGGATGAAGCGACATGGGCGGAACTGGCGACGATCAATTCCACCCTCAAAGCCAAACCCATGGCCGCCCTTTGGCAATCACTCGACGAGCTTTCGCAGATGCAGATTCTGCCCCAGGTAGTCGAATGCATCGAATTTCTCCGCAAAAATACAGTGCTTCAAATTACGTTCGATGGTCGCTTGCGTGATATCCTAATCGATTGCAAATAATCATCTTACACATCTGTAATGTAAACCATTAGGTCGGCGAGAAGTCAGGGTCAATTTGAGCTTGAATTTTAACGGGGTATTTCCCCGGCCAAACAGTTAACGGAAAGCCCCGGAGCGGAAGCCGCCGGGGCTTTTCTGTAACCTATTGAAAAAAAAGGGGTATGGCCAGTTTCGAACGACAACCAGATTCTCTGTTCCGCAAGAGACCAACCGGGGTCCGAAAGCAACCATCATGGTTGCTTTCGGCTGTGCGAAAATCCGGCCGCGAACTCTCGGACTCTCTCGTGAACAGGTTGAGCCGGGTTAACAGCCGGGTTGCTTCCGGCCCCCGCAGCGATTTCGAACTCTCTGGCGAGCGAGGCCCGGCATGAACCCATCACAGCCCATCGACGCGCCTCGCGCCCTGATTCTGGCTGGCCCCAACGGCTCGGGCAAAATCACGTTCGCTCGCGAGTTTCTACCGGTCGAGGGCAGCTGCCCGACGTTCATCAATGCTGACCTGATGGCGGAGGGCTTGACGCATGGCAGATCTTTGATGCCAGTCAATGGCCGCCCATGCTGGTTGACGAAGGAGTGAATTCGTGATCCAGCAACATCGCGAAAAGTATCCGGATATGGAAGGCCCCCGCACGGCCATGATTCGCGCCGCCCGCAGCGCCGCCGAATTGGCTATCGGCTTCAGCGCAAGCAGGTTGTCGCCAAAGATCAGCCGGTTATCGAAGATGTCGTCCTCGCTGACCCGATGGGCGGCGTGGTAAGACTTGTCCGGGTCCTCGATCAGGACTCGCGGCTCCAGCTTCGGCCGGTTCTCCTTGCCGATCCATGTCAGTTTTAATCGCGTCTTTCTATTCGCCATGGCCAATTCCCTCCGACGGCGGCCATGAGTTGTCGAATGCCCGCAACAAACACGGCGAAGCTTCGGGACCGACCGTTGTCAAGGCTCAGGTGAGGACCAATTGCTCGCGAGCCACCCACTTTCTGATAGCGCTGCCCGGTCAGTATTTTTAGCTCGTCGGCGGCATTAGCAAGGGTGTCGGGAGAGTGGTACTTTCTCTTGTTCTGCTTGTTGGCCAGTCCGTTCACTGCGAGTCCCGCTTCGACGGCCGCCAGATCGGCGAGATACCAGCTTTCCAGTTCGTGGCAGGCGATACGGACGAGGGCACCGGTGCGTTCTGCCTGCTCGCATTTCTTGACGAGTCCGTCCTTCACGGCATGGCAATCGGCGGCATCCTTGTCACGCAGGACCACGAATCGGGCATCGGGAACGCGATAATACCGTAGGCGTCGGACGATCTGATTTTCAAGATCGCTTTTGCCCTCGAACACGATGTAGCGCACGGGCAAATCCTTCGGCAACAGCCGTGGCAATAGACCTTCGAGCATAGCTCGCGCGGAGGCTTCTTCGAGTAGAAAGACAAGTTCACTCATTGCGGGTCCACTCCCTCGAAGAAGCCCTGCTTCCAGAGGTAGCCCAACTGGTCGCCGTGCTTCATGTATTCGCTGACCTGCTCGTCGTCGGAAGCGCGCTTGACGAGGGTGTATCCGTTCTCCTTGACCAGCCAGAACACATCATCAAGCTGGCACGCGTTGAGAAAGTCCGGCGAGTGGGTGGAGATGAACACCTGTCCGCCGCGTTGCGCATATGACCGGAACTCCTCGGCCAGCTCGGTGAGCAGTCTCGGGTAAAGTTGGTTCTCGGGCTCCTCGATACAGAGCAGTGGG
This sequence comes from uncultured Planctomycetaceae bacterium, assembly GCA_964557575.1. GTDB lineage: Bacteria > Planctomycetota > Phycisphaerae > SM23-33 > SM23-33 > CAZLBC01. Next base: position 10,088 of record CAZLBC010000112.1, read on the forward strand.
TGCGGGCTGGGGTCGTAAAGAAGCGTGAGGTACGCGAACATCTTGATCGTGCCATCGGAAACATGGCGGGCCAGGAAGGGGTCCGTGAATGAGCCGTCCTGAAAGCGGAGCAGGACCCGGCCCTCTTCAGTTGTTTTTGCTTCGACATTCGTTATGCCGGGCACGCGGTGCTTGAGCCGGTCAATGATCTGTTTAAAGACATCCGGGTGCCGCTTGTAGAGGTACTCGGTCACGAGGGCGAGATTTTCGCCTTCCTTGGAAAGGTGTTCGGCGTGACCGGCCTCCTGTTCCGGGCGGGCTCGCTGGATGTGAAAATCAGAAATATGCCAGTTAGAGATCAGTTCGCCTAGCGCCATTGCGGCCGGAAACTTTCTGAACTGAGCCAATCCTTTGACTGCCAGCGTATCGCGTGACTTGAGGACCTGATCCTCGCGTTGCAGGTCCTGCTCATCCGTAACCTGTTCGGGTTCATTGGTAACTGCCTTGCCTTCACCCTTGCTGAAGTCCAGAAAATGCCAAGGCTGACCCCGGCTGCCACGGCGATATTTGAGCAGTTCTCGTTCGATGAACGGGCCTTCGTCATCTTCGTTGATTGCCAGAAAATACGTAATGAGGGGCGAGCTGTCTTTCTCCCGAAACTTCAGTTCGACTTCGATCGGCCCCTCTGTGCTGCGGCTGCGAGCCTCATTGAAGCCGCGACTGCCTCCGAGCTTGGTCAGTGCGATGTGAACATCTTCGGTCAAGGCGTCCTTGAGAAACGCGAACACACTGAACAGCGTGGATTTGCCCGTGCCGTTCGCGCCGACCAGCACGCACATGCGAGGAATATTCTTAAGCTCAGCGTCTTTGAATGCCTTGAAGTTCTTCAGTTTTATCGATTCGAGTTTCATGGACTCTTAATCCTTTCCGATGCATGCACGTTATCTGATCGCCCACCGGAGGGTGAACAAGGGTTGAACGGAACTCGTGTGTTTCAACTGCTTTTCAATCTTGCCGATCAAGTCTTCTCGTTGCTGGTCGATGGCGTCCTGAGCGTCGAACAGTTCTCGGCGCTTCGAGTTGCGGCGACGTTCCAGGTCGCGGAGTTGCTTCTGGTGGGTCAGCGCATCCTTGATCTCCTCGTACTGCGCGAGGATGTTCTGGATCGACTCTGGGCTTTCCGTGTCGTCGAACGGCTCGCCCTCGAAGATCGCCTCCATGACCGCCAGGCGCTCTTCGACGTCGATGTTGAACGACTTCCGGCCGTACTTCTGCGAGAAGATCATCTTCTCGATGTCGTGGACGGCGTCGTCCCGATCTTTCTGCAGGTTGTGCAGATGAATGAGCAGCAGCGTCAGCGTGGTCAGTCGCTGCTGACCGTCGATGATGTAGTTCTGGCTGTTCTTGTGGCTGCTGATGATTGAGCCGAGGAAGTAGTGGCCATACCCTTCGGCGGCCTCGCGCGGATGGCTCGGCTCGTATTCCTCCTGGAAGCGACTGATCAGATCGTCCATCAGTTCGGCGACCTGCTTTGCCTGCCAACGGTACTCGCGCTGGTAGTAGTCGATGGAGTACCTCGCACCGCTGAGCAGTTCCCGGATTGTCCTGACTTCGCCATCGATCTTTCGCATGGTCTATTCCTGCTGGTCCTTGTCGCTGGAATCGCGAGAGATGCCCCCGAGGCCGTGCTTGACCCACGCGTCGACGGCGTCTTTGTGGAAGCGCCAGCGCTTGCCGATCTTCTGGCCAGGCAGCTTGTCCGCCTGGGCCAGTTTGTAGAGCGTGGACTTGGAGATCTTCAGATACACCGCCAGCTCGTCCATGGTCATGATGTCGTCTCGATTTATCGGCATCGGGCCACTCCTCGGCACCCCTGGCTATTTGGTCGCGATAACTTCGAGTATTGTCCGTATTTTGCCGGTGCTTACAAGCCGAAAATGGAGGCAGCGTGGGCGGCCTACGGCGACCTGACGTGGCAGCGGGCGACCACAACCATGTGGAGGGATTGGCCGACGGACCGTACGCCGTGCCGTCGTGGCGAACTGTCAAACATTCTTTGACGGTTGCCCCGACCGGCGGATGGGGCGGCGGTCAGCGTGCTTTGGCCATCTATGTCACAGCGGCCTGTCACAGCTTCGGGCCAGCCATCTCGCAAGTTGTGTCGCGAGTTCGTCGCAAGCTGACGGAGGCGCAGAACGCGAAAACGGACGATTTTGAGACTTTCGCTCGTAAGTCCTTGTGGCTGCTGGGCTGGAGGTTGTCTCACGTTTCCGCACGGTGGCATCGGGCAACGAGCTTCGGCCGCTACCGATCCGGACGCCGAGAGCCGCCTCGCTCTCGAATCATCAGGCGGGCTAACAACCTCTGGCCATCAGGCGGTATGTCGGAATCCATCTGAACCATCCGGTGGTTCCGGATAGTCGCCCTCGCACCGAGCTCGCCCTCCTTGCAAGCCGGAAGGAGGCGCAGAACGCGAAAACGGCCGATTTTGGCACTTTCGTTCGTAACCCCTTGTGACTGCTGGCCCGAAGGTTGTGCCACGTTTCCGCCCGGTGGCATCGCCAGGGCGGTACACGTAGCCACTTCGGACGTCTGTCGCGATCATGTCGCGCTCTCAAATCGCCGGGCTGGTTAACAACCTCTGGCCATCAGGCGGGCCGGTGTGGTACAATCGCTCTCACCGGCGGCGGTTCGATACTGGTTGCTCTTGGGGAGCTTGAATTTTAACGGGGTATTTCCCCGACCAAACAGTTAACGGAAAGCCCCGGAGCGGAAGCCGCCGGGGCTTTTCTGCAACCTATTGGAAAAAAAGGGTTATGGTCAGTTTCGAACGACAACCAGATTCTCTGTTCCGCAAGAGACCAACCGGGGTCCGAAAGCAACCATCATGGTTGCTTTCGGCTGTGCGAAAATCCGGCCGCGAACTCTCGGACTCTCTCGTGAACAGGTTGAGCCGGGTTAACAGCCGGGTTGCTTCCGGCCCCCGCAGCGATTTCGAACTCTCTGGCGAGCGAGGCCCGGCATGAACCCATCACAGCCCATCGACGCGCCTCGCGCCCTGATTCCGGCAGGCCCCAACGGTTCGGGCAAGACCACCTTCGCCACGGAATACCTCACAGCCGAGGGCCATTGTCCGACATTTCTCAACGCGGCCTTGATCGCTGCCGGTTTGTCACCATTCGCGCCGGAGAAGGCCAACATCACCGCCATGCGGCTGATGGCCGAACGCATCCGCGAGTGTGTCGATCACGCGCATGGCATCGTGTCCGCGACTCGTCGCCGTTTTACGGCCCGGAACTCGGCGTTGTTGTGCGCCTGGTGCATGAAGACCGCGACGGGCCGGTGTTTGTGCTGGTGATGCGCCTGGACCCCCAGAAGCTGGAGCTGACGCCGCTGCAATGACAGCGTCAGCACGTTCAACCGAACGAAAACACGAGACCTCAGAAAGAACGGTGAATCATGCCGGGATTGCCGAGTACCCGTAACGTCTACCGCATGTTAAGTGTCGCGATCGCCTTGGTGATGATCTTAATTCACATAGCCACGGGGCGCGCCGACGAACCGGGCTTCGCGGCGAAGCCGACGGTCACACGGGGAGACGGAAAGACGCTTATCGCCTTTGAGGTCACCGAGCCGACCGGCGTGGAGGTCGCGATCGTCGACGCCGAAGGCACAATCGTCCGCCACCTCGTCGCCGGTCGACTCGGGGACAACCCGCCGGCGCCGCTGAAGGCCGGGTCGCTGAATCAGCGGATCGAGTGGGACGGCAAGGACGACCACGGCGAACCGGCGACGGGCGGCC
>CAZLBC010000113.1:0-13835 GCA_964557575.1 uncultured Planctomycetaceae bacterium
CCGCACAGCTCGGCGAGCGTCGGGTAGATGTCCTGCAGGGATACGAATCGTTCGCTGACCTTTCCCGCGGGCGTCATGCCCGGCACGCGGAACATCAGCAGGCAGTGCGTGGCCTCTTCCCAGAGGGTCGCCTTCTGCCAGTGATGCTTCTCGCCGAGGTGAAACCCGTGGTCGGTCAGGAACACGACGATGGTGTTGTCCCGGTAGGGGCTTTCCTCCAGGGCGTCGAGCACGCGCCCGAGCTGGGCGTCGGCGTAAGCCGTCGTCGCGAGGTAGCCCCGGACGCCCTGCTTGTGCAGGCCGGCTTTCAGTATGGCATCGACGTACCGGCCCTTTCTCCTGGTCAGTGCGCGCCCCAGCGGCGGCACGTCGTCCAGGTCATTCTCCTTGAGTTTCGGGGTGGTTACGTCGTCCAGGGGAAACATATCGAAGTATTTTTTCGGCACGTACCAGGGCATGTGCGGATTGAACAGGCCGCAGGCGATAAAGAAGGGCTTCTCGTGCTTTTTCTGAAGCTGCTGTATGGCGTTATTTGCGTTCTGCGTGTCGTTCATGTTCTCTTCGGTGAGGTGAATGGGGCCCCAGTCCTGCTCGCCTCTTCCCACCTTTGTCAGCGGGGCGCCGGGAGGGGCCGGATCGCGCTTGTGGCCGATTTTTTCATCCCAATGCTGCTTCTGGTCCCATCCATGAGTGATCTTGCCGTACGATGCGGTGGTGTAGCCGGCCTTCTTGAAGAGGCCGGCCAGCGAGAGGGCCCGCTTCAGCGGCTTGCTCTTGTCGACCTGCAGACCATTGTGATAGTGGCCCGATTTCCAGGGGGCCATTCCGGAAAAGAACGCGGTGCGCGAAGGGGAACAGATCGGGGCGGCCGTGTAGGCGCGCCTGAAGTTGACCCCGCCCTCGGCCAGTTTCATCAGGTTCGGCGCCACCACCTTCCCGGCGTAGCGGGTGGTGTCGCCCAGCAGCCAACTGTTCAAGTCGTCCGAGACGAGAAACAGGACATTCATCTTTTTGCCCGCGGCCCGTGCCTCAACTGAGACGAGCAGCAGAATAATCAATGACACCGGCGGAGCGATCTTCTTCATGGCCTTTAAAACTCCTTATAAGCTTTCGATTGCTGATTATCGGGAAAACAATGATCTGATTACTTCGCGTATGCCTTCCACATGTTCTCTATCAGCGCCAGGTCCGGCTCGCCGTCGAATGCGACGAAGCGATACCGGGAGACGTAGGGTTTGCCGGGATCGATACGGAACGCGCCGGCCACCATGGGGGCGAAGCAGAAGTACGGCATTTTGGGATGCAGGCGCACCGGCTGCGGATGGCGGAAGTTCTTTGGGTGGCTCATGGCGACAATGCCGCAGGGTTCGCCCTCCGCCCGGCCGCGCATCACGACCCAGTTCGGGCGCGAGTGGTTGCCTTCGACGCGCTTCTTGCCTTCGCTGGTGATCATCACGTCGTCGCCTCGCCAGTCGATCTTGCCGCGGACGCACATGCCGCCGTAGTGATACTTCGCGAGCCTGAAGGACCTGTTGCCGACGGTGGTCTGGGTCGAGGTGAGATCGAAGACATTGCAATCGGCCGCGCCGGCGCCGGGGACGAGTCGGATCTCCCAGGTCTCCTTCAAGACCGGCGCGGGTTTTTTCGCGGTGAGGTTGATGTGTTGCAACTTCACGACGATGGTGCTCGCATCCGCCGTGACGGTCTCAACGTGTTCGATGCGGCCCTGTTTTTTGTGGCTGTTCCAGAAGTCCACCTTTTTGCCGTCGATCACCGCACTGGTCCAAGCGAACATCAGCGCGTGCTGGTGCAGATGGCCGGCGGGGAATGGGTCGGTGACGATGCGCCCCTTCGGCGTCAGCACGGGGTGGATGAATCCGCTGCGCCCGTACCACGGCGCGTCTTTCCCGGGCGACGGGACGAAGCCGGCATTGTAGGTCAGGATCTGTCGATCGCCGACGCTGAGGACGAGCCCGGGCTGTTCTTCGGCGCGAGTGACTGAAGGAAGCGCGAGGGCTAAGAGGAGAACTATGCGTTTCATTCCGGGTGTCCTTCTTATTCTGTACAATTATTGTCAATACAATTGTGTTTATTATATGTCTGACAAAATAAATTCTGTTGACACCGAGTAAAGTATACATATATGGTATAAAAAATAAAGAGTCGAAACCGAATAATAAAAAAATAGCGCGGTCGTTGTTACGTGCCCTCTTGCAGGGCATGTCGTCTGCCGGAAGGAAACCCGACATGCCGATTATAATCGATGCCCGCCGTCGGGACACGCCGGGATTCACGATGCGCACGATACCCGCGTCGCGGCCCCACGGCACGGCGAAGACCGTACGAAAGGCAACGTAGAGATTCAGATGACGGCCCGAGACGAAATACGCATACCCAATCTCGGCAGGTTCGCCGGCAGCGACAGCGGTTTAGTTCCGTGTGAACGCTCCTCCGACGGCGCATTTCGCGTCGGCGAGTCGGGCGTGGAATCGATAACCGCGACCGCTGACGGAAAGGTCGAGTTCATCGCGTTCGGTGACCACACGCTTGCCCGCGTGAATTCCGCGATGGGATACCCGGCGTACTACCCCGTGCACCCCGTGAAGATGGAGAAACCGGTACAGGCGGTCCTGATGGACCTCGACGGCACGAGCGTCCGCAGCGAGGCGTTCTGGATACGGATCATCCGGATGTCCACGGCCAGCCTGCTCGGCGACGCGACGTTCGAACTGGAAGAGGCGGACATCCCCTTCGTCTCGGGACACAGCGTTTCGGAACATCTGCAGCACTGCATACGGAAGTACTGTCCCGACAAGACCGTGGAGGAGGCCCGGGAGTATTATTTCGAGCACACGCGCCGCGAGATGAGCGAGATCATGGCGGGCCGCGGCCGGCACGACGCCTTCGTCCCGTCCCCGGGCCTGAAGGAATTCCTTCTCGCGCTGAAGGAACGCGGCGTGAAGATCGGCCTGGTCACCTCCGGCCTGTACGAAAAGGCCTGGCCCGAGATCCTCTCGGCATTCCGTACGCTGGACATGGGCGATCCCGCGGCATTCTACGACGCCATTATCACGGCCGGTTTCCCCATGCAGAAGGGGCAGGGGGCCGGGACCCTCGGCGAACTGTCCCCGAAGCCCCATCCGTGGCTCTACGCGGAAGTGGCGCGGGTCGGACTCGGCGTGGGGTTCGAAGACCGCCGTCACGTCGTGGGCATAGAGGACAGCGGCGCGGGCGTCTGCGCCATACGGCTCGCGGGGTTTTCGGTCATAGGATTCGGCGGCGGAAACATAGACGGGAGCGGCACCCGGGCGTTATGCGACCACTGTTGTGATACGTTTGAAGAGATACTGGAGGTCATCGGCTGAATGAGCGGGAAGATGAAAGACGGTGAACAAAAAGCGCAGTGCCACTGGGTATCGAATACGCACTGGGACCGGGAGTGGCGGTATTCGATGCAGCGCGTACGCTACATGCTCGTCGCGTACCTCGATATGCTGTTCGATATTTTCGAGAAGGAGCCGGCATACCGGTCGTTTCACCTGGATTCGCAGACGGTGCCGATCCGGGACTACCTCGAGATACGACCCGAGATGGAAGCGACCGTGCGCAGGTATGTCAAACAGAAGCGGCTGTTCATCGGCCCCTGGTTCTGCCTGCCGGACGAGTTTTGCGTCGGCGGCGAGTCGCTTATCCGCAACCTTCTGCTGGGCCACCGGATCGCACGCGAGTACGGCCCCGTCAGCAAGACGGGCTACTCCCCGTTCGGGTGGGGACAGATCTCGCAGATGCCCCAGATCTACCGGGGATTCGGCATAGAGATGTCGGCGTTCTACCGGGGGGTAAACACCATCGCGGCGCCGCGGTCGGAGTTCCTCTGGGAAGGGCCCGACGGGACGAACATCGTCGGATCCCGCCTGGCAAAGCGGCCGCGCTACAATGCCTGGTACGTTATTACGAGGCCCCTGCTGTGGAACGTCGCGGACGAAAACGGCCGCGACGTCGCCTGGAGCGACGGGCACGGCCCGTTTCGGTTTATAGACACCGAATACGCCGATCTCGACTGCCGCTACGTGCACCCGAAGTACGCCTATCACCGGCACCAGGTCGCGGCGCGCGCTGCGCAGGCATTCGACGAGCAGGACGGCGACTGGACCACGCCGCACCGGTTCTGGTCGAACGGGCACGATTCGTCGTGTCCCGACATCCGCGAGGCGAGGATGATCAGGGATTGCCGGGAGGCCATCAAGGACAAGGCGGATGTATTCCACAGCACCGTTGCCGCATTCCAGGAGGGCGTGTTGAAGAGTGTCGACCCCGGGAAGCTCAACCGGATCAATGGCGAGATGCGCTACTTCTACACGGAGGGCAGCACCGCACCCCTGTTCGGCTGGATATCGTCCGCCCGCATGGACATCAAGCAGGACAACTTCAGGACCGAGCGGGCGCTGACGACGTACGCCGAGCCGCTTTCGGTCTTCGGCGCGATGCTGGGCGCGCCGTATCCGCGGGGATTCGTGGATGCGGCCTACGACCGGCTGTTGCAGAACCACGGACACGACAGCATCGGCGGGTGCAGCAGGGATATCGTTCACGACGACATGTTGTTCAGGTCCCGGCAGGTCCGCGAGATCAGCAGCTGCCTGATCGAGACGGCGATGATGAACATCGCCGGTTCGATCGACCTGTCGGACCGGGAACCGTCCGACGTGGCCCTGGTCGTCTACAATCCCGCGCCGTTCAAGCGATCCGAAGTGATGACGGCGGTCATCGAAACGCCGTGCGAATGGAAAAGCCCCGCATTCGATATCGTTGACGCCGAGGGAAAGAGGGTCGCGACGCAGCAACTGGCGGGAAAAGACACGCAGCACACGGTGGTTCAGTGTCCCACGGACTGTGCCAATATACTCTCCGGCACGCGCCATACCGTTGCGGCGAAGTTCGATGATGTGCCGGGCATGGGATACCGGACATGTTTCCTGAAACAGATCAAAACGCCGCGCGCGGAAACCGGGTCGCTGCTCAAGAGCAGGCGCGTGATGGAAAACGAGTATCTGTCGGTGCGCGTCAATCCAAACGGGACGCTGGACATCACCGACAGGCGAACGAAGCGCGTCATGAAGGGCCAGGGCTACTTCAGGGACAGCAGCGCGATCGGCAACCCCTGGGAGCGCGCCCGGGTCGAACGGGAACAGACGTTCGACACGAAAAAGGAAAAGGCCGCAATCAGCGTCAAGACAAGCGGCCCCCTCGAGACCAGCTTCGAGGTCGTGCTGAACTGGAAGCTGCCCGCCGGCCGCTCGAAGGACGAGAAGCGGCGCGCGGCGCGAATGGTCCCGTGCCGCATCGTCAATACCGTCACGCTCCGGAAGGGCGAACCCTGGGTCGCGATCGAAACCACGGTGGAGAACCGCTCGGAGGACCACTACCTGCAGGTGTCGTTCCCCACGGGGATCGAGACCGAAACGGTCCACGCCCGGACCCCGTTTGACGTCGTCGAGCGGAACATACAACTGCCGGACCGGCGGCTCTACGCGGAACGTCTCCAGACCGAACAGCCGATGGATTCGTTCGTGGATATCTTCGACGGCAGTCACGGCGTCGCGTTCCTCAATGAAGGCATGAAGGCCTACGAGGCACACGACGACCGGCCGCGCACCGTGAGCCTGACGCTCCTGAGAAGCTTTCCGTTGCGTATCTGCATCACGCAGGGGAAGATGACCGATTACAGCCACCTGGACAAGGGTTCCCAGTGCCTGGGCACACACACGTTCCGGTATGCCGTCATGCCGCATCGCGGCGACTGGCTCACCGCGGGTATCTGGAAGGCCGCGGAACGATTTACGGCGGGATTCAGGGCGGTGCAGGTCGGCCCCACCGCTCACGGCACGGAGAAGCTGGAGAAATCCTTCCTTGAGCTGAAGAAGGACGGGCTTCATGTCAGCGGAATCAAGCGCAGCGAGGACGGGAAGGGTTGGATCGTCCGCCTGTTCAATCCCGCTGACAGGACGGTCCGCGACGCCGTGCGACTCAACGGCGGGCGCAGCGGGCCGAAACCCGCATCGCCGGTCCGGCGGCGCAGGAACGACGAATCGCTTCCCGGGAAAAAGGGGCGCGCTTGGAAGAAGGTGCAGGTAACGAACCTCGAAGAGATACCCGAGCGAACAGTGAAGATCGGCAAAAACGGCTGGGTGAGTATCCGCGCCGGCCGCAGGAAGATCGTGACGCTCAAGTTCGAATGAAAAGGAATACTGATTGAAACAGCGACGGGCGAGCAAGTACATCAATATCGCCGGAATGCTCGAAGAGCGGGTGCAGCGCGGGGACTACAAGTTGCGGCGGCTGCCCAGCGAGAACGAACTGGCCGAGGAGACCGGCGTCAGCCGCATGACAGCCCGCAAGGCCATGGTTCACCTGATAGAGAAGGGCATCCTGGTGCGCCGCGCGTACGGCCGCCTCGAACTTGCCGGCGAGCAGGACGGTAGGCGCATCGGGCACCAGTTCGCTTTCCTCATGCCACCGGTGATTTCGGTGGATGTCCAGGCATGGCAGTGGGCCGTCGAAGAGGTGGCGGCCGGGGAGGGCGGCATCCTGCGCCCCGTGGTCTTCACGGACTGGAACGACGTGTTTGTCGCCGACGCCCTGAACGGGTTCGACGGCGTCTTCCTGATGCAGACGGGCGTATCCATTCCGCCCGATGCCGTCGAGATGCTCGGGCGGAGCGAGTGCCCGGTGGTATCGCTGGACCTGGACCTTTCCGCGCACGGCATCCCGTCGATATACCTCTACCCGGAAAAGGCCGTATGGAAGTTGCTTGACCACGTCAGGAAACAGGGGCACCGCCGTATAGCCTGTTTCAACACCGCCGTGATGAACACCGTGTTCCGGCGCCGCTTCGACTACTGGCAGGCCTGGAAGAAGAAACGCGGCTGCGCGGGCGCACTGTACAACATGCCCGGGACCGACAGCGCCATTGACTACGCTGCCCTGCAGGCCAGGGAAGCGTTCGGCCGCCTGCTCGACGAAAAAGAGTTTGCGGACACCGCCGTCCTCTGCACGAACGTGTGGACCGCGCTGGGCGTCGCGAAGGCCATGGAACAGCGGGGACTGCAGGTAGGGAAGGCTATTTCCGTGTGCACCATCAACGACGAAGTGCTGGGGCCGTGGTTCAAGCCGAGCCTGACGGCGCTTCAAATGCCGGACATTGAAGCCATGCTGACACGGTGCGTCAAGTGGATGATGTCGGGCGGCAGGAACTGGCGGGGGGCGAAACTTATGACCCCGAAAGACGTGCCGCTGTACGAGGGCGACTCGACCGGCCCGGTTACGGGGAACCGAAAGGAGAAACAGTAACATGAAACGCAGAGATGTCCTGAAGACCGGTGCGGCATTCGGGTCCGCCCTGATCCTTCCGTCCCGTGGATATGCCGCCAACGATCGCATAAATCTCGCGTACATCGGCATCGGCGGCCGGTCCAATGCCCTGCTGCGCACCAAAAAGGAGGGCACCGATACCGTCGCGCTCTGTGATGTCGACGCCCGGCCGAAGGGAATGGAGATCGCCGGGAAGGTCTGCCCCGGGGCGAAGATGTTCACCGATTACCGAAAGATGCTGGATGTTATGGGAAAGGATATCGACGCGGTCGTGATCGCCACGCCGAACCACACGCACTTCCCGATCGCCATGCACTACGCGCAGGCGAAGAAACACCTGTATGTCGAGAAACCACTGACGAACACGATCTGGGAGGCGCGCGAGCTGGCGAAGGCGCAGATCAAGTACGGGGTCACGACGCAGATGGGTAACCAGGGCCGGTCGTTCGAGGGGCCCTGCCTGGCCAGGGAGTGGTACGACGCCGGCATGATCGGCGACATCGTCGAGGTCCATGCCTGGACCGGCAGGAAAGGCGCGAAAAAGCCGATCACGGCCAAAACCGAGCCGGTCCCCTCGACACTGGACTGGGATCTCTGGATCGGCCCGGCGGAAATGCGGAAGTTCTCCCGCGACTACCTGAAGTGGCGGAGATGGTGGGATTTCGGCGGCGGCCCGCTGTACGACATCGGCTGCCACACGCTCGAAGCGCCGCTGTTCGCCCTGGACACGCTGAAGGTCGCGCGCGTGGAAGCCGAGACCTCGGAATGCTGGCCGGAGAATCCGCCGCGCTCGTCGATCGTCGCGTTCCACATCCAGTTGAAGGACTCTTCGAAGATCGTGAAATGCTACTGGTACGACGGCGGCAACATGCCCGAGAAACTCCGGCACCTGGAGCCGGACCGGTCCGCAAAGACCTTGGCGAGGGCCGGCGGCGCGTACATGGTCGGGACGAAGGCCGGAATGAACCTGCCCGGGATGCGCGCCAGCAGCGCGCGGCTCTGCCCCGAGACGACGATGCGCGAGTGGGCGCGAAAGCTGCCGCCGAAGACCGTGCCGCGCACCGGCAGCCGGGGCCACATGCAGAACTGGGTCGATGCCTGCAAGAGCGGCGGCAAGGCCAACTCGGACTTTGCCGGCTACGCCGTGCCGCTTGCCGAGATCGTCATGCTCGGCGTGATCGCCAAGCGCACCGGAAAACCGGTCGACTGGGATGCGAAAAACATGAAGATCGCCGGCAACGACGAGGGCAACAAGCTGCTCCGCCCCCACGTGCGCAGGGGGTGGGAATACACGGCATAGGAGTGATGAAATGAGAATTATCGCGGGAACACTCACGGTTTTGATTCTCTGTCAGGGTCTTTACGCGGGCACCAAGGGCTACCGGAATCCCGACCCGAAGATCATCGCAAAGGCCGCATCCATCGCATCCGGTCTCGAGGCCGCCCCGTGTAAAAAGCAGCGCACGGTCCTGGTCTACGGCATCAGTTTCGGACCGCACCGGGTCACGATTCCGACGGCCAGAAAAGTCTTCAAGCTCCTGGGCGAAAAGACCGGCGCATACGAGGCCGTGGTCAGCGAGGACCTGGCCAACTTCGAACCGGACAAGCTCAAACAGTTCGACGCGGTGATCTTCGCCAACACCACGGGAGAGGTGTTCTGCCGACCGGCCGACAAGGCGCAGTTCAAGGCCCTGGGCGCGGACGCACAGCGCGGGCAGGAGGAGAACGCCGCTCGCCTGGCGAAAAATCTGGACGGCTATGTCCGGGCCGGAGGCGGGTTCATGGGAATCCACGCGGCCACGGATACACTGAAGAAACAGAAAACCTATGGCGAGATGATCGGGGCCTATTTCCGGCAGCATCCCTGGGGGCCGAAGGACACGGTCATGCTCAAGGTCGAGGACACGGCCCATCCCCTGACCAAAGGCGTATTCGAGAAAGCCGAGTTCACATTCAATGACGAGATATACGAGTTCCGCGAGCCCTATGACCGAAAGCGTCTGTACGTCCTCATGTCGCTGAACCTGGATCGGTCGGACAAGTCGAACCGGCCGCTGCGGCGCACGGACGGTGATTACCCGGTCGCCTGGGTCAAAAGCCACGGCACGGGGCGCGTCTTCTACTGTTCGCTCGGGCACGCTCGGTCGACCTTTTCGAACCCGACCATACTGAAATTCTGGCTGCGCGGTATACAATTTGCCGCGGGCGATATCGAGGCCGAAACCGCGCCACCCGCCGACTAATTGTCATTCCGGACTGTTTTATGAGAAGAATCGGGATACTGCTCATGTTGACAACGGCAACTTCCTCCGCCGCGGTCTTACCGCGGTGGCGGATCGTCGAATCCCCCTCCCCGGCCCGCGACAGTTTCGTCGCGCCGTTCTCGGTCCGCGACTTCGGCGCGACGGGCGACGGGACTGCCGACGACACGGCGGCATTCCAGCGGGGGCTGGATCGTACACGGGCCATCGGCGGCGGTTCGCTGTACGTGCCCGCCGGCAGGTACGTGATCCGCGGCCGGCTGACCGTGCCCACGTCGGTGACGCTCCGGGGGATCTGGCGGAATCCCGCGGCAAACGGCGGCGCGGCCGCCGGCTCGATCCTGATGCTCTATAACGGCCGCGGGGAGGCCGACGGGAAGCCGGCGATCGGCCTGGAGAAATGTTCGGGCATCCGCGAACTGACGCTGTGGTATCCCGCGCAGAAGGCCGACGCGATTGCGCCCTACCCGTTTGCCGTCGAACAGCTCGGCGGCAACAACGCCACGGTCGAAAACGTGACGTTCGTCAACGCCTACCGGGGCATCAAGATCGGGCCCGGCGCCAACGAACTGCACTTCGTGCGCAACGTCTACGGGACCCCGCTGAAGGTGGGCATCCGGTATGATTCGACCACGGACATCGGCCGCCTGCACCGGATCCACTTCAGCCCCGATTACTGGAGCCGATGCGGGCTGCCCGGCGCGCCGTCCGCGAAGGGCCCCCACGCCGACTGGCTCATGAAGAACGGGACCGGGCTGCACATGGGCCGCAGCGACTGGGAGTACGGCTCGTTCGTCAGAGTCGACCGCTACCACACGGGTATGAATATCAGCAGGGGGCAGCGCGGCGCGCCGAACGCCCAGTTCTACGGATTCCAGTTCGTTGGGTGCGCCACCGGCATTCGCATCGCGGATTCCAACCCGTACGGTCTGGTGTTCACGCGATGCCGGTTCGCCTGCGTCGATCGCGCGGTTCACCTGGAACCGACATTCCGGCACATTCTCATGCTGAACACCTGCACGCTGTCCGGCGGGGAGTTGGTCCGGCACGAGGGCAGCGGCGCCCTGTCACTCCAGTCCTGCACCCTGGCGGCCGGCACCATCGACGTGCGCCGGGGATCGATGACCGCGGCCGACTGCACCGGGAACCCGCAATTCAGGCTGGGAGAGAAGTTCCAGGCCGGCGCCCTGGTCGGCAACCGCTTTGAGTCCGCCCCGCGCATCACGGGCCCCGGCGCGAAGAAGGCGAAGATCGACACGGCTGCCGTGACGTTTCACCGTCTGCCGCCGTACCCGGACCTGACACCGCCCTCCCCGCAGCCGGGGCGGAAAAAGCTGTACGTCGTTGCAGCGACCGGCAACACGGACGCGACAACGGCGATCCAGGACGCGCTGAACCGGGCACGGCGCGAGGGCGGGGGCACCGTCTTCCTCCCCGGCGGCGACTACGTGATCCGCGGGAACCTGACGATCCCGGCCGGCGTCGAACTGAAGGGCGTGTACGACGTGCCCCACCACACGATCGGCGGGGGGTCCGTCCTGCAGGTCTATACCGGCCGCGGGAAAGCGACCGGGCCTGCCGCGATCACGATGCAGTCCGGCAGCGGCATGACGGGGGTGTCGTTTTACTACCCCGAGCAGCGGGCGGACGCCGTCGCCGACTATCCCTTTCTCATCAGCGGCACGGGCAGCGGGATCTACATCGTCAACGTCAACTGCGCGAATGCCTGCCGGTTCGTGGACCTGGCAACACGCCGCTGCGACAATCACTATATCGACTACCTCTCCGGCGCACCCCTGAAAGTCGGCGTGCAGGTCGGCGCCGGGTCGCGGGACGGTATCATCGAGAACCTCCAGTTCAACCCGCACTACTGGAACCGAACGCCCCGAAGCTCCTTCTACAAAAACAGGGTAACCGGCGGCATCGCCGCGGGCACCGGCAAGGCCCTGTGGGAATACCAGAAAAACAACCTCGACGCCCTGGTGTTCGGCCACTGCGTCAACCAGGTCCAGCGCCAGAATTTCGTATACGGCTCCCTGTACGGCATTCATTTCGTCAAGGAAAAGACGGGGGTTGCCCGGGGCGGCTTCATTCTCGGGCACGGCACGGACGGATCGAAGATCAGCGCGTATTTCGAGGCGACGGGCGAAGGCGGCCTGCACATGATCAATTCGGAGTTGGTCTGCATGGCCGCGGAGAACAAGGAATACGTCGTCTGCTCGAAGGATGTCGACGGCGAGGTCGTGTTTCACAACACGATGCTCTGGGGCCGGCCGGACCGATCCGGCACCGTCGCGGGCGGCCGGCTGGTACTCCAGCAGGCGACTTTCACGCGGCACGGCGGGGGATTCCGCGTGCGCGGCGGGGCCCTCTCGCTGATCAACTGCCACTACCTGCGAAAGTGCCGCCGGAAGGAAAATCACATTATCATGGAGTCCGGCGGACGGGTTGACATCGCGGCGTGTAATATCCGCGGGCCGTTGGTGGTCGACGGCAGGCCGGTATCCGGTAACAGCGTCGAAGGGGTGACGATCGGCGCCAACGCCCATCGCCCTGAATAACGAATGGATAGTTAGAGCTGGTTTCATAACTTGCTTTGGTAGCGAAAGCGAGGTATTTTGTCGATCTGGCAAGGAACGGAAACGACGACATATTAAGGAAATATGTCGAGTTTTCGTGACGCCGCCAGACGGCAAAAGAGCCGCTTGTAGTCCAAATTGAAGTTATGAAACCAGCTCTAGGGAGTCAGAACAATGAGTGTGCCAAAAAAGCTCATCATCAGCCTGTGTGTAACGATGCCGGGAATGGGGTCTCTGTATGCGGACGACGCGCCCAATATTCTGATTTACCTGGCGGACGACCTGGGGTTTGCCAGCGTAAACGCCTATGGCGCGCCGGAGAAATTCGTAAAGACCCCCAACATCAACCGGCTGGCCGAGGACGGCGTCCGTTTCACCAACGCCCACACCACCGCGTCGGTCTGCACCCCCACGCGCTACTCGATGCTGACCGGCCGCTACACCTGGCGGACCCGGCTGAAGAAAGGCGTCGTGAACAACAACGACCCGCTGCTGATATCGACCGGGCGGGTCACTCTCGGGAAGTGGCTTCAGCAGCGGGGCTACCGCACCGCCCACGTGGGCAAGTGGCACCTCGGGTACACGGAGAAAAAGTTCAAAAATCTCCTCGGCACCATCAGGCCCGGCCCCCTCGACGTCGGTTTCGACTACCACTGGGGCGTGCCCAACAACTTCGACGACCTCCACAAGATCTATATCGAGAACGATCACATTTACGGCCTGCGGTCCGACACGATCGAGTCCTACGGCACATCCTTTTACGGAAAACCCTACGTGGGCTACGACGCCCCGCAGCGGGTGTGCGAAAAGGTCATGGAGGAAACGACCACGAAGGCCGTCGACTGGATCAAAAAACAGCCGAAGGACAAGCCGTTCTTCATGTACTACGCGGCGGTGGCGGTCCACCACCCGATCATACCGTCCGAGAAAATGAGAGGGACCAGCGGCGCCGGACTCTACGGCGATTTCATCCACGACATCGACCACTCGCTGGGCCGATTCATCCGGGCGCTGAAAGACAAGGGCGTCTACGAGAATACCGTCGTCATGTTCAGCAGCGACAACGGCGGGGATATTCCCGCCGACAAGACCCACCCGGAAGCGGTCGCCTTCGACAGGGGTTTCACATTCAACGGCGAGAACCGCGGCGACAAGCACACGATATACGAAGGCGGCCTGCGCGTCCCCTTCATCGTCAGTTGCCCCGGCAGATTCAAAAAGGGCGCCCGGTCACACGCGTTTATATCCACGCTGGACATCTTCAGCACGGTCGCCGAAATCGTTTCGGGCACGGTGCCCGACCCGGCCGCGGCGGCCCCCGACAGCTTCAGTTTCCATCACCTCCTGAAAGACCCCGGCGCGAAAACCCAAAGGCCCTTCATCGTTCACCGCGACGCGCCGGGCCGCCAGGCGCTGCGCCGGGGGAAGTGGAAGTATATCGACAACCTCTTTCCCGAGAATGCCAAAAACAAGAAGCCGCGGACGAGGGGAAACAAGAAACTGTACGACCTGGAAAACGACCCCCTGGAGCGCGACAACCTTTTCAGGAAGAAGCCCGCAGTCGCCCGGGAGATGATGGATCTGCTGGAACGGATCCGGCGGCATCCCCGCAGCCGGGAGATGG
>CAZLBC010000114.1:0-4471 GCA_964557575.1 uncultured Planctomycetaceae bacterium
CGGCGATCGCGGATCACTCCGCGCGGCTCGCCTGTACCCGCACCGGCCCGAGCAGGCCGGACGGCATGAGCGGGGCATCTTTCGCGTAGTGGCGCGCGGTGGTGAACGTGTAGCGCCCCGTCGGGCTCGCGCGCCCCGCCCGGAACCAGTCCGGCCATTTCACGAGCGTCTCCCAGTCCTTCCACTCGGCGTGCGGCGGGAGCTGCTCGTCGCCGATCATCCGGTTGACCCACGTGTTGACGACCGCGACGGCCAGGCGGTTGGCCCCCGGCTTCAGCGCATCGGTGATCTCGACGCGGTACGGCGGTTTCCAGGCGATCCCGCAGTCCTTCCCGTTCAGCCGTACCCGGGCCATGACCGCCACGTCACCGAGGTCCAGCCAGTAACGGCCCTTCCCCCCCGGCGTTCCGGGTTCGTCGATCGTCACCGTCGTGCGGTAGACGGCCGTGCCGGAATAGTACCGCGCCGGCGGATCGGCACGCGCGGTCCAGGAACGGAGTTTCTCGAGGACCACCGGTTCCTTCGGACCCCAGTCGGGGTCAAACCGCAGGCGCCAGGGGCCGCTGATTTCCCGGAGGGTCTTTCGGCGGGGAAACGGGTTTCCCCCCGGCCGGGAGGCCGGCGGGGCGGCCCCGAAGACGACGAACCAGCTCTGGAACGGCTCGAATGCCAGGGTCGCGGTGGTCACGCCGTCGCCCTGCTTCGCGTTCGGCAGCGCCCAGGTCGCGCCGGATTCGGGATCCCACAACTGCGGGGCGCTGCCCGTGCAGCGGAACGCGCATTCCCGCGCGACCGGCTTGTGCGCGGCGTTGGCGAGAAAGTAGAAATCCTTGCCGCCGGCCCGGCGGTGGATCCACCGGACCCCGTCGCCCCGGACGTCGGGGTGAAGCGCGTCCTGCTCGAAGACGGCGGCCCAGCCGCGATCGGGCAGCGCGGGCCAGTCCCGGGCCATCCGCCGCACGGCCCGGTCGTCGGCCGGGTAGCCCGCCAGGCCGGGCGTCCCGGCGATGCGGGCGCGCCGGTAGACGGCCCCGCCGGCCGCCCGCAGGCGCTCGACCGCGCGGGCCGTCTCCAGGGTCAGTCTCCCCGATGGCGGCAACGCCAGGTAGCGGCAGGTCGCGCCGCCGGGCAGGTGCAGGCGCCCGTTCTCGATCTTTGCGCGCCGGATGGTTTCGGCCGTGCAGAAGAGGTAATCGTACCCGGACGGCAGCGCGAACGGCATGTTGTTGAAACTGAGCGGCGCGCCCTCGTGGCACAGGCAGGCCACGTCGGCGACCGTGCGCCCCTGCTGCAGGAGAAACTGGCACCGCGTCACGTAGTCGAAGTACGGCGTGCTGAACTCCCACCAGGTCTGGTGACGGTTGAAGTGCTGTCCCCAGCGGCGGTGGGTCAGGCCCGGCTTCATGTTCTCGTAGGCCTGGTGCGCGGAAAGGTGTATCACGTAGTTGTTGATGCCGCCGCAGAAGGCCTCGTCGCCCATGCCCTTGAGCAGGTAGGGATGATCGACCCACCCGCGGCAGCCGGTGAATGCCTCGGCGCCCACGCGGGAGAGCCCGTGGGTGTCGGCCGCCGACGCCGACCCCTTCATGGACTGGTACCAGTACGAGCTGAACGTGGGAAAGCGCGGGAGGCCGCGCCTGGCCGAAAAGGGCGGTTTGCCCCGCTCGGTCCAGAACTCGGCGATGGGGAACGCGCTGCGGCCGGCGTAGGAGAGGTTGTTGATACACAGCCGCCCGTAGGGTTCGCAGGAAAACCCGATGCCGTACGGCGCGATCAATTTTTTCAGCCGCCCGATGTAGTTGTCCAGCGTGAGTTCATTGACGGTCTGCCGCATGTCCCGGAAGAAACGGCCGGTGTGTTCCGCGCTCTGTACGGCGTACCCCGCCAGGGCCGGCAGCCATGGCCGCAGGTCGTAGCCGCGCCGCGCCCGGAACGCGCGTTCGAAATCCCGCGTCCAGTTCTGGCCGCCCGCCTCCCAACTGTCGATGTGTATGTACTGGAGCGTCGATCCGGCCCGGTCCCCGGCGGCCTCGATAATCGGCTTCAGCCAGTGCGCGAAGTGGGCCGCGATGCCGCGCGGGTGCAGCCGGTCGCATTCGAGGCCGACCAGGTGGGTGGGCACCGGGCGGGTCATCTTGAAATTGCTGGCATATCCCAGGCGGACCACCGTCCATGCGCCGTCCGGCGCATCCCAGCG
The DNA here is from genome assembly GCA_964557575.1 of uncultured Planctomycetaceae bacterium. Classification (GTDB taxonomy): domain Bacteria; phylum Planctomycetota; class Phycisphaerae; order SM23-33; family SM23-33; genus CAZLBC01. The sequence goes on from CAZLBC010000114.1 coordinate 2,198, forward strand.
CAGCTCGCCGGCCTTGGTCATCCGGCCGGTCAGGTCGACGATCTCCGTCCTGTCCAGCGGGCGACGCTTTCCCATCCGCTTCTCCAGCGGCGCGGGCCGCTGCCATCCGCGGCCGTCGTATTCCTGCAGGCGGGGTATGCGGGCCGATTTCCGTTTCGCGGTGGGGACGGCGAACACGGCGACATCGCGGTAGGAATCGACCTCGCGCAGGGCCTTCAACACCCGCGGCGCGATCGATTGCCCGGGGCGCCGCCAGGCCTTCTTCAGCGCCGGGCCGTAATCGATCTTCGGCTTCGGCAGTTGCACGGTCACCGGTTTCCCGCCGCGGACACCGGTCTCGCTCCGGACGAGTTCCTGCATGGAAATATCCGGCGTGATGTGCGCGCCGCCGCTGCCGTACCCGCAATCAACGCTCAGGGCAACGGCGATGTCGAGGCGCTCGGCTTCCTGCAGCGCCCACTGCATGGCTTCGTGCCATTCCCCGCTGCCGGTCTTGATGCGTCCCTGCGGCGCCCACCACGGCCCGCTGACCTCCATCCACAACACGCCGCCGATGCCCACCCGCTTCATCGCCTCGAGATCTTTGGTAATGCCCTGCCGGCTGATGTTGCCGTTGATCCAGAACCAGAAGACCCACGGGCGGGCCGATGCGGGCGGCGCGTGGAATGACGGTCCCGGGTTTTCCCCGGCCGGGAGGGCCGCCGTCGATACGGCCAGCGCGGTGATTACAATGATTTTTTGCATGATGTGTCCCGGTATGCTCGTTGCCATGTGTCGACTCCCGATGTCATCGTGAAGATCGCCGCGCCGATACGCTGATGAGATCCATGCCGCCGGGGTCGCCGACGATCCGGAGGCCCCGCAGCTTCGTCCCGCGGTCGAGGGGCATGCCCTTCGCGTCGAGCAGTTCGGCGACCTCGAGGGCGACGCCGTGGGCGCTGCCGGCGCCGAGCGGCGTGGCGATCCCCGTGTCGCCCCAGGGCCCCTTCCGGATCGCCGCGAGCCGCCCGACCGCGCCCCCCGGCAGCAGCGGCGCGACGAAGACCGCGTCGTTGCCCCCGGCCTCGAAGATAAAAAAGTCCGGCGCCGGGCCGTTGGTGTCCCGCCAGGCGGCGCCGCCGAAGTCGACGACGTCCACGACCACCCGCCGGCCCCCGCTCGTGGTCATACCGGTTTTCAGGTCGAAGTCCCCGATCCCCGCCAGGCCCTTTTCGACCATGTCGGACCGGGCCGTGCCGGTGACCAGTGCCGCCCGTGACACCATATACTTCCCGGCGGCGAACCGCTCGACCGCGCCGTCCGCGGCGACCACGGCCGAGACCGGCCTGCCGGCGGACGGAACGTGGGCGCCCTCCCCGCCCGCAGCGGGCGGGGGCGCGGTCACCCGGTAGCGGAGGTGCCGCAGGGCCGCCAGCCGCTTGTGGTAACGCTTCGTGCGGGGCCCGTAACGGGGAAGCGGGCGGCCCCGTTCACAGGCCCCGATGTCCGGGGCGTCGCCGGTGAAGTCGTCGTTGACGGCGGGAATCCAGCAGCCGGCGTCCACCAGGGGCGATCCCGCCGCCGGGCGGAGATCGACGCTGTCGATCCGCACCAGGGGGCTGTCTTTCTTCTTGACCGCGTGGTCCGGCTCGGGGGCGTCGACGAAGACCCCGTAATCGGGCACGGCAACGCTGCGGGCGCCGAACCCGGTGGCGGCCGCCATCGCCGCCAGCGACGAGAAGCTCTTCGCGCCGTCCGGCGGGCCGACGCGAAAGACGGTCTCGCCGCCCGGGGCCACGCGGTGGGCGTTATACGCCAGGCGGTCGCCCGGACCGCCGGCGCAGTGGACCGCCACCCGCGGGCCGCCCCGCCCGCAGGGGCCCGCCGCGCCCATGAAGGCGTTGTTGCGGTAGTCCACCCGGTCGCAGTAGTGCATGGTCGGGTGGCCGGTCACCGTGTTGTGGTAGGCCAGAACGTTGCTGCCGCTGCACAGCTTGAACGCCTTGCGCCCGGCGGCGGCGTTGAAGCTGATATTGCGGATCCAGTAGACCGGCCCGACGTAGACCGGCTGGACCGAGAGGGGAACGGCCATGCAGTTGAAGCAGCGGTTCCGCAGGATGCGGATGTTCGCGAAGCCGCCGTCGGCCTCGATGAAATTGTCGGTGCTGTTGAAAACCTCGTTGTTGTAGAAGTCGATCGCCCGGGCCTGCTGGCCGTAGTACGGGTCCGCGATCGCCCCGGTGAAGACGTTCAGCCCGTCCCAGAAGTTCGCCGCGTAGTTGTGGCAGACGACGT
>CAZLBC010000114.1:4571-13798 GCA_964557575.1 uncultured Planctomycetaceae bacterium
GACGACGTAAATCGGCTTCTCGGGCGTGCCGTCGGCGACGAAGACGTAGGTGCCGTTGAGCCAGAGCTGTGTCGGGTCGCGGTAGTTGAAGCGATCTATGTTATAGGTCCCCGCGTGGACCTTTATGACGGTGCCCGGCGGCGCGGCGTCGGGGTGGACGGTCTGCATCTCGTCGCACCAGGTGTGGTAGCCGTTGACCGCGTGCATCAGGCTCTTGTAGGCGGGTCGCTCACTGTTGCCCGCGTGATCCGGGGGGTAGACGTGCCGGACGGGCGCGCTGCCGGGGACAGCGGGCGCGGCGCGGGTCGCCAGTGCGAGCCTCCTGGTCGCCTCCCCGTCGACACCGTCGGGATCGGTCAGCGTGAGCGTCACCTCCCAGGCGGTGCCCGGCTCGATGTCGAGGATGCTGCCCGCGAAGCCCCGGACGGTGCGGGGCTCGCGGCGCTTCGTGCCGCCGGGACCGGCGACAGTGGCGTAGGAAATCGGGCACAGGGGCAGGCCGTCGCGCCAGTCGTCGTCGCCCTTCCGGCGGTAGCGCACGGCGGCCGCCGCGTTGCGGTTGTCGTCGCCCGCGACCCGCCACTCGAACCCGAGGCAGATCAGCGTCGGTGGCTCTACGACCAGCTCGCCGGGCGCGACCGCATCGCCGCCCGCCGCCGCTCCACAGAGCGCCGCACAGGCCAGCGCCGCATTCACGATCGTCGTTCGCATCGTCATCGGTTCTCCTCCCCGCCGCGCGATGTCCCGATTGTATCGCCCCCCGGTGCTGGATTCAAAGGCATACACACCGTCGCCGCAATCCGGCGGCGGGGTTTCTCGCTTCCGTCATAATTCTGTTATACTGGAGACACGACCGGACTGTCAGAGAGGGTCATCATGACCGCACGAATCTTTCCCGCCCTGTTGTGTGCATTGGCCGGCGGAACAAGGCCCGAAAGGAACCGTGAATGGGATCGCGAGACATGACCACAGTAAAAAACAAACTTCGGGCACGCCCGTTGACCGCCGACTTTTGTGCCATAATCAGAATATCACTTGCTTAAGTTAGCTTTATGTGCTAGTTTTTGAAATTAATTTGCAAAACAGTGGAGGTACATACATGGGGTCGAAACCTGCCATGTCGCACTGGGTAGAGCAGCTCCAATCTCGGGGCCGCTACCATTTCACGCGCGCGCAGGCGGAGTCGGAAACCGGGCGTTCCTTTGTCGCGACGCAAACCGCGCTTCGGCGATTGAAGCAACAGGGCCGGGTGGTCTCCCCAAGGCGGGGTTTCTACGTCGTGGTCCCGCCGGAATACCGGGCAGTCGGGTCACCGCCCGCGAGTTGGTTTATCGACGACCTCATGCACCACCTCGGCCGGCCCTACTACGTCGGATTACTCACCGCAGCGGCAATCCACGGGGCCGCCCACCAGCAGCCGATGGTATTCCAGGTGATCACCGGTAAGCCTGTCCGCGAAATGCGCGCCGGGACGGTCACGATCAGATTCTCGATGAACCGGACAGTTGAGCGCATGCCGGTTGTTGAACAGCAAACAGAGACCGGAACGATGCGCGTCGCCGCGCCCGAAACCTGTGCATTCGATCTGGTACGCTACCCGGCCGCCGCCGGGTATTTGAGCAACGCGACCCTGGTCCTTTCCGAGCTGGTTGACCAACTGGACGGGAAGGCACTGGTCGGAATCGCGCCGCTCCTTCGTCTCCCGGACGTCCAGCGACTCGGATACCTCATCGATGCAATCGAGGAGGGCGCGGTCGTCGATCAGCTTGCATTGTGGTTGCGGAAACGAAAGCCGCGGCCCGTGCCGCTTGATCCCGGAGAACCGACGGATGCGGATGCCGACAATCGCTGGCGGGTTCGTCCCAACATAAATCTGGATGTGGACCGGTGATCCCGCGCGCAAATATAACCGCGTGGCGTACCCGTGCCCCCTGGCCATCCGACGAGCAGGTCGAACAGGACCTTGTGCTGTCACGCGCGCTCGTTGACCTATTCAACAGCAAAACCGTTGCGGACCAGGCGGTCTTTCGCGGGGGCACCGCACTGCACAAGATTTTTCTCGATGCGCCCGGGCGATATTCCGAGGACATCGACCTCGTCCAGCGCGAAGCCGGGCCCATCGGCACGCTCATTGACGCAATACGCGAGTCGCTCGACTCCTGGCTGGGTACCCCGCGATGGAAGCAGGGCACAGGGCGGTTCACGCTTGTCTACCGTTTTGAAACGACCTTTGCGCCGGTAACCAGGATGCGGTTGAAGATCGAGATCAATACGCGAGAGCATTTCTCCGTCCTCGACACCGAGAGAAAAAGCTTCAGCATCGAAAATCCCTGGTTCACCGGTGCCGCAGAACTGCATGCGTATCGGCTCGACGAACTGCTGGGCACCAAAATGCGGGCACTGTACCAGAGAAAGAAAGGACGGGATCTGTTTGACCTGTGGCTCGCGTTACAATCAGGCAACGCCGACAGCGATCAAGTCGTCGAGTGCTTTCAACGGTACATCGAACATGATGGCGCTACTGTCTCTCGAGCGGACTTCGAGGAGAACCTTGCGGCCAAGCTGGACAGCAATGCCTTTTGCGAAGATATCAGGCCGCTGATCCCGTCTGGCTTTGAGTACGAACCCGTATCTGCAGCGGACATGGTGAAGGGCGGACTTGTTTCAAAACTGCCCGGGGAGCCGTGGAAGGAAAAAGCAAGCTGATGCCTTTGTGTCTTTGACGGTGTCAATAATGATACCATATCGTAATGCAACGACAATAATGGTCCTCCTGCAGTGCCTCGCCCCGCCGGCGGTCTTCGCCGCGGACGCCGGCGGGAAGCTCCCCCGGACCGCGCTCGGCGCACTGGCCGCGCGCATGGCGCCGGGGGAGATCAGGGAACTGGCCACGAAAAACTGCAATCGCGACCTGTTCAAGATGTGGTACGACTGGGAAGCCGACGACATCAAGAAGTACGGCTCGCAGAAGATGTTCACCGTCATCTGCTGGAACAACGACATGAAGTGGGACCCGGTGACCCTGATACGGGAGAAGAAACAATGAAACAATCGTCGAAACGGTCGACAATCCGGAAAGAACTATGTTGCTTTGTATGCGTAGCCGGTCTTGCCGCATGGGCACGGTCGGCGGAACCGCGTCTCGTGACAGCAGAGACCAGGGGGAATAAGGATGCGCTGGCCTTGTTGCAGAAACCGGGTCGGGTGTTCTTTGAAGATGATTTCGAAACCGAAGCCTCCCTGAAAAACTATTTTGAGATCAGGGGGCTAACAGCGGGGAATGTCACACTGGTGAAGACCCCCGAGCATGTCCACTCGGGCAGCGGGGCGCTGCAGTGCACCGCCGTTGATCGAAACGGGAAATCCTCCGGCGCCGGTGCCTCGGCCTGGTTCGGCCCGAAGGGCTACGATCATGTCCACCTGCGTCTCTACATCAAGTTTGCCGAGGACTACAACCAGGGCAACCTGAATCATACCGGCGGAGGATTGGCGGCGGTTTCGGGCACGGGCAAGTGGGACGAAATGGGTAAGGCGGGCATCCGCCCGAACGGCGACGATCGTTTCAACAGCCGTTTCGAGCCCTGGTGCGACTGGCAGCGTATCACCCCGCCGGGCTATCTTTTTCTGTATACCTACTGGATGGAGATGAAACGCGACCCGGACGGCCACTACTGGGGCAACATGCTGGGGCCGAAGGAGAAGGAGCGCTTTGTTCCCGAGCGCGGCAGGTGGTACTGCCTGGAACATATGATAAAAGCCAACCGTCCCGGCACGGCCGACGGCGAGCTGGCCGCCTGGATTGACGGGAAATTGTATATTCACTATAAAAACATACGCTGGCGATCTGCGCCGCGCGTGAAACTGAAACGTTTTGGCATCGGCGTCTATATACACAGCGCGAAAAAAGACAATACCGTCTGGTATGACGACATCGCCCTCTCGACCGGCTACATCGGCCCGAAGAAATGATGAAGCATCTCTGATCGGGGCGGCGGCTTTTTTCCAGGGAGCTTCACATGCGCATAAAGAAACGATGCGGCTGCCTGTTGGCCGTTCTTTTCGTTGCCGTTACGGCGACAGGGCACGGTATCGCCGATTCGCCCGCGCCCACGGACGTTTTTCAAACGGTAGCGAAACGCGGCACTGCGGCCACGGTCGGCGTGTATTACGAAGAAAACGAGTTCATGAAATTTTACGGGACCGGCGTCATCATCTCGGCCGACGGCTACGTCCTGACCTCAACCACCGTCGTCCCGGCGGGCGCCGGCAAAGAAGCCGCGGTTTACTTTGCGGACCACACCAAAAGAGCCGCGAACGTTGTCGAGACGGCCGCGGAGGTGGAGGCGGCACTGTTGAAGGTCGATGCAACCGACCTGCCGCACCTGCCCCTCGCCGAGAAACTGCCGCACCTGGGGGAGCGGACGTATACCCTGGGCAATGCCCGCCACATGATGCGATCCAGCGCCCGGGCTTCGTTCAGCACGGGACGCGTGACGGGCATATACGAGGTCGGCAGCGACCCGGGGCTCAGCTCCTACGCGGGACCGGCCATCGAGACCGACGCGGCAATCAATCCCGGCCAGGACGGGGGGCCGCTGTTGAACGCGCGCGGCCAACTGGCGGGAATCGTCTCGCTGAGCTTCTCCGACGCCCGGTGGCTCGGCGTCGCCGTGCCGATCTCCAGGATTACCGGCACACTCGACGCCCTGAAAAAAGGCACCGTGCGGTTCTCTTCCGGCGCCGTGGTCACCCCCGCTCCCGCCGATGAGGCGTCCGGCCGGCGGTTCGCGCGGTGCGCGAAGGAACTGTCGCCGTACCTCGTCAAGCTGCACGTCAAGCGCAGGTATGGACCGGAGAAAATGCCCCGGTACTTCTGGCCCGTGTTCGTCAAGGAACACCGCAAGGAATGGCAAAAGGCCGGCACCCGGCAGCGGCGGCGAATGGCCCTGGGCTTCACACAGACCGAAAAGCTGCTCGGGGCCAATCAGCAGCTCCGCCGACCGGCCGACCCGACAACGGGGGTGCTGATTTCAGCCGACGGGTATATCCTGACCAGCCGGTTCAACGTGGCCGCCGATACCGCCTACGTGCACAAAAAACAGGGCATCCGAAACATAGAGTTCGACTGGAATCCCGCGAGGCTGGCGGCCCAAGCGGAACAGTATCGGAAGGAAAGGAACCCCGTGGAAAGCATCCGCGCCGTCCTTGCCGACGGACGTTCGTTTCCCGCCACGGTCGTCGCGACCCACACGCCGCTGCGGATCGCCGTGCTGAAGATCGATGCTCGGGACCTCCCTCATGCATCACTCTCCGGCCGCAGCGCGGAACCGGAACTCGGGCGCACTGTTGCCGTCGTGGGAGTGGTCAGCGGCGACCGGCCGTTTACCGTCAACACGGGCATTGTCGGCGCGGCCAAACGCCGCCGGGGCCGGTTCTTCCAGTTCGGCGGCATGGTCAACTACGCCAACAGCGGCGGCCCGGTCATCGACGGCCGCGGGCATATCCTGGGCATAGCCACCGAGCCCCTGCGCCCCGGGCCGATTATGGGGGCTGTCCTGCCGTGGAAGCAAATTGCGCGGCGCTGGTACGTGGCCCCCAACAGCGGCATCAGTTTGGCCGCCCGGATCGACTGGATCAAAAAAGACCTTGCCCAACTGAAATCCGGCACGTCCGTGGAGCACCTGCGCGGAGCATTCATAGGCGTCGCAATGGCCCCCCGAACGGCGTTTTCCCGGGGGGCCTTCGTCGGGCAGGTCGTGAAGGGTTCACCGGCCCGGGCGGCCGGACTCCGGCCCGGCGACCAGATTCTGGCCGTCGATAACCGTCAGATCACATCGTGGAAAGACCTCACGAACGCCGTCGGGCGCCATGATGTGGGCGACCGGGTCGTGCTGAAGGTGCGCCGCAAAGGCGCGCGTCGCAAAGAAGAGCAAGGAAACCCCGAAAAAGACGGGGATGTACCCGTCCCCGAAGAGACCGCCGACCCCGGGGATGATGCCGATGCCGGCCCGTATCGGATACTCGAGATGCCGCTGGTACTGGGAGAACGTAAATGAGTCGAAAGACACCGCGCCAATCCCTGTCCGTGCCGGCTGTCGCGTTCTTGTGTGTGGTGGCGGGATCGGTCTCCGCCGCCGACCGTGCCCGGGAAGACCGGCTTCCGGCATTGATGGAGAACGTGCGCCCCGCCTTCGTCTTTGTCGGGGGCGGCAGCGGCGCGGTGATAAGCCCGGACGGCTATCTGATCAGCAACGCACACGTGGTGGGCGGCAAAAAGAAATTCACCGTACGGCTGGGTAACGGCGAATCGCACGAGGCGCGGGTGGTGGGCCTGAACCGGGAAGGTGACCTGGCCCTGCTGAAAATCGCCGCCGCCGAAAATCTGGAGTACCTGCCGCTGGGCGACAGCGATGCGGTTCCCGTCGGCACGTACTGCATGGCGGTGGGCAATCCGCTGGCCCTGGGCCTGGTCGATCAGCAGCCGACGTTCACGCTCGGCGTCATATCCGCCAAACACCTCTACCGCGGGACCTACAACGATGCCCTGGTGACCGACGCACCCGTGAATCCCGGAAACAGCGGCGGCCCGCTGGTCAACAGGGAAGGAGAACTGATCGGTGTAAACGGCCAGATCGAGACGCGCTGGGGGTTGCGGGCCAACACGGGAATCGCCCTGGCGCTGCCGTCCAACCAGATAAAGCGGTGGCTGCCCCGCCTGAAAAAAGCCGGCGGCAAGAACGTTCCCCGGGGCGCTGTGCCCGGCATTCAGTGGGAAGCCGTCCAGGCGGAGGACTCCCTCGGCGCCCCCGTCAAGAACGTTGCCGAGTGCAGTCTCGCCGCCGCCGTCGGGCTGAAGGCGGGCGACATCATCGTTCGCGCGGCCGATCAACCCGTCTGGAACGTAGTCCGGTTCCGCAGTATCCTGGCCGGATATCCCGCCGGCAGCACCATCACGCTCGAGGTGCGGCGCGATCAGGCGGCGAAAACGTTCACGGTCTCACTTCAAAAGCCGCCCCGGGCCGGTTTCAAGCTGCGGGCGGACGGGAAAAAGGGCGGGCGCGTGATCGTCCGGAGCGTCGAGAAGCATTCCGCGGCCGCCCGGGCGGGGCTGAAAAAGGGCGATGTCGTCGTAGCAGTCGGAAAAGTCACACTCTCCGGTCCCGTCAGACACCAGGCGATAAAGGCTGTTATAGCCGTCCGGCGGCGCATGGCCGCGGGTACGGCGGTGGAACTGACCGTCGAGCGGCAACAAGGGGAAGAAACCATAAAGAAAAAGATTCAATTTATCCCCGGCGGCAGGTAGTTCAACGCCTTCTCCGCCGGAACAACCAAGGATCCGGCGGAAAGCGCGTTTCCTCCGTGATGGAAGTCACCCCGGAGAAAACAGTCGTCTGGGAACTGAAAGATCCCGCCCGGAAGAAAGTACTTTCCGTCAAACCCCTGCCGGATCAGCCTTCTTGATACTACCGGCGAGCACGTCGAAGCGTGGACCGCGCAGGACACGCGTGCGGTGCGGTCTTTAACCTGCGTGTGCATGGAGCGGTGACTAGAGCTGGTTTCATAACTTCAATTTGGACTACAAGCGGCTCTTTTGCCGTCTGGCGGCGTCACGAAAACTCGACATATTTCCTTAATATGTCGTCGTTTCCGTTCCTTGCCAGATCGACAAAATACCTCGCTTTCGCTACCAAAGCAAGTTATGAAACCAGCTCTATGAACAGACTGGTAACGATCGTCCTGCTGGGTTGCGTGACGGCGTGCATGAGCGCGACGGAACCCGGCAAACCCGCCGGCGCGACCACGATCAACCGTCCCGGGCCGCGCTGATGTCATTGCGTCGATACGTTGCCCGCTGCTGCCCGGCACGCCCGGGCGAGATCGGCGCGACGCGCATTGATGACGCTATCCTCCAGGATCTCATGATGTTTTTCGATTGTCTGCTTGACAACGAACAGGGGAGCGAGTAAATTAAATAATAGTCCAAAATACTCGCGAGTAAATTAAGATACGGGTAAAAATGAAGTATCTTGAGAGATACATCGAAAAGGCCGTCAAGGCCGATCTTGAGCGCAAAATGGTGTTCATCGCCGGGCCTCGACAGGCGGGCAAGACTACCCTCGCGAAGCGTATCCTCGCGGAAAACGGCGAAGATATCACTACGCGCTACCTGAACTGGGACGCGGGTGAAGACCGGGAAATGATACTGCGCGAGCAATTCCCCGCAGGCCCGGGATACCTGGTGCTTGACGAGATTCACAAGTATTCGAACTGGCGACAGGTCGTCAAGGGGCTGTTCGACAAGAGGGGACGCGAACTCAAGATTCTCGTTACGGGTTCTGCACGGCTCGACTACTACCGAAAGGGGGGGGACTCGCTTCAGGGACGGTACCATTTCTATCGTCTGCTTCCCTTGACATTGAAGGAGCTGTCCGGGAGGAAAGAAGGACTCGATCATCTGCTGGCGTTCAGCGGTTTTCCCGAACCTTTTTCTCTCTCCTCCGAAAAGGAAACGAGACGGTGGAGCCGGGAATACCGCACCAGGCTCATACACGAGGACCTGAGAGATCTCGAGCACGTCCTTGATGTATCCAAACTTGAACAGATCGCTCTGCGGCTGCCGGATCTTGCCGGCTCGCCGCTGTCTATCAACAGTCTGCGTGAAGACGTCAATGTATCCCACCAGACCGTCTCCCGGTGGGTGAACATACTCGAGAATCTCTACCTGCTGTTCAGGCTGCCCCCCTTCGGCGCACCAAAGATCCGTGCGGTAAAGAAAGAGGCGAAACACTATCATTATGACTGGACACTGATCAGTGATCCCGGCATCAGGTTTGAGAACATGATGGCTGTTCATCTTCTGCAGTGGGCGTACTTTCAGCAGGATGCCGAAGGCAGAGACGTCGAGCTCAGGTACTTCAGGGATATCGACCGGCGTGAAGTCGATTTCGTGATAATGGAGGACGGCAAGCCCCGCCGTTTCATAGAAGCGAAGACATCATTCCGGCATGTCCATCCCGGGCTGAAATACCTCAAGGTACGTTTCCCGGGCGCGGAAGCGGTCCAGGTCACACGCGAAGACACGCGGGACCTGGTCACCAAAGAAGGCATTCGCCTGACATCTGCACACGCCTTCCTCGAGGAACTCATTTGACCTTGCCCTGGTCATGATCCTTTAGAGCTGGTTTCATAACTTGCTTTGGTAGCGAAAGCGAGGTATTTTGTCGATC
>CAZLBC010000115.1:0-13635 GCA_964557575.1 uncultured Planctomycetaceae bacterium
CCTCTACGGCCTGAAGATGAACGTCAGGGGCGTCGGCAGCCAGTAGGGGAGACGACAGTATTACCGGTACGCGTCTTTTCTCGCGTCGATGGTCAACAGGTAGACGATACGTTCGTCGGTATCGACCGCGTAAAACAGCCCGCAGCGGCCGATGTTATTCCATTCCCTTCGTCGGCAGGGTGCCGTCGGTATCGACGTGATCCGGCCGCGGCGCGCCGGCCTTCAGTTCGGCGCGGTAGACGCTGCCGCAGGCCCGGGCCCTCAACTCGATCTCCCCGCATTCCGGGATGGTGACCGTTACGTCGCGATCCGGGCCCCCGGCGGCCCAGGCCGTGACCAGCCATTTTTTTGCGCCGCGCAGCCTGCGGGCCACGACCCGCGCGTCCTCGTCACCGGTCGGGAACTCGCAGGCAGGTTGCTGCTTCGACCAGCGGTGCTTCCGAGGTCCCGGCAGGAGGTCGCCCTTCCGGAGGTACTCATCGAGGTGCGAGAAGAGGGCGTGAACCCGGGCGAAGACCTCCATCTGTCGCAGCCAGTGCGGCGGCGCGTCCTTTTCGAACGCGGCCTTGAACCCGCCCTTCGGATAGGCGTAGTAGCCGGCGTTGCCCCCGATCATGCCGGCGGTGTAAAAGCACTTCAGGAAGCCGGCGTACCGGTCGAGGTCGCCGAGACCCTTTGCCGGTTCCGTGCCGCGGGGCCAGCCGGCGCACAGCCAGTTGTACGACAGCGGCCGCTTCCGGGCGATCTCGAAGCCCTTGGCGTTCAGGGCCATGGTCAGCATGTCGCGTTTGCCCGTCCAGCCGGAGTTGAAGTGCCGGTAGTACGACTCGTTGCTCGGCAGGTCCGAGATCGGCTCCATCCACTCGTAGCCCCAGCACCACTGTTTCCAGCCGCCCCAGCGGTTGCGGTGGGTGCCCCCGCCGCAGGGGTAGTAGATGTACAGCAGCCGGTCGGGTACGGCCGCGCGGACGGCCTGTGAAATGATCAGTTCCTGCCGCGCCTTCTGCTCCGAGACGTAGGCGAACCAGGAACGGTCTCCCTTCGCCTTCACGATCCGGGGGTCCTTTTCCCAGGCCTTTTTGTGATGCCCGGGGACGCCCAGGGCGTACTCGCCGCCGTTGAGGATGATCGCGATGGGCGCCTTCGCGCGGAGCGTCCCGATGGGCCCGGCGCGGTACCGCCCGGCCTGTTCGAACACGGCATCGGGGGCCTCCGGGCTCCAGACCTTCCGCTTGGGCTTTCCCTCCTGTCCCGGTTCCCAGACTTCGCCCTTGCCGGTGACGAACTTCCCGTCGGCGGTCCGCGTCCAGGCTGCCGGCGGCGGGTCCTCCGGCAGCTTCCGCGAGCAGATCACGCAGAGCGGGTAGCGGTCGGGATCCTTCGCCGCCAGGGCGACGAGCCGGGACTCGACGCTCGCGGGATCCTCGAGCCGGGCGACGGACTTCTCCGTGGCGTAGCCCCCGAACTCCAGGCAGTAGCCCCAGTGCTCGGCCAGCTCGACGCGGGCGTCGAAGGGCAGCGTCCACCCGAACCGCGTCAGGGGCGGCAGCGTGTGGCCGTCGCGGAACGACGGCTTCGGGCGCGAGCGGAGATAGCCGGCCGGCGTCTCGGCCGCGGCCGGGCAGAACAGGGCGAGGAGGACGATGCAGGAGGTCGCGTGTTTCATGGTATCGTACCTTTCGAAGGTTTGCCGGACGTCATCTCCGGAACCGTATTCATACCGCATGGCGTGCATCGCCGTCAAGCGTTCCGCGCGGGACCGTGAGAGGGCGGAAAAGAAACGATTACCGGGGCAGAGAGATGCTGAAGACGGTGCCGTCCTGCCGCGATGATGAAAAGTCCACCGTTCCGCCGAGGATCTTTTCTCCGAAATACTTCATTGAAAACGTGCCGATTCCCCGGCCGGCCTGTTCTTTCGTGCTGAAGTTGCGTTGAAAAACTCTTTCCCGTACTTCCGGGGCAATAACCCGGGCGTTCCACACGCAGAAGGAGAGGCGATTGCCGTCCTCTTCGGCCCAGACCCTGACGGTGCCGTTCTCCCCGGTCGCCTCGAAAGCATTGATGACCATGTTGTTGAGCACGCGCAACAACAGGGAGATGTCCGTATTGATCGTCACATCCGGGAGTGTGTCGGGAAATGCCATGCTTTTGTGTTCGGCGACCGGGTGACGGTCGAAGAACGTCCGCAGTTCCGCCATGACGTTTTTCGGTGTAACCGCCTGCCACGCCGGTTGATAGTCACCGGTTTCACGTGTCGACAGCGACCGCTGCATAGCGATTTCCTTGTGCATGCGCATCGTCATCTGACGGATAGTATCGGCCAGTTCGGAGGGGTGCTTATGTACCAGCAGTTCACTGCTCAGCAGCAGAATGGACAGCAGGTTGTTGATGTCGTGGAAGAACGTCCTTTCGAGTGCGGCCTGTTGCTCCTGGCGGGTAATGTCCCGGAGAAACAACAGCAGAAATTTCTGATCGTCGATACGGAGCGGGTGTGATTTGACCAGCAGCGCGATATCGACCGTATGCCCGCCCCGGTCGGCGGTGAGCGCGCATATTCTTTCCGCCGGCTTATCCTGTCCGAGACTCGAGACTATTGCGATGGCGGCCCCGCAGGTCGCACAGTACTTGGTCGTTCCGCACCCCGCGGGTTCTCCGTCGGCGTGCACGCAGTGCAGGGCCTCGCCCGGACGCAATCCCAGCGCGCCGCCCGGATTGCTGATCCCCAGCATGTTCAGAAACGAATCGTTGAGGGCGACAATCTGGCGATGCTCGTCCAGTACGGCGATCAGTCCGCTGATGGAATGCAGCAATCCTGATACGAGCGGATTTCTGCTTACGATCTCTATTTTCCTGGTCAGGTCGTCATCGGTTGCCTTTTCCGCTGGCGCAAAGTGGGTTTCCATTGTCACCAGTCCCTTCACGGAGGTCAGTGATAACTGTGTTGCCCTGTTCCTTAATAATCGGACGTCTTGAAAGAAAAAACAACCTGCCGATCGGAAAAAAGGTGCTTTTGCCGAAGTGAAACCGAAAGGCGGAACAGCGGAGGCGATAGAACCCGTGCCCCTCTTGTGCGGTCAGTTGCGGGCGAATGGCCTTGCCGCCGCGACGGCAAACCCGTAGGCTCTGTACGGCAATCGCTTGAGAATCGAGCGGAGGAGATCATGGACCCGGTCCTGGAAATCGTCGAGCGGAGCAACCAGCGCGGCGGCCGCATGCTGTCGGTGGTGGACCTCATCGAGGCCGGCACCCTCACGCTGCCGCAAACCGCGTGGCTGCTCGCCCGCATCGAGGAGGGCGCCTCGTGGATGGTCGGGGCCCGGCCCGGCGGGGCGGGAAAAACCACCGTGATGAGCGCGCTGCTGGCCATGCTGCCGGCCGGGGAGCCGGTCCGGCTGACCAATCCCGGCACGGGATGGGAGGCGAGCCGCCCGGGGGAGTGTGTGGTGGCCTACGAGATCAGCCCCGGGTATTACGACGCCTACGTCTGGGGACCGGACGTGGCGCGGCTTGCCGCCCTGGCCGCCGCCGGGTGCCGGGTCGTGACCAACCTGCACGCGGACACCCTGCAGGAGGCCCGGGCGCAGATCGTGGAGGAAAACGGCGCGGCCGCGGATCACTTCGCCGCCCTCGATATCTTCATTCCCCTGGCCGTCACCGGCCGGTGGTCGGGCGCGGACCGGCGGGTGGAGACAATTCACTGCGCCGACGGCACCACGTGGCGTGCGGACCCGCCGGCGGGCGCGTCGGATCGCGAACGGGCGATCGCCCGTTTCCTCGCGTCGTGCCGGGAGCGAAAGCTGCGGACCGTCGGGGAGGTGCGCCGGGCCTGGCTGGCATGGCGGGAGTGAGAAAAGGGCACAGGCTCAATCCTGTTTTGATTGCAACACGTGGTGTGAACCCGGTGTCACCTTTGCTTCAGTTCCCGGAGTCGAAGCACTACGAAAAAAGCCTGTCCCCTTTTTTGCGTCGTTTCACAGCGCTGAAATCAGGCCGCCGTCGACGTAGATGATCTGCCCGGAGACGAAGTCCGCGGCGGGGGAGGCCAGGAAGATCGCCGCACCGGCCAGTTCATCCGGCTCACCCCACCGCCCGGCGGGCGTCCGCGCGCGGAGCCAGCGGTCGAAGTCGGGGTCCTCGTAGAGCGGGCGCGTGATCTCGGTTTTGAAATACCCGGGGCCGATACCGTTGACCTGGATGTTGTGCGCGGCCCACTCCGTGCTCATGGCCTTGGTGAGCATCTTCAGCCCGCCCTTCGCGGCGGCGTAGTTTCCCGTGGCGGTGCGGGCCGCCTCGGACATCAGCGAGCAGATGTTGATGATCTTGCCCCGTTTCCGCCCGATCATGTATCCGGCGACTGCGCGGGCGACCAGGAACGCCCCCGTCAGGTTGGTATCGATGACCGCCCGCCACTGTTGTTCGTCCATCTTGTCCAGCGGCGCACGCTGTTGTATGCCGGCATTGTTGACCAGGATGTCGAGGGGACCGATGGCGGATTCGATCGCGGCGATCGCCTTGTCTGCCGCGGTCCCGTCCGTGATATCGAACGCGCGGGTGTGCACGGCGGGCCCTTGGTTACCGAGGGCCACGCGCGCTTCCTCGAGCGTCTCCGGGTTGCGGCCGTTGAGGATCACCGCCGCTCCCGCCGACCGCAGGGCCCGGGCGAACGAGAGGCCCAGTCCCCGGCTCGAACCGGTGACAAGTGCGTTTTTGCCGGTCAGGTCGAACAGTGCGGCGGTCATCGTGTTGCTCCTTGGAATACCGGGTCAGGTGTTATCCGGGTTCGCATTATATCGTTAAACGGCCTGCTCGGACAGCCTATGATTGACGGCTTAAATGGCGACAATTATTCATTTATGTTGACAATTGCTCAGCCGTTCACTATGCTCCTTCAATACAGGTGTCCGAACGGCGGTGCCGCGGTTCCTGCGAACGACATGTCAAGCGGGCCGTTGACAAACCTTTGAAAACGGGAGAATGAGCCATGCATACGGTCAACAGGCGCGAATTCAACACGATGGTCGTCGGCGTTTCGGCGGCGGTATTGACTGCCGATCGGTCGGGCCGTGCCGCACAATCACGGTCCCTGGGTGCCGCGTGGATCGGCACCGGGAACCGCGGGGCCCACGATGTTCGCGATTTTCTCTCAGGTTGCGAAAACGTGACACTCCGGGCCATGGCCGACGTGTTGCCCGACAGCATCACGGCGGCGCGGTCGCGACTGGCCAACCGGAAATTTTTCGGCAGGGACTGGGACAGGGCGAAGGGGAAGGTGCAGGTCACCGACGACTCCTGCTACACCGGGTTCGACGCCTACCGGAAGGTCATGGAACGGGATGACGTGGACATCGTGATTCTGACCACGCCGCCCGGCTTTCGCCCGCAGCAGCTCGCCGCGGCGGTGGATGCAGGCAAGAACGTCTTTATGGAAAAGCCCGCCGCGGTGGATTCTCCCGGCATTCGGACGGTGCTCGAGGCCGGGCGAACGGCACAACAGAAGGGACTCTCGATCGTCGCGGGAACCCAGCAGCGGCGCATGCCGCACTACATCGAGTTGATCAAGCGGGTGAAGGACGGGGCCATCGGGGATATCGTCGCCGCGCAGGCCTATTGGCACTGGGGTAACCAGAATTGGCACTTTCACCGACGGCAGAATAACTGGTCAGATGTGGAGTGGCAGATTCGCTGCTGGCCTTATTTCACCTGGCTCTCCGGGGACCATGTGGTTGAACAGCACGTTCATAATCTCGACGTGATAAACTGGGCCATGGAAGACCATCCCGACAGGTGCATAGCACGGGGAGGACGCCAGGCACGGACGGGCAAGGAGTACGGCAACATTTACGACCACTTCTCCGGTGACCTGACCTATCCCAACGGCGTTCATCTCTCGAGCTTCTCCAGTCAGATCAAGGGCGCGACCGGACTGGTCGGTGAACGGCTCGTGGGAACCAGGGGCGAGACGTGGTCGGACCGGGGCAGGTGCTATATCTCGGGGCCCAAAGAGTGGAAATCGGGCCAGAGCCACGACGGCGGCAAAAAGCAGTTCCAGGACCTCTGTGCCGCGATACGTGAGGAACAGCCGATCGTCGAGGCGGAACATATTGCCCACAGTACGCTCTGCGGGATCATGATACGGATGGGTGCATACACCGGGCGCGCACTGCAATGGAAATGGGCCCTGGAAGGATCGAAGCAGGACCTGAGTCCCCAAAAGCCGCTGGACATCAAGGGCAGCCTGCCCGTCCGGCCGGTCGCACTACCGGGAAAGACACAGCTTTCGTAGCCGGTGGGTATGGCGCTTACCGCACTTCCACGGCGCACAGGAGGATATCGTCCGCGGCCGCCGCGCTGTCCTGTTGTTCGTCCGCCGCCGCGAGTATCGCGTCGAGGGTCGCCTCGAGTTCATCCCGGCGGCAGCTTTTCAGCAGGGTGCTCAGGGGCCCGACCGTACCCTCCTGTCCCGGCGGAAAGATCGCCCGGGACAAGCCGTCGGAGTACAGCAGCAGCCGGTCGCCCTGTTCCAGCGTGACCTTGGCGTAGTCCGGTTCAAGGACGTTGCCCGCGCCCAGGGCCGCCGAGCCGGGCGGTGAGAGGATACTGACCTCGCCGTTGCTCCGGACGACCACCGGCGCCGGCTGGCCGCCCGCCGCGAACTCGAACGAGGCCCCGCCCCGTTTCTCCGCCCTGAAGCAGCCGTAGACGGCGGCCACGGAGACGGCGGGCAGTTCGCTCTCCAGGTCCTCGTTAAGCGCCTCGATGAAGGAGGTCGGATCGCCGGAGAACTCCTCGGCCACGTAGTCGGTCAGGAACTTCAGGAGCCCGACGAACATGGCCGCGGAGACGCCCTTCCCGGAGACGTTGCCGAGGAAGATGCCGAGGCCCTCCCTGCGGAGGGGGAAGAAGGAGATGTAGTCGCCGCTGATGGAGTCGGCATGCCGGTACCGGAAGGCGACCGAAAACCGCTCCGTGGACGGCGGGGTCGCCGGCAGGATCGCGTTGAGCATGATCTGCGCGCGGCGGAGGTCCTGCTCCATTCTCTTGACGTGTTCCTTGAGCTTGGCCTCGCTTTCCTCGAGTTTTATCTGGAACTGTTTCTTGGCGGTGATGTCGCGGGAGATGCCGAAGGTGCCGATGACGTTGCCGTCGGGGTCTTTCAGCGGCATCTTGGTGGTGGTCACCCAGCGGTCCTCCCGGTCGCCCCAGGTCTCCTTTTCCTCCTTGCCGACGACCGGGTTACCGGTCCTGATGATCTCCTGTTCGTCTTCGTAGGCCTGCCGGGCGTGCTCCTCGGAGAAAAAGTCGAAGTCGGTCTTGCCCTTCGCCTCTTCGGGATCGTCGATGCCGAACTTGTTCGCCTGGTACCGGCTGATGGCGATAAAGCGGCTCTCGCGGTCCTTGAAGTAGACCGAGTCGGATATGTTGTCCATCAGGACCCGGAAGAGATATTTCTCGTCGGGGTGAAATGATGATGTTCCTTCGCTTTCTGCCATGTATATATCTCCTTCAGTCCTCTTGGAAAACCACGGAAAGGCTGCGGATCCGTCCGGCCAGGCTGCCCGGAACGGATCGTAACATTTCTTATAGCGGCATGAGACCGCATTATCAAGTGATACGAGAGGGGGAAGGGTATCCCGCTGCCTGTTTCCCGCGGCTTTTTCCGTTTTTTCCCCGGTTGTTTTATCCGCTGTTGCCGTGCCTGTGCGCTACCGCACTTCGACGGCGCAGAGGAGGATGTCGTCGAGGGCGTCCCCGCCGCCGTGCCGCTCGTCCGCCGCGGCGAGTATCGCGTCGAGGGTCGCCTCGAGTTCGTCCCGGCGGCAGCTCTTCAGCAGGGCGCCCAGGGGGCCGGGGGCGCCCTGCTGTCCCGGCGGAAAGACCGCCCGGGAAAACCCGTCGGAGTACAGCAGCACCCGGTCGCCCCGCTCCAGCGTGACCTTGGCGTAGTCCGGTTCCAGGACGTTGCCCGCGCCCAGGGCCGCCGAGCCGGGCGTCGAGAGGACGCTGACCTCGCCGTTGTTCCGGATGACGACCGGCGCCGGCTGGCCGCCCGCGGCGAACTCGAACGAGGCCCCGCCTCTTTTCTCGGCCCTGAAGCAGCCGTAGACGGCGGCCACGGAGACGGCGGGCAGCTCGCTCTCGAGGTCCTCGCTGAGGGCCTCGATGAAGGAGGTCGGATCGCCGGAGAACTCCTCGGCCACGTAGTCGGTCAGGAACTTCAGGAGCCCGACGAACATGGCCGCGGAGACGCCCTTCCCGGAGACGTTGCCGAGGAAGATGCCGAGGCCCTCCCTGCGGAGGGGGAAGAAGGAGATGTAGTCGCCGCTGATGGAGTCGGCATGCCGGTACCGGAAGGCGACCGAAAACCGCTCCGTGGACGGCGGGGTCGCCGGCAGGATCGCGTTGAGCATGATCTGCGCGCGGCGGAGGTCCTGCTCCATTCTCTTGACGTGTTCCTTGAGCTTGGCCTCGCTTTCCTCGAGTTTTATCTGGAACTGTTTCTTGGCGGTGATGTCGCGGGAGATGCCGAAGGTGCCGATGACGTTGCCGTCGGGGTCTTTCAGCGGCATCTTGGTGGTGGTCACCCAGCGGTCCTCCCGGTCGCCCCAGGTCTCCTTTTCCTCCTTGCCGACGACCGGGTTACCGGTCCTGATGATCTCCTGTTCGTCTTCGTAGGCCTGCCGGGCGTGCTCCTCGGAGAAAAAGTCGAAGTCGGTCTTGCCCTTCGCCTCTTCGGGATCGTCGATGCCGAACTTGTTCGCCTGGTACCGGCTGATGGCGATAAAGCGGCTCTCGCGGTCCTTGAAGTAGACCGAGTCGGATATGTTGTCCGTCAGGACCCGGAAGAGATATTTCTCGTCGGGGTGAAACGATGATGTTTTGTCGCTTTCTGCCATGTGGTGTTCTCCGTTGACATAATCCGGGAACGAGGCCGTCTACGGGCGCAGCGCGATTGTAGCATTTCTCGTCGTGGTTTGATACCCCCTTGTGAATCTTGTATTGGTTGCCGTACCCGGGCATAATGGCAACAGAAAGACAGGGAGATGACCGGTATGATGACCGACGTGAGAGTAATCGTGATGACTGTGCTGTGTGCCGCCGTTGCCCCTGTTGCGGCCGGCGGCTTCAGGAATGAGATCGATCTCAACGGCCGGTGGGAGGCGCTGGAAACACGAAACGCCGACCGCCTTCCCGGCGACGGGGCCGACTGGAAACCCCGTACGGTACCCGAACTGGTTCACGGCGACGCCGTGGGCGGGAGCCGGTGCACCTGGTATCGCCGCGCAGTGACCGTTCCGGCCGGATGGCAGGGCGGGCGGGTCGTCCTCCGTCTCGGCGGCGCCCGCTACCATCCCGGCGTCTACGTCGACGGCCGGAAGGTCGCCGACCGCCCGGACGGCTGGACGCCCTTCGCGGTCGATATCACCGACCACGTCCGTTTCGGGGGCACACACACCCTGGCCGTCCGCTGCCGGGACTGGGGGGCGACGTTCGCCGACGGCTACGCGCTTCCTCCCGACGAGGACGCCGGCTGGCGCGACCTGCGGCGGGTGCCGATGGGCAAGATCATCGCGCCGATCGGGGGCGTATACGGGATGTACGGGATGTGGGACGAGGTCTCTCTCCATCGGCGCCCCCGCTCCTGCATAGACGACGTGGCAATCGTGACCGCCGTCCGCGACCGCACACTCACCGTCCGCGGCGGGGTCGTGTCGGGTCGGCCGGGCATGGCGGTCCGGGGCGTCGTCCTGGACGGCGAAACACCGGTCATGACACTTGGTAAAACGCCGGTCGGGAAGCAACACCGCTGGTTGCTGGAAGAGCCCTTCGGCGACGTGGCGTACTGGTCGCCGGAGCACCCGCGGCTCTACGTCCTGCGGCTCGTCCTGCTGGACGAAAGGGGGAAGAAAATAGACGTCTGCGAGCACCGCTTCGGCTTCCGGCAGCTCTGGACCGACGGCCCCGACTTCGTGTTCAACGGCGTCAGGCGCCGCCTGCTGGCCTCGAGCGGCTGGCCCGCGCGGTCCGACCAGTCGCGGGAAGAGGTCCGGGCCGCCCTGCAGCGGATAAAGGACGCCAACTGCATCGCCTACCGCCTGCACACCCAGCCGTGGCAGCAGAAGTGGCTGGAGATCGCCGACGAGGTGGGGATCATGATCATCGAGGAGGGGGCCCTGTGGTGCGACCGCTCCTACGCCTACACCGACGAGCGGTTCTGGAACAATACCCGGGATCACCTGCGGGGGATGGTCCGGCGGGACCGCAACCATCCCTCCCTGGTCATGTGGAGCGTCGAGAACGAGCTGCTCCACTGCGGGGGCGAGACCGTCGATCCCGATCTCGAGAAAAAGCTCGCCGCCGTCGGTCGCACGCTCAAACAGTTCGATCCGGCCCACCTGGTGACCTTCGAGGCGGACCTCGATCCCGGCGGCGCCGCCGACGTCATCGGCCTGCACTATCCCCACGAGATGCCCGAGAACGCCGACTATCCCAATACCGCCGACTGGCTGGCCCGGACGGTCAGGACCGGTACCGGCGGGGGGCTGATGGGCAGCCGCCGGAAAAACTTCCACTGGGATCGGAAAAAACCCCTCTACATCGGCGAGTATCTCTGGGTGCCCCGCCGGGATTACGCCCCCGGCTCCGTGTTTTTCGGCGACCGGGCGTATCGCGACCTGCAGGGCTACAAGCTCAAGGCCAAGGCACTGGCCTGGCGGCACCAGACGATCGCCTACCGCCGGGCGGGCGTCTCGGGGCTCTGTCCCTGGACCTTCACCGGCAGCGGGGGACAGGTCTCCGCCCGCGACCGCATCCTCTACGAGACGCAGAAAGAGGTGTACACGCCCCTCGCCGTCTTTCCCCGCCGGCTCGATACCCGGTTTTTCACCGGCGAGACCGTCGAGCGGACGTTCGACATCTTCAACGATACGCCCGAGACGCGGACGGTGTCTCTCCGCCGGCGCCTCGGTGACGGTCCCGCCGCGACGGTGGGAACGTACACCCTCGCGCCCGCCGCCCGCCGCGCGGTTTCCTTCGCGATTCACCTGCCGCCGCGGGCCGCCGAGACGACGCTCGCGGTCGACCTGGTCGCCGGCGGCCGCGCGGTTCACTCCTCCCGCCGGGCGATCGAGGTGTGCCCGTGTCTCGATCTCCGCCCGCCGGCCGGGTGGGACGCGGCGGTTTTGGATACCGCCGGGTCACTGCGCGAAAAACTCTCCGGCCTGAAGCCCCGGGTGCTGGCGTCGCCGAAACAACTGGCCGATCTCGATTCTGCCCGTACGGTCCTCGTCGTCGCGCCCGGCGTCCTCCGCGAGAAAGAGGAGGCCGTGCCGGTCGCCGGGAGGCCGGGCGGCGCGGACCTGCTGCGCGCCTATCTTCTACGCGGGGGCCGGGCGCTGATCCTGGCCCAGGAGACGTTTGCCGGCCTTGCCCGGGGGATTACCACGGTCGATCACGCCTCGACGATGACCTTTCCCGTCGCCGCCGGCCACCCCCTGCTTGACGGATTGCGCGAGGACGACTTCAGGTTCTGGCGGGGCGACCACTACGTCTCGCGAAAGGAGATCCGCCGGCCGGCCCGGTCGGGGGGAATCGTACCGGTGGTCTCCGGCGGCACCAATGCCGTGGCCCAGGGGCCGATCGTCGACCTGCCGGTCGGCGGCGGAATCGCCATCCTCTGCCAGGCACTGGTCGGCGAAAAGCTGGACACGGAGCCGGCCGCCCGGCGGCTCTTCAGCAACGCCCTGGACTACCTGGCCGGCTACCGTCCCCCGCCGGGCCGCACCCTCGTCCTGGGCGGCGGCGATGCGTTTCTCGAGGACCTGCGCGACCTGGGCCTTCGGTTCAGGCACCTGCCCGGCGGCCCCGGCCCCGGCGATCTGAAGGATGCTGCGCTGGTGATCGCCCGCGGCGGCGACGCGGCCATTCCCGGTTCGGCGGCAGCCCTCGGGGCGTGGCTCAAGGACGGGGCGGGGCGCGTGCTCTACTGGCACGCCCCGGACCCGCGGGCGTTCGCCGCCGCGGCCTCACCGCTGGGGGCGGCCCGGTGGGGAGTGCGGGAGGCCCGCGGCCCGGTGGTTGTGCGGGAGACCGGCCACCGCTTCTTCGACGGCATCTGCCGTGAAGACCTGGTGTTCCCCGGCGCGTCCCGCGGCCGGTCCTGGCAGCGGGGATTCGAGCCGGACCCCGGCGTCATTGACCGGCAGGTCACGCTGAAGGGGCGCGCGGGTAACGGCGAGCGTATCGAGGCCGAAACGATGGCCCTGGAGGGTACGTACGTCGCCGCCCGGGGTAAGGAGGCGGTCTTCGCCACGACGGGAACGGCGACGACGAGTATCAGCCGGAAGGAGGCCGGCTGGTACGCCCTGGAACTGGTCGGCCGCGGCAGCCCCGCCGCGGGGGTCTTCCCGGTGGCGGCGGTAACGGTGAACGGCAGGCGGGCGGGGGCGGTATCCATTGAATCGCAGAAGCCGCGTTCCTTCCCTCTCCTCCTTTACCTGCCCGGCGGTCAGGTGCACCTCGGAATTTCGTTCGTCAACGATGCCACCGTCGGCGGCGAGGACCGGAACCTGTATCTCGACGCGGTGGTCCTCTCGCGCGAGCGGCTGGAGGGCGGCGGGGTGGCGGTCCTGACCGTACCGGCGGCCGTGGCGGCGATCCCGGTCGGCGCCGGTCACCTGGTAATCGACGGTGTCCGGTGGGACCGGACCGGCGGCGCGCGGGGGCGGCGGTTCGCCAACGTACTGCTGCGTAACCTCGGCGCGCAATTTGCCGCCCCCGCCGGCGTTACGACCTGGGTAAAGGGCGGCCGCTTTTCGCTCGACAGCCGTTCGCCGGGCGTCAACCGGATCGAACGGGGTACGGTCTGCCTGCTGGCGAACGGTGCCGCCGCGGCGCCGTTCAGGTGCGCGACCGCGGGCCGCTACGAACTCCTGGTCGGCGGGCGATCGTCGCCGGCCGGCGGCGCGTACGCGCGGGTCCGCGTATCCGTCGATGGCACGGCGGTCGGCGTCGCCGAACTCCGGTCGTCGGTATCCGGCGTATTCTCCGCGGGAACCGCGAAGCTCCCCGCGGGCGAGCACAGCATCCGCCTGGCGTTTATCAACGACCTCTACGAGGACGGGCAGGACCGTAACGCCTGGGTCGACGCGGCGGGTCTGCGGCTTATCCCGGCCGAAGAGTAGGCCGCGGCGCGGGTCGGGAGGCCGGTTCGACGGTTCGGCGCGGGGTGATGCGGGACTGGGGAAACGAAAAAAGAGGGCATATATCGCCAAAAAACCGATAGATTATTAAGGAAAATTACGTAAAATCTGTAAGATTTTTGAGTTGCAGACGGCCATCAGTACGGAGAGCGTCACTGAGGAGAGGGTATGTCTACAGGCACGGTTGGCGATAGGAACACGACAGGAAAGACGATCATAGTCGCGGTTGTTTTCGCCGCGATTCTCGCCGGCCGCGCCGGCGCACAGGTGCTCCACTACGAGCTGGATGAGACGAGCGGGACGACGGCGGCCGACAGTTCCGGCAACGGTTACGACGGCACCCTGGTCAATTTCCCGGCCGATCCCTGGACCCGCGGCGTCATCGACGGCGGGCTCGAGTTCGGGGGCAACGATCTTATCGAGACCAACCAGACGG
>CAZLBC010000116.1:0-13557 GCA_964557575.1 uncultured Planctomycetaceae bacterium
GATCGCCGGCGAGGGCGAGGCGTAGCTGTTGACGGCGTTTGACAGCGGCTCGGGTTTTTCGCAGTGAAACAGGTGCTTCTCGAACAGGACCTTCCCGGTCGCGGCGTCGATGCAGAAGGCGTAGAAGTCATGGCCTTTCTTCGTCGCGCTGGTAAGCCACACCCGGTTGTCGAGCACCACGGGGGTGCTCCACCCCCAGTGGGGAATCGGTGTCTTCCACAGGACATTCTTGTCCTCGCCCCATTCGAGGGGCAGCGTTGAATTTTCGACCGATCCGTCGCCCTTCGGCCCGCGGAACATCGGCCAGGAATCTCCTGCATACATGAAGGATGTCGGCACCACGATTGTCAGTATAAGCAGTGTCGGTTTCATGACCGTATTCTAATGGGAAACGCTTCCCGTTTACATCAGGAACAGTCCCCGATGTTCTTATTCTCAGGGAAGACCGCGGCGCCTCGATAACCATTAAAAACCGGTCACCGCCCCGGGAATCGATGCACCTCCTTTACAACGCCCCGCCCGGAAATCATAATCGTATCGGAAGGAGTATGCCATGAACGCGACACCGCTCTCCCGCTGCACAGCGATCCTCGCCGTCTTCGCGGCGCTGTTCTCCCTCGCCGCACCCCTGTCCGCCGCCGACGAGCCGACCGACGCCGCCCGGAAGGCCGCCGGGGAGATCCGCCGCGAGGCTTTGCTGGCCCCCCGGGGGCCGGAAGGCCGGCCGCTGCCCCTGGCGACCCACTGGAACGTCGGGACGGTGAAGGGCAGCTTCGAGCCGGATCACCAGATCGGCCTCCTGCAGGCCGGCCACCGGGTGCTGCCCTGGATTTCCTGGCCCGGCCGCAAGCCCGGCGACGAGCGGTTCGACGCCTACTGGGGCCGGCTGCTGCGGTACTGCGCCGCCCTGGACCTGCCCGTCTCGTTCCGCGGGACCCAGTGGAACGCGATGCTGGTCAAGAAGGAGTACCGCAACGGCCCGGCGGACCGCTGGGCGGGCGTCGTGAAGCCGGACGGGACGCGGGTGCCGAAGCTCAGCCCCTTCGGCCCGGCCGCGCCCTGGAAAGACCCGGCGGCGGCGTACGTGGATACCCCCGCCATGAAACGGTGCCGGGAGCTGTACCCCGACCCGCCCCTGGTGCTGTGGGTCTCCAACAACGAGCCGCCGGACCTGCGGTGGAAAAAGCACGGCGGCCTGGAGAAGAATTCAAAACGATACCTTCAGAAATACGGTCAGGGGAAGTCCGACGCATTCAAGCGCCGGGTGGTCGGGGAGGGGTGGATCGAGCGGTACCGGGTGATGTTCCGGGCCATGCGGGAGGCGCTGGAAAACCCCGCCTGGCGAAAGAACGTCCGGTTCGTCGGCTACGGGGCCTTCGGGCCCGCGCACTTCGGGCGGTGGAGCGGGTGGAAGGTCTACTCCCTGATCTGCGAGAAGTGGGTCTCGCCGGACTTACACTGCTGGGCCGGCGGTAGCCCGTCCTATTACACGCACAACTGGAACGGCAACCGCGACCACCGGGTCTTCTCCACGCAGGTCCAGTCGATGAACTGGCTCTTCATGCTCGATGAGGCCCTGTCGGTGAACCCGGAGTTCTGGTTCGAGATCTCCACCTGGGACGGCAACGAGGTCGGGGCCTGGATGGAGGGCCTGGGGGTCGATGACCCGGCGAAACTCGCGGCCGCATCGAGCCGCCCCCTCGACCCGGCGGCGCGGAAGAACCTCGACAAGAAGCTCCTGAAGAAGTCCAAGGCCCTGCAGTACATGGCCGAGGGCCAGACCTATCCCCCCGAGCGGACGCTGGGATGGGTGCAGTTCGGCCTGTGGCTGCTGCGGCCCCGGGCGGTCCGGGAGTTCCGGGGCCACGCGACGCAACTGGTCCCCGTCAGGCCCTACTGGCTGCAGACGGTGACCGCGGTCGACCGGGTCTGGGACAACCCCGTCCTCCGGGAGTACTGGCGCCGCGGCGAGCTGGTACCCAACCGGGCCCATCGCCATCCCTACCGGACGCTCATACCCGAGCAGTACCGGGACGTCCACCGCTGGTACCTTCTGGATACCTCCCTGGACCCGCCGCGGCCGTGGAAGCAAAACACGGACCTGCCCGTCTTCAGCCTGGCCATCGCCCGCGAGGAGGACGGGAAGCGGTCGTGCCTTCTCTACGCCCACGCCCCGCGGGCGGCCCGGGAGGACGTCGCGATCACGGTCCCCGGTTGCGGGGAGGTCACCGTCGACGTTCCGCGGGCGGGGGCCTTCTGGACCGTGGCGGCCGGGACCGGCCGGGCGGAAAAAGTGGCTGTAGAGTAGCATTAAGATGATAGGGAAATCAATCCTATCTCCCGTCAACATGGTGATTTAAGTGTAACATAACCCAGACTATGGGATGTTCCGGTCGCGGGGTGAGCCATGAAAACGCTTATGAAATGGTTTCGTCGCCTGGCGGCAAAGAAGTTCGATTCATCCAACGTACCCCGAAAACCAGGCCGCCCTGCCACACCCGGTTGGGTGTGTCGTGAAATACTGAAAATGGCTCGTGGCAACAGAAACTGGGGTTCAGAACGTATCGCTGGCCAAATATCAAACCTGTACTTCGAAATCAGCGATGAAACCGTACGACAGATTCTGAGAAAACATAATCTGGAATCCGGGCCAAAACGGGTTTCTCAAGGCACATGGAGCCAATTCCTCAAACGACACTGGGAAGTGCTGTGGGCCACGGATTTCTTCACGTGTGAAGTTCTGACTCTACGGGGGCTTGTAACATTCTACACATGCTTCTTTATTCGACTCAAAACACGAGAAGTTGTTCTTGGTGGCATTACCACGAATCCCAACGAAAGATTCATGAAGCAGGTAGCAAGGAATGTCACCGGGTTCGAACTCCAGGATGCCAGATTCATTATCCATGACAGAGACACAATCTACCTTCCGTTTGACAAAATGCCGCCTGATGGAATGGACGCGGTAAAACTACCACCCAAAAGCCCGAACCTCAATGCTTACGCCGCGAGGACGTTCAGATCAATAAAAGAACTCAAACTGACCGAGGACACTGCAGTGCAAAAGCGCCAAAGGGATTAACCGGATTACGGTCCCAAAGCCATTTCCAGAAGACCTGACGTGTCCCTTTGAATTTCTTCTCACTGTAGATTTTGCCGTCGGTGGCGCCGTAGCAATTGCGTTTGTAGGTCATGTGGTCGAGGGGGTGCATGGCGATGTTCTCGGCCACATTGATCTCGAACCGAAGAGTCAAAAGGTTTTGAGTCGGGATGCCCTCCACCCGCTCCAGGGAGAACGACAGATAGCTGTCCTGAACATTGACAGCGAGCGTCAGTTTGGCGAGGCCATCTGCGGCGACCAGTCTTTTACCGTCAAATGACAAATCATTGAGGGGGAACTCCTTCGGCCTCCCGGGACCCGCAAGGAAATTGAGGCCGTACAGGTAGAACCCACGACCGGGATCAGCGGTATTGAGCAGTTCCTTTTTGTCCGCCAGACGGAACAATGATTTCGGTCTGCCGTTCACATCGAATTCCAGGCGGAATTTCTTATTCTCAATTCCCACAACATCTTTCCCCAATACGCTGCTGGTCGTTGTGCGGATCAACACTGGTATAGACGGTTGTTTTCCCTCCCATCGAGTGACCGGATACCCCCAGGCGATTGGGATCCACTTCGGGCTGATTCTCAAGAAAGGTCAGAGACCGGCGCGCTGCACATGTGATAAGATAATAACTGGAATTCATCGGATTGGGGACACTTGATATCGTGTGGTCTCTTGGTGTGGTCGCCTCTCTAAACTTTAGGTTGTCATAGTTAGGTAAATTTCTCCCATGAGCAGCAGCCAGTCCATCCCAGTCGGTATTTGGGGCGCCTTCTTTTTCATGATTTAATTTACCGGTAGACCAGCTTATTGATATGCATGCGTATCCTTGCTGTGCCCAGTAGATTGCCTGCCCCGGTTTGCCGACCCCGCCCCCTCCATGGATCTGCAGGATTGCCGGAAGCTTTTTTGAGGAAGGGGGATACGCATAATATCCGGCCAGACGAGGGTTATGAATTTTGCCGTTTTGTCCTTTAAATGTGCCGACATTGAAGGTAACGAACTTCACATGCACGCCGCCCTCATCCCATTCACGTATTGTCTTAATGTCAAGAGATCCTTGTTTTGGATCAAAGCTCTTGTAGAGCTCCTTTGCTGTCTGTGGTATCTCCTGGGAAGCAAGCGGCTGAATACAAGAAAGGATCACCACAAAAAGTAACAATAATCTGCTTGTCATCTTCCTTGATATTGATTGGAAACTCAGCATTTCGCATTGCAGCAGTGCACAGGCACAGCGGAAACGGGCCATGATTGTTCGTGTATTCAATTTTCTTCTCCCTGATTGATTCGTGGTCGTGCCCTATCTACCCAACAGCCAGGTCGACTCTTTGATGCCGTCGAGGGGTAGGTTGAAGGTCATCTTGTAGGTGTTTGATGCTGGATCGTAGTCGGTCTGCCAGAAGTCGTTGCCATTGTCCGATTGGTCTAAAGCCTTGCGACTGTTGCCCTGTAGGCGGTACAACTTGAACTTGTTCGACGGCAGGCCTTCGAATCGAATAGGAACAGCACCAACACCACCTTTGATTGTGACCTTCACTTCAGGTCCGGTCGCTGTAACAATCACGGGATAGCTGTTCACGAGCTTGCCGCCGGTCACGGTGATCTTCAGGTCGTTGCCAACAGCTTCGCGGAGGGTCGTTTTCCAGGATGTGGGGTTCGCGGCCAGGTGCTTGCGATACGCCTCGTTGGGGCCGTAGTAGTCGGCGGCGACGCGATGGAGCGTGATCCATTCGAGATCCATGTCGACTGCATCGCCGGGCATGAACTTAGTGACACCTTTGGGTACGGTCAGATACAGGTCGAGATTCGAGAGCCTTGCCTTCTTATTGACCTGGAATACCGGGAACGCGATGGTGGGGTTGTTGTGCTCCTTTCCGCCGTGAACCGCCTTGAATGAACGGATGATCAATGCGCGATAACCAGTACCCCAATCTTTACCACGAGTGCTGCGTGCGCCCGGGAACGCAACCCACCATGGGGCGGGACCGGTCAGGACGATGTTCTCTTTGAACATGCTGTTTACTTTCAGATTGCCGGGGACCTTGTGCTGGGCAATCAATCCGTCGCGATTGCCGTAGGCGATCATGGGCGTCACCTGCCCACCCGTCCGGCCCTGCCGGAAGAGGTAGGAGTTGTTGGCGGCGATCCCTTTCTCGAACCGGTAGCTGAACTTCTGGAACGAACGGCTGTAATCGTCAGTCCGGAGCGTGGCGATGCGAGCATCCATCGAGAAGTCGCGGTTCTTGCCGTAGTAGCCATTGTAGTGGACATCCGTCAGACAGGGACCATGGGCGAGGTAGGTGGTCTTGAGCTCAGTCGGCATCAGTTTGTCTTTGCCACTGCGTTTGACCGCAATCCAGTCGCCGCCCCAGCCGGCGTCGGTCCAACCCCACTTCTTGCCTTTCAGGCCATTCCGGGCCATGAGCATGCGGACATCGGTGACCATGACGTCGACCAGACTGTTGTCGATATCGAAGCAGATCGTTTCGCCCCAGCAACCAATGGCAAGCTGGTCCCAGCGTCCGTTCCCGCCGTAGCCCCAGAGGCTGAGCTGAGCATGCGAAGCTGAAGGAAGCTTGCCCCAGAAGCCATAGGCGATTCGAAGCCGGTACTGCGTCTCTCCAGGATTAACCGGTATAATGGCATAGTACTTGGCGTAGGCGCCATGGTGCCAGTTCTTGCTGAGCTGAACCGGGATGCCCGTAGGTTTTCCGTCGGCATCACAGAGGATGGGGACGTTCCCCGTAATGTTTGCAGGGCTGTCGATGTCGAACAGTACAGGAACGTACTGCTTCGCTACGTTCCGGCTCTCGATCGACAAATCCACTTCGTCGTACTTGCGGATGTCCGTGTAACCTGTCTTCCAGTCGCGGTCGAACTTGGGAATGTCGATGACATGTGCCGCCATGGACGGCGTGTATTTGGTTGTGTACTTGCGACCTTTGACACCGGTGGCATTGAAGGTCAGTTCTGCGGGATTGGCCCCGGCAGCAACCATGGGGCAGTGCAGCACGAATTCTTTGGTCTTGCCGAAGGACCACTTTCCTGAGACCTTCTTCTCTGTCTTGTTGCCGTTCAGCGATAGACGGACCGTTGCCCCGTCCAAATTGGGCGATTTCGCACCACCCGCGGTCACAGCGTCGAAACTCATCTCCCAGGACAGACCTTTGCGATTGTGTCCCCCGGGGTGATTCTTGTGAGCCCTGATCTCCTGCGGGCTCAGTGCACGGTTCCAAATCCGGACCTCGTCGTAGATGGCATGGATCACCTTACCATGGCCGTCAGGACGGCCGCCGATCCGAAGCTTGTCTTTGCCTGGAGTCCGAGCCTTGTCGATCTTCTTACTTCCGGCGGCACTGCCGTTCACATACAGTTTCATTGTCTTGCTGTCGTACGTCATCGCGAGGTGGCACCATTCATCTTCCTTGATGGCTTTGTGTCGACCAATGCGAATCATGTTCTTCCTGCCACCACCGATGTTAAGGAATGCGGAGACATTGCCGCGATGGTACAGGACCCCGAAGTTACCCTCGGCCCACTCATTGTTGTTCTTGCCGATCAGCCAGTGGCGACCATTTTGATGAGCCAGTTTCGTTGGGATCTTGACCCAGAACTCGAGCGTGAACTTCTGCGGGTCAAGCTTCGGGTTGTGCGGGACGTCGATCGGTTTACCGCGGACGACCCGAGCTGTGCCTGCGATGCCGGGGAACGGTCCGTCTGCATACGACGCATCGGGCGATGCCTTCAATGTAAACGTCAGGGACGAAGGCCAAGCAACGAGCTCGAACATGCTGTTGGTCTCGATTACCTTACCGTTCGCGTCTTCGAACTGGATGCCGAGGAAATGGAAGCGCTGTGCGAGTCGGCCGGATTCCATCATGATTGTACTGCGCGGATTCTTCTGCCGTCCGGCCAGGCAATTGATTGCCTGGTACACCTTGCCGTTATGTTCGATCTCAACCTTCAGATCCGCCTTTGGCAAGGCGTTGACAGGTTTCGCACCGGCGTAACCGGCTGTCAGGTAATCAGTTCCTTCAATCTTACCCAATTGGACCTTGCGGAAGTCGGCCAGGTCAAGGGCAAACCCATAGTGCCCCGACTCAACGGCAAACACGTCTGAGCTGTTATCGCCCTTCTCCTTGCGGAACCCGTTCGGCCAGAATGCATAGGCATAGTCCTGTTCGCGCAAAGGCCGGTCGGCCGTTTCCGGTTTCGGTGACATAGCAGTAGCTCTCTTCTTTTGGGGAACCTGTTTCATCTTCTGTGCTGCTCTATCTTGTGCGCCTCTATTCTGTTCGTCACATGCGAACGCAATCAGCATCACAACGCAGATCAGACCAATTGTCCGTATCCTGTGCATTATCTCTCCTTTGCGGATTTCGCGTCCTGCTTCTCCAGTTCGACTGAATCGTCGATGGCTTTGCGGAACTCCGTATCGAAATCGACTCCGCCCCGTTTCGGGGCTTTACCACGGACCTGATGCGGATATGGTCGCGGGATGAGCTTGCCACCCACCCAGTGGACCTTGTGGAACACGGGCGATTTGCCTTTCCATTTCGGTTGCTTGCCAGGGACCTTCGCTTTGATCGACGGCGTGAATGCCAGCTCCGTCAGTTCGTCCCAGTCCTTAAGTAACTGACCCTTCGCGTTCTTGAAATCACTCGGGCTTAGAACAATTGAATTGCGCCCTTTCTTCGGCAGGTCTACGAGCGCATAGAAGGTGTCCTTGCGGCGACCGGTGTACGACTGCCACGTGTTCACCTCGGCAACAACCGCTAGCTTGTTCCCCGCCTCACCTGGCGAGAGTTCAACAGCGAGTTTACTGCCCTTCGGACCCATCCATGATGGGTCGAGGACCTTGCGGGTTGCGGCATACCAGTGATTCGAGTGCGACCAACTCAACCGATACCAGTCGTGCCACCCCCGTGAGAAGTCATCAATCACACGATACTGCTTCTCCGTCGCTCTGACGCCGGCTGTCTTGAGCTGCTTGGGATAGGTCATCCAGTACTTCGTCGAGACCGTCACTTCGTCAATTGGCCTGTGCCCTCGCGGCATCGCGATTGTTCGGCCTGTCTTGTAGGTCACATTCGCGAATACAAACAACGGTTCGTTTGTGTCGAAGACCGGACACACAGCTTCATAATGATCCCCCACCTTCTTCGCCATGCCGTCGCGCCAGAACCGGATGCGTGGATCGCGTGCGTAGCCATAGTAGACATCGACGCCCGCGAGCTTGTTCCTGGTCGACATGTCCGGCCAAACCTTGAACACAGGTCGGCCGTCCTTCGTCTTCAGGATCAGCTCTGTTTTCGAGGTCTTCGGGAACTGAAAACTGCCTTTGAGCTGTGCCTCCATCCAGAGCACGCGTGCGGCATCACAACTCGTGGTGAACCGGTGGTTCAGATGGGGCGCGAGAACCAGGCGCCGGTCTGTCGATTTCGGGAGATTCGACATGCCCCTGACCACAGACTCGGTCGGAGAGTTGAAGTCGTTCGTCGCGCCCAAAAACAATATCGGACACTTGATCAACGCCCAATAGTGCTGACAAGAGATTGTCTTCTTATAGTGCTCCAGGTTGTCGCGCATATAACGTTTGGAGTTGTTAAGTCCCCAGAGATCTTCGTACAGGTAGCCACTACCGCCGACCGACGGTGCGGCGGCTTTGATCCTTGGGTCGATAGCCACTATAACCGTGGAACGACCACCCATCGAGTGACCTTCAACCCCCAAACGGCTGCCATCGACTTCCGGCTGCTTCTGGAGGAAGGTCAGCGCCCGGCGTCCGGCCATGGCGATTAACATCCAGCTGCTGTTGAGAGGGTGAGCTTCCTTGTAGAGCGTGTTCGCGCCGGGATCGATTGTGTTGTGATGCTTCTGGTCCCTGTACCCGATGAAACCTGCGG
Organism: uncultured Planctomycetaceae bacterium; assembly: GCA_964557575.1. GTDB lineage: Bacteria > Planctomycetota > Phycisphaerae > SM23-33 > SM23-33 > CAZLBC01. The sequence goes on from CAZLBC010000116.1 coordinate 9,011, forward strand.
CCAGACCATCCCAGGTTGTGTTTGGTGTATCCGGCTTCTCGAGGACCTTGCCGCCCCAGTTGATACTGATTGCAGCATAGCCCATCTTCACCCAGTACTCGACCCGCGACTTGCTCGCCCGCTGGCCTCCGCCATGGATCTGCACGATGCCCGGTAGCGCCGTTCGCCCCTTCGGAGCGCCGTAGTACGCAGCGATCTTGGGTTCAGCGGTCTTGTTCGTCCCCTTCAACAGGCCCAGAGAGTATCGGATAAGCTTGAAGTGACCTTTGCCTTTGTCCCACTCGCTTACGACCTCGACCTTCAACGGAGCTTTGGTCGCATCGTATCCTCGCCAGGTCTCTTCGGCGGTCTGCGGCACACCCGCCAAAGCCTGCAACAATCCTGAAACGACGAATAGAAGAATTGCTTTGGGCACGCTCGGATCTCCTTTCAAATTACTGATAGGGAAATCAATCCTATCACCCGTCACCATGGTGATTTAAGTGTAACATAAAATAGACTATGGGACGTTCCGGTCGCGGGATGGTGGCCGTTTTGGCCATGAAAATTTTCAAAATGCTGACCGGGAGAAGTCTGGAGTAACAAAACGTGTGACGGTTCAAGGAACGCAGCATGCCACCAAACGATCCGAAGAAAATCAAAGGCGTGTTCGTCCCTGATAAAGGGAAATTTATTCCGTGCATGATATCAAACGAAAGTCCGAGCGTAAGCGTCAGCTTTGAATGGAAGGCCCGCATGAAAATCAGCGGCGATCTCGGTCCAGGCCAACAGTTCGGCACGCTCAAGCTAGATGACGGAAGAAAGGGGCGTATTACCGTCACAAACCCCTCGGGAGCAAAAGAGGGAACATTACACATCGTCAGCAAACACGGCATGAAACAACCCGAAGATTGATAAAACCGTGATCCAAGCAATACACATCTTCGCCGTTCTACTTACCGGGGCCACCCCCTCCCCCACCGATCAGGAGGTCGGAGGCGATCAAGCAGGGGCTGCGGCCGTGTAAGAGGTGTGGGGTGGGTAGGAATTTGAAAGGCAACTATACGACCGCCTTATTCAAGCGGGCCGGTGCCTTGGAAATCAACATTTATTTCCGAAAAATCAGCGCCGGTGTTAATCCTTGTCACGAAAAGCTCACCTGAACGGCCATCATCAAGGACAATCCGTAAATTACCAGACATCAAATCGCAGGGGGAGGGTTGGTCCAAAGCAAAGTGGCCATCCCAGCTTTTCAAAACTCCATCATCGTGTACGTCCACCCATACATCCAAGTCCTCAAGAATGACCTCCTCATCTTTCAAGATATTCGCCTTGAACAGATCCACTCTTTTCCTTTCACTGATTTCTACACCAAGCCCCAGCCCGCCATCCCCGCAACGCGGCAGGTGGACCAGGCCCACCGGCCGGCCGAGCGATTCCAGGATGGCCTCGGCCTGTCGGGCCTGGTCCTCCGCGCCCAGGGTCAGGGCGAAGAGGATGAGGATGAGGGGGGAGTGTAGCGTTCGCATGATGAAGGGCCTTTCGAGCCGCTTGCCGGCTCTGTGATCGGTGCTGATGACCATCGCTAGCAGCGCCATTTGCTTGAACACAGGGTAGGGAATCCCTTCATATTATAGTCTGGGCCCATAGGAAGCCATAGCTGAATGCGAAGCCAGCATATCCAGATCGGCAGTGAAACCACTCCCCCGCTGGCAAATGCGGGCCACACGCGGCGGAGGCATGGTCTGTAATCGATGCCGAATCAGATAGATGGACCTGACATTTGGATATGGTCGAACCCTTGCGGAGTCGGTATACTGGCACCATGAAACATCTTCTCTTGACCTGCTGTCTGCTCGCGCCGCTGTCCGCGGCCGAGACCTGGACCTTCCCCAACCCCGGCACCGGCGAGCCGCTGCTGGATCTGCGCAGCGAGCTCAACGTGGCCGACGCGAGCGAGCGTGGCTGGCTGCAGCTCTCCGATGACGGCAACGATATCGTCGATGCCGAGGGCCGGCGCGTGCGTTTCTGGTCGGTGTCGACCGGCCTCGACAACAAGCAACTCGAGGCACAGTCGGCCTGGCTCGCCTCGCTGGGCATCAACCTGGTACGTATCGCCGGCCACACCATCAACCCGCGCGGCAAGCGCTCCGCCATCGACGAGGTGCGTGAGGAGGCGATCGAGGGCGTCTGGCGCATGGTCGCCGCCCATAAACGCAACGGTATCGCCTGCATGCTCACGCCCTACTGGGTGGCCAAGGGCTCCGATGTCACGAACTGGGGCATCGAGGGCTACACCGGCAAGAAGGGCATCTGGGGGAAACTCTTCTTCGACGAGCGCCTGCAGGCGGCCTACCGCGGCTGGATGAAACAACAGCTGCTCGCTGTCAACCCGCACACCGGCATCCCCCTGGCCGAAGACCCGGCCCTGGCCGTGATTCTGCTGCAGAACGAGGACAGCCTGCTCTTCTGGACCGCCGCCAGGTTCCCCGAACCGGCCCAGCGCCACATCGAGACGCTCTTCCACGACTGGTGCGTTGAGCGCTACGGCTCGGCCACCGCGGCGCTTGAGGCATGGTCGGGCGCGGCCGTCAAGAGCGATGCGCTGGCAGAGGGCCGACTCGGCTTCTACCACATCTATGACGCCACCCAGCCGCAGCGCGGCGGCAAGGCCCTGCGCGTCGCCGATCAGGTACGCTTCCTGGCCGAGACCATGCGCGCCTTCAACGAGGCCACCACCCGCTGGCTGCGCGAGGAGATCGGCTACCGCGGCCTGATCATCGCCGAGAACTGGAAGACCGCCGACCAGGAGCGTCTGCTCGATGGCGAGCGTTGGAGCTATGCCGCATGCGATATCATCGCCAAGAACCACTACTTCGGGCCCATTCATCATGGCAAACGCGCGGGCTATATGATCGAGAAGGGCGACCATCTCCAGCACCGTACCGTGCTCCACAACCCCACCCGACTGCCCGCGCATATGAAACAGCTGCGCGGCCATCCACACATGGTCACCGAGGCGAGCTGGGTGAATCCGAACCGCTTCCAGAGTGAGGGCTCGGTTTTGACCGCCGCCTTCATGTGCCTGAGCGGCCTCGACGGCTACAATTGGTTCGTCGCCGGTGCCCCCTGGAAGAGCCTCGGCGGCCATCGCAAGTGGAACAAGTGGACCATTTCGCAGCCCATGCTCGCCGGCCAATTGCCGGCCGGCGCCCTCATCCTGCGCAAGGGCCTGCTGCGTCAGGCCGAGCCGGTGGTGGTCGAGCACCGACTGCTCGCCGATGCGCTCGGCGTGCAGCCCGCCGCCATCACCGAGGGCGAGAGCTTCGATCCCAACCGCGATGAGGGCGCCACCGACCAGGCGGCCGGCGGCGACATCGATCCCCTCGCCTTCGCCCAGGGTCCGGTGGAGCTGGTGCTGCACGAGGAGGAGGCACCGAGCAACGTGGTCCGCACTGCGGCGCGCGAGGACGGTCGGGTGCGCAGTGCCACGGGAGAGATCGACTGGCACTACCAACAGGGCGTGGTGCGGATCGACGCCCCGCAGGCCCAGGCGGCCATTGGTTTCCTCGCGACCGCCGGTTCGCAGGACTTGTCGACCGTCACCATCGACTGCCACAACGACTACGCGAGTATCGTCCTGGTTGCCCTCGACGACCGCCCGCTCGCTGAGAGTCGGCGCGTGCTGCTGCAGATCGGCACCGAGGCCCGCCCCACCGGTTGGCAGACTCAGCCGGCCCGCTTCACACCGAAGAAAGCGAAGCAGAAGATCGACGGCGAGCGCATCGTCTCCGTCGGCGGCCCACCCTGGCAGGTGGTACCGAGCGCAGGCCGTATCACCATCGCCAACCCGCACCTCCGTCGCGCCCGCCTGCTGGGCAGCGACTTCCGCCTGCTGCGCGAACTCCCCGGCAGTCAAGACGGCGGCTTCGCCATGGACCTCCCCGGTGACGGTCTGCACGTGCTCATCGACGCCGGAGAGTAATGCCGGCCGTCAGCGCGCAAAAGAGCAGCGGATTCGTCTATTACTCGATCTTTGTTGGTCGCGTCATCCTTGTTCTCTTCACCGCTCATGGTTGTTGCTCTAACCCCTGCATGTTCGTACCTGATAGGAGGAGCCGTATGCGGGAAATCCGCTCGTACGGATCTGTGCCGGGAGGCGACATCCTTTGGCACGGTGCCAAAGGATGTCGCGCCTACGGCGACTCTACGAATTCGCAGTTATATCCACTTCTTTCCGAGAGCGATGTCAAGTCGGCCACATTGCGCCGTTCAGGGCGCTGACGCTTCTCCCTCGAGCGCCTTGATCCGTCTCTCGAATTCCTTGTCGGCTTCGTGGATGACCTCGATGGGATAGTTGTTGTCGCGCAACTCGTCGAGACGGTTGGGATCGCGGAAAATATCGAGGTAAATATCCCAGGCCTGAATGAGTTTTTTCAGGTCGTTGCGATGCTTGTGCTGGTAGGCGGCGAAGGCCGGGGAATCCCGCCTGGCAGCTTTGCGGATGCCGCGGGCGTTGTAGTGTTCGAGGGCGGCTTTGACTTGATCTTCAGGGAGGTTCTCAAAAA
>CAZLBC010000117.1:0-13300 GCA_964557575.1 uncultured Planctomycetaceae bacterium
TAATGTATCGGCAGAATAACCCAATGCTCTACAGTATTTTAAGCGAGCACCCCTTAACTTGCACAGTGATGATGGCAAGATCGTTGAATCGACATTAGTGTCAACTAACCCTGATCAGGTATGGGTCAAAAAAAGTGAAAAGAAGTATGTCCTAACCGGCTTGGCACCGAATGAAGAATTCTGGTGTGTTATAAAGGCAAGGATCAAACATGAAGAACATGGTGGGGGAGTGGGAGGAGGAGAGCCACCGTGGCGATGGATGTCCGTTTCCGATGTCGATTATGACGGAGACACGAATAATGACAGCAATGCTAAACATCGGCCGCCGGGACACTCCATTGAAGAAGATCGCCGGGAATATCCAATTAATGATGATGATAAAACCATCGGGCTTATAGTCCCAATGAATGACGACAATGATGTGTCATGGGAGCGTAGAGATAATAGTCCAAGTGGGTCGATGGACCGTGATAAAGATGAAGAGATACTTGATTTGGAATTGAAAATAAATGCAAAAAAAGCGGGAACAACTAAAGGGTGGGGACTATATCTCAGTGAATACGACGAAAATGGTAATGAAATCGATAGTGGTGATGAAATTCACGTTGCTGAGGGTGTGTTTTCTGCTGATCGGCGAATTGAACAATCTAACGGTTTTACCGGTGCCGACGACGAACATATTCAAAATTTTACGCCGGATAGTCCAAATGATGGTTATCGCGGGACCGATTGGTTGAGGTATCTTATTGTTGGAACAGATATTGATGTTGATTCGGATAATTCCGGAGAGATCTCTGATACTAATATTTGGCGTGGTCAGGATTATTTTGAGAACCATCCAGCTTCTGAAATTCCGTCTCAATATGATAAGTATAAATGGGGTATGATAGTTTTCGTTAATGATGATAGTGATGATGGAGATGCAGATCCTGATAATGGGTGGAATGGTACTGATTGGAGCGGGCCTGAAGCAAATATCGTGGTTACAGATGAAGATGATTTGAAACCGTTAGTTCTCAGGTCACTTGATCTTGATGCAAGCGAACAAAGTGAAATTGATACTTTGTACGGGGGTGCGAATATTTCACTTACTCAAGCTGGGGGGGATGGTAAAAACCGTGTGTTTACGACTGGTTCCACTCCTCAAGTGTTGTTAAATAATTCTTCAAAGGATTCCGCGGATCAGTTGCCTGACGGCACGCCAATTTGGGATATTTTAAAGGGATCTAAGGATCTGAACCTTCAAGTAGAGGGATTAGAATTGGGAGATGTTATTCTGGAGGTAAAATTGGTATTGGGTCAATTAGGTTATGGACCCGTGATTCATACGGATCGAGTGAAGATTAGCAATCTTAAGTTAAAAAAGATTCCACTGGGAGGAAGTGCAAATCTAAGCAAGGTTATTATTGGTAAGGTGTATGTACCCACGAAGTGGGGCGGTGTTTTGAAAGTATCTGGCACTGATGTCGAACTGTTCTACAATGACGGCTCCGATCTCGACTGCGACACAGCCATCAAGATATTCAAGGGAGAGCTCGATGCGAATCGTGTAGCGCAGGGGAGCCCGTGTTCGTACACGGTACCAGAGAACAAGCACGGGTGGTACTATGCTAAGATTACGGCGGCATCGGCGACGGCAATTTCTTCTACGTTTATCCAGGATGGGGCCGCAAGCACAACTCCATGGAACGGCTGGTATTGGCCTTCCTTGGATACGGCAAATCCGAACCTGTACGACCAGACCGGTTCATATACGCCGCTGAAGGATTATGACACTGTCTACGGCACAAGTGAAAGAGCAGCGGAAGAGGCAAATTATTCAGGCGGTGATGCTTGGTGGGGCCATTGCTGGGGTTGGTCATTGGCGGCAATTGCCAAGACGCAACCTGCCGCGACCACAAAGAACGGTGTCAGTTTCAATCAAGATGAAATGGAAGGTCTATATTCTGAACTCGCCGAAGGGGCTACCATGGGTTGGGCATGGCGAGTAGGCTCACCAAGCTCGGAGATTCCTGCTGGGCCACCCACGGCTGCTACCGGCGAGGCTGTCGATGGATGGCCAGACGATGTACACAAGGGTTTCAGAAAGTACATCCGTCAGCGGAATAAGGCAATGAACGGTGATCTCCGTGATGCCACTGGCGGAGACTCCGATGAGGTCTGGAATCATGATGTCTACGATTATGAGAGTACGATGCAAGAAGCCCCCGGCGGGAACGAGAAAATCATTGAGGTGACTACAGGCATTACGTCAAACACTGACACCCCGGCGATGCCGCCAGACACGGGCAAAAGAGAAGACACCTACGTTTATGTTCTCGAATACAAAAACGATGGGACTATCGACGGGACAAGTGCCGATCAGAACTGGAAAAGTTGCACAGGTTTCGCTCCCAGTTGCTTGGGGACAGTGAAGGCTCATGAGTTAAACTGGCAGGGTAGTCATTGTGGAATTACGAAAGCAAATGTAGATGGGCTATACCCATAACCGAAGGTTTTTACTATGAGACTGAGACCAGAAATATATGCAATTTGCATGGCCTTAGCATTGTGGCTTTGTAGTATGCACGCCCATGGGCAAGCAGAGCCGATAAACGATTTCGCCCCAGCTTGGACGGGTGGCAAGACGTGGAAGGTTGAGGTCGAGACAGACACGGAACCCAAGGCGACACCTCGACAAAAAAGAGTTATATTTACGCCCCGAAAGGTAAAAATTGTCTATAAGTTTAAAGTCGAGGGGATCAAAGAAACAAATACAGAAACTTATTTCATAATTAGCATCAAGTGCGTTGCCGTGGAGGGGGAACAAGTGTCTCCTGATATATTCCACAAAATATTTGTCCGATGCGAAGATTACACTTTAAAATCTGTCCAACGGTTGAGATTGTCGCATCAGGATGAACTGGTCGAAGCCTCCAGAAGTTTTCCTCGCGGGCCGGTGCATGCAACCGACTGGGTTGGCTCTTTGCCTATGGATTTCCCAAGCTTTAGTGAAAAGCAGCGAGATTTTACTCCTAAAAAGCGGACTGCCAAGAGGGGGCAAGTTCAGTTTCGAAACTCGGATCAATTGCATCAAACGTGCAGAGTTCTCGAACGAACAATACACGGTAAAGAAAGAAGAGTCCTGCACATCGTCCTCCAGAAAAAGAGTGAAGAAGGTAATGTCGAAAAGCAAACAACACAAACCTGGATTAAGGGAATGCCATGGTGGATTGAAGCAGTATATAAACGTAACGGCCGAAAATTGTATTCTGCCAAGCTTATTGAGATTGACGGGTCAGAAATTTAACCTGTAGATCGCAACTGTCTGCTCTCGCAAGTTGCAAAGCCAAATTCAGGGACAAGCATAGGGCGTTAAATTATGGCTTATTCTCTTTCACAATACAAAATGGAATTATTAACGATGCTTTCAAAGTTATCTTGCCCGTTCATAAGCGTAGTGCTGATATTGTTTGCCTGCTCCCCCACCCTCGCGGATAAGGATTATCCGAAAATAAGGGAATTGCACCCCAAGATAAAGGCACAATATGAAGAAGGCATCAAGCTGATGGAGAAGAGAATTGCCGCGGTCAGGCAAGAATTACAGAAAACCACGGACAATGACAAGCGAAAACAGCTTCACAAAGCCATAGAAGTATTTAAGGCCGATAAGAAAAAAATTGAAAAAAATTATCGCTTGATTCGGGAAGACTGGCGGGAAAAGCGGTTGGCCACGTGGGAAATGAAGCAAGACGCCTTCACCTTTGGCGGGTCCGCGGTCGGTCACGGCATATCGAGGGCCTTGTACGAGGCATTTTACCGTGATTACAAAAAAGAGGCGCTGGTAAATTTCAATTACCACGTCTGGTCGGACGCGTGCGGGATGCAGGAACTTGTCTCCGGTTTTATCGAGGGGGTCGTTGTCCGTGACGACCTCACCGACAGCCAAAAGAAGATTCTTGCCCAAGGGTACCCGGACGACAAGAGACAACCAGCCGTCATAGATCTGGGCCGCATGGGGCTGGTGATTATTACCAACGAGGCCAACCCCGTGCCGCGTCTGACCGTGCAACAGGTGGAGGATATATACCGCCGAAAGATAAAACAGTGGTCGGATATCGGCATTCCCGGCGGCACAATCACCAGGATCGGGTCGAAGTATCCGAAGATGAGCGCGTCCATGTTTTACGCCATGATACTGGGCAGGGAGCGTGTCAAGCCGAAACACGAGCCGTGGATGGACGAGGTAAAGAATGCCTCCTTTGAGCACACCAGGGGTAAAATCACAAAGGAGGAGTTCGAGCGGATAAAAGACAAACACCGCGATAAATACGAGAAGGCCAGGATGCCGTACATCATGTTTAATGCCGACGACAAGGTCCGCCGCGCAGTGGCGAAAGACAAGACAGCCATCGGCCACTGCCTGCATCCTGTCGGTTCCTCGCTTCCCGACGGTGTCCGCATGGTCCCCATTGTCACGGAAAAGGGCACAAAGGCCGTGCCGCCCACGGACGAAAACATCCTGTTCGAGGAGTACCCGCTGCAAACGAGACTTCGATGGGTCATACCTCCCGAGCCGACGAGGGTATGCCGGGATTACATCGCATTCTGCACGTCCGCGGCGGCCGCCGCGATCATTGAGGACCACTATATCTTTCCTGCACGCAGAAAGGTGCGGCTGATGATGGAACGGCGCCGTGCCGCGGCGAAGGCCGGAGAGGGCCCGCTGGTATCGATTGCCGGTCCGCGGGATGTGAAGGAGGTATTCGACGCCCTGTCGAGCGAGTACGTAACATCCGTGGCGGTGATGCGGGGACGGTATCTCCCGTCCCCCGATATCAGTGCCATAGGCAGGTTTTTACAGAAAAAGGCCGCGTTGCTGGTCGTTGAGGGTGCCCCGGATCAACGGGCCCTGGACGTGCACGGTGACGCCTTTCGGCGCCTCTGGACCGACAGCGCCGCTCCCGATGCCTCGTCCGGCCGGAAAAGCATCCCTCTCGGCGGCGCGCCGCTGGTATTGACGGGGCGGGCGGTGGCAATCGTTGTCAATAGCGCCGCCGGCCGGCGGGAGATTACGCTCGACAGGCTGAGAAAGCTGTTCAGCGGCGTCGCACAAGATGCGGAACGGGCCGTGCTGTACGGCCTTCCGCCCTCGGCCGCCGAGACGAAGGTGTTGCGGGAGTGTATCGGCCAACCGAAGGTCCCGGTCAGGGCCAAACGGGATACCGCCGCCGTCATCGCCGCCGTTTCGGCTGATCGCCGGGGGCTTGGGTACGTCAGCGCCGCGGCGCTGCCGGCCGACCCTTCGGCGGCGGGCGTCACGGTACTCGCCGTCCGTTCCGGCGGAAAGGCGGTGCGCCCCTCCGCGGCGAACATCCGCGGGGGCGAGTATCCCTTCGCCGAGCGGCTGTTCGTCTACGTGCACCCGGAGGCGCGTGAAGCGGCGCGGGATTTTTACACATTCCTGGCCACCGGCGGTCGTGCGGCGGACACGTGTTATATCGACGCATCGCGTCATGTCTCCGCGGTGTACCGGTCCGGCGGCCTGTTGCCCGGCGCGGCTTCTGTGGGGGATGCTGAGAAAGCGGAGACGGAAGATTGATCGCGATAGCACCCGCGAGCGGGGGGTGACGCCCGCTACAGCCGCGACTCGCCGCGGTAGTCGCTGGGGGATTGCCCGGTTTCCCGCTTGAAGACCACGCTGAGGTGGGATGCCGTCTTGTAGCCGGTCAGTTCCGCGATCCGGGCGAGCGGGTAATCCGTCCCGGTCAGGAGGTGCTTAACGCGGCCGATCCGGACCCGGACGATCTCCTGTTTCGGCGAGCGCCCGAGCTTATGCTCGAAGTGCCGCTCGAGGGTGGCGCGGGATACCAGCAGGTCGTCGAGGAGTTCGTCGACCGTGATACCGTCGCAGGCGTGGCAGCGTATCAGGCTCAGGGCCCTGGTCACCGTGGGGTCGTCGATGGCCGAGACGTCGGTCGACTGCCGCGGGACCACGCCCGCCGGCGTGATCCATCGCGACGCGGCGGTGCAGCCCGGGTCACGCATCATGCGGTCGAGCAGGGCGGCGGCCTGGTAGCCGGTCTGCTCGATGTTCAGGTCGATGCTCGAGAGCGGGGGAGAGGTCAGCAGGTCCATGACCTCGTCGTTGTCCACGCCGAGGACGGCGACCTGCTCGGGGACCGGGATGCCCGCCGAGCGGCAGGCATCGATGACCCGCATCCCGCACACGTCGTTGGCGGCCAGGACGGCGGCCGGCTTGGGGAGCGATCCGAGCCAGTCGGCCAGGTGGGTCCGAAGCTCATCCCACTCCATCCGGCCCTGGTCGCCGCGCATCGAAAAGCAGAGGGGCTTCGTTCCGAGTTTGTCGAGGTAGTCGATGTAGGCGCTTCGCCGCCATTGGACCCACGGTTCCTCCTCGATCGTGCAAAACGCGAAGTGCCGGAACTGGCGCTGCTGGAAGTGCTCGACCGCGAGGCGGGCGACCTCGCCGTCGTCGGGGTAGAGGAGGGGAAAGTCCCGGTCCCACACCTTGTTGTTCGTCTCCACCGCCGGGAGCCCGGTGCTCTTTATCGCGTCAACCATCTGCTGGTGGTAGCCGCGGAAGATGATCCCGTCCCCCGACCAGTCCTTCAGCCATTTCGGCTGCCGGTCGACGAGGCCGCGCTCCTCGACGAAGAGGGCCCACCGCCCGTGCGTCATGGCGTACCGCCCGATCCCGTTGAGCAGGAAGCGGCCGTAGGCCTTTGAGGTCTCGATCAGGAGCAGGACGTGCTTGATCCGGGTCATTGCAGAACCCCTTGTATGCCGGTCGGTATGAATATATTCGACATGATAATTATGGTACGGATTTTTCTGTATACAAGTTTATTTATGAATGTTCATGCAAAACCTATATATACCAAAATCGAACTGAAAAGGGAATATGATAAAAACAGAAAAAAACAAAACGTGCTACGGGGCGTGATATCTTACTCGGCCTTCCCGCCGTCACTCCTCCCACACGACCTCGTGCAGCGTGTACTCCCCGCTCTTGCCCCTGATGGGGATGGTGCCCCACGCGCGGGTCTCGACCCGGCCGGCGATGTGCCGGTGCGTTTCCTCGCTGACCAGGATCTCCGCGTTCCGGGCGGCGTGCTCGATGCGGCTGGCGAGGTTGACGGTATCGCCGATCAGCGTGAAGTTACTCCGTTCCGCGCTGCCCACGTTTCCCGCGATCACCTCCCCGGTGTGGATGCCGATCCCGTTCCGTATCGGCGGCTCGCCGCGCGCGGCCCGCCGCTCGTTGAGTGCCGCGAGGGCCTTCTTCATCCCGATCGCGGCCCGGATGACACTGATGACGTGGTCGTCGACCTGCTCGAGCACGTTCCACGCCGCCATCACCAGGTCGCCGGCGTACTTGTCGACCCAGGCCCCGTTCTCGGAGAGCGGCTTCCACATCGCGTCGAAGTACTCGGCCAGCATCCCGATCGTCTCCTCGACGCCGCGTTGTTCCGCCATCGCGGTAAAGCCCCTGATGTCGGCGAAGAGCACCGTTCCCGTCCGCCGGGTGTGCCGGGTGAGCATCGCGGGGTTCTTCTTTATGTGCGCCAGCAGTTCGTGACCGACCGCGGTGCCGAACATCTGCTCGACCTTCCGGTTGTGGCGGCGGAGCCGAACGCCGGTGTAGACCAGGCCGGTCAGGGCCTGCCCGCCCCACGCCGCGAAGAATTCCAGGGGAAGATAAACGCGGTGTTCGCCGATGAACAGCCAGAGAATCAACCCGACCGCTCCGCCGGCCACGACGAGGAATGTTCCCGCCTGGACCCCGATCCAGGCCAGCACCTGCTTCCCGCTCGCCCCGATCCACACGTGCCAGAATACCCAGCCGAGCATGAGCAGCGGCAGGACGATTCCAGCAACTGCCACGGCCGGGTCGTATTCCCGCAGCCGCAGCAGGTGGCGCCCGGACAGTATCTGCGACATGACGTTGGCGTGGATCTCGGACCCGCTCATCGAGCTGCCGCGCTGCAGGTCGACCTTTCTGCCGTGCCGGCTGCGGATCGTGTCGAGCCGGTCGCCGTGTCTGCGCTCCACGAACCGGCGGTATGCCTCCGTGTCCCCGGACCGGGTGAGGCCGACGGCGAAGCGGTCGTCGAAACGGAGGGCGGGACCGATGATGACGAGTTTGTCGCGCAGCAGCGCCGGATCCACCGCGTTCCGCATCACGTCGATCGCGCTGTGGAACTGTCCCGTGATTTCAAAGGTCCGGGCCGGCCCGGCAAAATCGATCAGGATTTCCGCCGGCACGCGAAATGCCCCGTCGACCGCAACCGCCTTCACGGCGCCGTCCACGGAGACGATCCGGCAGGGGGCGCCGAGGCGGGAGCCGGTTTCACCGTCCGGGGCGCCGGCATGCACCCGGCAGGCCTGCGTGGCGAAGGGCAGTATCGCCCGCTCTTCGAGCGTGTAGAGCTCGCGGAGGGATTCGTCCCCGGTGATGTCGGCCGGATCGACGATATAGCCGGGCAGGGCGGTGCGGTACTTGCCGTCCGGGTCGGCGGTCATCAGCAGGTTCCCCATCGCCGCCCACCGCTGGAACCGCGGGATGGGTATTTTTTCTTCCGCGAGGGTGACGTGGCAGCCGAGGACGGCGTCGAGGCCGCCGGGGACGTCGGGGTGATTGCCCGAAAGCACGGCCTCGATATCCCCGTCTGTCTTTTCGTCGACGGGGCGATCGAGCAGGAAATCGACCGCGACGGTCCGGCTGCCGGCCTTCCCCAGCGCGGCCAGGAGCCGCGCGATGATCGTCCTGGTCACCAGCCGGTCGTCGGCGGCGGCCCCGCGTTCCTCCCGGATCGCGTCGAGGGTCTTCTCGTCGACGCCGACGATTACGACGTCCGGGTGGGGCGCGGGCGATGCGCCGGCCTTCTCCCGGGCGGTGAAGAGGGCGTCGAGCCAGTAGAGCCGGGCCTCATCGAGCAGCCCGGACCGGTAGACACAGGCGGCCGCGGTCGCCCAGAGAAACGATGAGATGATCCCGGGGAGCACCGCTCTGTGGAGGAGGCTGTTCATTTTATCGCGAGGGAATCCCCGTTGCTCTCAAACGGCCGGCGCCCTTCCAGCCCCGCCGCGGGGGCGTCGACGATTACCAGCACGCGACCCTTTTTGAACAGCGCGGCGCTCCGCGGGTCTGTGGTAATCTTTTTCGCGTCGCTCTTCGAGACAACCAGGCCGGCCTTCTGTGTGCCGCGTGTCTTGACCGCCCTGAAGACGAGGCGCCGCGGCGTGCGCCCGGTTTTCCGCTTCGGCGGGGGATCGGTTGTTCCGCCCGGCGGTTCCTGTTTCACCGCGGCCAGGACGAGGAGATCCAGCGGCCCGCCGCCGGGCGCGACGGCGACGGGGCCCGTTTCGAGCTGCCGCGGGGTCAGCTTCGTGGTCGCGTAGCCGCAGAGACCGTACCGGCAGACGTTCGTCTTGCCGGCCGTCTTCATGTCGCAGACGATCCGGTCGTCATCGTCGGTCAGCAGGGGGAACATGGTGGGCCGGAAGGTCAGGCGGCGGGCGTCGATGACGACCACGTCGCCGGCGACCTGCTTCTCGGGCAGGGGGGGCGCCCAGGGGGTGCGCCGCAGCCCCCGCACCATTCCCTCGTGGGCACTGAGCTGCTCGTCGTAGATCTGCGCCGCGAAGGACGCGATGCCGAACAGGGGGATCTCCGCCTCGGCGACCCACCAGGTCGCGCCGTTTTTCCGCTCGCTGCGGTACCGGCTGACCGTCATGTCCTTCACGAACGCCTCGAAGTTCACCGTGCCGTTCCGCAGGTCGCCGACGGTGCCGTTTATGCCGACGGGGATGCCGCTGCCGATCGCGGCCGCGTTGCGAATGGCCACGACCCGCGCTGCGCCCCGCGCCCTGATTTTAGCCTGTCCGCCCACCCCTTCCTGCCGGGCCCGGCCCTCGGCGACGGCCACCCGGCGGCCCCAGTCGACCCGCCCCGCCGTCTTTCCCCCGACGACGAGCGGTTCGGCTGCCGGGTTGAACGGCTTGAGCAGGTCACGGTCTACCCCCGGCAGGTGAACCGCACCGGGGTCGGGCAGTTCGGCGGCGCCGCAGAAGGCGGCGGCCGACAGCACCGCCGCGATTGCTGTCGAAATGGCAATGGGTCTCTTCACTTCACATCCCTCCTGAAAAGCACTCCGGCGGGTAGATCGTCTTCCTGGGTATTATACGCAGATTAGCAGATTACTCCCCGGCATCCCAATGAATTTTCGCGTTTCAGATGCCCTGAAAATTCGCTGCCGGTTGCCCGCCCGACGGTCACCGGCGTATAATTACATTGTGCAACTCGCCGTGAAAGGGAAGAAAGGAGAGGAATCATGTGGAGGAGATCTCTTTATTCACACGTACTCTGTGTCTTCCTGGCCGCCGCATGCCTGTCTGTCCGGGGCGGGCCCGGGCGGCGCCGGCACCCCATGGATGCCGACGGCGACGGGAGGGTCTCCCGGAAGGAATTCCGCGGACCCGACCGCGCCTTCGAGAAGATCGACACGAACGGCAACGGATACGCGACGCCGCGGGAACTGCGGACGTTCCGGGAGAAAATTGAAAAGGAAGGCGGCCCGGCGCGAACCGGGTCCCCCGACGGCCCCTACCCGGACATGACGGTCGTGGTCCACGATCGCGGCGCCGCCGGCACGGGCAACGTGTTTTTCACCGACAACCTCGCGCGGCGGGTCGTCGAGATCGACCGCGACGGCCGCGTCGTCTGGGAGTGCCCGGTCCCGGTTGAGGCCAAGAGCCCGGCCTGCCCCGACGGGACGTGTCCCGCCGGGCCGCGGGGGGGCTGCGCCGACCATATCGCCGACGTGGAATTGCTGCCCGGCGGCACGATCCTGGTGATGGCCGGCGGCCGCGGCGCCTACGAGTTCAACCGCGATAAAAAGCTGGTCTGGTCCTGCGAAAATCCGTCCGTCTCCCACGACGCCGATCGCCTCCCGAACGGGAACACGGTGATGGCCTGCGCGGTCGCCGAGCGGCTGTCGGACTTCCCCTACGAGGATCCCCAGGCGATCGAGGTCAACCGCACGGGCGAGATCGTCTGGTCGTGGCACGCGAAAGACGAGTACGCCGACAGCCGCTACCGGGATATCCGCAGCCGGGACGCCGGCGACTGGACCCACGTCAACTCCGTCCAGCGCCTCGCCGACGGGAACACGCTCATCTCGGTCCGGAACTGGAACCTGCTGGTGGCCGTCGACCCCGGCGGCAACACCGCCTGGACGACGGGGGGGCGGGGGACGATCGACTGTCCCCACACGCCGGTGGTGATGGACGACGGGACCATCATCGTCTCGGAGCCGATCAAGGGCCGGGTGGTCATCTGGGACCCGCGGAAGAAGCGGATCGTCTGGCGCTGGCCGGAACGGAACTGGCGGCGCGGCGGGGACTACTACTTTTTCCGGGCGGCGTGGCCGCTGCCGGGCGGGAATATCTTCATGATCGATTCCTGCGGGCAACTCCTGGAGGTGACCCGGAAGGGAGAAATCGTCTGGCAGGTGCGGAAGCCGTCGTACGAGCGGAGATCCCGTCCGCTCAGGAAGGATGAGCTGCGCGAGAAGGCGCCGTTCTTCAACGCCGACGTCCGCGGCAACACGCTCCACGGCGGGCGGTGATGATACCCTCAATAACAACGCATGATTTCAGCGCGGCATGAACCTTTGGTTCATCTCGCGGATTGCGCCGCCGCCCCGATCCGTTCGCGAACGCCGGGAAAAAAGCGTATACTGAGCGAAACGCACATGCGAAAGGATCGAGCGATGAAGAAAAGGCCTGTCAACCGCGCGCACGCTATCTCCAAGCACCGGTTAGTAACGGCGGCCGCCGCCACGTTCCTGTCCGCCGCCGCGCTCTGCGGGGCGGACGATATCGCGCCGCTCCGGGAGAACCTGGTCGAGCACTACGCCGCGCAGCCGCCGCGGGCGGCGTCGGTTCGTCGTTCGATGAAGGCGCTGCGGCCGGACGGCACGTGGCCCGACATCGACTACACAAACCGGCAGCGGAGCTCCTGGCCCGCGGCCCGGCACCTCTACCGCGTCCGCGAAATGGCCGCGGCCTGGGCCGCGAAGGGCCACGCCCTCGCCGGCGACGGGGACCTGCGGGAGGCGGTCGCGGGGGCGCTGGGGCACTGGCTGGAGAAGGGCTACAAGAATCCCAACTGGTGGTGGAACCGGATCGGGGTGCCCCGGCAGGTGGACCGCATCCTGCTGCTGATGGGCGACGCCGTGCCGAAGAAACAGTTCGACACTGCCGTCGACGGCATACTCGCGCGGGCCGGTATCGGCATGACCGGGCAGAACCGGGTCTGGGTGGCGGGCATCACCCTCAACCGCGGGGTGCTGCGCGGGGACGCCGCCATGGTCCGCGCGGCCCGCGACGCCATCGTCTCCGAGGTCCGCGTCACCACGAAGGAGGGTATTCAGCCCGACTTCTCCTTCCACCAGCACGGACCGCAGCAGCAGTTCGGCAATTACGGCCTCTCGTTTATTCGGGAGCAGTTGCAGTGGGAAAAGATCTTCGCGGGGACGGCGTTCGCCCTCGACGAGAAACGAAAGACGATACTGCGGCGCTACCTGCTCGACGGGCTGGCGTGGGTCACGTGGCGCGGCGTGCTGGACATCAGTTCCTGCGGCCGGCAGATCGGGCCGGGTTCGCCCGCGGCCAAGGGGCGCGCGGTCGCGGGGACGCTGAAGATGATCGGGCAGGCGGACCGGGCGCCGGTCGGCTGCCGCCACTTCTGGCGGTCGGACATGGGCGTCTGCCGCCGCCGGGATTTCTGCGTCACGGTCAAGATGTCCTCGCGACGCGTGATCGGGACGGAGACCTGCAATGCAGAGAACCTGCGGGGCTATTACCTGGGCGACGGCGCGACCTGTATCTACCATGACAACGAAGAGTACCGGGACATCTTCCCGGCCTGGAACTGGCGGCGACTGCCGGGCGTGACCGCGCCACAGGGGTCCCGCCGGCTCGTGCCGAACCGTAAGACGCAGAACCGGGAGTCCTTCGTCGGCGGCGTTTCAAACGGCACCGACGGTGTCGCGGCCATGGTCTACCGGCGGGACGGGCTCGGGGCGCGCAAGGCCTGGTTTTTCTGCGGGCCGCATGTGGTGTGCCTGGGCGCGGGCATTGCGTACCAGGGCAAGGAGCCGGTCATGACCGGCGTCGCCCAGCGCCTGCTGGAGGGGGCGGTGCGGGCCGCCGTCGGCGGCCCGCCGCGGAAGATCGACGGCGAAACACGGGTGTCGGGGACCGGCTGGCTGCACCACGACACGACCGGGTA
>CAZLBC010000118.1:0-13245 GCA_964557575.1 uncultured Planctomycetaceae bacterium
TTAGCATAGAATAAGCACAATAAAAGGTGAATATGACACACCTGGAACACATCGAAGCAATTGAGAAACGGCTGTGGAACGCCGCAGACACGTTGCGGGCGAACTCGAACTACGCGAGCAACGAGTACTTCCTGCCCGTCATGGGTCTGATCTTCCTCCGGCACGCCTACAGCCGGTTCCTTGCCGTCAAAGACGCCATCGAGGTCAACCTGCCCAAACGCGGCGGCAAGACGCGGGCGCTGACCAAGGAGGACTTCTCCCAGAAGAGCGCCATCTACCTTCAGGAGAAGGCCCAGTTCGACACTCTCGTTGCCCTGACCGACAGCGACGACCGCGCCAAGGCCATCATCGAGGCGATGGAATCCATCGAGGGCGACTACGAGAATCTTCGCGGCGTCCTGCCCAAGAGCGAGTATCAGGAACTCGACAACCAGGTTCTCGGCCAACTTCTCCGCACACTTAACCCGGACGAACTGAAGCGTGTTTCCGGCGACGTGTTCGGCCGCATCTACGAGTACTTCCTCACCCAGTTCGCCGACGAAAAGGCCCACGACGGCGGCGAGTTCTTCACGCCCGTCTCGCTGGTATCGCTCATCGCCCACGTCATCGACCCGCAAGGCGGCACTGTACTGGACCCCGCATGCGGCAGCGGCGGCATGTTCGTGCAGAGCGCCCGCACCGTCGAAGAGCGTGGCCAGAGCCCGGTCGACAAGCTCACGTTCTATGGCCTGGAGAAGAACGCCACCACCATCCGCCTGGCCAAGATGAACCTGGCCGTCCATGGCCTCGAAGGGGACATCCAGAAGGCGATCACCTACTACGAAGACCCGCACGAACTGCTCGGCAAAGCCGACTTCGTGATGGCCAATCCCCCGTTCAACGTCGACGAGATCGACGCCGACAAGGTCAAGAAGGACCCGCGCCTGCCGTTCGGCCTGCCCGGCGTCAATAAGAAGGACAAGGTCTCCAACGGCAACTACGTCTGGATCAGCTACTTCTACAGCTACTTGGGCGAGCATGGCCGGGCCGGGTTCGTCATGTCGTCCCAGGCCTCAAGCGCCGGGCGTGACGAAGCCAAGGTCCGTCAAAAGCTCGTCGAGACCGGTGACGTCGATGTCATGATCGCCATCCGGTCGAACTTCTTCTACACCCGCACCGTGCCCTGCGAGCTGTGGTTCCTGAACCGCGACAAGCCCGAGCAGCACGGCGACAAGGTGCTGATGATCGACGCGCGGAACATCTACCGCAAAGTCACCCGCAAGATTTACGACTTCAGCCCGGAGCAGGAACAGAACATCCTCGCCATCGTCTGGCTGTATCGCGGCCACACGGACCAGTATCTCGACCTCGTGGCGAGCTACTGCCACCGCTGCCTCGACGAGGGCGAAGGCTGCTTCACCGCCGAGGACGACGACGGCGAGAAGATCGAGCCGCTACCGTCTTTCACCGGCTCGCTGGCGGCGCTGCGTGAAGCACTCGATCCGTTCCTCCAGACCGTGCCCGCCGATGGCCCGCAAGCCGAACCGCTCAAGGAACTGGACGAGGCCATCCCCACGTTTACGGGTGATGTGAAGGCGTTCCAGAAGGCCCTGGCCGAGCAGCAGGCTGCATGGGATAGTACGGGCACGGCGCGCCATGCCCCAACCAACGGCGAACTCAAAAAGGCCATTGACCGCCTCGCCACCCTGGCCGAGGCCGGCCGCAACCTCGTCAAGCAGACCGACCTGCTCTACAAGCTCGCGTGTCGCGTGATCGAAACCTGTGAGGCCGAATGCGCCGCCCGCGACAACGACGCATGGGCGGGCCGCGACATCACCCGCGCCCGCAAGGCCGCCGACGAAGCCCGCGGGCTCGCCGTGGAGCAGCTCAAGCAGGTTCGCTACTACTGGCGACAGGCCCATTGGCTGACTGAACGCTTCCCGAAGGCGAAGCTCTGCGACGTTGAGGGTCTGGTCAAACTGGTGGACAAGGCTGAGATCGAAGCCAACGACTGGTCCCTCACGCCCGGTCGCTACGTTGGTGTCGCGCCCGAGGAAGAGGATGAAGATTTCGACTTTGAGGAAGCCTTGCGTGATATCCACACCGAATTAGCCGACCTCAATGCAGAGTCCGCAACCCTCGCCGCCACAATCCAGAAGAACTTCGAGGAGCTTGGGGTATGACCATTACTAAACTACTCAAATCAAACGAAGGCAAAAACCTGGATTTTAAGCGGGATATATCCTCACCGCGGAATTTGCTCAAAACACTGGTGGCCTTTGCCAATACCGCCGGCGGCCGGATCGTCATCGGTGTGGAAGACAAGACGCGGGAACCGCTGGGGATCGACAACCCGCTGGACGAGGAGGAACGGCTCTGCAACCTGATTGCAGACTCCATCAGCCCGCGACTGGCGCCCAATGTCGAGCTGACCACGGTCGATGGCAAAACCCTGCTCGTGGTCGAAGTTTTCCTGAGTAATTCCCGCCCCCATCATCTTCGCGCGGAGGGTCCGGAAGCCGGTGTCTATGTCCGGCTCGGCTCCACCAACCGACAGGCCGACCGGGAGCTGATCGGAGAGCTGCGGCGTACCGCTGAGGGCGTTTCCTTCGACGAAATGCCCATGCCGGAGTTGTCCACCCACGATCTGGACATTAAAACGGCGCAAGCCGGCTTTGGAGATGGTCGGAAGCTGGATGAACAAACCCTGCTGACCCTGAAATTACTGACCCACCACCAGGGCAGACCGGTGCCGACCAAAGGCGGGATTCTACTCTTTGGTAAGCAGCGGACGCAGCATTTCGCCGATGCCTGGATTCAGTGCGGCCGTTTCTTCGGCACCGAGAAGATTGACATCTTCGACCATATCGATATCGACGTCCCATTGCCCAGGGCGGTTGACGAGGTCATGTTGTTTCTCAAAAAACACGCCTACCGCGGCGCGGATCTTTCCGAGGTCCGCCGGAAGGATGTCTGGAGCATCCCCTTGGGAATATTGCGAGAAGTGCTTATCAACGCCCTTGTGCATAGCGACTATTCGCAGCGCGGCGCCCCCATCCGGGTGGTCTTTCTCGACGACCGCATCGAAGTGGAGAGCATGGGTATCCTTCTACCCGGCCTGACCATCGAAGAAATGAAACAGGGAACATCCCGCATTCGCAACCCGGTCATAGCCCGCGTCTTCAAGGAACTCAAGCTGATCGAACAATGGGGCACCGGCGTGCGCCGCATCTTCGCGGAAGCCCGTGAACTGAGCCTGCCGGAACCGAAAATCGAAGAAATCGGTATGCGCCTGCGGTTTACCGTCTATCTGGCCGAGCCGCACCAGATACAGACCGGCAGAACCGAACAAGATGGGCGCAAGTCAGGGGTAGAGTCGGGGGTAGAGTCAGGGGTAGAGTCAGATATGGCTGTGCGGATTCTTTCCTTTTTGAAAAACGCACCGCTTGCCAAGTCCGATATCGCCAGGGCCCTGGGCAAAACCAAACCGACCCGTTATCTCAATGACCTTATGGCCAGACTGTTGCAGGAAGGCTTTGTGGAATATACTATCCCCGATAAACCCAACAGTCGCTTGCAGAAGTATCGGCTGAGAGAGAAGGGGAAAAGCGTGCTGGAGAGCGGGAGATGAAGTTGGAAGTTGGAGCGTGGGTTTGGGGGAATTGGAAAAATGGCAAGGTTGAGAATTTCTGGTTGTGGGGTGGGTGGGGCTGGTCGTATAATTGGCTTTCCGGTGCAATTTTGGCGGAGCCAGAGATGGGAAAAAGCATGTCGAGAGCCGGTCCAAGTATAATGAGATTCTGCGCCAGTGCTAATTAGGTTTTAACTTACTCGGGCATGCAGACAAACAGGAGAAATGCTATGAGAAGTCTATCACTCACCGACCTCGTAGACATTGCGTCCACATCCGGTACGCCAAAGATGACTATACCCATCACAAAAGTATCAGAGCCTGCGGCTTCACTCCGCACTGCGGCAGATGATCCGGAGACTGCGGACTACCTTGTTCGGGTTAAATGGCTGAAAACAGTTGATCTGTCAGATGCCGTTCACGAAACCGGGTTCTTCGGCAATCAAAACTCTGTCGCCCGTCCACGATCACCCAAGTGGGAGCGAACAGTAGCACGGCTTAAGAAGCGTTTTGGTGTCGATTGAGAGATCATTGCATGAGAGCGAAATGTCAATCTTTTTGATGATGTGGTAAGGTTAATCCATGGCACTGAAGAAATCTCAACTCTACAGCTCCCTCTGGCAAAGCTGCGATGAACTGCGCGGCGGCATGGATGCCTCGCAGTATAAGGACTATGTCCTCACGCTTCTTTTTATGAAGTATGTGTCCGACAAGTATACCGGGAAAAAAGACGGCGTTATCTTGGTACCTGAAGGCGGCGGGTTCGATGACATGGTTGCCCTGAAGGGCGACAAGGAGATCGGGGACAAGATCAATAAGATCATCGGCAAACTTGCCGAGGCCAACGACCTCAAGGGCGTTATTGATGTAGCCGACTTCAACGACGAGGACAAGCTTGGACGCGGGAAGGAGATGCAGGACCGCCTCTCCAAGCTCGTGGCAATCTTTGACGGTCTCGACTTCCGAGCTAACCGCGCCGAGGGCGACGACCTGCTCGGTGATGCCTACGAGTACTTGATGCGGCATTTCGCCACGGAATCCGGCAAAAGCAAAGGACAGTTTTACACACCCGCTGAAGTCTCCCGCATCATGGCTCAAGTCGTCGGCATCGTCCCCGAGACAAAACAGGACCAGTCGATCTACGACCCGACATGTGGCTCCGGCTCGCTGCTTCTCAAGGCGGCCGATGAAGCCCCTCGCGGCATCACGATCTACGGCCAGGAGATGGACAACGCCACCTGGGCGCTGGCCCGAATGAACATGATCCTCCACGGTCACCCCACCGCAGATCTCTGGCGCGGCAACACCCTTGCAGCCCCGTACTTCAAGAACCCCGATGACTCCCTGAAAACTTTTGACTTCGCCGTCGCCAATCCGCCGTTTTCCGCGAAGGCCTGGTCGAACGGATTGAACCCCGCGCACGACGAATTCGAACGCTTCGAGTACGGCATCCCGCCCGCCAAAAACGGCGATTACGCCTTCCTGCTGCACCTCATCAAATCACTCAAGAGCAAGGGCAAGGGCGCAATCATTCTGCCGCACGGTGTTCTCTTCCGTGGCAACAAGGAAGCCGACATCCGCCGCAACCTGATCCAGCGCGGCCTGATCAAGGGCATCATCGGCCTGCCCGGCAACCTCTTCTATGGCACCGGCATCCCGGCCTGCATCCTTGTCATCGACAAAGAGAACGCCCACGCCCGCACAGGCATCTTCATGATCGACGCCTCCAAGGGTTTCATGAAGGACGGGGCCAAGAACCGCCTCCGCTCACAGGACCTTCACAAGATCGTGGATGTGTTTAACCATCAGCGGGAGCTATCGCGCTACTCACGCATGGTGCCGACGTCCGAGATCGCCAGCGAAGCCAACGACTACAACCTAAACCTGCCCCGGTACATCGACAGCACCGAGCCGGAGGACCTGCACGACCTCGACGCGCACCTCAACGGCGGCATCCCGGAGCGCGACGTGGATGAGCTCGAAGCCTACTGGTCTGTGTTCCCGCCGCTGCGTGACGAACTGTTCCACACCAACGGCCGACCGGGCTACTGCGAACCCAGGATAGCCTCGCAGGAGGTCAAAGCGGCCGTTCTCAGTCACGCGGATTTCCAGGCCTACGCCGAGTCCGTAACCGAGTTATTCTCGGCCTGGCGCGGTGCGCATGAGTCTCAGCTCAAGGGCTTGAATGCTGATGACCTTCCCAGGCAGGTGATACACACGCTGTCCGAGGACCTGCTCGAGCGGTTCTCCGACGTGCCTCTGCTCGACCGATACGACGTCTATCAACGACTCATGGGCTACTGGGCCGAGGTCATGCAGGACGACGTCTACCTGATCGCCGCCGATGGCTGGACGGATGCCGCTCAGCCCCGCGCCGTCATCGACGATAAGGCCCGCAAGATCAAGGAGACGCCGGACCTGACCATCGGCAGGAAGAAGTACAAGATGGACCTGATCCCGCCGGACCTGATCATCACCCGTTACTTCGCGGACGAGAAGGCCGAGGTGGATCGGCTCGAAGCCGAAGTCGCCAAGGCCACCGAACGCAAAGAGGAGTTCGAGGAAGAGCACGGTGGCGACGAGGGCGCTCTCAACGGTCTGGAGGGCAAGAGCGGCATCACCAAGGGCAACGTCCAGGAACAGGCCATGAAGCTCAAGCAGGCCATCATGGACGCCTACGACGAGAACACCCCCCAGCACAAACAGGCCAGGACCATCAAGAAGACCACCTTCGGCTCGGGCGAGTGGAAGACGGGTACGAAGGACGAGGACGGGCTGTTTGAGGATCTGGATATCCTTTATGAGTATCTTCAGATAGCCGATGCCGAATCCGCAGCCAAAAAGGCCCACAAGGACGGGATCAAGAACCTCGAAGAGCAGGTGCTCGCCAAGTATCCCAAGCTCACCGAAGATGAGATCAAGGTCTTGACGGTTGACGACAAGTGGTTTACGTCGATCAAGGCAGGCATCGATGGCGAAGTCCAGGCTGTCGCTCAGCGCCTCGCGGGGCGGGTGAGGGAGCTCGACGAGCGGTACGCCGAGCCGTTGCCGACGCTGGAGCAGACGGCGACGGCTCTCGGCGCGACTGTCGCCGACCACCTGAAGAGGATGGGGCTGGCATGGGCATGAGTACGAACACCGCAAATCCACCTGTTCCGGAGGCAACTGAACAGTCGGCTATACCATCGGGGTACAAGCGGACGGAAGTCGGTGTCATTCCATCCGATTGGGATGTAAAGAAGCTTGGCGAGATCGGCGACGCGCTGATTGGGCTGACCTATGCACCTAGCGATATTCGATCATATGGCACACTTGTACTGCGTTCGTCGAATATCCAGAACGATGCTCTGGCATTCGACGACAACGTATTCGTTGAGATGGACATTCCTGAGCACATCATGGTGAGATCTGGTGATGTGTTGATTTGCGCGAGGAATGGAAGTCGTGCCCTCATTGGAAAGACGGCGCTTCTTGATGACCGCACTGAAGGCATGACGTTTGGCGCTTTCATGGCCGTGTTCCGTAGCACGGATGGTCCATTTGTTAACTATCTATTCCAATCCAGCATTCTCAAGCGTCAGATCGATGGACACCTTGGCGCGACAATCAATCAGATCACGAATAAAAGCCTGAAGTCGTTTCTTGCGCCAGTGCCTCCTTCAACGGATGAGCGGAATGCCATCGCCGAGGCGCTGTCGGATGTGGATGGGTTGATCGCGGCGTTGGAGAAGCTGATCGCCAAGAAGCGGGCCATCAAGCAGGCCGCCATGCAGCAACTCCTCACCGGCAAGACCCGCCTGCCGGGGTTCGCTGGAGATTGGGAGTTGGGACCGTTTTCTGCGTCGTTGATTCGCCTAAACGCAAAACAACATCAGATTTTCGCCCGAGACTATAAACCGTTCGGAGGATACCCCGTCATCGATCAGGGCCAATCGCCGGTCATAGGTTTCACTGATCGTGGCGATAAGCTGTTCTTGTGCCCGGCAGGGGGTGTAATCGTGTTTGGAGATCACACATGTATCGTCAAGTTCGTGGATTACGACTTCGTAATTGGTGCGGACGGAACGCAAATACTTCTATCAAAGGGAGACGAATACACACGGTTCTACGCATACCTCCTGCAATATGACGGAGTAACACCCACAGGATACAATCGGCATTTCAGGATTCTCCGAGAACGTTTGTTCAGGGTTCCGTCTCCTCCGGAGCAACAGGCCATCGCCCAGGTACTCGCCGACATGGACGCCGAGATCGCAGCGCTGGAACATCGCCGCGACAAGACGCAGAAGATCAAGCAAGGCATGATGCAGCAACTTCTCACCGGCCGCGTGCGGCTGGTCAACGGGGAGGCGGTATCATGAGCGAAAACCAGCAAGTCGAGTGGAAAGAGTCGTGGCGGGACGAATACCTAAAGTGGGTTTGCGGCTTTGCCAATGCCCAGGGCGGGGTGCTGGAGATCGGGCGCGATGACCGCGGCCGCGCGATCGGGCTGTCCGATGCGGGCAAGTTGATGAAAGACCTGCCCAACAAGATGCGGGACACGCTGGGCATCGTCGCGGATGTCGACCTGCTGGAAGATGGCGGGCACGACGTGGTGCGGATTACCGTCGAGCCGTATCCCTACCCGGTCAGTTACAAGGGGCAATACCACTACCGGGCAGGCAGTACGAAGCAGGAACTCAAGGGCGCGGCATTGGATCGATTTCTGCTGGGCAAGACCGGCAAGCATTGGGATGCGGTTCCTCAACCGCATCTTGCCGTTGATGCGTTGGACGAGCATACGTTGACCTGGTTTCGCGATGAAGCCATTCGGCGCCAACGGTTGCCCGAATCGATCCGGAACGATGACGATTCGGTTTTGATCGAGCGTCTGCGGTTGACCGAAGGCGATTATCTGAAGCGGGCGGCGGCATTGCTGTTTCACCCCGAGCCGCAGCGGTTTTTCAGCGGTGCGTTTGTCAAGATCGGCTACTTCAAAAGCGACAGCGATCTGAGGTTTCACGATGTGATCGAGGGCAATCTCTTCACGCAGCTTGACCGGACGATGGATCTGCTCCTGACGAAATACACGCACGCGTCGCTTCGCTTTACGGGCCGGGAGCGAGAGGAAGTATTCCCGCTGCCCGAACCGGCCTTGCGTGAAGCATTGGTCAACGCGATCGCGCATAAGGATTATTCCAGCGGCAACCCGATTCAAATCAGCGTCTATGATGACCGGATCATGATTTGGAATGACGGGCACTTGCCCCAGCAGTGGACGATTAAGGATCTACTTCGCAAGCACGCTTCAATTCCCTTCAATCCCGACATTGCCCGCGTGTTCTTCCTGGCCGGCAGGATCGAGGCGTGGGGGACGGGTATCGACCGCATGTTTGCCGCCTGTGCTGAACACGGTTGTCCGGAGCCTGTTTTTCGGCATGAGCCGATCGGCTTAATGACCACGCTCTCATTTATGGTCGAGCCAACGGCGTCCCCCCGAGACACTACGGAGAAAACTACGGAGAAAAGTGGGGAGAAAACTGAAAAACAACCGATCGGATCCACAGCAAGCGCTATCATCCAGGCCATGCAAAACAATCCCTATGTAACGATTGCCGAATTGGCGGGGAATCTGAATCGTTCGACCAGCGCTATCGAGAAGCAGATCGCCAAATTGCGGGATTTGGGACACATCCGTCGGGTTGGACCGGATAAAGGGGGCTACTGGGAGGTGCTCGGATGAACACGGTCGGCCAACGTGAAATCAAGACCCAGCAGCGTGTTATTCAATTCTGCAAGGATGAACTGGGTTATGATTATCTCGGCCACTGGAAAGACAGGCCTGACAACAGCAATATCGAGAAAGACCTGCTGACGAATTTTCTCAAGCGACAGGGCCACAACAACAAGGTCATCACGAAAGTCCTCCACGAACTGAACAAAACCGCCGGCATAGGCGGTAGCAAAACGCTCTATGATGCCAACCGGGAGGTCTACAGCCTGCTGCGTTACGGTGTTAAGGTTAAACCCAGACTCGGCGATCAAAATATTACCGTCTGGCTGGTCGACTGGGTGAACATCGAGAACAACGACTTCGCCATTGCCGAAGAAGTCACCATCGAAGGCGAGCATAACAAGCGGCCGGATATCGTCTTCTACATAAACGGCATCGCGGTGGGCGTTCTGGAACTCAAGCGTTCGACCGTATCGGTCACCGAGGGCATCCGGCAAAATCTGGACAGCCAGAATAGGGAGTTCATACGACCGTTCTACACCACGGTGCAGCTTGTAATGGCGGGCAACGACACCGAAGGCATGCGCTACGGCGTTATCGAAACGCCGGAGAAGTACTACCTGGATTGGAAGGAACAGGACGATAACTGGACACCCAGGTCACCGGGCGACACGAAGTACCTGAGCCCTTGGGACGACGGCAGCATTACGAAGCTCGATTGTCAGCTTGGTTGGGTTTGCCGCAAGGATCGCCTGCTTGAGATCATCCACGACTTCATCGTTTTCGACGCGGGCACGAAGAAGACGTGTCGCCACAACCAGTATTTCGGCGTCCATGCCTCCCAGGACCATGTGGGTAAGCGCGAGGGCGGCATCATCTGGCACACCCAGGGAAGCGGCAAGAGCCTGACGATGGTCTGGCTGGCGAAGTGGATTCGCGAGCACGTCAAGAACGGCCGCGTCCTGCTGATCACCGATCGGACGGAACTGGACGAGCAGATCGAAAAGGTCTTCAACGGTGTCAGCGAGGACATCTACCGCACCAAGAGCGGGGCCGACCTGGTCCGCGTGCTCAACGCCACCGAGGAGTGGCTGATCTGCTCGCTGATCCACAAGTTCGGGGCTGGCGACGAGATCAGCGACCGGGATATCGAGGCCTACGTCGAGGACATCAAGAAGAACCTGCCGAAGGGTTTCCGCGCCAAGGGCGACATCTTTGTGTTCGTGGACGAGTGCCATCGCACGCAGTCGGGCAAGCTGCATGAGGCGATGAAGGCGCTATTGCCCGAGGCACTGCTGATTGGTTTCACCGGCACACCATTGCTGAAGAAGGACAAGCAAAAGAGCATCGAGGTCTTCGGGCCGTACATCCACACGTACAAGTACGATGAGGCCGTCCGCGACGGCGTGGTTCTCGATCTGCGCTACGAAGCACGTGACATCGATCAGAACATCACCTCGCAGGCAAAGATCGACCAGTGGTTCGAGATCAAGACAAGGGGGCTCTCCGACCTGGCCAAGGCCCAGTTGAAGCAGCGCTGGGGTACGATGAAAAAAGTGCTCAGCTCGCAGGATCGCCTGGAGAAGATCGTCGCGGATATCTTGCTGGACATGGAGATTCGGGATCGCCTCAAGAGCGGCCACGGCAACGCGCTGCTGGTGTCCGGGAGTATTTACGCGGCCTGCCGTTTCTTCGAGCTATTTCAGAACACCGACCTGGCCGGCAAATGCGCTATCGTCACCTCGTACAAGCCCAACCCCGGCGACATCAAGGGTGAGGAGACCGGCGAGGGGATGACCGAGAAGCTCCGGCAATACGACATCTACCGGAAGATGCTCGCGGCCCACTTCAACGAGCCGGAAGAGTCGGCCATGTACAAGGTCGAGAAGTTCGAGCAGGAAGTGAAGCGGCGATTCATCAAGCAGCCGGGTCAGATGAAGCTGCTGATCGTGGTGGACAAGCTGCTGACCGGTTTCGATGCGCCGCCCGCGACCTACCTGTACATCGACAAGCAGATGCACGACCACGGGCTGTTCCAGGCGATCTGCCGCGTAAACCGGCTTGACAGCGAGGATAAGGAATACGGGTACGTCATCGACTACAAGGACCTGTTCAAATCCCTGGAGAAGTCGATCAAGGACTACACTGGCGAGGCATTCGAGGGCTATGATGCTGAAGACGTCGCGGGTTTGCTGAAGGATCGGCTTGAGAAAGGAAAAGAACGCCTCGAGGAACTCCGCGAGTCGGTCAAGGCCCTGTGCGAGCCGGTGAAGCCGCCGAGGGATACGGCCGCGTACGTCCGGTACTTCTGCGCCGCCGAAAGCGGCAACCCCGAACAGCTAAAGGATAACGAGCCGAAACGCGTGGCCCTCTACAAGCAGGTCGCAGCACTGATGCGTGCCTACGCCAATCTGGCAAATGAAATGGCAGAGGCCGGTTACACCAAAGAAGAAGCAGCGGAGATCAAGGCGGAGGTAAGCCATTACGAGAAGGTCCGCGAAGAGGTGAAGCTCGCCAGCGCCGATTACGTCGATATGAAGGTATACGAGCCGGCTATGCGGCACCTGCTGGACACGTATATCCGCGCTGAAGAAAGCGAAGTCGTGTCGGCCTTTGACGATATGACCCTGATCCAGCTTATTGTCGAGCAGGGTGAGCAGGCCGTTGAGGAACTACCGGACGGCATCCGTGGCAATAAGGAGGCCGTGGCTGAAACCATCGAGAACAATGTACGTAAGCTGATCATTGATGAGTCTCCGGAAAACCCGAAATACTACGAGAAGATGTCCGAGCTTCTCGACGCGCTGATCCTTCAGCGGAAACAGGAAGCACTGGATTACAAGGCGTATCTGTCTAAGATCGTCGAATTGACTAAAAAGGCGACCAGCCCTGATCAATCCGATAAATATCCTGTACAGATCGACAGTCCGGCAAAACGAGCCTTGTATGACAATCTCAAAGACCGCGTAGACGTTCAACACATTTCCAATGACGGCGGGATGGTCGCAGAAGTCCTAGAAGCACCTGATGTCAGCGCTGCTATAAAGATTGACCAGGCAGTGAGAGCAGTAAAAAAGGATGACTGGCGCGGTATGCGAGCCAAGCGGATTGAGGTCCTGAACGCGATTAAGTCCGTGCTCGTCGGCGCAGATGAACTTGCCGACGAGATCTACGCAATTATAGAAAGCCGACGTGATTACTAAAAGGCACGAAATTAAAGTAAGCGGTATGCCAGTAGATGTTGTCCGCAAGGATATCAAGAATCTTCATGTGGGCGTGTACCCCCCGAATGGCCGTGTTCGCGTAGCAACGCCACAGCGACTTGATGATGAGGCGGTACGGCTTGCCGTAATCTCTCGCCTAGGGTGGATTCGTCGACAGCAAAAGGGGTTCAAAGAGCAATTCAGACAGTCGCAACGCGAGATGATTACCGGTGAAAGTCATTACTACCAGGGGCGGCGGTATCGGCTTGATGTGATTAAGCAGGATGGTCCGCCATCTGTGCGCATCAGCAACAGCACGACAATGGAACTGCGCGTTCGACCCGGCACAGATCGAGATAAACGCGAGGCTGTCTTGCTTCGCTGGTATCGCGAGTGCATGCGCAAAAAGATCCCGCCGCTTCTTGCGAAGCAAGAGCCGAAGGTGGGGGTTGAGGTAGCAGAAGCGCGGATCAAGAAGATGAAAACCCGCTGGGGCACTTGCACCAATGAGGCCCGACGCATCTGGCTGAACCTTGAGCTGATCAAGAAGCCCCCAGCTTGCCTTGAATTCATCCTGGTCCATGAGATGGTCCATTTTCTTGAGCGTCACCACAATGAACGATTTCGGAAACTCATGGACAAAGTGATGCCACAATGGCAACTGCACCGCAAGGAGTTGAACCGCGCACCACTGTCTCATCAGGAATGGAAATATTGAT
>CAZLBC010000119.1:0-13212 GCA_964557575.1 uncultured Planctomycetaceae bacterium
GCTCGTCGGGCTCATAACCCGGAGGTCGGAGGTTCGAATCCTCCCCCCGCTAGTATGAACCCCCGTCCGAGGGCTCGTCCCTCGGGCAGGGGTTTTTTCGTTACCGAACCTGAATCCGGACACCCAATACCTGAATCTGTACCTGAATCCGGACACTCAATATTTATAGATTCTTATTACCTGAATCCGGACACTTACCTGAATCCGGACACTCAATACCTGAATCTGTACCTGAATCCGGACACTCAATACCTGAATCTGTACCTGAATCCGGACACTCAATATTTATAGATTCTTATTGGGTGTCCGGTTTTGCGGATTGTTCTATAATGATGTCGCAATCCATGAAAGGACGAACCGTTGCCGGAAACACAGGAAACGAAGGAATACCGGGAGGCCTACGGCGAGAAGCCCTTCTGGCGGAAGATCGGCCGCTTTGCCGCCGCCGCGGGAAAACAGGTCATCGAGAAGGCGCTGGTCCTCTACTACTGCCTGCAGGACCCCGACACCCCGCCATGGGCCAGGGCCGTTATCATCACCGCCCTCGGCTACTTCATACTGCCCATGGATGCCATACCCGATATCACCCCCGTCGTCGGTTTCTCCGACGATCTCGGCGCGCTCGCCGGCGCACTTGCAACCGTCGCGGCGTCCATCAAGCCGGCGCACCGACGGCAGGCCGGGGAAAAGGTCAAGGACTGGTTCGACAAGGACGCGGGGGAATCGGAGAAAGAATCATGACACT
Source organism: uncultured Planctomycetaceae bacterium (assembly GCA_964557575.1). Taxonomy (GTDB): domain Bacteria; phylum Planctomycetota; class Phycisphaerae; order SM23-33; family SM23-33; genus CAZLBC01. The sequence goes on from CAZLBC010000119.1 coordinate 746, forward strand.
GAAATCGCGATTGTTGCCGCTGTCCGTCTTTATCCTGTCGACTGTTGCCGGCCCGGTGTCTGCTCAGGCCGAAACGGAAGACCGCTGGCCCTGTTTCCACGGCACGCAATACGACAACATCTCCGCCGCGTCCGGGCTCCTGGAGACATGGCCTGAGGGCGGCCCGAAGCTGCTCTGGACATTCGACGGTTGCGGCGGCGGTTACTCGATGGTCTCGGTCGCCGACGGAATGATCTTCACCACCGGTGATTTCGGCCAGGATGAGATGGTCATCGCCCTGGACATGAACGGGAAGCCGGTCTGGAAGGCGAAAAACGGGAAAAGCTGGCGCGGCTCGACACCCGGATCCCGAACCACGCCGACCTGGAACGGCGGCATGCTCTACCACCTCGGGCCCCACGGGACCCTCTCGGCGTTCGCGGCGACGAGCGGCAAAACGGCATGGACCGTGGAACTCGCCGACCGGTTCGGGACCCGTTTCGGGATGTGGGGACTTTCCGAAAACCTCGCCGTCGAGGGCGACCTGGTCCTGTGCATGCCCGGCGGCAAAGACGGATTCGTTGTCGCGCTCGACAAAAAGACCGGCGAAACCGCCTGGAAGAACACGTCAATAGACCGGATGGCCGCGTACTGCTCACCGCTGGTGGTCACCTGGAAGGGCGTGCGGCAGTACATTTCCCTCACCGGCAAAGAGGTCGTGAGCATCGACGTTAAGACCGGGCAGAAACTCTGGTCACATCCCCATCCTACGCGCTACAATCAGGCTATTACCACGCCGATTTTCAGCGAGGGGTACGTCTTTATTACCAGCGGGCATTCGGGCGGGGGGCGGCTGATTCAAATCGGGCCCGATCAGAAGCAAACCCGGGAAATCTGGTATCGCGTGGAGTTGGACAGTTGCCACGGCGGGGTCATACTGGCCGGCGGGCGCCTGTTCGGCAGTTCCTGCAGGCTGGGGGGAAAGATCTTCTTCTGCGTCGACTTCAAGACCGGCAAAACAATACAGGCCGACAAGTCACTGGGGAAGATATCCCTCACCTGTGCCGGCGGCAGGATATACGCCCTCAACGACGCCGGAACGATGCGGCTGATCGATATTACCCCGGAGGGTTTTTCGGTGGTCAGCACGTTCCGGCTTCCCCGGAATTCCCGGGACAAGTATCTCTGTCACCCGGTTGTCTGCGGCGGCCGGCTCTATATACGGCACGGCGGGTACCTGTACACCTACGCGGTGGGAAAAGATTGACCGGCGGAATCGAACCGTGTAGCGTGTATGCCGCACAACCGTCAACACCACCATAATGCTCGAACGCCGCCGAGGAATGTTATGCGCGTATGCCTGCTGGGACCGCCGATGTCGGGAAAAACAACCCTGTTCTCCGCCGTGGTGGAGGCCGGCGGGACAACGGTGGACCTGTCGCGCCCCGATCAGCCCCACTCGGCGATGGTAAAGGTCCCCGACGGCCGCGTGGATCGGCTCGCGGAAATCCACGAGCGTCCCCGGGCGATCCACCCCGATTTCGAGCTCCTCGACCTGCCCGGCCTGGATCTCTCCGGTGAGGCCGGCAGGACCCGCGCCAGGGCGTCGGGGCCCGCGATGCGGCAGAGCGACATGCTCGTGTTCGTCGTGCGGTCCTTCGCCGATGAAACGGTGCCCCCCTACCGCGGCCGTGTCGACCCCGCCGCCGACGTTCTCGAGCTGCGGGACGAGATGCTCTTTGCGGATCTCGAACAGGTCGCCAACCGCATCGAAAAGCTGGAAGCCGCGGTGAAGAAACCGACGCCGGACCGCGACGAGCAGCGCCGCGAACTGGCGGTCATGCGGCGGCTGCGGGAATCGCTGGAAAACGAAGAACCGATCTCCGCCGCAATCGATACGGCGGCCGAGGCACCATTCCTGCGGAGCTTCGCCTTCCTGTCGCTCAAACCGGTATTCGCGGTACTCAACCGCGGCGAGGACGAAACGGGACCGGGAAAACCGTGCGTGATCGAATCGCTGCCGGCGATGGTCCTCAGCGCGAAGATCGAGCGGGAACTGGCGCAACTTCCCCCGGACGAACGGGAGGAATTTCTTTCGGTCATGGACCTGGACGAACCCGCCGCCGGCCGATTTATCCGGGCCTGTTACGACCGGCTCGACCTCGTCACCTTTCTGACCGTGGGGGACCGTGAGTGCCGGGGCTGGTCGGTGCCCGCCGGAACGAGCGCGGTGGCGGCGGCGGGAAAGATCCACACCGACATCGCCCGGGGGTTCATTCGGGCCGAGACGGTCGCCTATGACGATTTCATCGCCGCCGGGGGCGCAATCAGGGAGGCCCGGGCCCGAGGGACGGTGCGGCTCGAGGGGAAGGACTACATCGTGCAGGACGGTGACATCATCCAGTTCCGCTTCAACGTCTGAACAGGGGCAGCAGGTGGCGGTCGCGTATATTTTCCCGGACGCGCCGGGCGATCGTTTCCCGGTTCTCCACCAGCGCATCCGTGAAGCGATCTCCCATCTCGGCTGCGATCTTGTAGGCGACGTGCACCAGTTGCCGGAAGTCCCGGTTATACGCCGGGCAGGACTGATTGTGCTCCAGCGCGGCGACAACATCCGCCCCCGACCACCCTTTCACCGACGCCGGATCGGGAAGATTCGACCGGTCGATGTCGATAACCGGCGCGTACGGTTCGCAGAGTTCGTCGAACCGCGCCATCGCGCGGTCGTATATCTCCGCGGCGATCGCCAGCCCCCCGCCCCCGGCCTCCGCGAGTCCCGCCACCTCTTCGAGCCACGTCGTCCCCGCGGTCTTCAGATGGAGCCCCGCGTCATGTTTCTCCAGCAGCCGGTTAATCACCGGGTAGATGGCAAACTTATCGCTGCCGGAGTGCACGCTCAGCTTGAGATTGTCCGGCAGACCGAACTCCTCGACCGCGAAGGCGATGACCGACAGGTCATCGTCGAACTCCCGCGCGAAATCATCGACCTCCCCGGCGTAATCCACTCCCTTGTTGAACCGCCCTGAGAATTTCGGCGCGATCGTCTGGGCCCGGATGTTTTCCCCGGCCACGGCGAGGAGTATAAACAGCAGCTCCACCGGGGTCTGCGGACGGTCGGTCTCGTCCATGGACACCTCGGCGACGAAATGATCCTCCCCCTTGACTTCCGCGATCCGGCGGTAGATGTTGCCGGCTTCCATCACGGCGCGAAGATATTTTTCCGCTATCCGTTCTATCTGTTCGGCCGTTATCTCCAGGGAGCGGGACGCCATCGGCAGCGAAAGCGAACCGGCATACCGGCGGGCGCCGTCGACAAACCGGCGAATCTCTTCGGCCGGTGCGGGCGTGCCCGTATAATCGGCCACGTCCAGGGTGAAGAAGTCGCTCGCTTCCATGAAGAGTTCGACAGTGTCGAGCTTCACGTGGTCGGCGTCCACGTAGTATGACCCCACCCACCCGAGTTCCCGAACGGCCGCGTCGGCTTCACGGCGAACATCGCCCGGCGAAGAACCGATAATCGCGTGTTCGCGATGAGACTTGTTCCATACCGGCACCACCGCTGCGCCTGCGTCGACCGCATCGCGCACCGCGCCGAGCTGGGCCGCGCCCTGGCGGCCGAACCGGTCGCCCGTTCCGAAAGAGTATGTTCCCAATCGCACGTTCCGTCTCCAACAGGGCTGTGATTACAGCATAAAACCCGGCGCGGCGTATCGACGCGCCGGGTTTCATGTTCGCTAAAGATATGGCAAAAGCGTTGAAGACACCACCGCAAAGCGGTGGGCTTGTTTATGCGGACTCGTTCAGCTTATCTTTTTTTCCTGCGAGTCGTCTTCTTCTTGGCTTTCTTCTTCGGTTTCTTCCTGGTCGTCTTCTTCCCGGCTTTCTTGCTGGCCGGTTTCTTCTTGGCTTTCTTCTTTGTCGTCTTCTTCTTCGCCTTCTTCTTTGTCGTCTTCTTCTTGGCTTTCTTCTTCGCTTTCTTCTTGGCTTTCTTCTTTGTCGTCTTCTTCTTGGCCTTCTTCTTCGCCTTCTTCTTGGCTTTCTTCTTTGCCATATTCTGCTCCTTTGCTTAAAGGGGATTTGAAGATGCGTTGCCGTTGTTATTATTATTTACCATTATCGTCCCGCCGGTATCAAGAAGCATTACATTTTTTTTCTGTTTTTTTAAATCGGGTAACAACAACCGTTTTATCTTTTTGCAATCGGCGCGATCATCGTCGGCGTTGAAAACAGGCAGCGCCGCGCGCGGAACACCGTCGCCGCGACAACTGCATGAGACGTTTGCAGGATGGTCGCCACGTAAAAAAGAACCGGCCTGCAAGTAGAGCAGGGCGCGATGTGCTTCGCGTCAGCTATACATCACACGAAAACCGTTCGATTGAAAACGAAGCGATAATCACTATTGATCGCCATGGTCGCGACCGACCGGGTTGTTCAGCCACAGCGACCGGTATGGAGCGGCCGTGATCAGTTACGAAATATTTTCGGCTACGTCTGCCGTATCACGCCCTTGACCACACCCTGTATGTTCACCGCGTCGGTGAATATCGGTTCGTATTGATCGTTCGACGGCTGCAGGCGAATCCGGTCGCTCTCGCGATAGTATCGTTTCAGCGTCGCCTCTCCGCCGTCGAGGAGCGCGACCACGATGTCCCCGTCACGCGCGGTCTCCGTTCTCCGGCACACAACGATATCGCCCTCACAGATATGATCCCCCACCATGCTGTCGCCGCCCACCTCCAGAAGGAATGTTTCTCCGTCGGACGGGAACAGGTCGTCGATCGCGACGGTTTCACAATCCTCGACGGCCTCGAGGGGAACGCCCGCGGCGATCCTGCCGAGCAGCGGCAGCCCCTCCCGGGCGTCTTCCGGAAAAGTGAAGTGATCAGAGATCCGTAAAGAGCGTGCCTTGTGTTTCGGTCCTCTTTTGAGGACTCCCTTTTTTACGAGATCGTTTACGTGTTCGTAGATGGTTACCTTTGAAACCCCGAGGTGGCCGCCAATTTCCTCCATCGTCGGAGAATAACCATGCTGTCTCCTGTACGCCCGTATATACCGGAGTATCGCCATCTTTTTGGGCATTATTTCCGTCATACGATCTCTCCTCCCCGTTCCGGGTTCCGGGAGCCGGTCCCGTGGTCACGCGACCGTCGCACAGTGCCGGCATCGCGACGTCATCCAGCGATGCCGAAGCGCACTCCAGCACTGCGCGGGCCGGGCCGGATTGTTCGACCGGTTCGGCGCGGAGCTTGGCCAGCGCTCTGTCGGCGGCTTCTATCTGGTTATCTACGAGTATCCTGTCGGCGATCGAGGCATTCCTGTCCCCGAGGCCGATCCGGTGCATCACGTCCAGCATCCGGGAAACGACGCTGCCGAGTTCCTGCCCTTCCCGGGTGAACTCCACGCCCCCCGGGCCGTAACTGACGAGGGGCGTCTCGAGCTTCAGATCACGGGAAAGCCTCTCGAGCCCCCGCGGGATCGGATCGTCCTTGACCAGCCGGGCAGAATCCGGGATCGGCCGGGAATAATCCCCCCCGGGCCCCGTCTGGCACAACGGCATAGTGTCGTTCAGTTCAACGTCCTTGTTTTTTCGTTTGCGATCCTTCATGGTTCATTCCTTCCCGCGCTGCGCATTCTTCTTTTGCGGGGAGGGGCGACGATTTAACTCTCTGGCCACGAGTTTGCCCACTTTATGCAGCGCTTTTGCCATCTTTACATCACCTATCCTCAGATCCGTCGAAAAGTAGTTTTCGGTTTTTGTTACCATCCAAGCATAACCTAACATCGACCAAACTTCAATCGCGGCATTAATGTTTTTAATAAAAAATACTGCCTTCACCAGTGATCGACCGAATATTTCGGCGATTCCCAGCTACAAGATGTTGAGGCAGTAGAAGTCGAAAAACACTACACATTGAATATATCGGTAAACCCCCGTCTTCGGCTGCATATAAAAAATGAGAACCCGCAAAGAAATTCGAACCATTTTTCGGATCACCCGCCAACCGCGGATCCGGCCGGGATTCAGTCGAGCGCCCGGTATTTCATTCCCCGCGGAAAGACGATAAAGGCGTCCCTGCGGATACCCACCGCGGGATCGTAATCGAGATCGAGCCCCGCCCCGTCGACGACCCTGCAGCCGGCGGCCCGGGCGACGGCGGTCCCGGCGGCCGTGTCCCATATAGAGGTCGGACCGTGGCGGGGGTAGATATCCGCGCTGCCTTCGGCGACCGCGCAGATCTTGACACTGCTGCCCCGGGCGGTGGTACGGGTTATTGCATTGGCCTCAAGAAATCGCCGGGTATCGTCGGAAAGGTGGCTCCTGCTGACAACGGCGGTCGCCGGTTCCGCGTTTCGGGACGGTGAAACAGGCACCGGGTCACTCCCCTGCCGCCCCCGGAAGGCACCCGATCCCGCCGTGCCGTACCAGTATGCCCCGAGCGCCGGCGCGACGACAACCCCGAGCACGGGCCGCCCGTGATCAACCAGGGCGATATTGACGGTATACTCCCCGAGTCCCTCTATGAATTCCTTTGTGCCGTCGAGCGGGTCGACAAGCCAGAACACCGCGGGTGCGCGCTGAAGAAAGGCGTCGATGTCGCCTTCCTCGGAAAGCAGGTCCAGGCCGCCCGCGACACCCGAAAGCCCCGATACGATACAATCGTGGGCGGCGCGGTCGGCCCTGGTAAGCGGGCTGCCGTCGCCTTTGTGCTCGATGTCGAGAGCGCCGCCGGCCACCGACAGAATCAGGTCGCCGGCCGCCAGGGCCGTTTCCAGGCACGGCGCGACCAGCGCGGCCAATCGTGATTTATCCGTTTCGTTCATGGCAGCGGCCGCAATAGTAAGAGATAGACGTTGCAAAATACAAGCAGTTTTGTAGTATTCTGTACTTCGTTTGCCTCCCGGGGCCCTTGCGGCGGCAACACCCGGGAGGCGGGAACGGTATGTCATGGATAACCCGTCGAACAATAATATCACCAGGCACGAAGGCAGCGTCGCGCGGCAACACCGCGAGCAGGTGCTCGGCCAGAAAGGCTGCCTGGTGTGGCTGACCGGGCTCAGCGGCTCGGGCAAGAGCACGATCGCCCGTGAAGTCGAACGAAGCCTCACCGCGTCCGGACGCCTGCTGTACGTACTCGACGGGGACAACATACGAACGGGCCTCAGCAGCGATCTCGATTTCAGCCCCGCCGGCAGGCGCGAAAATATACGCAGGATCGCGGAGATCGCCCCGCTGTTCGTGGACGCGGGGATCATCACCATAACCGCATTTATCTCTCCGTACCGGCGGGACCGGGACAACGCCCGGCAGAAAACACCCCCGGGAACGTTTGTCGAAACATACGTGGCCGCTGCCCTGGACACCTGCATGAACCGGGACCCGAAAGGGTTGTATGACAAGGCCCGCCGGGGAGAGATCCGGGACATGACGGGTATCGACGCGCCGTACGAACCGCCGGAGGATCCGGAACTGACGATTCCGGCCGGGGACGAAACCCCCGCGCGGTCCGCGGCGCGCATCATCGCATACCTCGATATCCACGGATTCCTCAATCCGCCGGCGTAACGGAGAGACCGGATGAAATACAGCATCACGCACCTGAAGCAACTTGAAGCCGAAAGCATTCATATCATTCGGGAAGTGACCGCCGCGTGTGAAAACCCCGTCATGCTCTACTCGGTCGGCAAGGATTCGACGGTACTGGCCCACCTGGCGATAAAAGCGTTCCTTCCCGGCCCGGTACCCTTTCCGTTTCTGCACGTGGACACCACCTTCAAGTTCCCCGAAATGTACGAGTTCCGCGACGACTTCTGCATGAGAAACGGCCTGAAGCTGATCGTGCATACCAACCACGAGGCACTGGAAAAAATCGGTTCCTACGAAAACTGGACCTGCACCATGTGTTCGGACCTGCTGAAAACGCAGGCCCTCCTGCAGGCCCTCAATGAACACGGATTCGACGCCGCGTTCGGCGGAGCCCGGCGGGACGAGGAAAAATCCCGGGCGAAGGAACGTATACTCAGTTTTCGTGACACCAACATGCAGTGGGACCCGAAAAACCAGCGCCCGGAGTTGTGGAACGTGTACAACACGCGGCACAACAAGGGCGAGTCGTTCAGGGCGTTTCCGCTTTCCAACTGGACGGAACTGGACATCTGGAACTACATCTACGCGGAAAATCTCTCGATCGTCCCCCTGTACTTCGCCGACCGGCGACCCGTCATCGAGCGCGACGGCATGTTGATTTACGCGGGAGACAAGGAAAAACCCCTTACCGGAGAGCGGGTGGAAAAACGAATGGTCCGCTTCAGGACCCTGGGCTGTCAGAAGTGTACGGGAGCGATAGAATCCGACGCGACAACCATCGAGGAAGTAATAGCCGAAACGATGACAACCCGCATGTCGGAGCGGCAGAATCGCGCGGTCGACCAGGACCGCGAGGGCTCGATGGAAGAAAAGAAAAAAGAAGGCTATTTCTAATGGACGTCGAACAACTCCTCCGGGAAAACGAGAAAAAGGACCTGCTGAAATTCGTCACGGCGGGCAGCGTCGACGACGGTAAGAGCACGCTCATCGGGCGACTGCTCTACGAATCGGCGGCCATTTACGAAGACCAGCTCGATTCCATCAAGGATTACTCCCGGCGCCGGGGGGCGGCGGCCGAAGACATCGACCTTTCCCTGGTCACCGACGGCCTCCGGTCCGAACGGGAACAGGGGATCACCATCGACGTGGCCTACCGGTATTTCTCCACGCCCCGCCGCAAATTCATCATCGCGGACACGCCCGGTCACGAACAGTACACCAGGAATACCGCGACCGGCGCCTCGACCTCGGAATTGATGCTGCTGCTGGTGGATGCGACACAGGGCGTGCGCACCCAGTCCCGGCGGCACTCGTTTATCGCCTCGCTCCTCGGCATACGGCACCTGGTTATCGCCGTCAACAAGATGGACCTGGTGGACTATTCCCGGGACGTATTCGATGAGATACACGAGGAGCTGTCCGCGTTCATGGTGAAACTGGATATCTCGGATACGAACTTCATACCGGTTTCCGCACTCAAGGGCGATAACGTCATTACGCGATCGTCAAACATGGACTGGTACAACGGTTCCACCCTCCTGAACTACCTCGAAACCGTGGAGGTAGCCTCGGACCGGAACCTGATCGACCTGCGGTTGCCGATCCAGTACGTCTGCCGCCCCGACCGGACGTTCCGCGGCTACATGGGCAGCGTGGCATCAGGAGTCATCCGGTCGGGCGACGAACTCATGGTGCTCCCCTCGGGGGTCAGCAGCCGGGTAAAAGAAATATACACGCAGGACGGCGTGGTCGATGAAGCCTTTCCGCCGCTCCCGGTGACGGTCACGCTCGAAGACGATATCGATCTCGGCCGCGGCGACATGATCACCCACGTTCACAACATCACCGACGTGGACAACACCCTCGAGGCGATGATCGTCTGGATGTCCGAGGAACCGATGGACGTGACGGGAAACTACTACTTCAAGCACCTGCACAACCTGGTGGGCGGTGACATCGTCTCACTCCGCTACCGGATCAACGTCAATACCCTCCACCGGGAAGACGCCGATGCACTGGCACTGAACCAGATCGGGCGGGCGGTCATCATCCTCAACCGCCCGATTCCCTACGACCCCTATACCCGAAACAAGGCTACCGGGTCGTTCATCATCATTGACCGCATCACCAACAACACCGTCGGCGCCGGGCTCATTCTCGACCGGGCCCCCGGGGAACTGGTCGGCACGCCCGACCGCCTGGAGGAGCGCCCCCCCGACGAAATAAAAACCGTGTCCAGCGCGGTATCGCCTGAAACGAGAACCGAGCGATACGGGCAGCAGGCGGCCACCATATGGCTGACGGGGCTGACCGGCTCGGGTAAAACCACGCTCGCGCGGGCCCTGGAAAAGCGGCTGTTCGACGACGGGTACCTCTGCGCGGTGTTTGACGGCGAAAACCTCCGGATGGGCCTCAACCGGGACCTCGGTTTCGCGGCAAACGATCGAAGCGAAAACGTGCGGCGGGCCGCGGAAGTCGCGCGCATATTCAACGAAAGCGGCATGATCAGTATCTGCGCGCTGCTGTCTCCGTCCGCCGAAGACAGGGCCCGGGCCAGGAAAATCGTGGGCGCCAACTTCTTCGAGGTGTTCCTTTCGGCGCCGGACGAGGTCCGCCGCGATCGCAACCAGGTCCTCTACGAGAAAGCCGACAAGGGCAAGATCCGCCGGTTCCCGGGGGTAACCGCGCCGTATGATCCGCCCGATCACTCGGAGCTGGTCCTGGAAACCGACACGGCAACGGTAGACGAATGCGTCGACAGCATCATCGCCATGCTCAGGAATCGCGACATCCTGGAAGGTTAGATCACAATGAGTGAAACGTACTACATCACCACCCCCATCTATTACGTCAACGACGTCCCGCACATCGGGCACGCCTACACCACGGTCGCCGCGGACGTCCTCGCCCGGTACTACCGGGCCGCCGGCCGCGACGTCAGGTTCATGACCGGCACCGACGAGCACGGAATCAAGATCGCGAAGGCGGCGGAGAACCGGGGCCTGACCCCGCTCGCGCTCGCCGACGAAAACGTCCGGCACTTCAAGGACCTGTGGGACAAGCTGGATCTTACCTATGACGATTTCATCCGGACCACCGAGCAGCGGCACGAGAAGAGGGTTCGTGCCCTCATAGAACTGCTCCGTGAAAAAGACGAGATATACCGCGGCAAGTACGAGGGATGGTACGACGAGGGCCAGGAAGAATACGTAACGGAAACCGACGCGCGGAACAATGAATACAAGAGCCCGATAAACGGAAAGCCCCTGACCAGGTACAGCGAGGAGAACTGGTTTTTCCGCCTTTCGAAATGGATCCCGAAACTGATCGAGCACATCGAGTCGAACCCCGCCTTCATCAAGCCCGCCGAACGGCGAAACGAGGTCCTCAGCAAGATCCGCCAGGGGGTCGACGATCTGTGCATTTCCCGCAGAAAAGAAAAACTGCCCTGGGGCGTCGAGATGCCCAACGACCCGGACCACGTCGTGTACGTATGGGTCGACGCGCTGAGCAACTACTACACGGGCTGCGGCCTGCCGGCAATCGGGGACGAATTCGACAACGCGGCCGGACGGTACTGGCCGGCGGACGTCCACCTCATCGGCAAGGATATCCTGTGGTTCCACACCGTCTACTGGCCCTGCCTGCTGATGGCGCTGGGCGTAGCGCTTCCGAAAACAGTCTTCGCCCACGGGTGGTGGACCAGCGAAGGAAAAAAGATGTCGAAATCGCTCGGGAACTTCATCAGCCGCGAAGTGATCGAGGAAATATGCGACGACTACGGACGCGACATCTTCAGGTATTACCTGCTTCGGGCCGTCGGCTTCGGCAGCGACGGCGATTTCAGCCGCGACAAGTTTCGGACTATTTACAACAACGAGCTGGCCAACGGCCTCGGGAACCTTCTCAGCCGGACTGCGAACATGATAGACAAGTATCTCGACGGCGCCCTTCCCGCCTCGGTGGACACACCCCCGGAAGCGAAAGAAGTCATCGCCGCCGCCGGCGCGCTGAACGAAACAGCCGCGTCCGCTATGGAGGACTGCGCTTTTCACCGGTACATCGAGACAATCATGGCGCTGGTCGACACGGCAAATCGTTTCATCGACGCGACCGAGCCGTTCAAGCTCGCAAAAGACGACGCGCAGAAAGACCGCCTGGCCGCCATCCTGCAAACCTGCGCCGAGGCGGTGCGGATAGCCTTCACCTATCTGCGGCCGATCATGCCGGATAAAACCGACGCGGGGCTCGCGGTTCTCGGGAGCGCTCACGCCGGCACGCTGTCGGAAGCGGGGACGTGGGGCGGGATTCAGCCCGGAAAGACGATCAGGAAGGCCGCCCCCCTCTTTCCGCGGAAAGAATAGAATACAGGCGAAAACGATGCGGCAATAGAGTATAGTTGAGTTTGACGCAGCACCTGCAGAGGACTCTATGGACAATCCCGAGGATATCACCGAAAGCCAGCAATCGATCGAGGACATAGTTTCCGAAGACGGGCGGTACGCCCTCGACGCGTTCTCCTTTCTTCACAAGGCACTCAACGAGGCGGTGGAAAAATACCATACGGACCCCGAAGACGCCCGGAAACACGTTACCGGCCAGCAACTGTGCCTGACGATTGTCGAACTTGCCAGGCAGCAGTGGGGACTGATGGCGCCCGCGGTGTTTCATTCGTGGAACGTACACGAGAGCCTGGACTTCGGCCACATGGTCTACCTCATGATAGAACACCGGTACATGCGCAAAACGGAAGAAGACCGGCTCGACGACTTCCGGGACATCTTTGACATGGAAACCGCCTTCGATATCACCGACGAGATCCATCTCGCCGAATGAACACCCCTGATCCGGACACCCAATAAAAAATTCTGCCGACTCCTCATTTTTTTCTTGATCCCTGCCA
>CAZLBC010000120.1:0-13064 GCA_964557575.1 uncultured Planctomycetaceae bacterium
CCCGCTTCTCAGCAGGCACCCGTTTGACCACCCTGCCGTCTTTTCTGATCTCCAGAAAGAACAAATCAACCACCTCTCGGAAGGTTATACCCATGTTACCCGACGAGCCTGCAGAACCGTAACGGATTTTTCGGGGAATAAAAGGGCCGCACTGTCGGGTGCCGGACAGTTAGCGGTCGGCGGGTAATCCCGCCGGGAACGGCTTAATCGGCGTCACTTTGTGTGTTCCAGATCTTGACGGTTCCCTTGCTGTCACCCGAGGCGAGCCGCCTGCCGTCGGGGGAAAAGGCGACCGAATGTACCTCAGCGGCATGACCGGTGAGAATCATCATCTTCTTGCCGGCGTCCGCATCCCATATGCCGATGGTTTTGTCAAAACTCCCGGAGGCGAGGCGCTGACCGTCGGGGGAGAAGACGACAGAGCAGACCGTGCTGGTATGACCGCTGAGCGTTCTGAGCTTCTGACCCGTAGTCGTATCCCAGAGCGTTACCGTGTTGTACCAACTGCTTGCCGCCGCAAGGCGTTCGCCGCCGGGAGAGAAGGCGACCGAGCGGATCCACCGTGCACCCTTGAGCGTGAGCACTTCCTCGCCCGTGTTCACGTCCCAGAGCTTCACGGCGTCGTTACCGCAGCCTGAAGCGATGTAGCGGCCGTCTGGCGAAAAAGCAACCGCATATACCGTGTCGGTATGCCCATCGAGGATCGCCGCCTTTTCTCCCGTGGCCGTATTCCATATCACAACGGTTTTGTTCCAGTGTCCCGAGGCGAGACGGTTGCCGTCGGGGGAAAAGGCTATGGCGGTCGGTTGTGCACGCCCCCTGAACGAACGTATCTCGCCGCCGGTATCCGCGGCCCAGAGCCTGATGGTACCGTCACCGCCGCACGAAGCGAGCAAATCGCCGCGGGGAGAAAAAGCAACCGCAAACACGGCGTCTCCGTGTCCCGTGAGGGTATTTATTTCCGTGCCCAGGGCCGGATCCCAGAGTTTGATCGTATGATCGCTGCTTCCCGAGGCGAGCCGCCTGCCGTCGGGTGAGAAGGCAACGGCATTCACTTCGTTCCCGTGCCCCGCGAGGGTCACCGTCTCGTTCGTCCGGGCCGTATCCCAAAACATGACGGTTTCGTCGGCGCTTCCCGATGCGAGGCGGTTGCCGTCGGGAGCAAAGGCGACCGCGTTGACCGAATCCGTGTGTCCCGTGAGGGTGGTCAGTTCTTCGCCGGTTGCCGTATCCCAAAACCGGATGGTGGCATCCTCGCCGCCCGAGGCAAGGCGCTCACCGCCGGGAGAGAAGGCAACCGAAAGCACTGTGTTCCCGTGACCCCTGAGCGTCATTATTTCCCGGCCCGCCACCGGGTTCCAGAGTTTGACGGTACCATCCGCGCTCCCCGATGCAAGGCGCTTGCCGTCGGGTGAAAAGGCCAGACACCGCACGCCGCCGGTATGCCCCCGCAAAACTGCCGTCTTCCTCCCCGTAACGGTATCCCAGAGCATGATGGTGTCGTCGAAACTCCCCGAAGCCAGGTGCCCGCCGTCGGGAGAGAAGCTGACGGAAAATACCCCGTATGAATGCCCCGCGAGGGTCTGTAACTCCTTGCCCGAGTTCACATCCCATATTTTGACGGTCTTGTCCCAACTGCCTGACGCGAGCCGCCGGCCGTCGGGTGAAAAGGCAACGGCATTGACCGGATCCGTATGACCTCGCATAGTCCTGACCGCCGTGGCGGCAGTCACATCCCACAGCTTGACGATGTTTTCCGCACCTTCCTTAAAAGACCCGCTGCTTCCCGAGGCGAGGTGCCTGCCGTCGGGCGAAAAGGCGACCGTTTTCACGGTGCCGGGATGCCGAAGCGTCGCAATCTCTCGGCCGGCGGTCATATCCCAAAGCGTGACGGCCTCATCCTCCGTACCCGTCGCCAGGCGCGTGCCGTCGGGGGAAAATGCCAGGGCATGCACCGTGTTGGAAGGCCCTTCGAGTGTCTGCAAACGGGTGATATCCCTCATTTTCGACCTGCACAGGAGGTGTCCGTACGCAAAGCCGCGCAACCGGGGATTCGTTGTTTCCAGCACCGTGCGCGCCTCCGCGAATGTGTGCCGGCGGGAGAGCCTGTCCGCCTCGGCGATCGCGTACCGGTAGGTTTCTTTCTCCGCGCGTTTCCTCTGCCGCGCTTCGGCATTCTTCGCCGCGACGGCCTTCCGCCGCTGTTCCTCCGCGCTGTCACGTTCCCGCTCGGCAATTGTCCGCTGTTTTGTCGCCTCTTTTTCCGCCGCGACGGCTCGATTTCTCTCCCTCGTAACACGGACATAGGAAAATACGGCCATCCCGATGAGGGTGAGGATGAAGGCCGCGGCGACGGCGACGCGCCCACGGTATTTTTTTACCTTCTTGCGAAGAAAGTACCAGGTAGTCGGCCTTTTCGCGGAGAGAGGCTCGCCCTCAAGATAGTTGTCTATATCATCCGCGAGGTCGCCCGCCGATTCATATCGCTCCGCCTGGCACAGGGCCAGGGCCTTCAACAGCAGCGATTCCAATTCGCCGTCCAGTCTCCGGTCGACTGCCGTCGGGCGGATAACCTCCTGCTCCGGCAATCTGCGGAGCACTGACCATGTGCCGCCGGACATGTCGCGCGGAAGCCTGTTGAGCAACAGCTCGTAAAGGATGACCCCCAGCGCGTACACATCGGTCCTTGTATTAAGATCGATTTTACCCGCTGCCTGCTCGGGCGACATATAGGGAATGGTTCCCGCGAGGTCACCCTCCCGGGTGTGGGCGCTGACGTGGGCGTCCTGCCCCTCCGCGGACACCCGGGCAAGTCCGAAATCCAGGACAAAGGGTGTGCCGTCCCCGGTAACGAGAATATTGGCCGGTTTCAGATCCCGGTGGATGACCCCGTGCCGATGGGCATGCTGTACCGCTTCCGAAACCGTGCGCATCAGGCGCATCACATCCCTGCGGGCGAGCTTGTTGCACCTTACATAATCGTCCAGGCGCACGCCTTCCACCAGTTCCATCGCATAAAAATAGACCCCGCGATGTATCCCGCTGTCGTACACCCGCGCAATATTCGGGTGTTTCAGCCGCGCCGCCAGTTCCACCTCGCGTTCAAAGCGCAGACGAGCCTTTTCTGATCCGAAAACGGCGGCGGACATCAGCTTGATGGCCACCTCCTGGTGCGTACTGAGGTGCTCCGCCCTCCAGACGGTCCCCATGGCCCCCTCACCCAGCGGTGCGGTGATTCGGTAGCCCTCTATTTCCGGAAACGATCCGCTCGACGCGTCCGCTACCACTGACCCCGTATCACTGATAGTGCCCGGTGTCCTTTGTGCCGGCCTGCCGGTATCCCCGGACGTCACCGTTCGGCCGGAATCCCGATTGCCGGCAAGGTCGAATCCGACGGCGGTCGTCGTATCGCTTACCGACGGCGCTGTGGGCGACGCGGGGGGATCGCCCTCGACGACCCTGAACTCGAAAGCGCCCCTCCTGACGAGTTTTCCCGGTTCGAGTTCAATGACCTCTCCCGTTACCAGTTTGAACACAGGTCGCCCTTCGGGACCGCGATATTCCCCCGCCAACCTCCTGACGAGCTTTCCGCTCTTACTGATCTCCAGAAACGCCACTACGTGCCCCCGTATCGGGCGAAGTTGTCTATGCGATTCAGAATCGCCCGAAACCCCGCGCGGAACCGATCGAAATCCGGGGCCTCCACCTTCATCGGGGCGTCTTTTTCGGGCATCCGGACAGCCATTGCAAGGACTGAGACGAAATGACGCCCGTCAACAAGCAGATACATCTCACCGCGCGATACGAGCCTGAAGCCGCCCCTTGTCGCGTCCATCGATAAGTCCGCAACCAAAACCGGGCGATTGCCGTATCCCGTGATTACTTCCCGATAGCGTACCTTCGCTCCGCCCGCCGCCATGTTTTTCAATAACTCCATTGCCGCCGGTTTGTTGTCAAATAAGATCTTTGCCTCTGCCTCCGAGAACCGCTTCCCGGCATCCTCGACACCGACAATGAAAATCAGCATATGATTTTTCTGTCTGTGTGACCACTTTTGCAGCATGTGCGGCCGTTCACCTTCCTTCCGCGTCCAGTGCGACGGTGCCCGTATACGGAGGTCCATGCCGCATGCCTTCTTATGATCCTTCGATGACCACTGGGTAGAAAACTGGTCGAGGCCCCAGACCGCGGGTTTGTCGTAAACCAGCGGATGCGCGCCCACCAGCGCAGCCTTTACCTTTGGTGGTATTTCAGCGCCCAGTGCCCGTTTTCGAACGGTAGCGATATATTTCACGGCATCCTCTCGGCTCAGGTTGCACATTTTCTTAAACCGCGGATTCGTCTTCCATTCCTTGCTCCACAATTGCAGCATTTGATTTTTCATGCCGGTATTATCCAACACCAGGGCGGCTTGTTTAATCGCGGCCCCATACGTATTCATAAACTTTTGCTCCGCTACAACGGTGTCGGATCCCAGGTCCGGGTACTTTTCCCTGATGCCCAGCAACGTACACGCATGTCCAAAATAGCAGCCAGTAACTATCCCCAGGGCCTCCGGCCCCTTCTGCGGTTTCAAATAATGCTCAGCCTCGACATGGGGCTTGCCATCAGGCAGTGCTCGAAGCATCTCGGCGAGTTCTTTCTCGCCGATGGTTACACTCTCGCCGGTACCTGCCGGGCACACCGAGATGAACACACAGAAACCTGTCACCAATCCATACAACACGTTTGCATGCCGTGAACCGCTGTTCACGAAACGACGGATCGGCGGCGCATCGGTGTATGTTCGTGACTTGACAACACGAGAAAACAATCCGATTGGAATCATAAAACGTCTCCCGCGGCGCTCGAGTAGTATCGTTCTTGCACGGTATGAATTATTACACATGTACTCAGAACGCTTTTATTGTATGCACCATCATCGCCGCGAGTCAAGGGCGGGGCCCAAGGTCGGCACACAGCGTCTTCAGTAAGCACAACGGGCACCGATGCAGGTAAAACGCCGGCTTCGGAACCGGTATTATTGTCAATGGTATTTTACATGCACGATAATAATCAGTAGGGTGTATATACCTGCGGCACGCGCTGTCGGCGGAGTGTCGTGACCCACCCGGACGGCGGCACGGCTTGAACACATCGCCGTGCCTGACTGCCCGAAACAGACGTGGTAAACACCGACACCAGTTGCCCTCGCGACAGTACGGGAATCACATGATCCCGGCTGCCGCGAAACCGGGAGATGCGCCCGGAAGGTTCACAACGGCGGACACGGCAATCAGGACCATTGAACGGAAGGAAACAACCATGCCGCGAAAACACATTACGACCCCGCCATTTCTTCTCGTCGCCTTTTCGATCGCGTTGTGGTGTTCATGTGCCGGGACCGGGCGGGCGGACGGCGGACGACGGAGAATCGGTTGCATTAAGCGCTGCCGCCCGCACGCTCGTTGAAAAAACAAAGGGCCCGTGGGATGACCGGCGCGTCGCGCGGGCGATCGAGGAAGGCGTGCGGTATATCCTCTCCCGTCAGAATGACAACGGCAGCTTCGGCGACCCCGACTATGCGCACATCAAGGAATACTGCTGGAAACCCTACAGCAACTCGTACAAGTGGAGAAGTCCCGCCGTCCGCCAGAAACTGATGGGTACGGTGAAACTGCAAAGGGAAGAGAAACCCGGCAGCGTCGGCTGTACGGCCATCGCCGTCAACGCCCTCCTGAAGAGCGGGATGGGCATAAACAGCACGGAGGTGCAAAAGGGACTGGAATATCTTACCACGCACGATACGTTCGGCGTATATTCCATCGGTCTGCGGTGCAATACGTGGGTCGCGGCCGAAAAATACCTGCCGGGCAAGTACATGAAGTACCTCCGGCATGACGCCCTGCGGCTCATTTATTCCATACACAAGGACGCGGGCGGCTGGGATTATTCCATCTGGCTGCCGAACTACCACAACTCGACCTCCCAGTTCGGGATACTCGGTATCTGGGGATACCAGCAACTCGGAGGCGCTATACCGGCCAAGTTCTGGCCGCTGGCGATGAAATACTGGGTTAAGGGGCAACTGGCCAACGGCGGCTGGGGATACCACGCGCCTTTCGGCGGTGCCAAGTTATCCCACACTACCTGGAGCAGGGAGCAACACCGCGAGCAGTGCGGTTCCATGTGCGCCGCCGGGCTTGCCAGCCTCTTTATCTGCATGGATGCAGTCAATGATAACACGTACCTGCGATGTGAGGGCGGCGAACTGCCCTCCCCCATCGTCAAAGGCCTGGATTGGTTCCACCATGAATTCGCCAACACCATGGTGGGTGAGACCAAGGCCTGCGGCGGGAGCCGCTTCTGCTACTACCTGTATGGCGTTGAACGGGTGGGCCACGCCTGCGGGTATAAGTACTTCGGGAAACAGGACTGGTACAAGCTGGGGGCCCTGACCCTCCTTGAAAAGCAGCGCAGCAACGGCGGGTGGGGAGACCTGACCGAGACATGTTTCGCCCTCTTCTTCCTGGCGAAAGGCCGGTACCCCCTCCTGTTCAACAAGCTTGATTTCGGCGGCGACTGGAACAATCGTCCTCGCGACATTGCGAACCTGACGCGGTGGATCAACAGGAACTACGAGCAGAATCTCAAGTGGCAGATAGTCAAAATGGCGGTCGATCCCGCCGAGTGGCACGACGCACCCATTCTCTACCTCTCCGGGTCACGGAAACCGAGCTTCAGCGAGGAGGACATCAGGAAACTGCGCACATTCGCTTACCAGGGCGGTACCATCTTCAGCCTCACCGAGTGCGGCGGGGAGCGTTTTGACGACGGTATCCGCGACGTCTACCGGAAGGCATTCCCCCGGTACGCGTTGCGGAAGGCGCCGTCGAGCCACGCGCTCTATTCATGCCTCGAGGAACTGGACGGCATGCCGCCGCTGTATATACTGGACAACGGGGTCCGGCCGCTGGTGATCCACAGCGACTACGACGCAGCCAAAATATGGCAGGCCCGGAAATACAGCACCCGGAAGACGGTATTCCAGTTCGGCGCCAACCTCTCCCGGTATGTCCTGGGCCGCTGGAACGAACTGCTTCCCCGCGGCAAGACCTACTGGCCGTTCCCGGCGGACGAGCCGGAAAAAAGCATCGCGGTCGGCCGCATCAGGCACGCCGGCAACTGTAATCCTGAGCCGCTCGCCCTGATGGCCCTGAAAAGAAAACTGGCCAAGGAAGAAAACCTGGGCATCGACCCGAAGACGGTCCTTCTGGAAAAACTGGATCGTTCAGGTGTCGCGGTGGCAACCATGACCGGCACCGGCACGCTCTCTCTGTCCGCGGCCCAGCAGGCTGCCCTGAAGACATTCGCCCGCGCCGGCGGCACGCTGCTCGTTGACGCCGCGGGGGGCGATAAGACGTTCTACACGTCGATGCACGGGCAACTCCGCGAAATATTCGGCGCCTCGGCGATCAGGCCGTTGAGCGTCGGTTCGCCCATCTACACGATCAAGGCCCTCGGGGCGACAACGGACGAGCCAAACCGGCCGGGCATGTTCCGGCCGCTGACCCTGAAGCGGGTCAGTTCCGGCGCCCCGCGGCTCGAGGCGATCGAGGTGAGCGGACGGACGGCGGTCATACTGAGCCGCGAGGATCTCACCGCGGGCCTGCTCGGCTCGTGCGCCGGGACGATCGACGGCTATACCCCGCAGACGGCGTACGAACTGGTGAGGAACATCATGTTGAAGGCGAGCGGCTACGAAAAAAAAAGCCGTCCTCCGGAGCCCCGCAAAAAAACCGCCGGCGAAGAAAAAGAACCAAAAACTGTCACTGAACTCATGCAAAAACTCGCGTCGAAACCCGGCACTTCGGTCATTGACCTCACGACGGTCAAGCCGGCCTCCCAAAAGGTGGGCTATGGACGGCTGCACATCAACAGCGACATGGAACCGAAGCTCTCCGGCAAGAAGTGCTCCCGCTGGATATTCGCCCATGCCGACTCAAAACTGGTGTATGACCTGCCGGAGGGTGCCCGGTACTTTTTCAGCGTCGGCGCCTCGGGGAGCCGGCCGCAGGAGTTCACGTTTATCGTCAAGGCAGACGACGAGGTCCTGTACAAATCGAAACCGCTGAAGAGATACCCCGAAGATTTCGTGGTTATGTTTGCCAAAATCCCGCCCGGCGCGAAGAAGCTGACGTTGATTACGGACAGCCTGGGAAGCAATACCGCCGACCATTCAATGTGGTGCTATCCGGTGCTGTTTACAAACAAGAATAAGGACTAGAGCTGGTTTCATAACTTCAATTTGGACTACAAGCGGCTCTTTTGCCGTCTGGCGGCGTCACGAAAACTCGACATATTTCCTTAATATGTCGTCGTTTCCGTTCCTTGCCAGATCGACAAAATACCTCGCTTTCGCTACCAAAGCAAGTTATGAAACCAGCTCTAGGCAACCGGCAGACGGAATTCAGCTCCGGCGGGCCGCCCGGGGATAGCCGTTGGGAACACCCCTCCCGGAGGCGGGCATTCAGCGCGGGACAAAACAGCATGGTTTTGCCGGAATCTGAATTGTCGCGCAGTTTTGCCGACCCTTTGTTGTATATAAATATAAAACCGGATGTCCTTCGATTACTGCCGGTATTCATATGCCGTATCACGAAAGGGCCGTTTTGCCGGTTTTGGAACGTATTCACGATAAGGAGATTGTACCATGTCCCCACGAACAACAGTTGGCATATTGGTCCTGACAATCGTCGCCGCGTTCCCGGCCGCCGCGGGAAATACCACCGACAAGATACGGCTGGCCTATACCTACGAACCGGGTGTGTACATTACGACGCAGAAGAACACAGGCCATATGACTATCGACTGCAGCCTCGACGGCCGTCAGATTCTTGATCAAACAATAAATCTCGACTTCCTGTTCGTCTGTGAGATGGACATCAGCCGGCCGAACCCAGCGGGCCAACGGACAGCCCTGCTCACCTATAAACGCATAAAGGTTTCCATGATCTCGCCGGTGGTAAACAATACATTTGATTCTACCGATGCATCGACGATGAATACGCCTTTTGCCGCATCCATGAAAGCCCTGATGGACCTCGAGTTGAAAGCCACCATCAGCGGGGAGAACAAGATCGTCAAGACGGAAGGTCTGAAGAAATTCATGGATGAGATGAGCCGGAAGGACCCCGCGTCCGCCGAGATGCTGAAGAAAGTGAACGCGAAGGGACAATTTCTTGACACAACTATCAGGGATTCCATCGGCGGCGCCCAGCTTCTGCCGGAGCGTTCCGTCGGAACGGGTGACACGTGGAAAGCCCAAAGAATGATCGAACTGGCCTTCATCGGAGAGACTAAAAATGTAATGCACAGCCGGCTCAGGAATATCAGCAATAGGGATAGAGGGAAAATCGCCGTCATCGAGGCGAACGGCTCGATCAACATCGACAAACCAACCACGATCAATCACAAGGGCCAGGAACTATTGCTTGATAGTACCAATGTAGACTGCAAACGGGTTGTGCAATTAAACGTCACCCGGGGTTTCGCGGAGAAAACACAGGAAACACGAAAAGGAGGAATGATACTGACGGCGACTTCACCCGCCAACCAGGTTCTTATAACAAAAAGTAGGTTCTCCATGTCGAATGAAATTACAACCAAAAAGCAGGGTTCGTCATTGAGAACTCAAAAAGCGGTGAACCAGTCGAAAAAAACGGCTGCCGGTGATGACGACGACGAGATCCGGGATCTTAAACACAGGACTGCCGTAGAGCAGAACCGTCTCGGGTTGCAGTATGCCACCGGGGACGGCGTTTCACGCGATTGTTCCGAGGCGGTAAAATGGTTCCGCAAGGCCGCTGCGCTGGGATATGACCGGGCCCAGAACAACCTCGGCGTCTGTTACGACCGCGGCACCGGCATCACCGAAAACGACGAAGAAGCAGCCAAGTGGTTCCGCAAGGCGGCCGCTCAGGGAAACGCGGAAGCGCAATACAATCTCGGTACCTGTTATGAACACGGCCGGGGGGTGAAAGCGGATACGGCAGAGGCCGTGAAGTGGTACCGGGCGGCCGCCGATCAGGGCAATAAAAAAGCGAAAAAGAAACTGGAATCGCCGTGACCCAAAACAGGGTCTCCGGGACGAAGGTATCCACGAGGTGCAAAACACCGAGGAGTCGACGCCATGAAGCGGGAAAAAGCCGGTTATTCAAAGTTATTTTGCCTCAGGTGCAACAGGAAACTCGATCGCAAAACAAAAACCATGTCTGTCGACGGAGGAAAGGTCTGCGAGGACTGTATCAAGCCGTATTTGAAAGAGCGGCGCTTAACCCGCAACAAGAGCGCGAATAGCGAGAAAAAAGCACAACGTGGAAACAATATGAACAAACCACCTCGTGATAACCTCCACAAGAAAAAGCCGCAGAAGGGCCGGGACCGTCAACGTGAAATAGACAGTTTTTTTAGAAGTAGTGAACCACAGAAATTATTCAGCATAAAACCTGTTATAAGTGAGCTTGGGGTAGGCTCACTTATTTTTACGGATAAAGGAATTTGTTTCATATCACTTCGATCGCTCCCTTACTACACATCAAAAAAAGGGGGGAAGGCCTTTGGGACACAACTAAGCTTTTGGGGTTCAATATTTGCGTTCCTAAGCGCTGGTCTTCTCGGGGCATTTCTATTCAATACCATAAGAGATGATTTGCGAGAAAAAGGGCCGCGAAAAACGGATTCGTTAGATAGAAATAAATTGGATAAATTAGAGGCTTCATATTCGCTTAGAAAAATACTGGAACATGCAAAGAGACTGTTTATATTCAATAATGATAAGATAGTAAAGTTAGATATCCCGGGATTTGCCGGGGGAAAGATTTCGATTTACACTCCTACAGATAAATTGCATTTTTCTCCCGTTGACACAGTGTCATATCAAATAATTAAGAGCATGAAATCTTATGCAATATCGGCAGGTATAAAAGTTGTCTCAAGTAAAACTGCTTTGGCGTTGATATGTATCTTGAGTATGATAGGTTTTATTATATTATTCACCGTTGTTTGTTTGCTTCATTAGGCAGAACATATTGCGGGCCAGGGATAGTGCCAGCATATTGGCTTGCGAAAGTCGCGAACGCGCCGAGCCGACCACAGCCGCCTCGGTGTGCCGAAATTCCGGGCTATTCATTTTTTTTTCAGCCGGGAAGACAACGCGAGGAGAATACATTGCTCATCATGAAAGTCGGCCGCATTTCTGAACCCAGGTAGTACCGGCTTCATAATCTGCCTTGCCGGTAAAAGCGCGGCTTGTTGTCGTATCCGGCGAGGAAGTGAAGCGATCGCATATCAAGGAGATATGTCGATTTTTATGACGCAGCCAGGCGACAAAAGGAGTGATGGAAAACTGAATCGAGGTTATGATACCGGTCATAAGTAACATGCGGCGCGGCGGCATTTCTAAGCCGATTCCGTTCGCCTGCGAGCGTCGTCGGCCCTGCGGGCCGACAGGGGGGCGATGCCCCCCGGCCCCCCTTCCAAAGGGTAAAAGGGCAAAGCACACAGGGTAACACAACCTCAGTCCACGCCGGCCGACAGGGGAACAACCACCCGGAAGCCGTGAAAATGGAACCGGCGCCCGGGGTCGTCCCCGCTGCGGCGCGCCGAGCGGCAGTGACGTGGTAGATTGTACCACGAACCGCCGCGACGCACACGGTATTTTCCCGAGGATGGTCCCGCCGGGTCCTTCGCCTCCTCGTCCGCGTAGTTTTCATACCAATCCTCGCACCATTCCCACACGTTCCCATGCATATCGTGCAGTCCCCACGGATTGGGTTTCTTTTGACCAACGGGGTGTGTTTCTTCATCACTGTTACTACAATACCAGGCATACACCCCTAAATCGTCACTGTCGTCTCCGAAGCTGAAACGCGTGGTCGTCCCGGCCCGGCAGGCATACTCCCACTCCGCCTCCGTCGGAAGACGGACCTCGTGCCCCGTTTTCTTGGACAGGACTTCACAGAATCCCACCGCGTCGTTCCAGGATACCCCTTCCACCGGCCTTTCGGCACCTTTGAAACGACTGGGATTCCGCCCCATGACCGCGGCGTACTGTTCCTGGGTCACCTCGCAGATACCCAGGTAGAAGGGCTTGCTTATCGTGACCGTATGCCGGGGGCCTTCGCCACCGTAACGCCCCTCCTCATCCTTCGGCGAACCCATCATAAAGGACCCGGCCGGGATCTTCACAAATTCGAGCGTCACGCCATCCCCCAGATCGGGTGCGAGGGACACCTCATGTTCTTCATCTTTTCGGCTATGGGGCTCGTTTTTCCCCATGACCATAACTGCCATGAGAACACCGCCGACAACAAGAACACCAGCAAAAACAACGGCGGCAATCAACACGCGCCGAGACTTTTTTTCGGGCACTCGCTGCGTGAAGCCGCACCGTGGACATTCCTCTTTTTGACCGCTCAGTTCGGCGGCCACAACCAGCCTGGCCTTGCATTTCAGGCACTGGTAGCTAATCTCGCCCTTTTGGCCTTTTGGGGGTCCCGCCTGTTTCCCCGGCGCCTTTCCGCCGGTAATGCGAAACGCAAGATCCCCCTTTGTTATCGTTTCATCAGGAGGAATAAAGACCATTCTCCCGTCATCAAGCCGGAACGCGTAATCACCGTTCTCGTCGCGCTCCGTCGCCTTCAATCGTTTGATGAGCTTTCCGTTTTTCCTGATCTCCAGGTACGCCACCGGTGTGCTCCTTCCATCCGTATATCTGTACCACGACACGGGAAATATACTGCGCGAAACCGGTAAGATTATACAACAATCGCCGACCCCGCGAAAGAACCACGCTGCCGGATGGCCGGGCGCCCCCCCACCCCCGACAACGCCTTTTTTATTTTTCCGCGCAGTGAGATCCGGTTTCGGGTGTACAGACAGGCGGAACGTTCCGCCCGTAACCGGGCGGGACGGCAGTCACGCACACGAGACAGACGGAGAGAAACCCGATGGGCCTGTACCTCATGAAATAGGGTGCTCGCTTAAAATACTGTAGAGCATTGGGTTATTCTGCCGATACATTA
>CAZLBC010000121.1:0-13006 GCA_964557575.1 uncultured Planctomycetaceae bacterium
CCTCATCGTCAGTCTCCATCGGCGATTCGTATAGAATCGCCTGCTTCGACTTCCTCGACGTGCGAAAAACGTGTCTCTTTCTCGCCGACGGCCGACGTGTTCAGCAGGCCCTGTTTGTGTGCAAATGCCGGTAATTGATTTTGATAAATCTTTGTTCTGTCGATATAATTAAATAAGCCTCGCTAATGAAGGACTTTTGGGATCTCTTTTTTTATGGTTTGTAATGGGAACGATGCATAACACGGCGATGGGGTGTGATATGCTTTGTCGAGGCCGTACCATTTCGCCGCGGCGCGAAACCGGCCGCGGCGGCGCGTTTTGCGGATAATTAATATAGTTAGTTATTTATCATATTTATCATATATACCTATTATAAGGACCACGCTCTATGTCATCGACAGAGGCAAATGGGGAACGTGAGGTTTCTGCCTTCATTCCGGTCTACAACGTCTATATAGACTTGGCCGAAGGTAAATGGAACACCTTCGACTCCATCAGGGACTTCAAGCGCGCCGCCCAGCACTTCGTCACGAAGATAAGCGACTACATCGGGTCGTTTATCGTGTCGAAGTCGCGGGAGCTGCGGAAGGGCGAAGAGCCGGGGCTGCACCGGTTCGAGGGGCGGATCCTGCCCTCCGGCCTCGACAACGAAATCGTCTTCGACAAGGACAACGTTATAACGATCGGCGGTACTCCCCAAGAGGGAATGGCCCTCGATAGGCACGTCCGCCATTTTTCCGAAGATGATCCGAAGCCGATATACACCCTCGACAGGATATACGAGTTCCTCGAAAACGCGGCCGTTGAGCGGAAGATCAAGGTGATCTATTTCCACTTCGAGGAACACGGGGTCTCGGAAGAGGCGGTCGAGAAGATGTTCAACCTTTCCGCGGACGAAGATCCAGAAGCGGTCGGCAGCGATGTTATTCTCCAGCGGCTCGAACAGGCCTACCGGGAACTGATCTCCGACCAGTGATTGTCTCCCGCGATTGAACGCACGAACAGCGGAAAGGACCGCCGATGAAATCCGGCACAGTCGCGGTTTTCCTTGGGGTGATAACGGCGTGCGGGTGCGGGAGGGGGTCGACGCCGGCCGGATCATCGTCCGTCCGGTCATCATCCCGTTCCACCGGATACCGACACTGCAGGGCGGCGACGAGCCGCCGCGGCCGCCGCCCACCACGTTCGTCACCGTCGGCGATGACAACATCATCGATATCGGCGGGATGAAGATCACGCGGGCCGAGGCCGAATCGGCGGTTCCCCTGCTCGGTGACCTCCCGATGGTCAGCCGGCTGTTCAAAAACAGCGACCGGGTACGGCACGCCGAGACGATCATCTTCGTCAGGCCCCGCCTCCTGCTCATAAAGGAGTAGTGCTGCCCGCGGCCGGTTACGTGAGTTTACCCGTTGGTTGACAGGCGAAATCCGATCGTCAATAATCCACCGACGTACCGGCTGGTATATACCGCCGGCAAGGGAGCGCTGTCATGAGAAAGGCATTCACATTGATCGAGGTGCTGATCGTGGTGGTCCTGCTCGCGATTCTCGCGACGATCGTGATCCAGATGCTGGTTCACATGGCCGACCAGGCGGCCAATTCGAAGGAGGCGGCGGACCTCGACGTGCTGAACAGCGCCGCCCAGATCTACCGGATCGAAACCGGCGGATTTCCGGCCGACGCCGCCGCTCTGACGGCGTCCGGTATCCAGGCGGTGATCGACACGGACGGCGACGGCGACGTCGACGGCGACGACACCTGCGGTCCGTGGATCGACGAGGAGCCGCTGGACCCGGACACCAGCCCGCCGTCCTCCTACTTCGGCCCCGACGCCCTCGGCCGGTTCAGCTCGGCCGATTGAGACCGCCGGGCGCGACGGCGATGGCCCCCGGTGTTCGTTGGCGGGGATCGCGACAGCCTCCGGATGTACGCCGAGAAGTCCGGTCGTCTCGCCCGCTCTATTTGCCGGCGGAAACACGCCGGACGACGCCGTCGGTGCCGGAGAGGTACAGCCGCCCGTTCGCGCCGGCCATGCCGTCCCAGACGGGCGGGGCATCGAGTTCAAGCTTTGCGGCGGTGGTGCCGTCCGCCGTTGAAACGGCGATCAGCGCGGCGCCCTTCTTTCCCGCCAGTGCCGCTTCCTGTTCCTCCAGCCCGTCGGCCGGCGCGAGGTTGTAGGGGTGCTTCATGTTATCGAGGGACGTACCGAAGGCGTCCGGCGGCCCGGCGATAAACAGGTGGGTGCCGCCGAGTACCATGCCCCGCGCGAGGATCGGGATCCGCTGCGTCCACGTGGCCGTGACCTTTTTGCCCGCGGATCTTCTCGTCCGCTTTTGTGCGCCTCCCGCCGCCGGTTTTTTCCCTGCCGTCCGGGAGGTCGCGTACAGGACGTACTTCATCTTCCCCAGCCCCACGTGGCTGCCGATGCGGCTGTACTGGTTCAGGCGTCCGTACCCGTACAGCGCGTCCGTGTCGACGGCCATGATTCTGCCGGCGGGCGTCGTCTTCGCGACCACCGGCCACCCGCCGTAGCCGGACCGCATGTAACTGCCGAACAGCCAGTAGGTCCGGTGCCACCAGTCGCCGTCGAGAAAGCCCGCCGGGCTGTATAAATGCGCGACGCGGCCCTTCTGCTCGGCGAGCTTCTTGTCATACCGCTTGTGCCGCATGAAAATGCTCTTGCCGTCGGAAGACAGGACGTCCGGCAGGGCCCCGGCGGTAACGTCCTTCTTCGAGACGATCGCGCCGGTCTTCGGGTCCAGGCCGTAGATCCGCATGCCCCCGTCGAGAAAGCTGTTTCTTCCCGCGACCGCGTACACCGTCCCGTCATCGACCAGCACGCTGCCGTGCACGGGCGAGACCGACTCCAACTGCCCGCGGGACACGATAAGGCGGTCGGTAATCGCGGCGTTGAACCGCCAGGCGAGCACGCCGTCGGCGGCCCTGAGGCAGTAGATCTTTCCGTCCGCGGCGCCGAAGATCGCCATGCCGTCATGGATCGTCGGCGGCGAGTCGACGCGACCGCCCGCCGTGAACGACCAGGTCTTCCGGCCATCTTCGGCATCGATCGCATGCACCGTGTGTTCATCGGCCGCCGCGAGAAAGCATTTGCCGCCGGCGACGGTTATCGTGCTGAGGCGCCCGCCGATGTCGCAGTGCCAGCCTTTTTCCAGGTTCGGCGACAGGGCCGTTGTCGCCTTTCCGCTCCGGGCGTTGTCTCCCCGGTACGTCGGCCAGCCCGTTGTGTCCGTCGATGCCGTGATTGTGCCGAAGGCGGGGCCCTTTTGAAGCCGCGTGTCGTCCGGGAGTGTTCGGTCGTTGCCCCCGCCGGCCGGCGCGAGGGCGTTGAAGCTGTTGAGCTTCGTCTCGATGTGGCACGCGCAGGAATGGGGCGGCGCATACACGAGTCCGTTACAGGGCATGACCCCGTACTGGCACGCGCCGCGGACCCAGGCGTGCCCGTAGCCTTTTCCGGATTTCACGTCTATAAATTCTATCCCGTCGCGGCCCAGGACGAGGTACTTCTCGGTCGCCTTGTTCCGGTAGCAGCGGTGGTGGCCCATGATGACCCTGAAGAACTTCGCGTCGGCGGGCCTCTCGCGCTTGACCGCCCCGGTTTTCAGGTCCAGCCCCCGGGTAATGCCCTTTTCCTTCTTCCTGACGAGATTGCCGGACCACACCAGGCCGTCGGCGACCAGCACGTCCATCGGCGCGTTGTAGACCTCCTTGGCCGGCGCGTCCCACCGTTTCTTTCCCGACGCCGCGTCGAAGGCGGTGATTGTCCCGACGGGCGCTATGCCGCCGTGTGAATTGATGACCCACTGCACCGGTTTTCCGTCCTTGTCGGTGCCGGGATGAACCGACGCCGGATCCCGGTCGCCGCAGAGGACGACGCCGTCGGTGACGACGAGCGTCGGGGTCGACCAGGAAGGTCGGCGAAGCGCGATGTTTCGAACGGTCCGCCAGTGTTCCTGTCCCGAGGCCGCCTTCAGCGAGACGATCTCCCTGCCGCTGTGGAAATACACGTCTGCGCCGCAGGCGGCGAGCGTCGTGGGCATCATGCCGGCCGTGTCGGCGTTGTCCATTTCCCAGAGCGTCTTTCCCGAGGCGGCGTCGACGGCGACGATGTGCTTCTTCGGCGGAACGACTTTGTGAATCGGCCAGTGCATCCAGACCTTTTTCGGTTTCGCCGGTATGGCCGCATTGTCGGTGTTGTCCGGCAGGCGGTCGCCGACGACGGCGAAGATCACGCCGTCGTGTACGATGAACTCCAGCGCCTGTTCGGTTTGGTCGAACGTCCGGATCGTTTCGCCGGTGGCCGCGTCGAGCGCCGCGATCGGTTTCCCGTAGCCGAGCGTCGCGTACACCGTGTCGCCGACCGACACCAGCCGGCGCGCGATCTCCGACGGCCCGCTGCGAAAACCCCGCAGGTGGCCTTCCCAGGGGCCGACGTCCCGCTTCCACAGCAGGACGCCGTTGAACGCGTCGCGGGCGATGAGCTTCCACCGCGGCGGCAGCGCGACCGACAGCACGCCGCCTTCGTCGAAGATATAGAACAGGCGCCCGCCCGACGAGGTCATCGCGCTGGTCGTGGAGAGGTGATCGTGGCTCCGCGCCCACGCCGGGCCGCAGATCCACTGGTAGTGTTTCGGCGGGCCGACCGCCCGGTCGGCGGCGACGGCGTTGTTGCCCGGGCCGTGGAGGTAGTGCGTCCACTCGTCGTACTCGTCGGGCCGCGGCTTGACGATCTTCCTGCCCCGCAGGTACGCGACGCCGGCCGGACAGAGCACGCGCATGATCTCTGCCTCGGGAAGGTCTCCGGGATCGTCGGCGACCAGGAGGTTGACCATGTTGTCGCCGTAGGGCAGGCGCGTGCCGTCGAAGAGATCCACGGAGACCCTGCCGTACAATCCCTTCGACAGGAGGTGTTTCCTGGCGGCATCGACCCGTTGTTGATCGGTGCTCAGGCCGTGGACGAGATACGCATCCCCCGCGAGCAGCGCCGCGGTACGCGTTCCGTCCGTGCAGCCGACGTGCACCACCAGCCCGCCTTTGACGCCCGATTCCGTGATGACATCGGCCGCACTGCCGGCAGCAATGCAGTGGCAGGGAAACAGTATGATCGCCGTGATCCAGGCAACGCTTCTCATCGCCGGTCCTTTCATTGAGAGGTGGTATTATAACGGCCGCGGCGGCGGGTGAGAACCGGCGGTGTCCCAAAAGTGTGATGCCGCATGCGCGGGGGCGTGAACGGGCGTCGTCGTTCTTACTGCAGCCCTATCCTGCTCATATCGATCGGTTCGAATCCCAGCTTCAGGGCCGGCGAGCCGGGCTTCAGGTCGAAGTTCCCTTCTGCCGGATCCGCGAACAGCGGGTCGGCCGAAATGCTGTGCATCTCCGATCCGTGTTTTCGCTCGGCGTCGAGGTGTCGTTTTCCCCACTGCGGGTCGGCCGTATTGTGGTAGACGTTGCGGTCCGCCGCGGCATCCCGCAGCCACGACGCGTTGCCGTAGTAGTTTTTGCCCTGGAAGCAGATCCGGTCGTTCTTGCGCGTCGCGTAGAAGATGTTTCTTTTGATCTCGGCCCCCGCCAGCGACGTATTGCGCGGCAGTTCCAGCGAGAGCATACCGCGGCGGGGGGGCGACAGGGGGGCGGCGAAGATGTTGTTTCGCACGTGGTTCATGCCCTTCAGCGTCACGCACGTGGCCAGCCCCCCCAGCCGCCAGACGATATTCCGCTCGATGATCGTCTCGTGCTGATCGTCGTCGCAGCGGATTCCCTCGGCGAAATTTCTGCTCGGGCAGTCGTGGACGACGTTTTCGCGAACCAGGTTGCCGCCGCCCGTGCCGGAGATGTAGATGCCGTTGCCGTCGGTCATCACCTCGACGGCGTGGTGGATGTCGTTGCGGACGATCCGGTTGCTGCGCCCGTGCAGGAACGGCTCCCGCGTCCGCCAGTCCCGCTTTTTGTTTTCCGTGCCGAGGACCGCGTCCACCTCCTTCCAGCGGACGGTCCGGGAGCATTCGGCCTTCCCGCGGCGGTCCCAGCCGATCCGCCCGCTGACGACGATCGCCGAGTAGGGCGTGTTGTGGACCAGGTTGTTGCCGATGAGATTCTCCCCGCTCTGCCAGACGAAGATGCCCGGCGCGTGCCGGTAGATCTCCCCGACGCGGTGAATGTGGTTGCGCGTGACGGTGTTCCGCCGGTTGACGTCCTTCGTCCCCGGCCCGTAGCCGCAGAGCAGGATGCCGACGCCGCCGACGCGCGCGATCACGTTCCCCTCGATCCGGTTGTTCCGGCAGTGCAGGTCCAGGCGGACCGCCGCGCAGCCGGCGTTGGTAAACCGGCAGTGCCGCACCGCGCAGTTCTCGGCCCCGCGCAGGCGGACCATCGCCGACGGGCGGTCGAACATCTCCCAGTCGTGCTGGATACCCCAGCCGGTCCGGCCCTTCTCCCAGGTGTACCGATCGGCCTGCGTGAAGGTCAGTCCCCGGAAGACCAGCCCGCGAACCGGCGTGTCCTTCGGGCCGTCGTAGTCGATGCCGCCCTCGACGCGCACCAGTTCGGTCAGTGCCGGGACCGCGATGTCGTCGCCCGGCTCGTCGCCTTCGGGAATGAGATAGACCGTGCGCGTGCCGGTGTCCAGGACCCACTCTCCCGGCCGGTCCAGGGCGGTGAACGTGTTTTCCACCCAGGCGCTGACCGGGAAGTGGCCGAAGCGCGGCTGCGTCAGGGCGTACGTGCCGGGGATGGCGGTTCGGGCGATGCACTTCTCTTCGTCCACGGACGCCAGGGGCAGGATGTTCATCGTCCAGGGGGCCGCCGTGACCAGGATGACCTCGCAGTCGTTGAGCCGCCGACTGTTCCTGATCGCACCTTTCGGAAAGTGCATCACGGTCTGGTCGGCCGCGCGCCAGGATCGTGCCTTGTTGGTCGGCTTGAATCCCTTCCCCCGCGCCCGGGGCAGCCGCTTCGTTCCCTTGTACAGCGTGTAAAACCGGCCGAGTCCCTCCGGCAGTTGGGCCGACCAGACCCTGCCCCGCGCTTCGGCGGGCAGGCCGGCGGGCGGCGTGTCGACCTTTTTCCACTTTCTCAGCGGCACGGCCGGTGTCAGGACGGGCCTTTCGCCGGGAAAGGCGGCCCAGGTGATCGTGTGATTGTCGGCGGCGCTGTCCTTCAGGGAAAAGACGACGGTCTCGTCGATCCGGTACGTCCCGCCGCGGAGCAGGACGCGGTAGTCGGTATCGGGCTTTGCCTTCTTCCGCCGGCGCAGCGCGTTCCGGGCGCGCGTGAGCGTGGCGAAGGGCTGCGCCTGCGTGCCCGGATTGCCGTCGTCGCCGTCGGGCGCGACGTAGTACTCGCCGGCCGCACCGGCGGCGGATACGCAGTAAACCAACGCAAGCAAACACAGACGTCTCATTCGCTCATTCTCCCATGCACCGGACCGTGCCGTCTTCCAGGCAGATGTAGAGACATCCTCCTGCCGGGGCGATACTGTCCCAGACAACGGCGGACGGCAGTGTATAGGCGGCCACGACGTTCCCGGCCTGTGCCGAAACGGCGAGCAGTTGTCCGCCCCGCTTCCCCTCGTAGGCATCGACGTAGTGCTCCCAGGTGGGCTTTTTGAATTTCATCGGCTCGCCGGCAACGAAGATCACGTCGCCCGCCTTGGCCAGGGCCCGGCCGTTGACGGGTAACGCGATGCGCAGGTTATTGCTGCCGGTGAGCGTATACGCGCCGGTCCGGGGATCGAAGTACGCGTGGTTGTGCGGCGACTGGAAACCCGCGACGGCGTAGGTCTCCCGGCCGTCGCTGATCATGATGTCCTTCGGTTTGTTACGCCACCACACGTACCGGTTACTCAATATGAATCCCGTGCGGTGCTGCACGCGCCGGTCCAGGAATCCTCCGAGGGGCATGAGGCGCTTGCTGTCGGTCTGTTTGTCCGCCAGGTCCGTGTCGTATGCCACGTGCCGGAGGTAGATGGTATTCCCGTCTGAAACGAAAATGCCGTTCCTGGATCCGGGTACGACCCGGGATGTGTTCGATGGGTGCTTCTTTTTCCTTTTCTTCCCGCGCCGTGCCGTGCCGCCCGTGGATTTAAAGCCGATCGGGAAACCGGTCTTCTTTGCAAAGGGGCCGAACACCGACCGGCTCTTGAAAACCCTGCCGGTGGCCGGGTCGAGGCAATACAGGAAGATCCCGCCGTCCAGGTAGGAAGAACGCCCGGCGGACGCGTAGACCCTGTCGTCCAGGACCAGGACCGACCCGGATAGCGGCCAGGCCGATTCCAGTTGTCCCCGCGCGCCGACAAGCCGGTCGGGAAGATCCCTGAAACGCCATGCCGGCACGCCGTCCGCGGCCCTGAGGCAATACAGCCAGCCGTCACGCGACCCGAACAGGACCATCCCTTTATGATACGTCGGCGGCGAGTCGATGCGCCCGTCGGCGGTAAAGGTCCAGGCCGTTTTGCCGTCGGCGCAGTCAAGGGCATAGAGCGTGTGGGTGTCCCTGTCGCATACGAACACCCTGCCGCCGGCGACCGTAGGAGCCGTGGGATTGCCCGGCAGTGTCGCTTGCCACTTGACCTGCAGCTTCGCCGCGACGGGGCTTTTCGTCATGCCCCCGCGAAAGTTGTCGCCGCGGTACGTGGGCCAGTCGTCCGGCGCGGCGTCTTTGCCGGCATCGATCTTTCCGTACGCGGGGCCTTTCTCCAGTCGCCGACGGCGCGCGATAAGCCCCGCGTCGCGCTTTTGAAGCAATTCCGTATCGGTACGGTACGCATTCATTCCCGGAAACATGTCCCCGACGCTGCACGTGCACGAGTAGGGGGTGCTGTACAGCAGGCCGTTTGCGGGCAGGACGCCGAATCCGCAGGTGCCCCGGGTCCAGTGGTTCGGAAACTCCTCGCCGGTGGCCAGGTTCAGGAAATCCGCCCCCCCGGTCTTGCTGTTGATGTAGTACTTCCCGGTGATGAAGTTGCGGTAGCAGCGATCGTGGCTCATGGGACCGGTGATCTTCTGTCGCAGCGACTTGATCTGTTTGCCGGTCTCGGCATCGTGCGCGGTGGCGGTCTTTGCCCCGCCGATCCACACGGTTCCGTCGACATGAAACAGATCCGCCGAGGCCTCGTAATTGGTCGCTACCGGGATGTTCCACAGCACCGTGCCGTCCTTCAGCGCGTAGGCGAACAACTGCTTGCCTTCGACGGCAAACGCCTTGTCGTCCGTGATGATGACGGTGTTCGGCATCGTGCCCGGCGTGTGGGAATCGTGGCCCGTGAGGTTCGTGATCTGTTTCTTTACGCCCCACCGTTCTTTGCCGGTCTTCGGGTTGATGCAGAAGAAGCCCGCGGACGTCTGGTAGACGGCGCGATCCCCCTTGACCGCGAACGACGCGCCCGTGTAGTTCTTCAGGTCCTTCGTCTTCCACAACGGTCGGCCGTCCTTCGGGTCGATCGCCATCATGACGCTGACAGACACCGGCTTATCCCGAATCTCCGGGTTATAGCCTTTTCGAAACCCGCTGCCGTTGAACGGCTCACCGGGCGTTCCGCCCGTGCCGCTGGATTTCTTGTGGGTCTGGTTGTAGGCCGCGGCGCTGAAGCGGTCGCCGACGTTGACGAACAGGATGCCCTGGTCGTATGCCACCTCCTGGACGGGCGCGGTGCCCTCGTACGTCTTCAGCGTCTTTCCGGTGGCGGCATCGAGGGCCGCCAGCGGACCTTCCAGCACGGGCGTGCAGTAGAGAATATCCTCGGTGGCGACCATGCGCCGCTGCTGCTGGGTCGGCATACACTTGATGTAGACGGTGATCGATTCCCACCGCTCGATTTTTCGCGTCCAGAGCGTCCGGCCGTTGAAGGCGTCCCGGGCCACGTAGGTGAACCGTCCGGGGAGGAACGGGTTGTCCGGCAGCGCCCGGTCCTCGATCGAGAACAGGCGGCCGTTGCAGGTCACGACGCTGATGATCGTGGCGATGCCCATGTGCGACCGGCTCCACCGGGGACCGTCGTGCCACTGGATCCGCCGCGGCGGACCGACGACCGCGTCCATCGCCACGGCGTTGTTGTCCGCCTTGTTGAGGTACTGCGGCCAGGTGTCGATGTCCTTCGGCCACGGCTTTGTAGTCTTCTTTCCGCCGACGATCGCGGTGCCTCCCGGCACGAGGACCCGCATGACCTCTTCCCCGGGAACGTCGCCGAGGCTGCCGGCGATCAGCAGGTTTATCAGGTTGTCGGCGTAGGGCAGTGCCCTGCCGTCGTACCGGGCGACGGAGACACGGCCATACAGCCCCTTTTCGCGCAGATGAGTTCTGGTCTTTTCGATAGTGGCGGGATCCCTGTCCAGGCCGTGGATAAGACAGTTGTTTCCGGCGGCCATTTCCGCCGTCGTCTTCCCGTCGCCGCAGTTGAGGTGCACGATGATGCCGCCGGTGATGCCGGCATCCCGGACGACGCCGGCGGGGCAGGTGACGGCAACGATGAGCAGGGGAATGGTCGGGTTGATATTCTTCATGTGTGTATCTCCGTTCGGTGTATACGGGGAATCACCGTCGACGGTGGTGCCGACAGGAGAGTATAGTATACACCCGCGCCGGGGGATACCTCAAACCGATCGGGTGCCGAAAGGCGGGGCCACCCGCGCGGATCGCCTCGACCGGGGAGGGCGAACGGCGATGCCGGGATGCGGGTTTACTTCGACTTCTTTCGTTTCTTCCGCCGGGAGACCGGCGGAAGGGGGGTCCGGTAATAGACATCACTGATCAGCTTTCGCATCTTTTTGACCAGTTGCGCATGCGCGGGTTTTTCGACAAGGTTGTAGAATTCGCCCGGGTCCTTCTGAAGGTCGAACAGCCCCCGGGCCAGCTTCCCTTTCCTGAACTCCATGTACTTCCACTTACCGAGCCGGACGGCCCGGGCCTCGTGTTTCCGCCACGCGCCGAACGCCGGGTAGTCCCATTTCCTTTTCGGGTCCTTCAGCAGCGGCACCAGGCTCCTGCCCATCAGCGTCTTGGGCTTCGGCAGGTCGCACAGCTCGCACAGGGTGGGAAAGAGGTCGATGAACTCCACCGCGCCTTTGGCGACGCCGGCCCCGTCGCCGTGGAGGTCGGGATCGTAGATCATCAGCGGCGACTTGAGGGCCTTCTCGAAGACGGTCCACTTGCCCCAGTGGCCGTGCTCGCCGTGATGGTAGCCGTGGTCGCCCATGAAGACGATGATCGTGTTGTCCAGGTACCCTCCCCGCTGCAGCGCGTCCATGACCCGGCCGAACTGCGCGTCGACGTAGCTCATGCCGGCGTACCGCGCGCGGAGATAGATCTTCCGGTTCTTCTCGCTCATGTTGTACCGGGCCTTGTGGAATGGCGCGGTCGCGTCCTTCGGCTCGTCGCGGGCCGGCAGCTTCAGCGTGTCCACGGGGTACATCTCGAAGTATTTTTCGGGCGCGGAGTAGGGGTCGTGCGGCTTGGCGAATCCCAGCCCCAGGAAGAACGGCTTCGTGTTGTCGTGGTTTTCCAGGAATGTCACGACGGCGTCGGCCTTCGCGCCGTCGGCGAGGTCGCCGTCCGCGCAGTCCGGCGACCAGGAGAGCATGTAGTCCGGCTTACCGAACTTAACGGCCTCGTTACGGTTGATGCGCAGCTTCGGGCGGGCACTGAGGATCCTGTCCCAGTGCTTCCTGGAGGTGTTTTCCGGCGGGTGCATGAGTTTGCCCGTCGCCGCCGTGAGGTAGCCGGCCCCGCGGAACACGTCCGGTATGAGCGCCAGGTCCGGCCGGTCGCGGTCCAGGGACGCGTGATTGTCGTATATGCCGCTCGCCTGCGGCCGCATCCCGGTGAATATGGCGCCCCGGCTCGGCCCGCACTCCGGCATGGCGCAGTAGGCATTGTCGAAGCGGACGGATCGCGCGGCGAACCGGTCGATGTTGGGCGTGCGCGTGACGCCGCCGTTGTAGATCCCCAGGATCTCATTCTGGATGTCCTCGTCGATGACCAGGAGGACGTTCTTTTTTCGGGTTTTCGCCGCCGCGGGCGGCGCGGTGCCGAACAGCGTCGCCGCCGCGCCGATCGCCCCGGCCCGCTTCAGGAAGTCTCTTCGGGTTGTATTCATACCGTCACTCCTGATACATGTTCTCTTTGGGCAACTGTCTGAACCAGAAAAAATACAGGGCCACCGAGCAGAGCGTCCAGACACCCAGCATCCAGTAAAACTCCGTTTTGAAATTCCCGATGACCAGCAGAACGGGCAACAGCAGGAGCAGGAAGTGCCAGACCACCGCAAACGGGAGGCTGATGATATCGTGGAAATGCTCTTTCTTCATGGTTTTCAGTGTTTCGTCGTCGAGGTACTGGTGAAACGGCTTCCAGAACCCGAACGGCTTGGTTTTCAAGAAGAAGTTTTTCGTGACCTCGTGGTCCGTCGGCCTGGTGGCCAGGGTGCCTATTATAACCCCGGTAACGCCGAAAAGGGCCACGGTCAGAAACGAACCGACATCGCCGGCGATAAAACCTTCAAGGTCCCCCGCGTCGATACCCGTGATATCCAGGAATATCCGGCCCAGGTTGAAGTCGAACAGCTTGATGCCTATCGCGCACAGCATCCCGGCAGCCATGCCGCCGGCGAACCCCCAGCCGTTGTAGCGATGCCAATAGAACTTGATGAACCCGGGGACCATGAAGCCCAGCCCGAGGCCCATCATGAGGAATCCCCAGATCTCCTCGATTCGCTGTATGCGGTAGGCGATCACGTAGCCGACTATGCCGATCAGGGCCGTGAAGACCCAACTGGCCCTGATCAGTTCCTTTGGAGAAGCCTTCGGCCTGGCGTAGGCCTGGTACAGGTCCCGGGTCAGGAACCCCACCGCGAAGTTGACGTTGGAATCGAACGTCGACATGCACGCGGCCAGGAGCGCGATAAGGATCAATCCCTTCAGCCCGTCGGGGATCATGTGGATGATGACCGCGGGCAGAATCCGCTCCCCGTGTATCCCGCCGTCGTAGTTTGTCA
>CAZLBC010000122.1:0-12977 GCA_964557575.1 uncultured Planctomycetaceae bacterium
CCGCCAGACGGCAAAAGAGCCGCTTGTAGTCCAAATTGAAGTTATGAAACCAGCGCTAGGCATCACGCCCCCTGCGCAACGACCTCCCGTTCTTCGAACGACGCGATCGCTTCGTCGATTGTCCCCCACACGTCCATGACCCGGTCGAGGTGAACGAGGCGAACGGCCGTCATGACCCCGTCTCCGGCGCCGAAAAGACAGACCCGGCCGTTTCTGCACCGGATACGATTGAACAGGTAGTCGAAAGCGCCCAGTCCCGCGGCGCCGATGAACTGCAGTTGCCGCAGGTCGAGCATTAATTTCGTGTTCGCGTCGAGCAGGGGATCGATCTGTTCGAGAAACGCCTCGACGTTGCTCTGGTCGAGGGCCGCACCGCCTATGGATACTATGGTGACCCCCTCGACCTTGTTCAGTGATATCTTCATGGCATAACCAGCGCCTCGGCACACCCGTCAACGCTTCCGCCTCGCTCCCCGTATAATTCTATACACCGGGCACGGCGCCGAAACACACCAGAAAAGGCCCGCGGAATTTTTTAAAACGGGCAGTGTGTTTCCCGGTGTATCGGCCGATACGGCGCCGCCTGCCGGGCTGCGCAGGCCGGCGCGGCAACAGCCTCCCCGGCCGTAGTATAGATATCCGCCAGCCGGTCGAGGTTCGCCAGTGCAACGGTATCCGCGATCCGGTCGTTGATCCCGCACAAACTCAATCCCCCGTCCCGTTCCCGGAGCCGGCGGACCAGGTACGCCAGTGCCCCGATGCCCGCGCTGTCGATAAACGCCACCTCCGCCAGATCGATCACGATGCGCGGGCACCGGACCACCACCGGGGTCATCTCCCGGATAAATGCATCGCATGTAGCCAGATCCAGCGCCTCTTCGTGGATGATCACAACCGCCGTGCCGTCGTTTTCGCGTATCTCGCTATCCATTGTCCGGCCCTCCGCGTACATACTCAGGTACCGGGCGGTCCGCACCCGCGGCCCGTCATTACATGCTAGCCCCCGCCGCGGAGGATTTACGGGTATTTCACCAGAAAAAGGCGACCCTCCCTTTTCACTCCTTCCGGTTACGCGCTGTTCCCCGCCGGCGACGCGAACGACCCCAGGGCCTCGTCCAGCGAGGCGTAGACACCCATGATCCGCCCGAGCTGGATCATGTCGACCGCCCGCGCGACCCGTCCCCGGGCACCGAAGATACAAACCCGGCCGTCCCGGTCCCGGGCGCGGTTGTAGAGGTAGGCGAAGCCGCTGAGCCCCGAACTGTCGATGTAATCCAGCGTCCCCACGTCGATAACAATGTTTGCATTATCATCGAGAATCGGGTTTATCCGGGTCAGGAAATCGTCGACGGTGCTCAGGTCCGGCATCTCGTCGAGAACCGTGACCACCGCGACACCCCCGGTTGTCTGCACGGATATATCCATTATTTCGGCTCTCGAAGAGTAATACCCCGCCGGCGCCCCCATGCGCCACAGTATGTAATTGCAGTGCGCGCGGGCCACGCGAAAACAGGGGGACAATTTTTTTATTGAAAAAGGCAAACGGGGACGTGAGCCGGCGAAAAAGCAACCCGTCGCCGTCACCCACGTCATACTCGTCACGGTAACCGTCGAGCCGCTCCAGGACATATTCCGGCGCGGATCGCCCGTCTTCGGTCGGCAGCACCACTACTTGTATCCGCGTGTTTTTGAACAACCGGAAGTAGTGATCGGGCGCGTAGGTGTCTTCCGTGGCAATGATACAGAGCGTGGCATCCCGCACGGTACCGTCGCCGCGCGTCAACGGCCGCGGTTTCTTTCGGCGCAGATTCATACCGCCCCCTCGGCGATACGCTCTTCCTCTATCAAACGGTCCACGCCGCCGAGGAACGGGATCGCCCCGAAACGGCCCTGCAGGTATCCCTTGCCGATACGCAGATCTTTCCGCACGTTGAATTCCGCGAGCGAATACAGGGCCGTAGCCCCCTCCTTGTTCTTCTCCGTGAACCAGATACCATCGCGGCGCATGATATCCAGATCCAGGAGCGTCGATTCGTGCGTCGTGAAGATAACCTGGCTCCGGTTACCCCGTCCCACTTTCAGGAAAAAATCCATGAACTTCCGCGCCAGGACGGGATGCATGCTGCGTTCGAGTTCATCGATAACGAATACACCGCCCTGCTTCTTGAGGACATGCAGGGCGGGAAGCAGATTCAGCAGACGCCGCGAACCGTCCGACTCCTCCTGAAAGGGAAGCGGCCTGGTGCCCGCCGGTGTGCCGTCGTGGAGTGCCCGGATGCGCCGCACTTTCACCGTGTCTTTTCGATCGCCGTCGATAAACAATTCTTCACCATCGGGACCCGACAGTACCAACGCCTGGCCCGCGGCCAGGTTATCAAACGCCTCCTTCAAATCGCCGGCGGACAAGGCAGCGACCTTCGATGCCGGCATTGTCTCGGTGTGCACCTCAAGTGCCCCGATACCGGTACCCGCCTCGGCCAGGAACCGGCCGGCAAAATCCGCAAACTCCTCGTCGGCAGCGAGCGTCTCGGCCAGCATGGCGAACGACGCCCCCGCCGGTACGACATGCAGGGTCGATTGAAACCACTCGATCACCGTCCGGAAACAACCGCCCTGGGCCGCGGGATCGTCCACGTTCACCACTTCCGCCAGGAACAACTGGTTATGCCGGGCGCCGACCTTCGCCAGCGCCTTCATCTTGTCGGGAATATCCACATCCTTCACGGCACGTCCGATTTCCACGGTTGCCGTGCCGTTGCCGTCGGCCGTCCGGGTAAACACCGGGCGCTCTTTTGTGCCCGTGTAGACGCTGAGCCATTCTTCGTGCACCTGTTCCCGGTCGAGGCAAAACCCGTAACGGAACACCCGGTCGCCGGCCAGGAACCGGAGGTCGATACAGCCGGGTTGCGATTCGGTTTCCCGGTCGAGCATGAACGGTTTGAATGGAATCCCCTGTCTGGGCTGCGTGCCGCGGCGCACCATCTGCGCGATGAATGTCAGTGCGCGGACAAGATTCGACTTCCCCGCCCCGTTCGGCCCGTATACGGCAGCCACGCGTAACGCGGATTCATCGGTACCCGGAATCTGAATGCCGTGCGGGGAATCCGCGGGATTGTCCAACCGCCGGGAAGCGATAAGGTTCAGTGTCTGTTCGGCCTTGAACGAGCGAACATTCTCTATCGACAGTGATAATAGCATGACCAGGGCCTTTCTGTGGTATTTTCACAATTATCGGCGTATTTTCAATAAATACCAAAGCATATTATACCAATATCCGTGATTTTTTCTCGATTATTCGCATAAAGGGCAATTTACCCCACAACTAAGTGCCTATCCGGATAACCCCTCGTCGGTCCGGGGCCGAGCGAGGCTGCCACGGGCAAGGAGGCTGAAGCAGGCAACCCGTCTCCGGGTTCGTGACGCAGCCCAACGCGGCACCCGGCCGCCCCAGCCGGCCGAAGCCAGAGAGTTATTCGGATAGGCGCTAAGGCAATACCTCCCGATCGCCGAGCGCAAAACCGTTACAGTCCGTATCCCCTCATGGATCATGTCTTTTCCCTCACGGCCACTCGTCGGGGTCGCGGCGGGTGGTGAGCTTGACGTAGTCGCCCCCCTCCCCTTAGCGGATGTTGATCATCTCCGCTATCCGCCGGTACGGAATCTTGGCATCGGTGGCGAGCCGGACCGCACACCGGACATTGTTTCGGTCTCACCCGTTGTCGCCTTTGTCGCGGCCACACCGACCGCCCGCCGACAGAATAACCTTACGACGTTTCGCCGTTGGGGGGCCGCGTACCGGTGTCCGGGGCCACGCGGTAAACCGGGGGCTTCGCCCCGGCCACCGCCCGATTGGCGATGTCCTGGACCTTCTCATAGGCCCGTTCCTGCTGCGCGGTCAGCGCCTCTATCCGCTGTTCCTGACCGGCGATCGTCTTTTCCATCGAGTCGATACGGCTTTTGAGGACGTTCTTCTCGCCTTCACACTCCTTGGTCAACAGCAATTCCTTCTGCGCGAACTCGGCGGTGAGGCGTTCCTTCGTCTCTTTGACCGCCGCGGTTACGCACTCATCGCGTTCGGCGGGGAAGGCGTCGACTTCCTCCTCGAGTTCGGTCATGTGCGCTTCACGGGCGCCGACGGCCTCTTCGCGCGCCTGCAGCGCGGCGGCCTTTTCGGCCTGCTCACGTTCGAACGCCTCCCGTTTCGACGCTATCTCCTTCTCGAGGGCCGCCATCTCGTCTTCCATCGCGTTGCGTTTCCGCTCCTGTTCCCGCTTCAGGTTGTACGCGAAATCCTCCTGTTCCCGCTTCGACTGCTGTTGCTGGCGTTCCCGCGCCTCATGTATGGCGCGATCATGCGCCGCCTCCTCTCGCTCCCACGCCGAACGCTTTTCCGCCATCTCGGCTTCGAACGCCGCGGTGCGCTGTTTATGGGCCTCCAGCAGCGCGGCAAGGTCGGTGGCGGCCGTCTCCACCTCGTAGATGGTATTCAGTTCCTCCTGCTTGGCCTCGATCGCGGCCTTCAACTGATGGTACCGGCGGCGTTCGGCGTCGACCTTCTCCGCAAGATCGTCAAGTTCCCGGCCGAGAGAGGTTTTCAGCGCATGGACTT
Organism: uncultured Planctomycetaceae bacterium; assembly: GCA_964557575.1. GTDB lineage: Bacteria > Planctomycetota > Phycisphaerae > SM23-33 > SM23-33 > CAZLBC01. The sequence goes on from CAZLBC010000122.1 coordinate 4,610, forward strand.
GCGTCACCACATCATCGGCGGCCGCCTTATCCGCTTCCACCACTGCCTGTTGTTTCTCGATATCATTTTTCTGTTGCCGGACGTCCAGCAATTCCCGCGATTCCGCTTCGAATTGCTCTTTCAGTTCCTTGTAGGCCTGGAGCATTTCCTTTTTCGTATTGGCCATGCTCACGCTGGAAACCGTTTTCGCTTCGTCACGATCGTCGCTTTTTTCGTTCGTCTCCGCCATCACAGGGCCTCCCGTAGGTTGCAGTGTGTTCGTTTCGCGGCGCCGGCGCGCCGCAGCGTGCAACTATACGGTCTCCGCGGCCGGCCTGTCAAAGCCGAAACGGCGGATTCGACGGCGGGGCGGAGCGATACCTTCTCGTCCCCTCGCCGTGAGCCGGGCATCCGGGTATCGAACTCCCTGCACGCCGCCTGCAGCGACAACGGGGCCGGCTCGCGCAGCCGGCCCCGGTCACACGTATCTTTCAGCCGCCGGACATGTGCCGCGCAATCTTCCTGTCGCCGCAATCGGGGATAATCGCGCCGGTCCTCATCGACAGCCGATCCTCGCACAGCAGAACCAGTCCTTAAACCAGCGAATAACGACAAGCGAAGCGCCCGCGAATTGTTGAATGATAAGGAACAAGAAGGAAAGAGACCCGTAGAGGGCGAGTGATCATCATCGCATCCATTTCACACCGTGGGCCACCGGCCGGCGGTGCTGCGGCGCGCCGCGCCGGCCGTTCCTTCCCGGTGGCGGCTTGTCGTGCTACGGAACGGCGGGGAATACAGTCACCCGCCGCGGCCTCACCGGGCGGAATAGGGTTGCATCATCGCGGATGTTCAGCCACCATGAAGCCACGGCAGACGGCCGACAGCCGCGAATGCCACCGGCGAGCAAGACCATGACCATTCAGGAATTTCATGAACGGCTCCAATACCGACCGGGGAAACGGTTCACCCGTACCTTCCGGGACATCACCGACCGGGTCGGGCACTACGAGAGGGCTGACACCGTCGACGGTTTCAGCCCCGGCGGCGACCGCGAACTCGTGATTTTCCATTACCGGCTGGACGACGGCACGGCGAGGATCATCGGCACACAGACCTTCATCAACCGGGAAAACGCCCTTACCCGCGCGTGGGTCGACTCGTCGAGCGCGGACGCGCCGGAAACACCCCGGGTACCGGGGAACCAGATGCGCTTCGACTGGTAACCGCCGCCGGGGGCGTTATGATCTCTTCGTTTTGCCGCGTGTCGTGGAGATTAATCCGCGCCCGGATGAAGTAGTAGGCGAAAAGCATGGGTATCGCGACGGTCAGCCCGCCGAAGGTGGTGACCGGCGCCAGGGAACTGTGCCCGCCGAGAATCCGCACGTCGCTCATTTCGCCGGCCACGGCGAGGGCGTTGAACGCGCCGATCATCCCGGCGACGGTCCCCAGCAGCCCGAACAGCGGCGAGACGACGGCGAGATGGTAGGCCCGCTGGAGGTTGCGGCGGAGGTCGGCGATGCGGCAGCCGCGGCGCAGGCGGGCGGCGGGTCCGGGAGGAGGGAGATGAGGACGGCCGTGGCGACGGTTGCTGCGAGGAGTGCCGCGTATGCTTTCCTGTGTTTTGCCTTGTGGTGTTTTGCCTCGTACTGGTGGTTGGTGCGATTGTTCCTGGTTACAAACAAGAGGATGGCGCAATCCGCTTCTTCCGGCCGTTTCGGCCGTATCAGTAATACCGGGAGGCGGGCCTATGGTCAATCTTCGTCTTCGGCCTAAACGCCTTCAGAGCACAATCTATCTGAAAATGTCTCGTAACTATCTGCCACGGTAAAACTGACGTCGTTCCCAAGGGCCTTGAAATGCTCGCGGCCGCAGTCGATCTTCGCCTGTTCGGTCGGGCGCAAGGCATCGGTGAACAGGCTTCCCTTGGACTCCACCACGAAGTAAAGCCGCTCCTGGCCATCCATCTCGACCAGGACGGCCCAGTCCGGGTTGTAACTTCCCAGGGGCGTTTCGATCTTGAACCACCCCGGCAGCTCGGCGTAGACCTTGACCTCTTCGCTCAACTCGAACGAGCGGGCGAACTCCTCCTCCACGTCCGAATCGTAGACAACGTGGTCGAAAACGGACTTCTTGCTTTCGAGCATGTTCTTGCTCAGGTAACCTCCTGAAAGTTCTCCCACCGAGCGTATCCCAGCGGCTTTTGCAGGTCGCGGGCGTACCAGAATTCGACATTTTCGTTCGGAACCAATTGGGCCAGAGCATCAAACTGCCCCTGCATTCGCACGATCAGATCCTTGTTCATAATCTTGCCTTTCCGACCATTTTCGCGGCGCCGGGAAAATGGTCCAAGCCTTTTTTCTTACAATGACTTCACGTCTTCGATTTCCGCCTGGCGCAGGATCTGCACGGCGTTGGTTTTGACCACGTCGTCGGCGAATCCGGTGTCCTTGAAGACCACGCGCATCACCTCGGGCTTCAGTTCCTTCTTCAGAGCCGCGATGCCTTCCATGGCCTCCAGGCTGATCTTTTTGGCCAGGCAGACGATCAGCGCCCCGGCCCCGATGATATAGACCGTCTTTCCACCGATCTTCCTCTCCTCGATGGGCAGCGCCAGATCCAGGCCGTACTTGAGCAGCAACTCGTAGAGCACGTCCGCCTCGCTGCGGTCGGTTTTGATGTTGTCGACCGCGTCAAAGAGGGCCGTTTCAAGGTTGTTGAAGTCGGCATCCCAGGGCTTGATATTGCTGGCATCGAGTTTGAAGACCTTGAAGCTGCGGTCTAACTCGGGGATATCCTTCTTCATTTCCGGCAGCGTACCCTTTTCTTCCGTAGCCTGCTTCTGCCGCTCTTGTTTAAGTAATTCTGTAACCTTGCGAAGCCTTGCTTTCCCCGTGTCCGCAATCGTTTTCAATCTCGGTTCGTCTTTTAGTAGGGGTTCCGGAAGCTGTACTAGGACGAAGCTTCGATTGCCGTTAGTCCTCCCAGGTTACACCGTCAATGCCACTGGCTCGGTCCCGGCCGAGTTCGTGGTAACATTCCTTCAGGAACGCCTTGTTAAGCAGGTGTGCCAGGCTGGTAAACCGGCACCCGGGCTCCTGTCGGGCTCGCGTCGATATCAGGGGTAATGTTGCTCGCGTATGGTTGTCCTTCTCTGTGTAGGGCATACGGTCGCTCATCCCTTGCGTCCTGCCGCCGACTCCTTCGAGTGGACGTGTTCGCCCGCACCGGGCATTGCCCCGGCTACACCTCTACTACGCGTCGGGCCGACTGCCGTACCGCCATACCCCCTCCTCCGCCTTTTCGGCTTGTCGGGGGCTTTTGTCGGGAACAGTACGGCTCTCCCAAGTTCCAATGTAAACCGTTGAACTGCCTGCCACAGCCTCGGACCCCGGCACGTCGGGCGACTCGCCAGTAGCGTCGCTGCCAATGCTGGTTTCAAGCACATGAACACTTTGACCTCGTGCACTGTTGATAATTTCGGGGCTCTATACTTTCACTTTCGTTGCGGCCGACCGTTCCCGTCCTCCCGGCTTCCCACAGTCGGTTACCCTCCTGCGGGCGGGATTTCGTTCTGGCCCGGTGGCTTACCCTTTGGCCAGGCTGGATTGTCCAGCTTGCTTACATCAGCTTTGCTTGGCACACGCGCGCTTGGCTCCAGCCATGCCGTATATCAGACCACCACCAGAGGAAGAGCGCAAGTTAAGATTCTGTTAAGATTAACTCCCGTTATTCTAAGTGATAGCAATACGAGTGCCGAACAGGATTGCTCCCGTCCCCTTTTTCCGTCACTTCGCCAGGCAGATCATGAACGAGAAGGCCGCCTCGCGCCAGCCGTTCTCAAGGCGGTAGAGGACCCGGTTGACCCCCTTCCGGAAGTGGACCCGGCGGAAGCCCTCGTCCCAGGTCCAGCCCTTGAGGTTCTTGCTGCTGGTCCACACCACTTCGCCGTTGACGGAGATCCGCGAGAAGTCGTCGCTGCCCACCGCGATCCACGCGTCCCGGGCCTCCGCGAAGCGCAGCTCCGTGTAGGCGTACCAGATCGTGTACTCGCTCTCGACCTCGGTGATGCCGGTGTACTGCGAGGGCTTGATCTTCACCCAGGGCGCCTTGGCGAACCGCCACCGCAGGTCGCGCCCCCCCTTCCCCGCTCCCGGGTAGACCGCGTCGAGATCGATCGTCGACTCCGGCGGGTACCGCGTCTCGATATTCCGCCGCCGGGGGTTGTCGTAGGGCCCCAGCAGGTACCAGGTGTCGACGTAGCACCAGCGATCGGGCTCCGCCCCGGCCCGGCGCCCCGCCAGCCGCGTCGCCGACGTCGCGACCATCCCCCCGGGCGTTTGCCGCGGGCCGGGGAGCCCCGGGCCCCCGCCGCCGGTCGGAACGCTCCCCGCCGACGCCGTCGCGCCGGCGTCCTTCATCAGGGCCGTCAGGTCCTGGTACCGCCCGGCGTCCTTCTCTGCCTTCGCGGCCATCGCCGCGGCCCGCGCGCCGGCCGCCCTGATCTGCTCAATGCCGACCGCCGTGCCCTGCCCGCCGTCCATCCCGGTCGCCTGCGCTTCCGCGAGCCGCTGGTAGGCGGCGGTGACCATGTTGTCGACCTCCCGCTCGGCCCGGGCGACCTCCTCCTTGTGCGCCGCCGCCCGTGCGGCCGTGCGGACCGTTTCGGTCAGCAGCGCCCGGTCGAGTGCCGGCCGGTCGGTCTGCGCGACGCGGGTATTGGCGAGGGTCTCGCTGAGCGGTATCCGCCGGCGGACCGCCGATTGCGCGGCCCGGATGTGTTGGTGGGTCTCGGCAATGCGGGTCTCGGCCTCGACTGCCGCCTCGTAGAGTTCGGTGATGTCCGCCGCCGGGCGCCGCCGGGCCGGGGGCGGCTCGGGAACCGCAATCTGTTGCGCGTCGGCCTGCGCGGCCGCTGCCGCCGCAACCTTCCTGATCGTTTTCGTCGCCTCCCGCTGCGCATCCCGCGCCGCCCGCTGGGCGGCCAGGGCGTTCTGTTGCGCCGCGTCGGCCCGCTTCCGCAGGTCGGCGACCCGCGCCGCATGCTCCGCTGCCTCTTTTTCCGCCGCCGCGAGCTTCTCCGCCCGCTCCGCGGCCAGCCGCCGCGCCTTCTCCAGCCGTTTTTTCCGGTCGGCGACCTGTTGTGCGGCCCGCTGCACCTGCTGCGCTGCCCGCTTCGCGGCCCGCGCCGCGCCCGTGTTGTCCGGCTCGGCGGCGCTCTTGCGCCGCGCCTCGGCGCGCCGCTTTTCGGCCTGCGCCAGCCCCGCCGCGGCCTTCTCCAGCCGCCCGGTCTCGCCGGCGACCTGCTGTTCGGCCCGCTCAGCCGCGCGGCGGGCCGACCGCTCGCTGTACCGGGCCTTGTTCTGCGCCCACTTCATCGTCTCGCCGGCCTCCTGCCTGAGGCTCGATGCCCGGTCCTGTGCGGCGTCGGCGGCCTTCTGGGCGTCGGTCGCCCCCGCCAGGGCCTTCCGCGTATCCCGGAACGGCGCACCGGCGAACTCCAGCGCCCGGGCCGCCTTCTTCTGGAGGTCCCCGGCCTTCACCTGGGATGCCGTCGCCGCCTCCTGCTTCTCGGCGACCCGCTTCCGCGCCGCGTTGGCGGCGTCGGTGGCCGCGCTGATCTGCTTGCGGTCGGCCTCGGGGTCCGCCCATGTCTTATCAATCGCCCGCCGCGCGCGGTTCAGGTCCCCGGCCATGGCCTTCTGCGCCGCCTCCTGCGACCGGATCGCCGCGTCCTGCGCGGCGGTGATATCCTCCAGCGTCGCCGCCGCCCGCCGGGGCGCGTCGGCGGCCAGGTGCTCGGCCAGCGTCCGGTACTGCGTCTCCTGCCGGTCCCCTATGATCTGCATCCGGTCCGCGACGGCGTAGAGTTCCTCGAGCCGGAAGGTCAGCCGCTCGGCCTCGATCTGCCGGACGGTCTCCACGAGTTCCTCGATCTCCGCGGCCTCCACGACCGGCAGGTCGTCCTCGTCGCGGCGCAGCCGTTCGAAGACAGCCTCTCCCAGCGGCGTGAAGCCGAGGATCGCGATCAGCAGCAGGTGCAGGAGGACCGACCACGCGATCCACGGGGCCACCCGCTTCCGGCGGCGCCGCGTCGGCGCCTGCATCTCCGGTGCATGCGTCATGGATCGTTCCTTTCCGCCGGCATGACGGCGGTGGTGTCGTTTCTTTGCACCGCTATTCCTCCTCCGGAAAGGCTTCGCGGGGCAAGACCCGCCTGACGGCATCCCGGACCTTCCGCGCGATCGCCAGTGCGGCGGAGGCCTCCCGGAGGTCAATGTCATCCCAGTTGTCCGGGTACCGGGCCTCCACGGAATAACGGTTAAGCGGCAGTATGTCGGCAACCGCCAGATCCGGACCGGTATCGACGCCGAGCAGATTAAACAGCACCACGAGGTCGTGGGTCCGGGGGAAATCGATCCCGCAATGCAAAAGAAGAGCCTTCAGATACTTCTCCGCGCACTGCTGGCAGTGAAAGCACACCGTATCCGTCGGACAGTTCCGTTCCATCGTGATGACGTATTCCGCATTGCGGAGGTCGTTTTCCGCCTTTTCAACCCAGCGTGCGACATCCCCGGCTTCCTCAGGCCGCTCGCTCATAGACTACCCTTCCTCCCGTATCGGCTTCGTGTACGATCGACCCGCGCAGGCCCTTCCGTCGCCGGTATTCATCAGGCGTCACCACGATGACATCAAGGGGTACGGTACGATCGGCCAGGGCACGGTCTATCTCGTTGGCCTTTTCCCGTCGGGAGCCCTCGACCGGCATGATCACCATGATATCGATATCACTGTCTTCAACCGCCGTTCCCGACGCGTGCGAGCCGAAAAGGATTATCCTCTCGGGATCGAACCGATCCACGATCCTTCGCACCATCTCGTCGATCGCGTTATTGAGTGCCGTTTCAGTCATCGCATACACATCCTTTCGTCGCCGCGCACGAATCCGCCCGCCCCGCCGGCGCACATCGTACAGCGCCCGCGGCCGCTTGGCCAGTCGTCACCGCATCACGGCACCTCGTCGGGGTCGCGGCGGGTGTTGAGCTTGACGTGGTCGACTCCCTCCCACTCGCAGAGCGTGATCATCTCCACGATCTGCCGGTACGGGGTCTCCGCGTCGGCGTCGAGCCTGACCGGCCGCCGCTCGTCCCGCGCGGCCCGCAGCGCGACGCGGACCTTCCCCCGCCCGGCGGCCACGCCGTCGACGTAGAACCGCCCGGCGCGGTCGATCCCCAGCACGAGCGTCCCGGCCGCCTCGGGGACCTCCTTCGCGGCGTGCGACTGTGGCAGCATCAGGTCCAGCTCGTTCTGTATCTTCTTCATGGTGGTCGCCAGCAGAAAGAAGATCAGCAGCAGGAACATGCAGTCCAGCAGGGGCGCGAGCTGCAGTTCGGTCGATTCGTCGTCACGGATCTCACTCCGCATCGCCGGTCCCTCCCTTCTTCATGAGGCAGTCGCTGATCAACTCGGTGACCTCCTCGTCGAGCCGCACGCCGTAGAGGTTGGTCCGCGCCCGGAAGAAGTGGTAGGCGAAGAGCATGGGGATCGCAACGGTCAGCCCGCCGAAGGTGGTGACCAGGGCCAGGGAGATGTGCCCGCCGAGGATCCGCACGTCGCCCATCTCGCCGGCGACGGCGACGGCGTCGAACGCGCCGATCATCCCGGCGACGGTCCCCAGCAGCCCGAGCAGCGGCGAGACGACGGCGATGACGGCGAGGAGGTAGGCCCGCTGGAGGTTGCGGCGGAGGTCGGCGGAGGCGATGTCCCCGGCGGCGGCGGAGACGTCGGAGACGGGGGCGTCCCGGTGCCGGACGATGAAGGCGACGACGTCGGTCAGCGTGCTGGGCTTTTCACGGCAGAGGGCGTCGATCTGCTCCCACTGCCCCTCCCGCCAGAGTTCGGTGACGCGGCCGGTGACGCCGTCGGGCACGAAGTTCTTCCGCCGGAGGTTGAACGCCCGCTCGAGGATGAGGGCGACGCCGAGGATCGAGAGCCCCAGCAGGATCCACATGATGATCCCGGCGTCGAGGAACTTGCCGACCCACTTCTCGAGGGCGGTCGTCGGGGTGTCGTCGGGGTGCGGGGCGTCGGTTGGTTGGGCGTCGGTTGGTTGGGCGTCGGTCGTTGCCGGGGCGGAGGCCGGGGCGGTTTCGGGGGTTTCGGCGGCGGCCGGGGATGCTTCGGCCGCGGCGCAGGCGGGCGGCGGGTCCGGGAGGAGGGAGATGAGGACGGCCGTGACGACGGTTGCCGCGAGGAGTGCTGCGTATGCTTTCATATGTTTTTGCCTCTTTCTGTTTTGCCTCGTACTGGTAGTTGGTGGTTAGTGCTGCGATTTGATCGTGGCTGCGAACGGGAGAATGATGTATGCCGCTCCTCCCGGCCCGTAACGGCC
>CAZLBC010000123.1:0-12893 GCA_964557575.1 uncultured Planctomycetaceae bacterium
GCATCGCCGACGACCCTGCCATCGAGAGTTACTTCACCCTGGCGGGCGGCAAGGTCTGGGGGCTGTACACCTACGAAATCGCCCAGGAAGGCGAGGTGGACATCCAACTCGTCCCGAAAACGCAACGAACCGTCACGACCGACGAGTTCATCAAAAAACTCAGGCCCATCGTCGGGAAGATCCCCGCGCCCGGCGCCAAGACCCCCGTGATGCACATGAAGATCAAGGGCATCAGAAAGATCGGGGAGCAGGAGGTCGAGGTCAAGGTCAAGGGGCCCGACGTGGTGCCCGTCCACGCCTTCGCCCAGAAGGTCGCCTCGAACCTGCGGCAGATCGACGGGCTCACCGGCGTCAATATCTCCATGGACATGACGAAGCCGGAGTACCGCGTGTACGTCGACCGGGCCCGAGCCTCGGCGCTGGGCATCCCGGTGCGGGCGGTGGCCAAGACGCTCCGCTCGCTCGTCCACGGCGCCGTGGCGACCCAGTACCGCGACGGCTCGGAATACTACGACATCCGCGTCATGGTCCCGGAGAGCCGGATCACGTCGAATCGCGACATCGAACAACTGGTGCTGGAGAGCGGCAGCGGCAGCCAGCATTATCTTCACGAGATCGCCGACGTGCGGCGGGCCGTCGGCCCCGTCGAGATCGTGCGCGAGGATCAGGCCAAGCAGGTCATCGTGCGGGCCGATTCGGCGGGCATCAGCGTCGGCGAAGCCGTCCGGAGGGCCCAGGCCGCCGTCGCCGCTCTCGAACCGCCGCCGGGCGTGTATTTCGAGATGGGCGGCCAGGCCCAGATGATGACCGACATGATACGAACCGCCTACCTGGTCCTGGGCTTCGCCGTCTTCTTCGCTTTCGTCGTGCTGGCCGTCCAGTTTGAGAGCCTGAGGCTGCCGCTGCTGGTCCTCGCCTGCCTGCCGTCCTGCCTCATCGGGATGATCTGCGGCCTCTACCTCACCGGCATGGCCATCGGTGCCACGGTGGCCATCGGCGTGCTGATCGTGGTCTCCGCCATCGCCAACGACGGCACGCTCCTGCTCGCCTTCGCCGAGGAACTGCGACGGAAGCACGCCCACCGCCCCTTCGACGCCATACTCAAGGCAGCCATGATCCGCATGCGGCCGCGGATCATGACCAGCGTGAGCACAATCGCAGGCTTCGTCCCTCTTGCCCTGAATTTCGGCGAGGGAGGAGATCTTCTGCAACCCATGGCTGTCGGCGCCATCGGAGGGCTCGTCTTCGAGATCGTCGTTGCACTGTTCCTGATGCCGTGCCTGTATCTGATCGTCACTCGTGGAACACCTGAGCAGGTGCGGGCGGATCGTTCATCCGGCGAACAGGGAACCACCTGATTTCGCAGGAGAATGAAATATGACCAACTGCTGTGAAACCCCTGAACCGATCAATGAGGCCTCCTGCTGCTGCGGCAGCGACGCAGGCAAGGTCGTCCTGTTGTATGCCTGCTCCGGCGGTGCGAACGTCGGCGAGATATCGGACAAAGCCGCCCGCGAACTGATGTTCGAGGGTAAGGGCACGATGTTCTGCCTGGCCGGGCTGGGCGGCGACCTCGTGAAGATGCCGTTCGGGGTCGATCTTCCCGCCGGGGCCGAATACGGGGCGGGCACCGTGGTGCTCCGAGACGGGGTGCGGATGCTGCAGGTTCCCCTGTAGCGAAGCTACCTCGCCGGCTGCATTCTGCTGGGCATCGCGCCGGGTACGGCCATGGTGCTGGTGTGGAGCTGCCTGGCGCGGGGGACACCCGGCTCCGCGAATTCACAAAGGGTTTGCACCGTCCGCGCCGGGCCGTTACCATGTCCTTTCCATACCTGAATGTTTGAAAGGAGAAGCGATGAGATACCTGGGCCGTTTCGCGCTGCCATTTCTGCTGCTGACGACAACCCTCGTTCCCGCCGCCGAACTGAAACTCGCGGTCACGGGCGGCGACGTGGACATGACCGACGTCCCCCTCTGCGTGCAGATCTCGCCGCCCGCGGCGGTCGCCGATCTCAAACCGGACGAGGTGAAAGTGCGGTTGAAGGACGGCGACGAGGTCCCCGGACAGATCGTTGCCGACGGCGGGAAGACCCGGCTGTGGTGGATCGCCCCCGCGGTGAAGGCCGGAAGCACGACCACCTGGACCGCCGCGTTCTCGAAACGGGAACAACCCTGCGACGCGTGTTTCCATTTCAAGAAGAACGAAGACGCAAAGCACCTGGACCTGTCGTTCGGCGACACCCGCGTCACCCGCTACGTCTACGTCCGGGACACCGCCGACAAGGAGACCATGTTCAACACGAGCAAGTGCTTCCACCACGTCTTCGGCCCGAAGAGAGCGGACCCGATCACCAAGGGACCGGGGGGCAAGTACTCCCACCACCGCGGTATCTTCATCGGGTGGAGCCGGATCGGGTTCAAGGGAAACAAGTACGATCTCTGGCACTGCCGTAAGGGCGAGGTCATCCGCCACCGGGAGTTCGCGACCCTGGCCGCCGGCCCGGTCCTGGCCCGCACCACGTCCCTGCTGGACTGGAAGACCGACGACGACGGCGAGGTGATCCTCGCCGAGGAGCGGACCGCCACCGTCTACCGGCGGCCGGACCCGACGATCCTCCTGATGGATTTCGTCTCGACCGTCACCGCGGTCACCGACGACGTGGAACTCAACGGCGACCCGGAGCACGCCGGCTGCCAGTTCCGCCCGTCAAACGAGATCGCCGGCACGTGCGCCGAGGGCGACCGGCAGGCGACCTACCTCTACTGCACAGAAGACGTGAACCGGGGCAACTGCAAAAAGCAGAAGGGCATGCCCTGGGCCGCGATGAACTACGCCCTCGACGGGCAGGACTACTCGGTGGTTCACCTGAACCACGCGGACAACCCCGACAACGCCGTCTACTCGGCCTACCGGCCCTACGGGCGGTTCGGGTGCTGGACCCGGCATTCGCTGAAGAAGGGCGAACGCCTGACGCTGAAATACCGCTTCGCGGTGATCGCGGACGAACTGCCCGACCGCGCTGCGTGCGCGGCCCTGCGGGAGGCCTTCGTCGACCCGCCGAAGGTCGCCGTCAAGTGAAGTTGCTCCTGTACGCGAGTATGCCATGAACGCACCGCGGCGATATCTGCACCATCGGTTCGGTATCCCGGCACTCATTCTGCTGTTGACCGCGCACGCCTGCGGCGGCGCGGCGAAGACCTCCCCGGAGATGCGGATCCTCGAGAAGCTCATCGAGCGGCACGACCGCGGCGGTGACGGCCTCGACCGCGGCGAGACACAAAAGCTCCTCGAAGCGGTCGCCGCGCGGTACGGGGAGAAATGGCGGGGATGGTCCCGGCGGACGATCGACCGGGCCGACGCCGACGGCAACGAGACGCTCGACCGGGCGGAGTGGCGGCGGTTTGCCGCAGGTGCCGCCGCAGAAACGGCGGCAACCGTCGAGACCCGCATGGTGGCGATGAGCGACGGCGTCCGGCTGGCCACGGACGTGGCCCTGCCGCAGGGGGAAGGCCCCTGGCCGGTCATCCTGGCCCGGACGCCGTACAACAAGGACCGGCAGTCGCGGTGGGCGGGGACCTGGACGCAAAACGGGTATGCCTTCGTCGTCCAGGACATGCGGGGGCGGTTCGCGTCGCCGGGCGAGAACCTGCCCTTTATCGGCTGCGGGTGGGGGAAGCATACCGACGGCGCCGATACCGTCGCGTGGATCCTGAAGCAGCCGTGGTGCAGCGGGAAGATCGGCACCGCCGGCGCCTCGGCGGGAGGCATCACGCAGAACCTCATGGCGGGCGCGGCGCCCGCGGGGCTGGACGCCCAGTACATCGTGGTGGCGGCGGCCAGCCTCTACCACCACGCCGCGTATACCGGCGGGGCCCTGCGGCGCAGCCAGGTGGTCGGCTGGATCAGGGGAAATAAATTCGATCCCCGGGCCCTGGCGCTTTTCACCGCCCATCCCTGCTACGACCGGTTCTGGCACGACTACGACAGCACGCGCAAGCACGGCGCGATGACTGTCCCGGCGATCCACGTCGGGGGCTGGTTCGACACCTTCGCGCAGGGCACCATCGATTCCTTCACGGGACGGCACCACCACGGCGGCCCCGGCGCGCGGGGCCGGCAGAAACTCGTGATGGGACCGTGGACGCACGGCATCGGGCGCAAGAAGGCCGGCGCGCTGGTCTTTCCCGGCGCCGCCGTTCCCGCCCGCTACGGCCGGATGCGGTGGTTCGACGCGACCCTCAAGGGCGCCGAGAACGCCGCGGCGGACGCCCCCGCCGTCGCCTACTACGTGATGGGCGACTGCGGCGACGCGACCGCGCCGGGCAACGAGTGGCGCCACGCCGACGACTGGCCGATCCCGGCCGCGGAAACCCCGTGGTTCCTGCATACGGGCGGCGGCCTGACCCGCGAGCCGCCCGGCACGGCCGGGCCGGCCTTCGTCGCGTACACCTTCGACCCGTCGGATCCGTGCCCCACCGTCGGCGGCCGGAATCTCACCCTGCCCGCCGGGCCGCGCGACCAGCGGCGGAAGGTCGAGTCACGCGACGACGTCGTGACCTTCACGTCCGCGCCGCTCGAGAAGCCGGTGGAAATCACCGGCCGTGTGCGGGCGACGATATACGTCTCCTCCGCCGCCGTGGACACGGACCTCTCGGTGCGCTTCTGCGACGTCTACCCCGACGGCCGCAGCTACCTGATGGCGGAGGGCATGCAGCGGCTCAGGTTCCGCGATTCGCTTTCGCGGCCCGCGCCGCTTCAGCCGGGGCGGATATACGCGGTGACGGTGGACTGCTGGTCGCTCAGCCTCGTCGTCAACACCGGCCACCGGCTGCGGGTGAGCATCACGTCGAGCAACTACCCCCGGTACGACGTGAACCCCGGCACGGGCGCACCGCATGCGAAGGGCTGCCCGCTCATCGACCAGGCGAACCGGATCTACTGCGACGCCGACCACCCGACGCAGATCATTCTCCCGGTGGTAAATCGACAATAGTACCTTGTTCTCCGCTTTTGCAGCGTGTACAAGAGAAACATGCCGCAGCAGCCCTCCAACACGAAACCGCCCCTGGTGGGCCGCCTGTTCGCCTCTTTCGGCGCGGGCGTCTTCGGGACCATCGCCTTCGTGCTCCTGGTTATCCTCCTGGCGCCCGTCATCCTGCTGCTCGGGGTGTGGACCCTCCTGATGCAGTGGCGATTCAAGAAGAAGTTCCGGAAGATGGCCGCCGAGATGGAGGCGTCCCTGCGGGAGGGCGGGATCGGTCCGCCTTCCGGGCGCGGGGAGACGAAAAAAGTGAACGTGACGGTCTACCCGCCCGATGCCGACGACTGAGATATCGTGCCGCTATCGGGCCGGGGAAAAAAACAGCAGGGATCGCGGTCACGAAACGGATCGCCCCCGCCTCCGGCGGTCGCGGACAGGCACCCGCCGCAGTACGGTTTCATCTCGCAGCCGCGGCAGGCGGCCGACCCGAGCCGGTAGCGCGAGGCCGGTTCCGAGCGGTAGAGGGATTCCAGGGACGCCTCAAAGATATTGCCCAGGGGGGACCGAAATTTCCGGCAGGCGTGGACCGCGCCGTCGGGAAGGATCGTCAGGAAGTTGAACGCCGCGCCGCAGCCGTAACCGGTGCAGCCGCTGAACCGCCGGCTTTTCTCATCCAGGACGACGTTGATGAGGTTGTCCTTGTAGGAGAGCACCGGATTGCGGGCCGCCGCCGCGACGTACTCCTTCAGAAAGGACGCGTAGTCCGCCGGGTCCGGAAGCAGGAGGTCGGCGCCTTCTCCCACCGGCGACAGGCGATTGAACGTGAAATTGTTCGTGTGGCCGCGGAGCCGTTCGGCGAGCGGGAGTACCTGGTCGAGATTGTCGCGGGTCAGGGTCAGCATCACCGCCGACGAGACGTCGAGATCCCGCAGGACACCCAGGAATTCCACGACGGCCGCGAAGGTGCCCGGCCCCCGGATCGCGTCGTTGTGGGCCGGCAACCCCTCGAGGCTGACCTGGAAATAGTCGGGCTTCCGGATCGCGCAGATCCGCTCGACCTGTTCCCGCGGCGCCGGGTTCCCCATGACCGACAGCGAATGGCCCCGCCGGGACGCCTCCTCGTAGACCGCGAAGAAGTGCGGATACAGCAGGGGGTTGCCCCCCGAGAAACAGACGTGGCCCGCCACGTGATTGCCGCGGCAGAATGCGCCGAGATCGTCGATGACCTTCCGGGCCCCCTCCATCGTCAGGGGCGACCGCTTCGTCCGGTCGTAGCAGTGCTTGCAGTGAAGGTCGCAGGCGTTGGTCAGGTGCCACTGGATAACGAAGGTGGTGACCGCGTTGAATTTCTCCGGAACGGGGTGGTCGCAGAATCCCTCCTGCCGCGCCAGGAGGCTTTCGGGGCCGATGACGATCCCCTCCAGCCGGGCCTGGCAGAGGGCGTTGTTGACCATGTCGACGTGGATCCCGCCGGCCGCGGCGGCCGCCGCGATGTCCAGGTTCTCGGCGAGCATCTTCAACGCGAAGAGGTATTCGCCGTCGGCCTCCAGCACCTTCGCGGCCCCGTCCTTCGGATCCCGCCACATCAGGAACCGCTCATTCTCGCGCCGCGGGAGGACGGGATGCCGGCCGGCGAGGGAATCCCGGAGGGTCGGGGCGAGGCGCCATGCCGATTCGACGACGTCGAGCGTCGGGTTCAGCACCGGCCGATCAGTCGGGGGCGGCAGTTCCTCCCGCGCGATCGCGCGGAGGCGGCATTCGTGCCGGAGCAGTTCCGGGAGATAGTCCGGCAGCAGCAGGCCATCGCCCCGCTCCCCGACGAGGGCCGGGACAGCACCCGGTTTCGATACGGCCGGGAGTTGTCGCAGGAGGGCGTCCCACGCCCGTTCGCCCAGGAGGGCGCGGGCGGCGGGGAACGCGGCGTCGATGTCTTCGCGGTCGCTCACGCGATCAAGTATACTGCTGCCTGTTTCAAACATCCACGGGCGGCACACTAAAAACAGCCGCGCGGCGGACGCCGCGCGGCTGAATGAATCGGTACAACAACCGGCTGCGGGAAGAGCTTACTTCGCTACTTCCTTCTTTTCTTCCGTTGCGGTTCCTTCCTTCTTCTCTTCGGTTGTCTTTTCACCGCCGGAGCAGGCGACCTTCTTTTCGTCGCCGGCCTTCTCGCCGCCGCCGCCGCAGGAGGTCTTGCCTTCCTGGACCGTGTCGCCGTCGCCGTCGCCGTCGCCGTCACCGCCCTTGTCACAACCGGTGGTGAACAGGCCGACGCCCATGGTGAGGCTCGCGAGGCCCACGCCCTTCAGTGCCTTGCGAATCTTGTCCTTCGTGCTCTCTGTCATGTCCCGCTCCTTGTCATCAAAAGTAGAAATTGTCCTGTGAGGCGGCGGCCGTTACGCGGCGCACCCGTTTTCCTTTTATTACAGGGTACGGATACCGGCGGACCCTGTCAACGCGGGGAAAACGTATTTTATCAAATTAATACGTTGTCAACGTCCGCCGGACCGCCGTCCTTCACGCCTTGACACGGACGGCCGGATTGGACGATAATCGCACCCCGTCGCCGGACCGGCGGTCCCGCGCCGCCAATGCGCGGTGACCGGCATGATCGCGTGTACGGATATATCCGGAGTCGCCTGATGAATACCCTGTTGCTCGCGGTACTGGTGGGCATTGCGTACCTCGTCGCCTATTACACCTACGGCAGGTTCGTCGCCCGGAAGATCTTCAAACTGGACCCGGACGCCGACGTACCCAGCCGGACCATGGAAGACGGTGTCGACTACGTCCCGACACAGAAGCGGGTCCTGTTCGGCCACCACTACACCTCGATCGCGGGACTGGGGCCGATCGTCGGCCCGGCCGTCGGCATCATCTGGGGATGGGTCCCGGCCGTAATCTGGGTCGTCTTCGGCTCGATTTTCATGGGAGCGGTACACGATTTCGGCGCGCTGGTCGTCTCCATGCGAAACAAGGGGCGGTCGATCGGCGACCTCGCCGGCGCGGTGATCAACCGGCGGGTGAGGACGCTCTTCCTGCTGATCATCTTCTTCGCCCTCTGGATCATCGTGGCCATCTTCGCGATGATCATCGCCCTCCTGTTCAATAATCACGAGACCGCCGTCCTGCCGGTCTGGTCGCAGATCCCGATCGCGGTGGTGCTGGGGTACGGGGTGTACAAACGCGGATTGAACCCGCTGGCGGGGGGCCTGGTCGCCGTCGCCCTGATGTACCTGACGGTCGTGGCCGGCGCCTCCCTGCCCCTGTCGTTGAACTCTCTGCTCGGGGAACACGCCCTGGCCGGGTGGATCGTCATCCTCCTGGTCTACGTCTTCGTCGCCTCGACGCTGCCGGTCCAGGTCCTGCTCCAGCCCCGGGATTACATCAACTCGTTTCAGTTGATCATCGCGATGGCCCTGCTGGCGGCGGGCACCGCGGCCGCCCGGCCCGACATCGTCGCGCCGGCCCTCGACGCGTCTCCGGCTGGCGCGCCCCCGATATGGCCGTTTATCTTCGTGGTCATCGCGTGCGGGGCGATCTCCGGCTTTCACAGCCTCGTCGCCTCCGGGACCTCTCCCAAGCAGTGCGCCAGCGAGAAGGACGCCCAGTTCATCGGTTACGGCAGCATGCTCCTGGAGGGGGCGCTGGCGATACTGGTGATCATCGCCGTCGCCGGCGGTCTCGGCATGGGCCTGGAGACCGACGGCGGCCTGCTGACCGGCACCGACGCCTTCGCCCACCACTACCGGAGCTGGGCGGCCGCGAAGGGGCTGACCGCGAAGCTCGGGGCCTTCATCGCGGGCGGGACCAACATGATCGCCGCCCTGGGCATCCCGGCGGAGATCATCGCGACCCTGCTCGCCGTGTTCCTTGTTTCCTTCGCGGCAACGACGCTCGATTCGGCCACCCGGGTCCAGCGATACGTGATTGCCGAACTGGGCGCCGGTTTCGGCCTCGGCTGGCTGAAAAACAAGTACGCCGCGACGTCCGTGGCCGTGGTGTTCGCGTTTGTGCTCGCCTTCTCCGAGGGCAGCGGGAAGGGGGCCCTGACGCTCTGGCCGCTGTTCGGGACGGTCAACCAGCTCCTGGCCGCCCTGACGCTGCTGGTGCTGACCATCTACCTTGCGAAGCGCGGATCGCCGATCATATTCACGCTCCTGCCCATGGTCTTCATGGGCGTCATGACCGGCTGGGCCATGGTCCTGAAGATACGTGACTTCATGGAACGGTCCGACTACCTCCTCCTGGTCATCGGCGGGGCGGTCTTCGCCCTGGAGATCTGGATGATCGCCGAGTGCCTGGTGCTCGTCTTCGGCGGCGCTTTTAAGAAGGGAAACCGGGAGGATACCGCGCCGGCGGCGAACGCGTCATCCGAGTGACACCATCCGCCGGACCGCGGTTTCCGCCGCGGCGCGGATGTCTTCCGGGAGGGTCACCGCGAACTGCAGGTGTTCCAGCGAATCGCGCAGCTTCGGCAGGTCGATGAACTTCATGTCCGGGCAGACGGCCGCTTCTGAAATGATGTAAAACCGCTTGCCGGGGTTGTCCTTCCTGAGGCGGTAGACCATCCCCAGCTCGGTGCCGACAATGAATTCCTTTGCTGCCGAGGCGGACGCCTCCCGCAGCATGCCGCCGGTCGAGAGGACCCGGTCGGCCAGTTCGATAACCGCCGGATCGCACTCCGGGTGGACCACCACCGCCGCGTCGGGATGCTCGTCCTTGAGCCGGCGGACGTCCCCGGGACGGATGCGCCGGTGAACGGGGCAGCAGCCGTCGTAAAAGATCATCTCCCTGCCGCAGCACGCCGCGACGTACGCGCCGAGGTTCCGGTCGGGAACGAAGATGATCTCCCGCGACGGATCGATCGCCGCCACGACCGCGGCGGCGTTGGCGGACGTACAGCAGTAGTCGCTCTCGGCCTTCACGGCCGCGCTGGAATTGACGTAGGAGACGACGACCGCGCCGGGGTGTGCGGCCTTGAGGCGCCGCACGTTCTCGACCGGGGTCATGTCGACCATGCCGCAGCCGGCGTTCCGGTCGGGTATCAGGACGGTCTTGCCGGGGGAGAGGATGGCGGCGGTCTCCGCCATGAAGTACACGCCGCAGAAGACGATCACCTCCGCGGTCGAATCCGCGGCGAGTCTGCTGAGTCCGAGGGAATCACCCGTGTAATCGGCGATATCCTGCACTTCCGGGAGCTGGTAGTTGTGCGCCAGGATGACCGCGTTTCTCTGTTCCTTGAGTGCGGCTATCTCGTCGTGCAGGTTGTTTTCAGCCATTGTCCGCGTATCCTCAGTTCCGTCGGGTTCTTGATTGACCCATCATACCGCGCGATCGGGGCGCGGCGCTGCGCCGGCTCGGGACCTTTTCCGAATTTTATTCGCCGCAGTTCGTCTCTGTGGGTAAAATACCGGTACCTGATGCCGAATGAAAGAATCAACATTCTCGAAATAACCGCCGACGATCTCGGGTGCTGGGCCGTCGGTTGTGCCGGAAACCCCGAGATTCGCACCCCCGCTCTCGACCGCCTTGCCGCGGAGGGCATCTATTTCGTTAATTTTTTCTGCGTATCCCCGGTCTGTTCCCCCGCCCTCGCCAGCCTGCTGACGGGGAGAATTCCCAGTTACCACGGCATCCACGATTACATCAACGACGGGAACCTGGCCCCCGAAGACGGCGGCGGGGAACTCGGCCAGACGCGGGTCCTGCGGTATCTCGACGGGATCACCGGCTACCCCGATATACTGGCGGAAAACGGTTACGTCTGCGGCCGGTGCGGCAGGTGGAACCTGGGAGACTCGCGGCGCCCCCAGATGTCCAGTTCGTTCTGGTACGTTCACGCCATGGGCGGGGGGCCGTACTACCGCGCGCCGATGGTGCTCGACGGGAATATCTACCGGGAAACCTCGTACGTGACCCACGCCATCACGGTGGAGGCGACGAAGTTTCTGGAGGAATACTGCTGGGATCCCTTTTACCTGAACGTGCACTACACGGCGCCGCACGGCCCCTGGGAGCATGATCAGCACCCGAAGAAATTCGTGAACCGGTACGGCGACTGCCCGTTCGATACCTGCCCGAACGGGTTCGCCCATCCGTGGCAGGTCAACGCCGTCGCGCGGGGAACGGGCTCGCGCCGCCGGGAGCTGCTGGCTGGCTACTACGCGGCGGTAACCGCCATGGACGACAGCATCGGCAGGTTGCTCGATTACCTCGACGAACTCGACCTGAGAAGAAAAACCCTGATTTTTTTCACCAGCGACAACGGCATGAACATGGGACACCACGGCATCTGGGGAAAGGGAAACGGCACGAGCCCCCTGAACGTGTACGACACCTCGCTGAAGGTGCCGACGATCATTTCCCTGCCGGGAACGATACCCGCGGGCCGGATCGACCGCACGCTGCTGAGTCATTACGACTGGCGGCCGACGCTGCTGGAGTTCCTCGGCATAGATGACCCCGAAAAATATGAACTGCCGGGCGAGGATTTCGTGGAACTGCTGCGCGGCGGCGGCGTACGGAACCGTAACGAAATCATCGTTCTCGCCGAGTACGGGCCGGTTCGCATGGTCCGGGACGGAGACTGGAAGTACGTCCAGCGGTATCCCGACGGCCCGGATGAGCTGTATTACCTTTCGGTCGATCCCGACGAAATGTTCAATCTCGTGGAAAAAGAATCGCAGAGCCGGCGCGTCACCGAAATGAAGAAGGAAATGGAGATATTCTTCAAGGAATTCTCCGCAGTTGAACACGAGGGGATCGATCTGCCGATCACGGGCGGCGGACAGTACGGCCTGGTCTCGGAGGAGCGACACGGGGTAACCGTGTTCGGGGAGCCGTTTTCCTGGATTGATGAAGACGGCAGTCTGCGGGAAGAGGGCTACGAACCGCCCGACGAGGCCGTGTAGCGGTCCGTAATACCTCTGTGGATGATTCACGGACCGCGAGGACTTGCCCGGATTCCCGTCCCGGGTACAATCACGTCGTGACACCGGAAGGAGTGACGAGATGGGTATCGTCCTTGACACGCTGACCGAAAAGATCCCGTTGATATCGGACGGGGGTTTCGGAACATCCCTGCAGTCGGCCGGCCTGGAGAGCGGACACTGCCCCGAGGAGTGGAACGTCTCCCACCCGGACGCGGTGCGCGCCGTCCACCGCGGATTCGTCGACGCCGGCAGCGATATGATCCTGACCAACACGTTCGGCGGTTCCCGGCCGACACTTCAACGGGCCGGACTCGCCGACCGAACCGCTGAACTCAATACCGCCGCGGTCCGGCTGGCCCTGGAAGTCGCGGGCGACCGGGCGATCGTGGTCGGTTCCGTCGGTCCGACCGGCGCGTTTCTCGCCCCGCTGGGAGACTATTCGACCGAACAAATGGAGGAGGTATACGCAGAACAGGTCGCGGCGATCATCGCAGCCGGCGCGGCGGGAATCTGCGTTGAGACCCAGTCATCGACCGAGGAAGCCGCCTGCGCGATCCGCGCCGCGAAGGGAATCGACCCCGCTATCGACGTGATCGCCACTTTCACCTTCGAGGAAGGCGCCGGGGGTTTCAGGACGATGATGGGCGTGGATCCCGCCGCCGCGGCACAGAGCGCCGCCGCGGCCGGCGCCGACATCACCGGCAGCAATTGCGGAAACGGGATCGAGCGGATGGCGGACGTCGTGTCCGCATTCAAGCGGCACACTCACCTGCCGATACTGATCCACGCCAACGCGGGCGTTCCCGAACTGGTGGATGGGGCAACCGTGTTCCGGCAGACGCCGGAGGACTTTGCCGCCGGGGCGCCGGCGGTGGCTGCCGCCGGCGCGGCAATCATCGGGGGATGCTGCGGAACGGGACCGGATCATATCCGGGCGCTGCGGACCGCGATCAAGGGACAGGGTGGACGATCTGCG